>CAZTCJ010000027.1:0-41141 GCA_964612085.1 uncultured Alphaproteobacteria bacterium
TCTTCACCGCCGAGGAAGGTGTCACCATTGGTCGACTTCACCTCGAACACGCCGTCGCCGATCTCGAGGATCGAGACGTCGAAGGTGCCGCCGCCCAAGTCGTAGACGGCGATGGTCTTGTTCTCGCCCTTGTCGAGCCCGTAGGCGAGGGCGGCGGCGGTCGGCTCGTTGATGATGCGCAGCACCTCGAGCCCGGCGATCTTGCCGGCGTCCTTGGTGGCCTGGCGCTGGGCGTCGTTAAAGTAAGCAGGCACAGTGATCACGGCCTGGGTGACTTCCTGGCCAATGAAGGCTTCCGCCGTTTCCTTCATTTTCTGAAGGACGAAGGCGGAAATCTCGGACGGGGCGTAAGGTTTGTCGCGGCCCTGCACCCAGGCATCGCCATTGTCCGCTTTGACGATCTGATAAGGCACCATGTCCTTATCCTTTTGCGTCGTCGGATCGTCATAGGTGCGCCCGATCAGGCGCTTGATGGCGAAGAAGGTGTGTTCCGGATTGGTCACGGCCTGGCGCTTGGCGGGCTGGCCCACGAGGCGCTCGCCGTCTTCGGTGAAGGCCACCATCGACGGCGTGGTGCGCGCGCCTTCGGCATTCTCGATCACGCGGGGGGTGCTGCCGTCCATGATGGCGACGCAGCTATTGGTCGTGCCCAGGTCAATCCCGATCACTTTTCCCATGATATCTCTCTCCTTAGCGGCGAAGTCCAAGCGGCCCATCCGGCGCCGTCCCGGCTTCCCAGTTTTAAGAACATCCGCAACGGCCTTCCCGGCGGGAAAAGCGGTCACGGACACTCGTCACTCCGTGATGCACGTCGGTGTCTTTAACAGACACTTATGTGCAAACTGATGGCCTCGATGGCAAGCGGTACCCCAACTTCCCGCATGCACAAGAACTGGCATCGGATATAAGAAGTGTTAGCGAAAGCCGCAAGCGCGGAAGGGATATTGGGACAAATCAACGAGCCGGCAAGCGGCCTTGCAACCGGAATTGGGCGGTGGCGATGCAGACGGAAGACATCCGATCCTATCTCGACGACGACGAGACGGTGCTTTGGAAGGGCCAGCCCCGTCAGGGTCTGCGCCTGCGCCCGGCCGACTGGGTGATGGTGCCGTTCAGCGCCGTCTGGGTGCTGCTGGTGCTCGCCTGGGCCATTGTCTCATTCAGTAATTTCGACCGATCCGGCCCGACCATTGTCATGTGGTCCGTCGGTATTCTCGCAAGCATGTTCCTGCTGATCGGGCTTTATCTGCTCATTGGCCGGTTCTGGACCGACTGGGCGGTGCGCCGCGCCACCCTTTATGTCCTGACCGACCGGCGGGCGGTGATCATCGCCGGGGTCTTCCAGTTCGCGCGGGAAGCCCGCTCGGTCGCCCTCAGCCCGCAGCTCGAAGTGCATATCACCGAATATCCCGACCGCTCGGGCTCGATCTTTTTCGGCGAAAGCCCGCTGCTGTCGAACGCGGTGGCCACGGCGGACGCGCTCTCGCCCGCTTTTCCCCGGCCTTTCATCTTCGATCATATCGACGATGTGCGCGACGTCTTCCGGCTGGTGGAAAACCATCCCCGGCTGAAGCAGGGTTAGAGCGCTCTCCGATCTGCGAACAAATCGATATAGGGCTTGTATTCAAATCGCCGATGGCGTTTCTGGCCCGTCGTTTCTTTTAGCATGCCGTGTTGCACCATCTCGGCAACCACTCGGTTGGCCGCCGGGAAACTCACATTCAATAAGCTTTCGACTTCGACGACCTGAATGATGGGTCTCTTGAATAAATAGTCGAGAATTTTGGCTGCGTTATTGCCGCGACCGGCGAAATTCTCCTGGATGATCTGGCGATGCGATTCTCGCATGGCGACAATCTTTTGTGCGGTCTCCGCAGCTTCGAGCGATACCTCCGCCACACCTTTGAGAAAGAATTTCAGCCAACCCTCCCAATCGCCTTCGTCGCGAACCGCCTGGAGATGGTTGTAGTACGCGTCCCGATGGCGGCGAAAGTAATTGGATATGTACAAAAGAGGTTTGTGAAGAATCTTCCGCTCACAGAGCAGAAGCGTTATGAGCAGGCGTCCTACACGGCCATTGCCATCCAAAAAGGGATGGATGGTTTCGAATTGGGCATGTGCAAGGCCAATGCGGATAAGGTCGTGATGATCGCTTTCGCCGTGCAGATAGCGTTCAAGATCTCCCAGCGCGTTCACTACCTCCGAGGGAGGCGGGGGCACAAAAGCTGCATCCGTCAAAGTGCAGCCCAAAGGCCCGATCCAGTTCTGTGTGGTTCGGATTTCACCTGGTTGTTTTTCATGGCCCCGGACCCCGGTGAGAAGGACCTCGTGGATCTCGCGGATCAAGCGCACTGATACGGGCAGCGTGTCGAGGCGTTCAAGGCCGTGGTTCATGGCGCGGACGTAGTTGATCACTTCGGGCACATCCCGCGGCCGTTCGGCGTTTAAGATTTCCGCTTCTGCTTCGAGCACGTCCGTCAAGGACGACTGCGTGCCTTCAATCTGGCTTGAGAGAACGGCCTCCTTGCGGACATACATGAACACAAACAAGTCTGGATTGGGCAAAATCCGAATGGCACCATCAAGCCTACCAATGGCCAGAGTGGCATCGGCAAGGAGTGCATTCAATTCTGGGTCGGTTTTGAGCGGCGGGTCCGGCGGAAGCGGTTTTGGTTCGAAAGCTTTGTAGCCTTCGACCTGCTGAATGTAGCTTCCGGCCCGATTGGAGAAGGCAGCCACAAGAAGCCTCCATATTAAACGAATGATTCTGTATGGCGGATAAATCGGCCCATATTAAACAGATGCTTTAATATGGAGGCTTCTTCGCACCATAACAATCTTTCGTTTAATAGAATTGCGCCCACCCGTTTATATGAACGGAGTCGTTTCATATAGCGCTTCCAAGGCTCAACGGCTTCGAGATCCATCCGGATGCCTTGCCGCCGGACGCGCTCTCGCCCGCTTTTCCCCGGCCTTTCATCTTCGATCATATCGACGATGTGCGCGACGTCTTCCGGCTGGTGGAAAACCATCCCCGGCTGAAGACGTCTTAGAAGCCGGAATTCAAGGCTTGGGCGAGACCGTAACGCTCACCGTGCGGGTTTCAGCCGCGTCTTTTTCCCAGGCCCTGGCCAGATCGAACCGCACGGTTGTCGTGCCTGGGGCGATGGCTTCCAGAATGAAATCCACCACGCCTTCCGCGCCCGCCATGGCGGAGCGTTCGGAATGTTCCGTGGCGATCAGGGTCAGCACGGTGTCGTCATCGACCGCCGCGCGCCAGACATAGCCTGTCGAAGCGGTTTCGGTGAGAAACAGGCTGATGCGCTCGCCCGCCGTCAGGGACAGGGTCAGCCCGTCTTCGGCGGCGACGCGCCGCGCACCCGCATCGGAGGGCTGGCAGGCTGTAACCGCTGTCCAGACAAAGCAGGCCAGAACGAGCTTGGAAGCCAGACCCGAAAGCGTGCGCATATGGTTCACCGTTCAGTCCTTTTACCGGAGCCCATTCAGACGGTAACGGCCGATACCGGCATAAAAAAGCCAGCCCGGTTTTGCCGGGCTGGCTGTATCTTAGAGCCGGTCAGTCGACACTCAGCGTTGTCAGGCTCGTCATCTTTTTGCGCAGCCACTTCTCATCAAGATAGTCGTAGCCGCAGTCGCCCCGGTCCGCGCCCCAGGAATTTTTCACGATGAAATAGCCTTCGCCTTCGGGCTCGGGCGCATCGGCGGGCAGATTATTCTTGGACACGAAGCCGACGATCAGATTGGCGTGGCCGCCGCTGCGATTGCCGTCGCTGTTGCTCCACACCACGTAACCCGGGCCCTCGCCGCCCGACATGTACGTGTCGGTGACGCCGAAGCTCACAATGACCGGGATGTTGGCGTTCACGAGCGGCACCACTTCGTTCATCAGCGCGTTTTGCGCACTCTGATTGAACAGCCCCCAGGTGATCTCGGTCGCCGTGACCGCGTTCAGATTGTCCTGACTGCTTTGCGGGCTCGGACGGGTGAAGACCGTGTGGTTGCTGTTGGGTTCGCCCTGGAACGCATAATCCGTGCAGAACCCGGAATATCCGCCGCAGGAGTTTGGATAGACATCGTCGTTGAAGGTCAGAATGTTATTGATCTCAAGCGGATCCATCTGCAGGCCCCGGTTATAGGTCCAGGTGGTCTCGCGGCCCGTGGCCCAGTCGCCGTCAGCCCATTTCTTGGTGATGGACTGGGTGGGCAGGCCGTAGGAATATTTGCCGATGCCGGTGTTGATCTCGGATTTGAAGTAGTTGTACTGCTCCGTGAAATTGTACTTCGTTCCCCGGCGGACGGATGCCCGCGTCTCCAGATTGGCGGTGATGGCAAAGCTCACGCAGGTGCCGCGCCGGCGCTGGTCTTTCGTGCAGGTCAGATGCGGCTCGATGGGGATCTGACGGGTGCCGAGCAGGCCATCGGAGGAAAAGGTCTGCTGATTGGCCGATGTGGAACTGCCAGGCGGCAGGCAGGCGGTCGCCCCGTCGTTCCGCGTGCTGGAATAGCCCACTTCCTGGGTGCAATCCATCTGCGAGGTATCGGTGACCGGACCGGCGGGCTCAGGCTCGGCCGGCTCAAACGGCTCCAGAATGTCCCAGATGACAGTGAAGAAATCCGGGGACAGACGGGTGAAACGCCGGGTCGCGCGCCGCACGTCGACCGCCGCCTTGCGTCCGTAGATCTGACGGGCGAAGGCGATATAACGCGCTTTCGTGGCTTCGACACTCTGAGCACTGACGAGCGTGCTGCCGAAATCGGCGACTGAATAGACGATCGGTTGCAGATGATATTTGCTTTCCCGATTGGTGCGGGCGATCGCTTGCTCCGCCTTCAGCATATACTCGTCGAGCTTTCTCGCCTCCAGGGCGGCCGCGATGGCCCGCAGATCGCGGCGCGGGAACATTTCCCGGGCAAGCTCACGGTTTTCCTGAAGATATCTGAGAGCGACGCTCAGATGACGGCGGAATTCGGCCTCATCTTTTTGACCGGCTTCCGGGTCGATTTTCTCATCTGAAAGATCCTTGCCGTCGCGCTGCATCTGCGCCCGGCGCCTAAGCACGTCGGTGTCGATTCTGCGGTCCTGCGGAACCACGCGGCGGTCGCGTGGATCGATCGTCTCCTGCGCGCTGGCCGGCGCCGACAGGAACGGCACAGCCATAAGCGCCGCTAGAGCCGCGCCGGCAAGGTGATGTTTTTTAAATGACATTCGTTGGGTCCCCCATGATGGTCATTTGCGGTGCCAGCCTCCCGCCGCTGCGGCCACGCAAAGACAGGAAGACCTTTTGATAACAAGGACGTTATCACGGCTCGCCTTCGAAGCATCTGGAAATACCGAATTACATCCACAGGATGTTTTTCCTAACCACAAGCCCGATTTGTCCTTGACCGTCTGCCCCATTCGCGGTTTTGCCCAAGCCTGTGATGGAGTTTGAACCCTGAAATGCAGCCTCTCACCGTCAATGGTTTCGAGATCCATCCCGAGGCGCTCGGTCCGGACGAGCAGCGGGCGCTCGTCGCGGATCTGCGGGCCGTTGTCCAGGCGGCCCCCTTCTACACGCCGGAAATGCCCCGCTCCGCCACGCCCTATTCGGTCGCCATGACCAATTGCGGGCCGCTGGGTTGGGTCTCCGACAAGGCAGGCTACCGCTATCAGGACACCCACCCCAAGACCGGCGCGCCCTGGCCCGCGATCCCGGCGCGCCTGCTCGATCTGTGGGACCGGTTCACCGGCTACGACGCGCCGCCCGAAGCGGGCCTGATCAATCTCTACCGGGGCACGGCCAAGCTGGGACTGCATGTGGATTCCACGGAAGAGGATCTGGCGGCCCCCGTTCTGTCGGTCTCGCTTGGCGATACGGGCGTTTTCCGCATGGGCGGCCTGGCGCGGAAAGGGCCGACCAGGTCCGTCAAACTGGCGTCTGGCGCGGTCGTGATCATGGGGCGCGAGGCGCGGCTCGCCTATCACGGCATCGACCGCATCCTGCCCGGATCGAGCGCTTTGCTGGAAGGCGGCGGGCGCCTGAGCGTGACCTTGCGCCGGGTCACTGTGCCAATCTGAAAAAAAATCGAAAAAAGCGATTCACCCGCGACGGGTCCTCTTGGGGGGGTGCGTTTATGAAGTCAGGCACGGCGTAAACGGGCCTCGATGCATCGCTCTTATCCGGAGGTGTGGCGCGGATCAGCCAACCGCGCCACGCTCCAGAGCCCCCAAACCCTTCCGAAAAATCAGACCGATGAAGCGTTCGCAAGCGATGCGTCTGCGCCTGTGCGCTCACATGAGGTCTTGCATGGTGCTGCCGATAAAGGCGCCGATCCCGGCCGCGAACAGGCTGAAAGCCAGAAAGCGGATGATTTCCAGCGTATTGCGCTTTTGTTTTTCCTTGGGCCGCTTGAGATTGGCGATCACTTCCGCCTGGCCCATGAAGGCGCAAACGCCGCCGGCGGCGATCAGCACCAGGGACACCAGGGTCGCCCAATCGGAGATCGCATCCTCGAAAATCGAGCCCTTGAGGGTCAGGATGCCGCCGACCGCCAGGATCGCCCAATTGACGATCTGTTTGAGCTGATCGTTGTCGATCTCGGCGATGACATGTTCGCGGGCTTCCGACAGCTCCGGCTGGTCCTGGGCCATGGGCTATTCCTTTGCTTTGCGTCTGCCGCGCCCCATCCGCTGGCGGGCCTGCCCCTTCTGCCTCTGGCCGCGGACATAAAGCAGATTGAGGATTTCCACGCCCAGCGAGAACGCGATCGCGAAATAGAGATATGCCCGGGGGATATGCATGCCCAGGCCATCGGCGACCAGCGACATGCCGATCAGAAGCAGGAAGCTCAAGGCCAGCATTTTCGTGGTCGGGTGGCGCTCGATAAAGCTTGAGACAGGGCCGGCGGCCAGGATCATGACCGCGATCGCCGTGCTCACGGCCGCGACCATGACGGCGAAATTATCGGTCATGCCCACCGCCGTGATCACGGAATCGATGGAAAAGACCGCGTCGAGCACCATGATTTGCAGGATCACCATGCCGAACGTCGCTTGAACGACGCCATCATGCTCGTCGTCATCGTCTTCGATGGTCTCGTGGATCTCGAACGTGCCCTTGGTGAGCAAAAATAGGCCGCCGCCGAGCAGAATGAGGTCTCGCCAGGAAAACTCCTGCCCGAACAGCGTGAACAGGGTCTCGGTCAGGCCGATGAGCCAGACGGCGCTGAACAGCAGGACCACCCGCATGACCAGCGCCAGCAAGAGGCCGATCGTGCGGGCCCAGGCCCGCTGGCCGGGCGGCAGCTTTTCCGCGACAATGGAAATGAACACCACATTGTCGATACCGAGCACGATCTCCAGAAAGGCGAGCGTCAGAAAGCTCACCCAGATCGCGGGATCGGTGATCCACTCCATGCTGTCCCCCAAAGCGCTGCGGTGTCGGGCCGGTGCTCGTCAGTCATACCAACAGCCCCGCGTGCCGATCCATCCCCCGCATGCCTGTGCCCTCAATCCATGCTGTTCTGCGGCATGGGCGCAACAAGAACGGGATTCATGGGCGCGCGGGGCCTCATATCCCATCGCAACTCTTGCATTTTCAGGGGATATCGGGAGACAATCCGGTCTCACTGGGGAAATAGCGAAATGGTGGCGGGCCCGTGAAACGCAGACGCACTACACAGACGGATGACTCGGAAGTCGATCTGACACCCATGCTCGATGTGGTGTTTATCCTTCTGATCTTCTTCATCGTGACCGCCACCTTCGTGCGTGAGCGCGGCATCGACGTGCTGCGCCCCGATAACGCGCCGGAGACGCCTGTCGAGCAAGTCGTGCCGATCGTCATCGTGGTCACGGAGCAGAACGAGATCCAGATGGGCGACACGCGGACCGGCGAAATCCGGACCATCGACGTGCGGGCCGTCCGCGCCAATGTGGAGCGGGCCCGGGTGGACAATCCGAAGAGTCCGGTGCTCATTCAGGCGGCTGAAGAGTCGGATATGGGCGTCGTGGTCCGGATCATGGACCAGGCCCGTCAGGCCAATGTCCCGAATGTCTCCATCGCCACCACCTGATAAAGCGCTTCTGGAGCGCCTGCGGCCCGTGGTCTACGGTGCCGCCCTGGCGGCTGCCATCGTTCTGGTGATCGTGACCTGGCCGAGCGGCAAACCGGCCGATGCCGGAAACCCCGCACCGGCCGTGCCGGCGCTTTCAAAAGGCTCCGCGCCGATCGCGATCTTCGTGACGGATTCCAATCAGGTGATCATGCGGGACCCGGACACGGAAACCTGGCGTCAGGTGGCGGCGGATGAAATCATCGACGTGATCCGCCGGACCGATGCCAATTCTTCCGGCCGGGCTGTCGAGATCGTCGCGCAATCGGATGCGCAGATGGATCTGACCGTCAAGGTGTTGGACCGTGCCCGCCAAAGCGGCGCGCCGCTCATGTCGATCAAGGCCGTGGAGTAATCCCCCATGCCACTCTGGCGCCTCGCCGTTTACGGGCTCGTTCTGGTGGGCGCGCTCTGGGTGATCTTCACCTTCGTCTCTCCCGACAAGCCCGCGCTCACCGGCGAAGGCGTGCCCATGGTCGTGTTCATCACCTCGGAAGGCGACATTCATCTGCGCAACGCGGAGCAAATTCAGTCCGGCACCGTCGAAATCGAGCAGTTGCGGGTCATCCTGATGGATCACTTCGTGGCGGAGCTCAAGCGGCCGGTGGTTATCATCCACCACGTGTTCGCCCCGTCCGGCGCGCTCATCGCCGTGGCGGATGCAGGCCGCAAGGCCGGCGCCCCGTCGGTCACCTTGATCGAGAACGTCACCGATTGATCAGTACGGATACCAGCCCGGCACCGGTGAGACGCTGAAGAGCCAGAGGTGGCCGTAAAAGAACGCGCCGAAAGCCACAAGGCCCGCCAGCCATTGCCACCAGGCGATTTCGCCCAGGCGCAGGCTGTTCCGCCCCTGCAGGATCGCCGCGAACGGAATATTCGAGGTCTTCTGCGCATAAGCCGTCCAGACCTCGCCCATGCTCTTGCGCCGCTTGGCGTCGATGGAGCGGGTACCGAACACGATCAGAATCACGAAACTGCCGAACAGCGCGATCGACGCCCAGTTGAGGTTCACGATCAGGTGGAACGCCGCCCACAGCAGCACGCCCCACAGGAACGGATGGCGGGTGATGCGGTGAACGCCTTTGGGCTCCAGGCCCATCGGGTCTTTCCCCGGGACCTGCACGGCGGTCGGGCTGGGCGTGGTGTTGCCGAGCACCACCAGCAGGAAGGCGATCAGCATGACGATCCCGCCCAGATGGCTGAGCCAGAACGGCGCCATCCACAGATCGGTCAGATAGGCCGTATCGACCCGGTTATAGGCCATCGACATCCAGACGATGCCGACAAGCGAGGCCACGGAAAACGCGCCCAGGAACATGCCTTCGCCGAGCATGCCCACAAGGCGCTGGCGCAGGCCCGTGCCCGACACGATCAGATGGATGAACAGGAAAAAGACGCAAGCCAGAACCAGGCTGATCATGGCGCACTCCCTTGACGCTGTGGCGATTCCGCAAGGGCGCAGACTAGCCCATTCCGGCGCGAATGTCGCCTGACCTCGCTCTAGCCGCGCGGGGCGTCCGGCGCCGTGAGGGCGGAGGTTTTTTCCTTGCCGCCCTTGAGGGAGAAGAAGGACACGAAATTATAGGTGGACGGATCGATCAGCAGGTTGCGGATCCAGTCGCGCATGGGCGTCGGGAAGCGCCCCGGCTCCCAGATGTCTTCTTCGTGCGCATAGAACTGAACGAAGGTGGCCACGTTCCGTTCCAGATCGTCCGCCGCCACGTTGTGCAGCGGGAAATGGGTGGCGATCTGACCGTCATCGCGCCAGGCCGCCAGAATGGGCCCGCGCTTTTCCGACAGGCCGAGCTGGAAGATCAGCCGCTTGGCCCGGCTGTAGTCGTAGCTGGCCAGCGCCCGCTCGCAGTCGCTGATGCGCCTGATCAGCATGGGGTCTTCCACATCGCCCGTGCGCCGGGTATCGAGCCAGTAGACGGGCCGGATATCGGCCTCGTTGAAACTGTCGGCGTCATAATCGGGCACGGCGCTGGAGAGGCCCTGGCAGAATTCCAGATTGCGCTCCCCGTCGCTTTCCTTCATCAGCGCCACCACATAGCCGCCATGGAACGAGGGCAGCCGCTCGTCGGTGAAGCGCACCACCGTGGCCGGAATGATCACCCGGGTCTGGCGGTAAGGATAGCCCTTGTCCATCCAGTCGGGGCGCAGGGTGGGATCGCCGGGGCCCTGATCGTACCCGCCGGCCGGGCCAGGCGCGGGCACGGGCCGGCCGCTGGCGATGTCGGTATGGCCGACGCCCAGCTCGTCGCAGATGAAATTGGCGTCGTAATCGTAAGTGGCGCAGGCGCTTGCCATGAGACAGCCCACGGCGGCGGCGATCCAGGACCGCATCCGGCGCCGGGCCTCAGTCTTGCGCGGGCTCATCTTCCAGCGCCTCCCAGCGCGTCTTGAGGGTCAGGACCAGACTGCGCACAATGGCGATGCCGCCGAAGACGAAGACGATCACGATGGCCACCGCGTGGGGCGGCAAAGGCCTCAACCACCAGACCAGAAACAGGCTGAGCACGAAGCTGATCCAAAGCCATTTCTGCGAAATCAATTGCGTTAGTGTCATGGTCTTGCGCCCGCACAGTAAAACCGACACGTCTATGGCGTATTTCTGCTAAGTATGCCTTTGAATAGGCGACTCTTCAACCGGCGCCGGGTGACGGGTGCCGCAGTTGTGTCTTTTCAGGACAGGGCGACTCGCGCGACATAGAATAGCGGGAAGACAGTCTCCAGACAGATGAGGGCAAGTCGATGCGCGTGGCCGTATTCAGCGCCAGAACCTATGAGCGGGCGTTTTTCGATGCCGCCAACGAAGAGACCGGACACGAGCTCGTCTTCCACGAGGCGCATCTCAATCCCGATACGGTGGCCTTGGCGGACGGCTCTCAGGCGGTGTGCGTTTTCGTCAATGACGTGGTGGATGCCGGCGTCATCGCCCGCTTGGGCGACATGGGCGTGGGCCTGATCGCCCTGCGCTGTGCGGGCTTCAACAATGTGGATCTGACGGCGGCGGCCAATGCGGGCCTGTCGGTCGCCCGGGTGCCCGATTACTCGCCCTTCGCCGTGGCCGAGCACACGGTGGCGCTGATGCTGGGCCTCAACCGCCATCTCCACCGGGCCTACAACCGGGTGCGGGAAGGCAATTTCGATCTGGGCGGGCTTCTGGGCTTCGATATGAACGGCAAGACCGTGGGCATTGTCGGCACCGGCAAGATCGGCGCGCGGGTCGCCAAGATCTGCCACGGTTTCGGCTGCACCCTGCTCGCCTATGACGTTCAGACGAATCCCATGTGCGAGCGCCTGCGCGTAACCTATTGTTCGCGCGAGGATCTGTTCGAGAACGCCGATATCATCACGCTCCACTGCCCGTTGACGCCCGACACCCGCCACATGATCGACGAGGCGGCGGTGGCGCGCATGAAACATGGGGCGATGCTGATCAACACCAGCCGGGGCGCGATCATCGACACCCGGGCGGTGATCAGCGGGCTGAAGACCGGGCGGATCGGCGCGCTGGGCCTCGATGTTTATGAGGAAGAGGCGGATCTTTTCTTCGAGAACCTCTCTAATCAGATCATCCGGGACGATGTCTTCGCGCGCCTGCTGACCTTCCCCAATGTGATCATCACCGGTCACCAGGCCTTTTTCACCCATGAGGCCATGACTGCCATCGCCAAAACCACCGTCGGCAATCTGGCGGCGTTCGAGCGCTCGGGCGGCGTGCTCCATGCGGTGACGCCGGACATGGTGGCGGGCTGACCCCCCAGAGTTGACGGCGCGGGCCTGCCCCTGTCTCATTGGGCGTGCGGGACGTCAGGGGGATGATGGGGATGTCAGAATCGGACGAGGCCGAGACGCAGCGCCGCTATGTGGCGTTCATCAGCTATTCCAACATCGATGAGGCCGAGGCCCGCTGGCTGCAAAAGGCGCTTGAACGCACCGTGATCCCGAAACCGTTGCGGGGTCAGCCCTCACCCATCGGGCCGGTGCCGAAACGGCTGACGCCGGTCTTTCGCGACCTGACCGACCTGCCCGCGGGCGCTAATCTCGATGCGGCGCTGAAAGACCGGCTCGACGCCGCGCACTGGCTCATTGTGGTGTGCAGCCCGAACGCGGCGGCGTCCCACTGGGTCAATGAGGAGGTGAAATATTTTATCGAGACCGGGCGGCGCGACCGGATCCTGACCGTCATTATCGACGGTGTGCCGAACGATCCGGAAGCGGAGTGTTTTCCGCCTGCCCTGCGCGGTCCGGACGAGCCGCTGGCGGCGGATCTGCGCGGGGATCGCGTGGCCCGGCGCGACGGCCTGCTGCGCCTTGCCGCCGGGCTGATCGGCAAGGAGTTCGACGATTTCCGGCAACGGCAGATCGCCGCCGCCCGCAGGCGCCTGCGGGTGTTTCAGGCGGTAGCCTTGATCATGGGGCTTTTGGCCGTTTCCGCAACGGGCGCGGCGTGGATCGCTTACCAGCAAACCCGGGAAGCAGAGCGCCGTCTCGTCGCGACGCTCGAAATGGCCAGAGGCATTGTGGATAATGTGGTCGCGATCAATGATCGCTATGACGTCCCGCGGCCCGTTGTCCAAGAATTTTTGGAACGTGCTGATAGTGCGTTTGAGACGATTTTCGCAAGTGGCGTGGCGACAGCCGACTTGCGTCAACAGCATGGCTGGGTTCTTTTGCGGTTCTCTGAGTTCTATCGTGTAACCGGCGACACGGCGCGCCAAAGACAACGAGCTCAGGGCGCGGTTGAGATATTTAGTCAGCTTGCAGACGGCTATCCAAGTAATCTGCCATATAGATCTGATTTGTCTATCAGCTACGATGCTTTGGGGTTGGCGCAAACGGCTCTGGGTGATCTGGAGAGCGCCTTGGCAAGTTACAGGCTGAGTCTCGAGATCCGTCAGGGCCTTGTTGCATCGGACCCTGAGAATACAGCCTGGATGCGGGATTTGTCGGTTAGTTGGGATCGCATAGGGCGTGTTCGCCAAGCTCAAGGCAATCTCGCGGCTGCGCTCGAAGCCTATCAGACCGGGCTCAATCTTGAGCGGCAACTTCTTGATGCAGATCCGGGCAATGTCATGTTGCAACGGGATATATCCGTCAGTCTGGAACGGATCGGCCAAATCCGGGCCGAGCAAGGTGACATTCTCGGAGCTTTGGAAACATACGAAACTGTTCTTGATATGCGCCAAAAACTTTTGGACGCGGATCCGGCCAATACCCAATGGCAACGCGATCTATCGATTACATTAAACCGGATCGGCATTTTGCGCAGAATACAAGGGAACCTCCCTGCCGCTTTGGAAGCCTACAAGCGCAGTCTCTCTATCGTCGAAGGGTTAGTAGCATTCGATCCGGCAAATACGGTCTGGCAAAAGGACGTTGCCATTACCCAATCGAACATGGGTGATGCATATGTTCAGCAGGGTGATTTACCCAATGCGCTGAGTGTCTACCAGTCTTCGCTTCAAATCCGCATTCGCCTCGCCGCGACCGATCCGGCAAACACCGATTTGCAAAGAGATCTCATGATTGCCTGGAGCAAGCTCGGCGATGTCATGCTGCTGCGTGTTGATCTCAATGGTGCGCTTGAGGCCTATCAAACAATGTTTGGTATTGTCGATACGCTGGCCAAACAAGATCCGGATAATGCGCAATGGCAAAACGATTTGGCATTCAGCTATTGGAAGCTGGGCGATGTGCGGAGAAATCAGGGGAAACACCAACAGGCTTTAGAAGCATATCGTGCGAGCCTGGCGATCCAAGAGCGCCTCATCGCATCTGATCCCGAGAACAAAGAGTGGCTTCGCGGTGCCGCCGTTGTCTGGAACAAGATCGGCAATACGTTCGTTACACGGAACAGCTTTCCCGAGGCCCTCGATGCTTACGAGCAGGCGCTCAATATTACCCAATCACTGGCTGATGCAGATCCGAACAATTTCGAATGGCAGTATGATCGGGCATTGAGTTTGAGCGAGGTGGCCAGGATTCATATCCTTCTATTGGATTATGATAGTGCCTATGCGGCCTATGATGGAGCGGTCGAAAGCGCTCGGCAACTGGTCGCGGCTAATCCCACCAATGCGGACTGGTTGAACATGCTGGTTCGGGCCTTGTTCGGGCGGGGTTGGAGCCTTGCCCTTTTAGACCGTCTTGAGGAGGCACTGCGCGATTTTCGCGAAGCAAAGGAGCGGGTCGAAACATTGCATCCTATGGTACCGCCCAATTGGCGGGGGCTGCAAATGTTTGAGGCGGGCATCGACTACTGGATTACGCAGATGGAAAGTCAGATTAAAGCCCGTCAATCGCAGCAAGATCAGCCGCAACTGTGACGGGCCCAATCATCCGGACAAGGCGCAGACGGTATAGGCGATTTCTATCCGTAGCCAGTCCTTAAGCCGAAGTATCCACTTCGCCGCCGGGTTCCTGGCCCGGAAGCGGGCCGCCGCGGGCGACCGTCACCATGGCCGGGCGCAGCAGGCGGTCTTCGAAGACATAGCCCACCTGGAAGACTTCCGCGACGCAGCCATCGGCGATCCCGGTGCCGGGCACTTCGGCCACCGCCTGGTGGCGGTTCGGATTGAACTTCTCGCCCACCGAGTCGATCTTGCGGATGCCGTAGCGCTCGTAAAGACCCGCCAGTTCCTTGTCGATCATCTCGACGCCGGCGATCAGATTACGGACGACCTCGGAGGCCTGCGCCTTTTCCTCTTCCGGCACGGCGGCGATGGCGCGCTGAAGGTTGTCGGAGACCGACAACAGGTCGCGGGCGAATTTTGTGATGCCGTATTTGGCCGCTTCCTGTTTTTCCTTTTCGGCCCGGCGGCGGGTGTTTTCCGCTTCCGCCATGGCGCGCAGAAGCTTGTCGCGCAGATCGGCGACTTGCGCCTCCGGAGACTGGTCGCCCCCTTGCCCGGCATCCGCTTCAGGGGCCTTCGTTTCGTCGATCGATACAGGCTCTTCGCTGATGCGTTCGTCGCTCATGCCGCCACTTTCTCCATATCTCGTTCGTTTCGCCGAGGGCGATGCCTGGCCAGCCCGCTCCCCCTCCCGACCACCCACAAGGGTACCTTCATTGGGTGGTCGGGAGGGGGAGCGGGCCGGTGGTGCCCTTTCACTCATAAATCCCGCCCGGGAAAGCCCAGAGCCTTATCACGACAACAACCGGCCGACCACTTTCGCGGTGTAATCGACCATGGGGATGACCCGGGCGTAATTGAGCCGTTTCGGCCCCACGACGCCGATCACGCCCACCACCTGGTTCTTCTCGTCCCGGTAGGGGCCGACGATCACGGACGAGCCCGACAGGCTGAACAGCTTGTTTTCCGCCCCGATGAAGATGCGCACGCCCTCGCCCCGCTCTGCGAGCTCCAACAGGCGCACCACCTCCTGTTCGCGTTCCAGGTCATCGAACAGTTGGCGTATCCGTTCCAAATCTTCAACCGCTTTCAGGTCTTCCAGCAGTTTCGACTGGCCGCGCACGATCAACGCCTTGTTGCTGGCCGCGTCCGCAGCCTCGGCGCCCGACCAGACCGCCAGGCCCGATTCGATGACCTTGGCGGTCAAAGCGTCGAGTTCGGCCCTGAGCGAGGTGATTCCGGCCGTTATTTTCTCGCGCACCTGGCTCATGGTGGTGCCGCGCAACTGGGCGTTGAGATAATTGCCCGCCTCGGTGAGCGCCGAGGCCGGCAGGCCGGGCGGCGTCTCGATCACCCGGTTTTCCACCTGGCCGTCCTCGCCCACCAGCACCACAAGGGCCTGGCCGGGGCTCAAGGGCACGAATTCGATATGCTTGAGATTGGCCACTTGTTTCGGGGCCACAACGAGCCCGGCGCAGTGGCTCAAGCCCGACAGCATGGCGGTGGCCTCGGTCAGCACCTCCTGGACGCCCCGGTCGGAGCTGGTGAGCTGGGATTCGATCCCGGCCCGCTCCTCGTCACTCAGATCGCCCACTTCCAGAAGCCCGTCGACGAACAGCCGCAGGCCCAGCTCCGTTGGCAGGCGCCCGGCGCTCACATGGGGCGCGCAGAGCAGGCCCATCTGCTCCAGATCCGCCATGACATTGCGGATGGTGGCGGGCGACAGCGACATGGGCAGGGTGCGGCTCAGGGTGCGCGAGCCCAGAGGTTCGCCCTTTTCCACATAGCTTTCGACGATCTGGCGGAAGATTTCGCGGGAGCGCTGGTCCAGATCGCTGAGGGAAATCGTGTTGGTCATGCCTTTGGGTATCCACGTCCGTTTGACCTGGATGTAAAACCGCCATGCGGCCTCGTCAATTGACCGTGCGGCAAGGCGGGTCTTTGACCTTGCCCGCGCTAAGGATTAGAACGCTCACTCTTTCGCGCATTACAGCGCCCATAACCCCGTTTCCCAAGGAGGATCCCATGCGTCCGTCAGGCCGAGCCGCCGACGCCATGCGCGCCGTGTCATTCGAAACCGGCTTTGCCAAACATGCCGAAGGCTCCTGCCTGGTGCGCTTCGGCGACACCCATGTGCTGTGCACGGCGACCGTGGAAGACCGGGTGCCGCCGTGGCTGAAAGGCGGCGGCAAGGGCTGGATCACGGCGGAATACGGCATGCTGCCCCGTTCCACCAATGAGCGCACCATGCGCGAGGCGGCGCGCGGCAAGCAGTCGGGCCGGACCCAGGAAATCCAGCGCCTGATCGGCCGCTCCTTGCGCGCCGTGACCGATCTGGTGCGGCTGGGCGAACGCCAGATCACGCTTGATTGCGACGTCATCCAGGCCGATGGCGGCACGCGCACGGCGGCGATCTCGGGCTCCTGGATCGCCCTGCGCCAGGCGCTGCAATGGATGTACGACCGGGAAATGATGAACGCCATCCCGCTGAAAGATCAGGTGGCGGCGGTCTCTTGCGGTCTTTACCGGGGCCATCCGGTGCTCGATCTCGATTATGCGGAAGATTCCGAGGCCGAAACCGATGCCAATTTCGTGCTGACGGGCAAGGGTGGTATCGTGGAGGTTCAGGCAACGGCCGAGACCGATCCCATGACCCATGAGCAGTACGAAGCGCTCATGGCCCTGGCGCGCAAGGGCGTCGAGGAGCTGACCGCGCTTCAGAAACAGGCTCTGGGCTTGTCGTCGAAGCCGGCCGAGGATGCAAAAGTCCGTCCGTAAGGAGACGGCTATGAGTACAGCCCAGACAGCCGGCCACCGCCGGTTTAGCGAGCCGAAACTCGTCGTGGCGTCCCACAACAAGGGCAAGGTGCGCGAGATCGCGGATCTGATGCGGCCCTTCACGATCGAGACCGTCTCCGCCGGGGATTTGAACCTTCCCGAGCCGGAGGAAACCGGCCTGACCTTTCAGGCGAACGCGGAACTGAAGGCCCATGCGGCGGCCAGGGCCTCGGGCCTGCCCGCGCTGTCGGACGATTCCGGCCTGGCGGTCGAGGCGCTCGACGGTCAGCCGGGGATCTATTCCGCCCGCTGGGCCGGTCCGTCGCGGGATTTCGCCGTCGCTATGAACAAGGTGCAGGCGGCGTTGGAAACCAAGGGCGCGGCCAGTCCCGAGACCCGCCGGGCCTCTTTCATTTGTGTGCTGACGCTGGCCTGGCCCGACGGTCACGCGGAAAGCTTCGAAGGCCGGGTGCACGGATCGCTCGTCTGGCCGCCGCGCGGCGGGCTGGGTTTCGGCTACGATCCCATGTTCCAGGCCGACGGTTACGAGATCACCTTCGGCGAGATGGATCCCGCCAAGAAACACGCCATCAGCCACCGGGCCCATGCCTTCCGCCAGCTGATCGATGTTTGCTTCAAACCCGCCTGATCCCGGTTTCGGCGTTTATGTCCACTGGCCGTTTTGCGCGGCCAAATGCCCCTATTGCGACTTCAATTCCCATGTGCGCGCAAGTGTTGATCACGGCGCCTGGGCCCGCGCCCTGGTGCGCGAATTGGAGCATATGGCGGCGCTCAAAGGCCCTGCACGGGTGGACAGTATTTTCTTCGGGGGCGGCACCCCGTCCTTGATGGAGCCGCGCACGGTTGACATGGTTATCGGCGCGGTGGCGCGGCTTTGGGATCTGGACGGTCGCGCCGAGATCACCCTGGAAGCCAATCCCACATCGGTAGATGCAGAACGCTTTGCGGGCTACCGGGCGGCGGGCGTCAATCGCGTCTCTTTGGGCGTGCAGTCGCTGATCGACCGGGATCTCAAATTCCTGGGCCGTCTGCATACGGCGGAAGAGGCGCGCAAGGCCATCGCCCTGGCGCGCGAGACCTTTCCCCGCATGTCGTTCGACTTGATTTACGCCCGGCCCCATCAGGCGCCGGAGGCCTGGGCGCAGGAATTACACGATGCCATCGCTCTGGCAGCGGATCATCTGTCGCTCTACCAGCTCACCATCGAGGAACAGACGCCGTTTTTCGAGCTGCATAAGCGGGGCGCCTTCACCGTGCCGGAAGACGACGACGCTGCGGCGCTTTACGAGATAACGCAATCGGTCTGCGCGGAGGCGGGTCTGGCGGCTTACGAGGTCTCGAACCATGCGGCGCCGGGCGCGGAAAGCCGGCATAATCTGGTTTATTGGCGCTATGGGGACTATGCGGGCGTTGGGCCGGGGGCGCATGGGCGTTTGACCCTGGGCGGCGCGCGCCGGGCGCTCTCCACCATTCGCAGTCCGGAAGGCTGGCTTGAGGCGGTCGAGGGCCAGGGCCATGGCATCGAGACGGACGAGCCGGTGAGCCAAAACGCTCAGGGTCAGGAATTTCTGCTGATGGGCCTGCGTCTCAAGGAAGGGGTGTCCCTGGCGCGTTACCGGACACTGACGGGCCGGAGCTTGAGCGATCGGACACTCGCCGATCTGCAGGCGGAGGGCCTTTTGGCCCTGGACGCGGACCGCATCGCGGCGACGGACAAGGGGCGTCCGGTGCTGAACGCGGTGATCGCGGCGCTCGCTGAAAGCTGAGCCATCAGTAGCCGGTCAGCTCTTCTTCTGAGTCCGCGTGCTCGTCGGTCCGGTACGGATCGCTTTCGTCCGGTTCGGTCGAATAAGGATCGCGCGCGAAAGGATCGCGGGCCGGGCCGCCCGCCGGACCGGTGCCGTAGGGGTCGTCCTGCCTCGGATCGCTCGTCCAGAAATCCCGCGTGGCGTCGAAATAGGCTGGCGCGTCGCCTACCACCTCGACCGTGCCGTCCTTCACTTCCAGCACCGCCAGGCCCCGTTCCGTGGCGCCCGCTTCCGTGAAGCGGAAAATGCCGTCCACGCCGGCGAAGCCGTTGCGGTTCAGCAGGCGTTCCTTGGTGAAGCGCTCGCCTGCCCGTCCGTCGGCCAGGGCGGCCGCCAGGGTCACGCCGTCATAGGCGAGGCTCGCGATACGCGGCGGCTGATAGCTGAAATGGGAGTCGAACAGGCGGACAAAACTGGTCCAGACCTCCGGCGGCGGCGCGGCGAACCAGCCGCCTTGCAGCGATTGCTCTTTCCACAGGGACGGGTCGTCCCATAGGCCGGTGCCGAGGAAGCGGACCGACCGGTTGTCGATATCGAAATAGGGCAGCATGGGCGCCAGGCTTCTGAGCTTGGTGCCGCCTTCGGGCAGCAGCACGGCCTCATAGGAGACCATGCCCCAGGTGTCGGATTTCTGCAGGCGGCTCAAGGCGCGCTTGGCGATTTCATCGGTGCGGTGGGCCAGTTCCTGTTTCTGGGCGTCGAGGGCCGATTTGCGCTCGCTATATTCGGCGATCTGGCGTACGGGATCGCGGAAGTCGTCCGTCCACGGCTCATAGGCCACCAGATGCTTGATGTCGCCGCCATAGCCGTACACCTGAGACCGCAGGGCGGTAGCGACCCGTTCGCCGTAAGGATTGCGCGGCACAAGTGCTGCGAAATTCTGCAGGTTCTGGCGGGCGGCGAATTCCACCACCCGGCGGATTTCCTCTTCCACCTGAAAGCTCAGCAGGAAGACGCCTTCCTCGGCGGCTTGACGGTCCGAAGAAAAGGCCACGACCGCCACATTACGCTCAAGCGCGAGCGGGGCGACGGCGCGCACGGAAGATGCGAACAAGGGCCCCAGGATCAGTTCCGCGCCCTGATCGAGCGCCTGGCGCGCGGCTATGCGGGCCCCTTCCGCCGTGCCCTTGGTATCTTTCAGAATCAGGAGCAGTTCGGGCCGCTCCACTTCGAACAGGGCAAGCTGCGCGGCATCGCGCAAGGACTCCGCAACTTTCCGTGTGCCTGCGTCCTGGGCCCCCAAGGGCAGCAGCAGGGCGACGCGCGTGGGTGTGATGCCCGCCATGTGTTGCGGGGCGAAATATTCCGGCCGTTCCGGCCAGGCCTGTTGCGGTTCCACGCGCGCTTGCGGGGCGGGTCTTTGCGGTTGGCCGTAAGGCTGGTCGGGCGGATATTCCACATGGGGCGTCGCGGCGCAGGCGGCCAGTGCCAAGGCCAAGGCGGCGCTGCCCAAGCCCTTCCAAAGGGCTTTGCGAGCGGTCACAATGCGCGCCACGGCGTGGTGGCCCCGGCGAAAGGTCGAGCGGAATGGATAAATCCCGAAAAGACGAGTCTGCTCCACGGTCGGTTCCTCGATCACCGTCGGATGATGATGCGCCCCCAGATCACGGCGGCGAGCCTAGCCGGGGCTCTTGGCGAAGTAAACTGGCCAGAACGCGGCCGCGCGGACGCGCGCCCACCCCTGGTCTTTACGTGACGGCCACGCCCATCGGCCATGCGGACGATATCACGCTTCGGGCCCTCGACATGTTCGAAGCCGCCGATCTCATCCTTTGTGAAGACACCCGCGTGACCGCCCGGCTTCTGGCCTTGTACGGCATCAAGGCTGATCTACTGGCCTATCACGACCACAATGCGGCACGCATGCGCCCGCGCATCCTGGAGACCTTGCAAAAGGACGGCGTGGTGGTGCTGGTCTCGGACGCCGGCACGCCGCTCGTCTCCGATCCGGGCTACAAGCTCGTGCGCGAGGCGGCGGAACTGGAGATCGCCATCCACGCGGTGCCTGGCGCCTCCTCGGTGCTCGCCGCCCTGACCATGGCGGGCCTGCCCACGGACCGGTTTCTGTTCGCGGGCTTCCTCCCGTCGAAGACCATGGCGCGCAAGACGGAGCTCGAGAAGCTGGCGGCGGTGCCGGCGACCCTGGTGTTTTTCGAGACCGGTCCGCGGCTCGCCGACTCGCTGGCGCAGATGGCGGAAAGCCTCGGCGGGCGGGAGGCCGTGCTGTTGCGGGAGCTGACCAAGCGCTTCGAGGAGGCCTGGCGGGGTTCTTTGGAAACCCTGGCCGAGGCCGTGACCCAGGACGGTCCGCCAAAGGGCGAAATCGTGCTGGTGGTGGGTCCGCCGCTGGCGCCCCAAGCCATCGACGACGCCGAACTGGACGAGCGCTTACGCGTTGCGATGGCGAAACAACCGTTGAAAGCCGCCGTGACGGCCGTGACGGCCGTGACCGGCCTGCCCCGGCGCACGGTCTATCAGCGGGCATTGACCCTCAAAGCCGCCGGAGAGGACGCATGACCGGGCGGGACAAGGCGCTTGCGGGCCGCCGCGCCTGGCGCAAGGGCCATTGGACCGAAGCGCTTGCCGCCCTTTATCTGACGGCCAAGGGCTACCGGATCCTGGAGCGGCGCCTGCGCACGCCCGTGGGCGAGATCGATCTGGTGGCCCGCAAGGGCCCAGCGCTGGTCTTCGTCGAGGTCAAGGCGCGGGCCAACACAGCGGACGGTCTCGATGCCGTGACGCCTCGGTCCCAGGCCCGAATCGCCCGCGCCGCCGCCTGGTACCGGGCGCGCCATGGCGTTGCCGGCGATGGCCCCATGCGTTTCGATGTCGTTGTTTTGACCGGCCGGTCCTGGCCGCTTCATCTGAAAGACGCCTTTCAAGGCGAATCCCACGGTTGACCCACAGCCCCATTCGCGCTGTCTTACCGCCCACCGAACGGGACTGAACAGGGCTGATCCGTGTGCCGGAATGCTTGAGGATGATGTGTTGACCAAAGGCGTGACGCACGAGACCGGCGATCTCGCGGAGCGCCTGCGGGCCATGGGCCGCCTGTCCGACAAGGGCATGGATCTGGCGGAAGCCGCCCTGCTGCTGGGCGCGCTCGACCGGCCTGATGTGGATATCGCCCGTTACCGCAAACATGTGGAAGACCTGGTCCAGGACACTGCCGATGCGGGCCGGGAAGCGGGCGATGCGGGCGCCCAGGCCGTCGTGCTGTCGCGGGTGCTCTCCGATCTCTACGGCTATGACGGTGATCAGCTCACCTTCGACGATCCGCGTAATGCCAATCTGACCGATGTCATCGACCGGCGCCGGGGCCTGCCTGTCTCGCTGGGCATTCTTTACATCCGCGCGGGCCGCGCCCAGGGCTGGACCGTCAATGGGCTGAACTTTCCGGGTCATTTCCTGGTCTGCGTGGGCAAGCCCAACGCCATGGTCGTGACCGATCCGTTTCATTCGGGCCGCGTGCTGACCGACCAGGAACTCGACAACTATATGCAGCGGGTCCAGGGGCCGGGCCAGAAAGTGCGGCCTGCTGATCTGGGCGTTATGAGCAACCGGGCGGTTCTCATCCGCTTGCTGAGCAATATCCGCCAGCGGGCGCTCAAAGCGGGCGACGATGCCCGCGCGCTGGAGATCGCCGAGCGCATGGTCATGGTGGCGCCGGAACATCCGGCCGTTCTTTACGACTACGGCATGCAGAGCGCCGGTGTCGGCCATCTGGCGCTGGCTCTCGAGACGCTGAAAAGCGCGGCCGACTTCGCCGAGACCGATGCCGCCCGCCACAAAGCCCTGAAGGCGTTGGAGAGCGTCAAGCGCAGGCTCAACTGAGCGCGCTTTTACCTGTTATACAGGCGCCGGGCCCATATCTCACGAACAGTGCCGTTTCCTGGAGAGCCATGATGTCCAGCCGTTCCCTTGCCGTCGCCATCCAGATGGATCCGGTCGAATCGATCCAGATCGCGGGCGATTCCACCTTCGCGCTGGGGCTCGAAGCCCAGCGGCGCGGCCATGCGCTGCATTATTACCTGCCGCGCCATCTCTCCATGCGCGACGGCCGCATCGTGGCGCGGGTGCGCCCCCTGACCTTGCGGGACCGGCAAGGCGATCATTTCGATGCGGAGGATCCCCAGCTTGTGGACTTGAGCGTAATGGATGTGGTGCTCATGCGCCAGGACCCGCCGTTCGACATGAGCTACATCACCGCCACCCATCTCTTGGAGCATATTCATCCGCGCACGCTGGTGGTCAACGATCCGGTTCATGTGCGCAATGCGCCGGAAAAACTCTTCGTCACCCATTTTGACGGGGTCATGCCGCCGACGCTGATCACCAGCGACGAACAGGAGATCAGGGCGTTTCGCAGGGAGCACAAGGACATCATTCTCAAGCCCCTCTACGGCAATGGCGGCGCTGGCGTGTTCCGTGTACGGCCCGACGACGAAAACCTGAACTCGCTCATCGAGATGTTCACCCAGTTCTACCGGGAACCCTTGATCGCCCAGGCCTATCTGCCGGAGGTGCGCCAAGGCGACAAGCGGATCATCCTGGTGGACGGCCAGCCCGTGGGCGCCATCAACCGGGTGCCGGCGGACGGCGAAAGCCGCTCCAATATGCATGTGGGCGGACGGGCGGAAAGCGCGGCCCTCACCGAGCGGGAGCGGGAGATCTGCCATGCCATCGGCCCGGCCCTGAAAGACCGGGGGCTGATTTTTGTCGGCATCGATGTGATCGGCGATTACCTGACCGAGATCAACGTCACCTCGCCCACGGGCCTGCGGGAGATCGAGCGTTTCGACGGCACCAATGTGGCCGGCCTCATCTGGGATGTGATCGAGGACAAGCTCGCCCATCGGGATGAAGAATAAGGCGAGCAACTAGCCTAGAACGCACGCGCCTTGTATGCTCGCGCCCATGGGACTGGCGCGGGTGCATACGGTGGCTTTTGTGGGCGTGGAGGCGCGGGACGTGGACGTGCAGGTCCATCTCGCCTCCGGCATGCCCGCCTTCACGGTCGTGGGCCTGGGCGACAAGGCGGTGGCGGAAAGCCGGGAACGGGTGCGCGCGGCGCTGGCCGCCATGGGGCTGGCGCTGCCGCCCAAGCGCATCACGGTCAATCTGGCGCCCGCCGATCTGCCCAAGGAAGGCAGCCATTACGACCTGCCCATCGCGCTCGGTATTCTCGCCGCCATGGGCGTTCTGCCTCCGGAGGAACTGTCGGGCTATACGGCATTGGGCGAGCTGGCGCTCGACGGCGCGATCCTGCCGGTGACCGGCGCGCTCGCCGCTGCCCTTGAGGCGTCGGGAAACGGCCGTGGGCTGATTTGTCCGAAGGTCTGCGGGCCGGAAGCGGCCTGGGCGGGGCGTATCACCGTGCTGGCCCCGTCCTCGCTGCTGGCGCTGGTTAATCATTTCAAGGGAAGCCAGGTCTTGACGCCGCCGGAGCCGAGTGGCGTGGTGGAGACGGCCTCTGCGCCGGACTTGAAGGACATCAAGGGTCAGGAGACCGCCAAGCGGGCCTTGGAAATCGCGGCGGCGGGCGGTCATAATTTGTTGTTCTGCGGGCCGCCGGGTGCGGGCAAGAGCATGCTGGCGTCCCGGCTTCCGGGCATTCTGCCGCCGCTGAGCCCGGAAGAAGCGCTGGAGGTGAGCCTCATCGCGTCCATCGCGGGCACGCTCAAAGACGGCAAGATCGGCCGTATACGCCCTTTCCGCTCGCCCCACCATTCGGCGAGCATGGCGGCCCTGGTGGGCGGCGGGCGCCAGGCCAAGCCCGGCGAAGTGACGCTTGCCCATCGCGGCGTTTTGTTCCTGGACGAACTGCCCGAGTTTTCCCGCACGGTCTTGGATTCCCTGCGCCAGCCCTTGGAAAGCGGCGAGGCGGTGGTGGCGCGCGCCAATGCCCATGTGCGCTATCCCGCCCGCGTGCAGCTTGTCGCCGCCATGAACCCCTGCCGCTGCGGCTATCTGGGGGACCCGGATCAAGCCTGCTCCCGCGCGCCCAAATGCGCCGTGGATTATCAGGCGAAGCTGTCGGGCCCGCTGCTGGACCGCATCGATCTTTATGTGGATGTGCCCCCCGTCAGCGCCGCCGATTTGTCCCTGCCGCCCCCTGCGGAAGGCTCTGCGGACGTGGCCAGACGGGTGGCGAAGGCGCGGGAAGCGCAGGCCGCCCGCTTCAAGGCGCTGGGTGCGGGTTTGCGCACCAATACGGAGGCCGAAGGCGAGCTTCTGGAGCGCATCGCCGCGCCGGACGATCCGGGCCGCGCGCTGCTCGGGGAAGCGGCGGAGAGCATGAAACTCACTGCGCGGGGCTATCACCGGGTGCTGAAAGTCGCCCGCACGCTCGCCGATCTCGAAGGCGCGGACGCCGTCCGCCGCCTCCACATCGCCGAGGCGCTGAGCTTTCGGCGGCCACGGATCAATGGCTGACAGGCCCTCTTGTATATGAGAACAAAACGTGATCAAAATGAGCGTGGGCAACGGCATCCATTGGGAAAAGCGCGATGAGCAGCGGTAAGAAGCCGCCGATTGACGAGGCTCTCGACCATCTTGGCGAAATGCGTCCGGCCGGGGCGGCCGCAACCGCTCAAGAGCCTGTTCAGCTCATTGAAGAGCAGAGCACAGGAGACCGGTTGCTGATCTACGCCACGCGAAGAGGCGTCGAGGTCGAGTTCCGCTATGCCGCCGATACTCTATGGATGACGCAAAGCCAGATTGCAGAGCTTTTTGGGCGTGACCGGTCTGTCATTACCAAGCACATCAACAATATTTTTGAAGAAGGCGAATTGGAAGAAGAGAGCAACGTGCAAAAAATGCACATTGCTGGGTCCGCCAAACCCATAGCGATTTACAGCCTCGACACGATCATTTCCGTGGGCTATCGCGTCTCGTCGAAACAGGCGACATTGTTCCGCAAATGGGCGACGGCCAAACTCGTTCAGTTCGCGACCAAGGGCTTTGTTGTCGATAAGGAGCGGCTGAAAGATCCGGACCATTACGACCGGGTCAAAGAACTTCGTGACATTATCCGCGACATTCGGGCCTCTGAGGCGAATGTCTATCGGGAAGTCCGGCAGATCTGCGCGCTGTGTTCCGACTATGACGGCAACTCCAAGACGGCACAGACATTTTACGCCATGATGCAGAACAAGCTTTTATGGGCAACGGTGAATATGACGGGTCCGGAAATTGTCATGGACCGGGCCGATGCGCGCCAACCTGATATGGGGCTGCAGACTTGGCCGAAGGAAAACATCCGTAAGACGGACGTTACGATTGCGCATAACTATCTTGTTGAGGCTGAAATCCAGCGAAAGAACCGGCTGACAACCATGTTGCTCGATTTCTTCGAGGAGCGCCTTGATCAAAACAAGTTAACGGCGATGGCCGAAGCCGAAGCGGAATTGAACCGATTTATCGAATTTAACGAACGCCCGCTTCTGTCGCATAAAGGGTCTGTGTCGCGTAAAGACGCCGATACGCATGCGCACTGTCAATATGCGCTCTTCGATCAAAAGCGCCGGGCTTTACGGCAGGAAACACCCTGACGCAGGGCTGCGCGTTAACGCATAATTGCCCCCGCCTGTCCCAATCCGCGCCAACCGGCATCAAATTTGAACTACTCCGGTCAGACTCCTTTTGTGCCCGTGAGTAGTGTGTCATGACGCGTATCCTGTCAGACGATTTCATCCTCCCCCTAGGTGAGGCCATCCTCGACGATATTCTGGTGGAAACGGCGGAAGACAGCGCCGTGACGATTAGCCTTGAGGGCTATGTGGACCCGCCCGAAGACGTCTTTACCCTGACGGGCATCGAGGTTCGTTCCGGCACAGGCCTGTTTCAAATTGGGGGTACGGTGTTCGTGCGCTCGTCCCAATCTGCGATTCTGGCGACCGGCGGCAGCTTCGACTATGCCGTTTCGGGACTGGTGCGGCTGGAAGAGTCGCCCGGCGGCGTCGCGGTGCATTTCCCGCTGACAGAAGCCGATCTTCATGTCTCGGGCACGCTGCTCGCCACGACCGAGACCGGGCCGGTCACGGCGTTCCGGGCCGAGGAGGGTTTCGAGATCCGCAACACGGGCCGTATCGAGGCCCGCGCCGACCGGGACGCGGTGGCGCTTGAGCTTGCCGACGCGCCGGACACCCCCGATGAGACGCCTGCGGAAGAGCCGCGTTATACGGTGGTGAACGAAGGCACGATCCTGGCCGAACTGACCACCACGCCGTTCGACCCGTCCTACGCCACGGCCATCCGCATACGGTATGACGAGGGCCTTATCGGCGGCGCGCATATCGTGAACACGGGCGAGATCGTCGCCGATGTGGCCATCGAGGCGGTCAGCGGCGTGATCGACGATCGGCTGGGGCCCGTGGTCATCGACAACCAAGGGCTCATCTCCGGCGCGGTGCGCTTCGGCATGGCCAATGAAAGCCTGGTGAATGCCGGGCTGATCGACGGCTCCGTGTCCTTCGGGCCGGGCGACGACACGCTTGAGAGCTTCCCCGGCACGGTCACGGGCGCGGTCTTCGGCGGCGCCGGCGATGACACGCTTAACCTTGACGCGCAGGGCAATGTGGCCTTCGGCGAGGCGGGTGACGATATTCTCATCGGCCATACCGGCGTCGATGTGCTTTCGGGCGGTGACGGCGACGATGTGCTCGACGGCGCCGCGGGCTACAACCGGCTCCATGGCGGTGATGGCGACGATATCCTGCACGCCAACAGCGATCCGTATGAGGATCTGTTCGGTGGCGAGGGCAGCGATATCTTCACGGGCACGCTGCCCGAGTTCAATTTCGACAAGATCGGCGACTTCGATGCCGACGATGTCATCCGTATCATGAATGCCGTTCTGACGGCGGAGGATATCGAGGTCATCAGAGGTGATGGCGAGACGGTTCTGTCCATCGATTCCGGTGCTGCGGAGATTTATCTCGCCAATAGCGGCGTGAAGAAAATCAGCGTCACGCAAGGAGACGGCTATACGGAGCTGTCCTTCGGCAAGGCGAAAGCCGTGAAAGGCGGCTGGCTCGCGGGCGATGACGAGGCCGATGTGCTGCGCGGCCACAAGGCCGATGACCGGCTTGACGGTCTGGGCGGCGACGATGTGCTGCTCGGCCACAAAGGCGATGACGAGGTGACCGGCCACGGGGGCGACGATTTTTTGTCCGGCGCTAAGGGCCATGACCGCCTGGATGGCGGCGACGGCGCCGATGTGCTCGATGGTCACAAGGGCGACGATGTGCTGTTGGGCGGCGCGGGCGCGGATTCCTTGAGCGCGGGCAAGGGCAACGACACGCTTTACGGCCATGAAGGCGACGACGTGCTCGCGGCCGCCAAAGGCGATGATTATCTCAATGGTGGCATGGGCGACGACCGGCTCCAGGGCGGCAAGGGCGCCGACCGCTTCGTCTATACGGGCGGCAAGGACCGCATTCTCGATTACGAGGCGGGCACGGACACGGTGGAGATCCGGGGCTTCGGGTTGAGTTTCACCCAGATGCTGCTCAAGACCAGTCTGAGCGCGGATGGTCATACAACGATCGCGTTGACCGGAACCGACAGTCTTGTGCTCGAGAACACGCTGAATACGGCGTTGCAGGAGGGAGACTTCGTTTTTTCGTGAGTGAACCGGGCCGGATCGCAGGATCGTCCGTGTGCCACTGTGAGACAGGGCGCATACCTTCCTTTAGGGCGGCGCGGCGCAGTGTATCCTGGTCCATGATTCGTCAATGGCCCTGTGGCAAGGTGTGGTGCGCGGGGCCGGTTTGGGGCGTGTGGCTCTCATGAAGTTTGTTCAGTTTCTGGTTTTCTTAATCGTCTTTACCGTTGCCACCGCTTTGGGGCTCGGCGGGATCGATATCTGGACCGATGGCGCCTTGAGCGGCCTCGATATCCGGCTGGTGGGCGGCGTTGCGCTGTCCGCGCTGATGCTGGCGATCTGGGCCTTCGCCGATACCCGCGAGCGCTTGCGCAAGCTGCGTCAGCAGGCGGAAGAGCTGGAACGGGCCAAGGCCGAGCTGGCCGCGACCAACGAAGCGCTCAATCACACCAATGACGAATTGCGCCAGAGCGAGGCGCGCTATCGCGGCCTGGTCGATGGCCACGGCGATGTGCTGCTGCGCAAGGCGCCCAACGGCACGCTGACCTTCGTGAACGATATTTATTGCGCGACCTTCGGCGTCGAGCGCGAAGCGGTGATCGGTCAGAGCTACCACCCGGTGGTGCATCCTGAAAACAAAGGCGCGATTTTGGGCACGCTCGGCGGCGGCGGCGTTGGGCCGTTACGGGTGCGCTACGATCAGCGCCTGGAGACCGTGGACGGCTGGCGCTGGCTCGCCTGGGAGGATTATCCCGTGCGCGATGCCGAAGGCCGCCTGCTCGAGATCCAAAGCGTCGGGCGCGATATCACCGAGCGCAAGGAAGCGGAATCGGAAATGCTGCGCGCCCGCGATCTGGCGGAAGCGGCAAGCCGGTCGAAATCCCTGTTCCTGGCCACTATGAGCCATGAAATTCGTACGCCGATGAACGGCATCTTGGGCATGACCGGCCTGCTCCTGAGCGGGCCTTTGACGCCGTCCCAGCGCCATTACGCTGAGATGGTGCGGGAATCCGGCGATGCGCTGTTGAGCCTGATCAACGACATTCTCGATTACTCGAAAATCGAGACGGGAGCGGTCGATCTGGAGGCGGTCGAATTCGATCCGGCCATGACCGTGGAAGGCGTGGCGGAGCTTCTGGCGCCGCGCGCCCATGGTAAGAACATCGCCATTGCCTGCGTAATCGACCCGGCCATGCCGTCGCGGGTCAAGGGCGACGAGGCCCGCTTGCGCCAGGTGCTGCTCAATCTGACGGGCAATGCCGTCAAGTTCACCGATGCGGGCGGCGTGATCATTTCCATGCGTCCGGATGCGGAGGATCCCGACTGCGTCCGGTTCGAAATCGAGGATACCGGCATCGGCGTGCCCGAGGATTCGCGGGAACGGATTTTCGATCTGTTTGCCCAGGCGGATTCGAGCCATGCCCGCAAATTCGGCGGCACCGGTCTGGGCCTGGCCATTTCCAAACGGATCGTCGAGGCTATGGGCGGCGGCATCGGCGTGCGCTCGAAGGAAGGCTGCGGCAGCACCTTCTGGTTCCGGGTCAAGCTGGCCCATGTGGAAGGGGCGACCCAGGCGCAGAACGCCAAGGCGCTTGAAGGCCAGAAGATCGCCGTGGTCTCGGCCTCCGAGATTTTGCGCCGGGCGGCCATCCGCCAGATCGAGCTGGATCACGGTAAGGCCTGGGCCTGCGCGCCGGGCGAGATCGGCTTGCTGCCCGAGGGCGAGATTTTCAGCGGCCTGCTGCTGGAGCCCCAGGCGGCCGGTCCGCAGGTGCGGGCCTTGCGGGAACGCCCGGCCTTTCAAGGCGCGCGCGCCTTGAGGATCCTGGCGCCTGAAGACGACGATCAGATCCCGACGCTGAGCGATGACGGTTTCGACGGCTATCTGATCAAGCCCATGCGGCGGCGCTCCTTGTTGCGCTGGCTGACGATCTCGACGGCCGACGCGGAGACCGTGCGCGCGAAAGTCAATACGGTCCCGGAAAAGGCGGTGCGCAGCGTCGATGCGGCCGAGACCGGAAACGGGCGGCGGATCCTGCTGGCGGAGGACAACCAGATCAACGCCATTCTTGCCGTGTCCTTGTTGAAGCGCGCCGGCCATCAGGTGGATACGGTCTCGAACGGTATGGAAGTGCTCGAAGCCCTGGAGCGGGCGCCGTACGATCTGGTTCTGATGGATGTGCATATGCCGGGCATGGACGGTCTGGAGGCGACCCGCCGGATCCGCTGCCACCGGACCCATCATGATATTCCCGTGATCGCCCTGACCGCCAACGCCATGGCGGAAGACCGCTCGCGCTGTCTCGATGCGGGCATGAACGACTTTCTCACCAAGCCCATGACGCCGGATGCGCTTTATGAGGCGATCCGCAAATGGACCGAGAGCCGCCCGGCGGACCGGTCGGTCGCCGTGCCCGCGGAATGAAACGGTGCGTCTTCCCATCAAAGCCATCAATTGCGCTAAGATCATACGAGCCCTAAATTAAAGGCCTTAACGGCGCGTCCTGGCCGCGCGCGCCGGAAACCGGTCTGGCGGCGGCGCCGGTCGGGGGCGCAATGAGCGGAGGATGCTCCATAGTGGATGAGCCATCCCAACACGGCGACGGGTCAGCGGCGGGCGCGGCCCAAGCCGGGCGGCCTTTAGCCACATCGGGCAGTCTGGAGGTCAGGGTCAGCACGAACCCGGCTGATATTCTGGCGTCCCAGCGGCTGCGCTACGAAGTCTTCTACGAGGAAATGTCGGCCCAGCCCTCGCCCGAGATGGCGGCAAACGGCCGGGATTTCGACGATTTCGACAGGGTGTGCGATCACCTGCTCGCCTTCGATATGCGCGCGCCCTTGAGGCCCGACGGCGGCAACCGCGTGATCGGCACCTACCGGTTGTTGCGCCAGGACGTGGCCGACGCCCATGGCGGCTTTTATACAGCGGCGGAGTTCGACATCGCGCCCTTGCAAGAGATGATGAAGCGCGGCGTGCGCTTTCTGGAACTGGGCCGCTCCTGCACTCATAAGGATTATCGCACCAAGCCGACCATCGAGCTGTTGTGGCGGGGCATCATGGCCTATGTGGCGCTCCATGACTGCGATGTGATGTTCGGCTGCGCCTCGATCGAAGGGACCGATCCGGACGATCTGGCCCTGCCCTTGTCGTTTCTCCATCACGAGTTCCGCGCGCCGGAGGAATGGCGGGTGCGCGCGGTTCCGGAGCGCTATGTGGAGATGAACCGCCTGCCGCCCGAGGAGGTGTCCTTGCGCGAGGCCTTGCGGGCCCTGCCGCCGCTCATCAAGGGCTATATCCGGGCGGGCGCTTATATCGGCGACGGGGCGGTGGTGGACCACCAGTTCGGCACCACGGATGTGCTGATCCTGTTTCCGGTCTCGGAGATCAACGACAAGTATTTCTCCCGCTTCGCCACCGGCGGCAACGGCCAGGGCGGCGCGTAAAGTCCCGAAATCAACGGTTTACCGGGAAAGTGCCTGGCGGACCAAGCTGCGGCTTGCCGCGCCCCTGCCGGGTGTGGATGATGGGCGCTTTCTTTCGCGGCCCCCTCGGGCTGTCCGTCCCTCGCATTTTCCGGTTTGCGTCCTGTCATGTCAGAGCCATCCGCCGTTTCCGCACTCGATCCCGACAAGCCCGCTCCAGCCGGCCTGGCGGCCAAGAAAGCCGCCGCCGCCACGCCCATGATGGCCCAGTATTGGGAGATCAAAGAGGCGCATCCGGGCTATCTGCTGTTCTACCGGATGGGCGATTTCTATGAGCTGTTCTTCGAGGATGCGGAAGCCGCGAGCGAGGCCCTGGCGATCACGCTGACCAAGCGCGGCAAACATGCGGGCGACGATATTCCCATGTGCGGCGTGCCGGTGCACGCGGCGGAGAACTATCTGGAACAACTGATCCGCAAAGGCTTCCGGGTGGCCGTCTGTGAGCAGATGGAAGACCCGGCGGAAGCCAAGAAGCGCGGCTCCAAATCGGTGGTCAAGCGCGGCGTGGTGCGGCTGGTGACGGCGGGCACTTTGACCGAGGACACGCTGCTCGATGCCCGCAGCCACAATTATTTGTGTGCGTTGAGCGTTCTGGGTCCGGATCTGTGCGGGCTTGCCTGGCTCGATATTTCCACGGGCGATTTTCAGGTGACGGAAACCGTCCGTGTCGAACTGAATGCTCATATGGCGCGGCTTGCTCCCCGCGAGGTCCTGGTGCCCGACCGGCTGTTCGCCGAGGACGGCTTTCAGGGGCTTCTGGATGATCTGGGCACCCGCGCCACGGCCCTGCCCGCCGCCCGTTTTCAGTCTGATCTGGGCACCCGGCGGCTCAAGGAACTGTTCGATGTCAAGGCGCTGGAAGGCTTCGGCCAGTTTTCCCGGGCCGAACTGGCGGCGGCGGGCGCGCTGGTGGACTATGTGGCGCTCACCCAGAAAGGCCATCTGCCCGCGCTCAAACCGCCGCGCCGGGAGGAAAGCGGTGCGACGCTCGCGCTCGATGCCGCGACCCGCGCCAATCTGGAATTGCACCGGACCTTGAGCGGCGAGCGCAAGGGCAGCCTCTTGTCCGTGATCGACCGCACGGTGACGGGCGCGGGCGCGCGGGAACTGGCGCGGCGTCTGGCGAGCCCGCTCACGGAGGCGCGGACCATCAACGCCCGGCTCGATGCGGTGCGTTTTTTCGTGGACCAGAGCGGTTTGCGCCAGTCCGTACGCGATGCTTTGCGGCAGGTGCCGGATCTGGCGCGCTCGCTCTCCCGTCTGACGGTCGGGCGCGGCGGCCCGCGCGATCTGGCCGCGATCCGCGACGGCCTCGCCCAGGCCGAAACGATCCGTGTTTTGTTGAACGAGAACGACGGCGGTCTTGCGGCGGTCCCGGAGGATGTCGCGGGCCATCTGGAGGCGCTGGGCCCCTGGCAGGCGGGGCTTGTCTCCGCGCTGACGGCGGCGCTCGGCTCCGATCTGCCCATGCAGGCGCGCGACGGCGGCTTTATCAGGGGCGGCTATCACCAGGGGCTCGATGAGGCCCGCACGCTGCGCGACAAAAGCCGCAAGGTGATCGCGGGCCTTCAGGAGCGCTACCAGAAAGAGGCCGACTGCAAGAGCCTCAAGATCAAGCAGAACAATGTGCTGGGCTATTTCGTCGAGGTGACCGAGAAAAACGCCGCGCCGTTGATGACGGCGCCGTTGTCGGAGACCTTCATTCACCGCCAGACGCTGGCCAACAATGTGCGCTTCACCACCGTGGAGCTGTCGGAGCTGGAACAGCGGATCGTTCAGGCCGGCGCCGAGGCGCTCAGTATCGAGATGGATATCTATCAGGGCCTGCTCGACGAGGTCTGCGGCGTGTCGGCAGCGATCGGCCGGGCGGCGGATGCCCTGGCGGCGCTCGATGTCACGGCGGGCCTCGCAATTCTGGCGGAAGAGGCCCGCTATGTCTGCCCAAGGGTCGATGACAGCCGCGCCTTTACGATCGTGGCGGGCCGTCATCCGGTGGTGGAAGCGGCGCTGGCGCGGGCCAGCGAGACGCCCTTCGTCGCCAATGATTGCGATCTGTCCGCGGATGATGGGGCGCAGAAGCGTCTCTGGCTCGTCACCGGCCCCAATATGGCGGGTAAATCGACTTTCCTGCGCCAGAACGCCCTGATCGTCATTCTCGCGCAGATGGGCTCGTTCGTGCCGGCGGCGGATGCCCATATCGGCACGGTGGACCGGCTGTTCTCGCGGGTCGGCGCGGCGGACGATCTGGCGCGGGGCCGCTCCACCTTCATGGTGGAGATGGTCGAGACCGCCGCCATCCTCAATCAGGCGGGCCCCAAGGCGCTCGTCATTCTCGATGAGATCGGGCGCGGCACGGCGACCTTCGACGGGCTCTCCATCGCCTGGGCGGCGCTTGAGCATCTCCATGACGTCAATCTGTGCCGGGGGCTTTTTGCTACCCATTATCACGAGATGACGGCGCTCGCCCGCAAGCTGCCGGGCCTCGGCACGCTGACTATGAAGGTCAAGGAATGGAAGGGCGATGTGGTTTTCCTCCACGAGGTGGTGGAAGGGGCTGCCGACCGCTCCTACGGTATTCAGGTGGCCCGGCTCGCGGGCCTGCCGAAACCGGTCATCGAGCGGGCCCAGGCGGTGCTGGAAAAGCTCGAAGAAGATCGCGCGGCGGGCAAATCCTCCGTATCGATCGACGATCTGCCTTTGTTTTCCGCCGCCTTGCGCGATCCGGTCCAGACCGGGACCGCGAGCGCCGTCGAGGAGGCCCTGCGCGCCATCGAACCGGACAGCCTGTCGCCGCGCGAGGCCCATGCGGTGCTTTATGAACTCAAGGCCAAGCTTGACGCCGGATCGTCATCGGGCGCCTGATACGCCTTGACGGGGTGTGCGGGTCGGGAAACGGTGCGGTCATGAATCCGATCGATATGGATCCGATGGGTGCGGCGGCTGCCTCGGGGATTGTGGACACCACAAGCCTGCGGGACCGCTTGAACGCGCTTGCGCGGGACGGGGATCTGTCCGAAAGCGCGGCGCGCGAGGCCGTAATCCGTTTGCTCAAACAGACCGAGCAGACCGTCCAGGACGTCGTGTCGAGCCGCCTGCTCGCGGGCATGCCCGGCTATCAGATCGCCCGCGCCCTGTCGGATTACCGGGATGCGTCGATCCGCGCGCTCATCGACTTCGCCGGTCAGCGCGCGGGCGCCGTGCACAAACCTGCGCAAGGCCTGGCGGTCGCGGCCGTGGGCGGTTACGGGCGCGGCACCCTGGCGCCCCATTCCGATATCGACCTGCTGTTCCTGGTGCCGGACCCGGACGATCCGTGGGTCGAGCGCGCCATTCAGATCACGCTTTATACCTTGTGGGATATCGGGACCACCGTCGGCCATGCCACCCGCACCCTCGACCAGTGCATCGAACTGGCCCAGGCGGACATGTCGATCCGAACGGCGCTTCTGGAAGCCCGCTATGTGGCCGGGGAAACCGAAACCTTCCGTGTCATGAAGGAGCGCTATTGGGACGAGGTCGCGACCAGCGTGTCCGATTTCGTCGAGGCCAAGCTCGCCGAGCGGGACCGCCGTCACGCCCAGGCCGGGAATTCGCGCTACCGGGTCGAGCCCAATATCAAGGACGGCAAAGGGGGCATGCGCGATCTGCATACCCTGTTCTGGATCGCAAAATATGTCTTCCGGGTCGATCAGCCCTCGGATCTTGTGGATGCGGGTCTGCTCAGCGCTCAGGAATTCAACACCTTCCAGCGCTGCGCCAGTTTTTTGTGGGATGTGCGCTGTCATCTCCATGCGCTGGCGGGCCGCTCCGAAGAGCGCCTCACTTTCGATGTCCAGACCGAAATGGCGCGCCGTCTCGGCTACCGGGACCACGGTGGTGTGCGCGCGGTCGAGGCCTTCATGAAAAACTACTTCCTGGTGGCCCGGGAAGTGGGGGCGCTGACGGCCATCGTTGTCGCCGCGCTGGAAATGCAGAACGCGAAAGGCGCGCCGGGACGCCCCTGGTACCGCTCGGACGATGCGCAGACCCTGAAAGACTGGCCGGGCTTCGTAATGGAAGCGGGCCGCGTGAGCATCGGCCAGACCAATATTTTCGAAAAAGATCCGGTCAATCTGATCCGCCTGTTCGAGATCGCCGACACAAAACGCTGTTACATTCACCCCAACGCCTTGCGCATCGTGGCGCGCTCGCTGCATCTGGCTGATGAAAATCTGCGCCAGAACGAGGACGCCAACGCGATTTTCCTGAAGCTGCTGAGCGATGGGCAGGACCCGGAACACACGCTGCGCATGATGAACGAAAGCGGTGTCCTGGGTCAGTTCGTGCCCGATTTCGGCCGGGTGGTGGCGATGATGCAGTTCAATATGTATCACCATTTCACCGTGGACGAACATTTGCTGCGGGCCATCGGCGAGATCGACCGTATCCTGAAGGGCAGCCTCAAGACGGATTTTCCGCGTGCCCACCGGGTGGCTCAGCGGATCCGCTCCCGCCGGGTGCTGTTCGTGGCCATCCTGCTCCATGATATCGCCAAGGGGCGGGAAGAGGATCATTCCATCGCGGGCGAGCGCGTGGCGCGGGATCTGGGTCCGCGTCTGGGGTTGAGCCCGGCGGAAGTGGAAACCGTCGCCTGGCTGGTGCGCTATCACTTGATCCTGAGCGACACGGCCCAGCGCCGGGACATCTACGACCCCAAGACGGCGCGCGACATGGCGGCGGTCGTTCAGACCCGGGAGCGTCTGCGTCTGCTCTTTGTTCTGACGATCGCCGATATCCGCGCCGTCGGTCCGACCACCTGGAACGATTGGAAGGCGCAACTGCTCGAAGGTCTTTATCTGGAGGTGGCGGAGCTTCTGGGCGGCGGCGAAGGCGCGCCGTCCCGCGCCGCCCGGGTGGCGGAGATCAAGGCCGCCCTCATGGAGGTGCTGACCGGCTGGTCCGAGCCCTTGCGCCAGCGGGCGGTGGACCGCTTCGAGCCGTCCTACTGGCTGGGCTTTCAACAGCCGGTTCTGGTGCGCCATGCCCGGCTGCTGCGTGTGGCGGAGCGGCGCAAGGCACTGGGCCGGCCGTTTTTGCTGGTGGATTGGGAGCGCGAACCCGATGACGGCGCGACCAATATCACGGTCGTCACGCAAGACCGGCCGGGCCTGTTCGCCCTGCTCACCGGTGCGCTGGCCGCCTCCCAGGCCTATCCGGTGGTCGCCAAGGCGTTCACCACCGCCAATGGCATCGCGCTTGATGTCTTCGAGATCCAGGACGCGCAAGGCGCACCGTTTCTCGGCACCGACCGGATGAACCGCCTGCGCCGGCGCATTCTCGATCTGCTCGATGGCCGGCGGGAGGTGGACGCTATGCTGACACCGCGCCGCCTGTCGGAACGGATCCAGGCTTTTTCCGTGCCGCCCCAGGTGTTCTTCGACAATGAGGCCTCGGAGACCTATACGGTGGTCGAGGTGGAGCATCCCAACCGTCCGGACCTGTTGTTCCGCGCCGCCGCGGGTTTGCGGGATCTGGGCCTGTCCATCGGTTCGGCCCATTGCGTGACCTATGGCGAGCTGGCGGTCGATGTGTTCTATGTGAAGGACAAGGGCGGGCTGAAACTGAGGCGGACGGAGATGTTCGAGCGCATCGAGGCACGGCTGATCGAGGCCCTGGAGGCGGCGCGGTAAACCGGGTACGGAGAATAAAGGCAGGCCATGAATTTGCTGCGCGCCACCGCCACTGTCGGCGGCATGACCATGATCAGCCGGGTGCTGGGCTTCGTGCGCGACGTGCTGATCGGCGGCGCGCTGGGCTCGGGGCCTGTGGCGGATGCTTTCGTGGTGGCCTTCCGGTTTCCCAATCTTTTCCGGCGTTTCTTCGCGGAAGGCGCGTTCAACGCGGCCTTCGTGCCACTGTTCTCGAAAAAAGTGGAAGGCGACGGCATGGAGGCGGCCAAGCGCTTCGCCGAGGAAGCCTTGAGCGTGCTGCTGGTCACCCTGCTCGGCCTCACCGCCATTGCCGAGATCGCCATGCCCTGGCTGATGATGGCCATGGCGCCGGGTTTTATGGACGATCCGGAACGCTACGACCTGGCGGTGCTCTTTACCCGGATCGCATTCCCGTATCTCTTGTTCATGTCGCTGGTGGCGTTGCTGTCGGGCATCTTGAATTCCCTGGGGCGGTTCTCGGCCGCCGCTTTCGCGCCGGTGCTGTTGAACATCATCCTGATCGGCGCGATCCTGTTTTTGGCACCCCACCTGCCGACGCCGGGCCATGCCCTTGTCTGGGGCGTCTCGGCGGCGGGGCTCGCGCAACTGCTTTTGCTGATCTGGGCCTGCGCGCGCCAGAAAATCGTCTTGAAACTGCGCCCGCCGAAGCTGACGCCCGGCGTCCGCCGTCTGATCAAGCTGGGCGTGCCCGGCGTGATCGCGGGCGGCATCACCCAGATCAATCTGGTGATCGGCCAGTTCGTGGCGAGCTTTCAGGACGGCGCGGTCTCGATCCTCTATTACGCCGACCGGATCTATCAACTGCCCTTGGGGCTGATCGGCGTCGCCATGGGCGTGGTGCTGTTGCCCGATATTTCGCGGCGTCTGCGCGCCGACGATGCGGCGGGCGCGCTGACCAGCCAGAACCGGGCGCTGGAGCTCTCCATGCTTCTGACCGTGCCGGCTGCGGTGGCCTGCGCCGTGATCGCCTATCCGATCATCAGCGTGCTGTTTCAGGGCACGTCCGAATTCGTCATGGGCGAGACCGAATTCACGGATGAGGACAGCCGTTTGACCGCGCTGGCGCTCACGGCATTCGCGTTCGGCCTGCCCGCCTTCGTGCTCATCAAGGTGTTCCAGCCCGCCTATTTCGCGCGGGAGGACACGGTGACGCCCATGCGCTATGCGGGCGTTAACACGCTGGTGAACATTGCCTTGGGGATCGTCCTGTTCCTGACTTTCGGCCTGGTGGGGCTGGCCGCCGCCACCTCCATCGCCGCCTGGGTCAATGTGGGCCTGCTGCTCGCCCGTCTGCGCCGCCTGGGTCATTTTGAGGCCGATGCGCGGCTGAAAGTGCGCCTGCCGAAGATCCTGATGGCGAGCCTCGCCATGGGCGCGGTGCTGTGGGGTCTGAACCTGGCGGTCGCCCCCTGGCTGGGTCAGGCCTATGGCTTCCAGGTGGCGGCGCTGGCGGTCCTCGTTTTCGGCGGTATCGGGGCCTTCGGCGCCCTGGCGCAAGTGACGGGCGCTGCCCGGATCTCGGAACTGAAAGCGGGTCTGGCGGGCAAGCCGAAACAGGTTTCGTCCGCGCCGTAATGGACATTCGCCCTTGGGGTCGGCGCTTGACTGTTTAGCGTCTGCCGTTAGGATCCCGCCGTCATTTATCACAAGAAGGGCCGGTCCCATGCCGATGGGTGTTTCGAAAGGCGGTTTTCAGGGTCTTTGGCGCGGCCGCGCCTGACACGTCTCCTGTGGCTTTGGCCGCGCGCCTCATCGAACCATCGGCTCACAGACTTTTCAGGGATCACGCCCATGTCCGGCAAACCTGCTTCCGAACCGCCCGTGCCTTACGAGGGCCCGGCCCGCGTTTTCTCCGGCGTTCAGCCCACTGGCAATCTCCATCTCGGCAACTATCTAGGCGCCATCAAGCGCTTCGTGGCCATGCAGAACGAGATCCAGTACGAGCAAGTGCTTTACTGCGTCGTGGATATGCATGCCATTACCGTATTCCAGGAGCCGCAGGAACTGCGCCGGAACATCCGGGAGCTGACGGCCGCCTATATCGCCTGCGGTCTCGATGCGGAGAAAAGCATCATCTTCAATCAGTCCCAGGTGATCGAGCATGCGGAACTGGCGTGGATCTTCAACTGCGTGGCGCGCATGGGCTGGATGCAGCGCATGACTCAGTTCAAGGAGAAATCGGGCAAGCACAAGGAAAACGCCTCACTTGGCCTCTTCGCCTATCCTGCGCTGATGGCGGCTGACATCCTGCTTTACAAAGGCACCCATGTGCCCGTGGGCGAGGACCAGAAGCAGCATGTGGAGCTGGCGCGCGACATCGCCCAGAAGTTCAACAATGATTTCGACGCCCCCGGATTCTTCCCGCTGCCCGAACCGCTGATCCACGGGCCCGCGACCCGGGTCATGTCCTTGCGCGACGGCGAGAAGAAGATGTCCAAGTCGGACCCGTCCGATGCCTCCCGCATCAATCTGACCGACGATGCCGACGCCATCGCCCAGAAGATCCGCAAGGCCAAGACCGATCCGGAGCCGCTGCCCAGCGAGGCCGAGGGGCTCGAGGGCCGGGCGGAGGCCCGCAATCTGGTGGCGATCTATGCGGCCCTCAATGACGAAGATGTGAGCGCCGTGCTCGCGCGGTTCGGCGGCGCTCAGTTCTCCGGCTTTAAACAGGATCTGACGGACCTGGCGGTGGCAAAACTGGCGCCGATTGGTGCCGAAGTGCAACGGCTGATGGGAGATCCGGCGGAAATCGACCGGATTCTGGGCCGAAATGCGGCGCGCGCCCGGGCCATCGGCGCCCCGGTCATGGCCCAGGTCCGGGAATATGTCGGATTTGTACAGTCTTCGGGGCTTGAAATCGGCCGGGAGATGCGCGATGTCACAGGTCCACACGCGGGGCAGACCTAGCCCCGCTGTTTCGTTTTGAGACTTGGCGTTTCGGGATTCGCAAGGCAATGCGCAACGGTTTTGGATTGGCGGTTCTGGTCTTCGGCGCCCTCGCAGCCTGCAGCATGATGGTGATCGATGTCCCGGCGCCCGCGACAAGCGATTATGCCGTCACGCCCAGCGTCTCGCTTTCCACGGCCTATGCGCATCATCCGTGCTGCTGCGAATATGATGACGGCTCCCGCGCGGTCGTCGATCACGAAGATTGCGAAAAGGACGCCGGCGTCTGCGTCGATATGGACGCCTGCGAAGCGAACACGGACGAAAAGCTCAGTGAGCGTCTCGTGCGCCTGAGCCGTCCGGACTA
>CAZTCJ010000028.1:0-4701 GCA_964612085.1 uncultured Alphaproteobacteria bacterium
GCTGGGAGATCGCCAAGAAGCTCTTGCAATATGAGCGGCTCAATATCTCAGCCGCCGGCTTCGGCGGCGCGGGCTCCGTGCCCCTGCCCCAGGTCGCCAAGACCTATGCGGGCGAAGCGGACGGCTTGATCGCCGATCCGGTGCTGCGCGATGCCGTCGCGGGCCATCAGATGAACGCCCATGCCTTCCAGTTGACCCTGAAGCGCACGGCGGAAGAAGCGAAATTCGGCGCCGGTCCCGGCGCGGCCTCCTCCATCATCAAGTTCTACGGCGCGGAACTGAACAAGAAGCGCCTCGATCTTCTGATCGACGCCATGGGCATTCCGGCGCTTGGGTGGGAAGGCGACGGCTTCAGCCCGCAGGAACTGGCCGCCACCCGGGGCTGGCTCAGGAGCCGCGCCAACTCGATCGAGGGCGGCACCACGGAAATCAATCTCAACGTCATCGCCAAGCGCGTTCTTGGCCTGCTCGACCACCAATAGGAGGCGCGACCCATGGGCATGGTCCTGACAGAAGAACAGGCGATGCTGCGCGAAAGCGCGCATGATTTCATCGCCTCCAAAGCGCCCATCTCGGAGCTGCGCCGCTTGCGCGACAGCGCCGACGCCACGGGCTTTTCCCGCGATCTGTGGTCGGAGATGGCCGGGATGGGCTGGGCCGGTGTGCATATTCCGGAAGATTTCGGCGGCCTCGGCTTCGATTTCCAGGGCCTTGGCCTCATTCTGGAGGAAACGGGACGCACCCTGACGGCCTCGCCTTTGCTGACTACGGTCGCGCTGGGCGCCACGGCCTTGCTGCTCGGCGGCAACGACACACAAAAAAAAGCACTGTTGCCGGACATCGCACAAGGCAAGACACTGGTGGCTCTGGCTGTCGATGAAGGCAATCACCATGCGCCCCATCATGTGAGCGCGCGGGCGGAATCCACCGGCACCGGCTATCTGCTCTCAGGCCGCAAGACTCTGGTGGCGGACGCCCATACGGCCGATTACCTGATCGTCTCCGCACGGACAGGGGGCAACGATACCGAACCGGACGGCATCACCCTGTTCCTGATCGACGCCAAGACGCCGGGCGTCACTGTGAAGCGCACCACCATGGTGGACAGCCGCAATGCGGGCACGGTGGACTTCCAAACGGTGCAACTGGGCAAGGACGCGGTTCTGGGCACGGCCGGACAGGGGTTCGCCCTGCTCGACGCCGTACTCGACCGGGCCCGCATCGCGCTTGCGGCGGAAATGATGGGCTCGGCCCAGGCCGCCTTCGACATCACCCTCGACTATCTCAAGCAGCGCACCCAGTTCGGCCAGACCATCGGCCAGTTCCAGGCGCTGCAGCACCGGGCGGCGATCATGTTCGCGGAATTGGAACTGTTGCGCTCGGTCGTGCTCGAGGCCCTGAGCGCGGTCGATAAAAACGCGGACACTCTGCCTTTGCTGGCGAGCCTCGCCAAGGCGCGGGCCAACGACACCTTCCATCTGGTGGCGCGGGAAGCCGTGCAGATGCATGGCGGCATCGGCATGACGGACGAATACGATATCGGCTTTTACCTGAAACGGTGCGCCGTGACCGAACAATTGTTCGGCGACAGCCGCTATCACCGGGGACGCTACGCCACTTTGTCGGGGTACTGACCGGCTACGGTCGGTTCCGGCGGGACGGCAGCGGCACCACATCCTCAAGGGGCGAGCGGGAGCGGCCCTTGACCGCATAGATCAGCCCCCTGAGCAGCGGCTGATCGAGAATGACCTTCTTCGCTTTGTTGCGCCTCAGCCGTTTGGTCAGACGCGCGTGGCGGTCCTGCAGGAGCGCCACGGCTTTCGCCTGTCCCAAGCTTTCAGCGAGCGCCATGATATGGGCGTTCGAGCGCAGAATATGCTCGATATTGCTGACCATCCGGGCCCGGCTCTGGGTGGTCGAGGCGCGGTGCACCGTATATTGGTAATAGGCTTGCGGCACCACATGGAACACGGCGCCTTTCAAGAGGCTGCTGGCGTAAAGGCAGGAGTCTTCCGCGCAACGGATATCCTCCGGGTACCGCAGACCGTTGTCTTCCAGAAAAGCCCGGCGGACCAGCGGTTTCAGATAGCCCAAGGAGCGCGTGCCTTCATCGGTGGTGGTTTCCCCTGCCAGATAGGCCTCCACGGTCAAAGGCGAGATCCCGTCGAGATAGGTTTCCTCATACCCAAGACCCACGGGCCGGTCTTCGCCGGCGGCAAACATCAACAGATTGTCCGCGATCAGATCGGCGCCCAGACGCTCCGCCTCCCGGACAAGGACCTCCAGCCGTTCCGGCTCATAACCGTCATCGGCGTCGAGCACGGCGACCCACCGGCCTTGCGCCCGTTCCAGCGCCCGGTTGCGGGCCACGGCGGGCCCGCCATTGACGTTTTGCGGCAGAATGACGATGCGCGGATCGTCCGATGCCAGACGGTTGGCGAGAGCCACGGTCTCGTCGGTCGAGGCGTCATCGACAATCAGGATTTCAAAATCGGACAGGGTCTGGGCCTGAGCGGAACGGACGGCCCGCTCCAGATCGCCGACAGCGTTATACGCCGCGATGACGATGGAAACGACGGGCTCGTCACTCCGCTCAGGCACCGCAGTCCCCTTTACGCGACCCGGTCCATGCCGGGGATCGGCTGACCGTCGGTCGGCCCCGGCTCGGCACCGAGCCGCGACCAGATCGTCGGCGCGAAATCCGTGGCGTCCGTGTCGCCATTGAGCGCCCGGGCCGGGATCGACGCGCCCGTGGCAATGAACATACCGAAGGGCGTGTGGTCGCCCGTGCGGTAATTGTGGAAGTCATAGTGGAACGTTCCGTATTCGGGCGATTCCACGGTCTTGATCGCCGCGTTGCGATTCCAAGACACCAGGAGGTCAGGCAAACGGTCCACATGGGCGCCGTCATACCGATCCTGGGTAAAGATGATCTCTTTGACGAGCGGCTCGCCCGTATCGACATTGGTAAAGGTCATCAAGGCCTTGGCGATCGTCTCCAAATGCATCCGGTAGTCTTCTTTGGGCACGATGCCTTGCGCTTCACGGCCCTTCAGATTGATCCGCACACCACCTGTGGCGTTGTTGGCATAGACCTCGAAGAACTTCCGCTCGGCCCGATTGGTCAAGAACGCCTTGACGGCAAGCGAGCCTTTGAACGGTTTACGCAAAGGCCGCAGCATGGCGCGCACATCGCCCGGCACCTTGTGCCAGACTTCCGTGATGCGCGCCTTGACCGGCCGTTTGTTCTCGGAGCGTTTGTTGTGCTCGATATGGTCGAGAATGCGGTCCAGAAGGCCCGAGGCTGTGTATTGCGGGCCCATGCCGTGGCTGGTGTAGAACATGACGTCCGTGCGCTCATCCACGACGGCCAGAATCTCGCCCAGCGCCTTGTCGAACGCCCGATAAAGATCCCGCAACGGTTCGCCCAAAGCTTTCTCAAGCTTCGGATCGTATTTGGGATGCATCGGATCGTTGATATGCCACAGATGGTGGCCCGTGCTGTGCAGATCGGTGAACACCGTCTCGGCGTAATCCCAATTGCCCTTTTTGAGCATGTGCACGGTCATCTTGGCCTTCTTCGGGATACGGTCCATGTAGTCGCTGATGAAGGCTTTCCAGTCTTCCACCGACTCCTTCTTGCGCACATCACACACCACACCGCCCGTCGGATCAGGGCCGACGACATTCAAAATCTCATCGGCCAATTCCGCAGGATGGGTCTGGAATTGCATAGTGGTGCCGTTTGCCGCCACATGCCCGCCCCAGTCGAGGATCATGGCGCCGTTCACATTGGGATCGAGCCGTACATAAGGCGCATCGATGACGAGCACGCGCTTGCCCTGATTGGACAGGTGGCGCCACAGGGACGGTTCGACTTCATCGAGCTCGTACCAACGGTCCTGATAAATCTTGCTGTCGAAATGCCGCTGACCGTCATATTGTGGTTGGTGGCCGGGCTTGAGGCCCGTATGGAAGGTCGGCCAAACCGCTCCTGCTTCCAGACCGTCAGGGTTTTTGGTCCGCCCCCAGAGGCCACGGTCGCGCAAGGCCTTCAAATTCGGCATATCGCCCGTGTGCATCCATTGCTCAAACAGCGCGGTTTCGCCGCCATCCACGCCGATCACGAGCATTTTCGTCAATGGTTCCATAAACCCTTCCCCATTCTCTATACGGTGCCGCAGGCGGTCATGCCGAGAGCGGTGCTGCCGCTTCGGTGATCCTAGCCCGGTTGCAGACTAGCCGTTGATCCATTCCAAAATACAAACCCCCGTTGTGCGGCACCCACCGTCGAGCCGGATTACACAGCGAATAGGCACGGCACGCAATGCACAATGAGCCGCCCGAAGCGGTGATTCGCTGATCTGCATCAAAGGCGCGGCCCGCTCTTCCGGCAATGCCATCTGTCATAGAATTTCCTGTTTAATGACCAAAGGTAAAATTGGTTTTTTCATAAACAATGATCGCCGGATCCAATCGATCGAGGCGCGGGCCGGACATGGCAATGGCCGCCCGTGTCGCCAGGCGGCCATCCCCTTGGTCCAAGGTCCCCCGTCAAACGGGGTAAGCCTAATTAGTCGCGGAAGCAGAAGCGGTCGCGAATGATCCGGCCTCCATCGCGGCGGCAGCCCCGGCGCGATGTGAAATAGTCCCGGCGGCCGCGCTTGCAGCACACCCGGTCATTGCCCGGACGGTCGCCGA
>CAZTCJ010000028.1:4801-40956 GCA_964612085.1 uncultured Alphaproteobacteria bacterium
AGTCCCGGCGGCCGCGCTTGCAGCACACCCGGTCATTGCCCGGACGGTCGCCGATACCCCGGCGGCAGGCCCGGTCACGCACGATATAGCCACCGCTGCGTCGGCAAGACCGGCGCGTGGTGAACCAATCCCGGCGACCGCGCTTACAGCACACCCTGTCGCGGCCATCGGCCAGCAAAATAATGCCGGATCCAGAGTTTGCTTGAGTAGCGCCCTCGGCAGCCAAGGCCTGAACCGGCAAGGCGACCGTCAATGTAAATAGGAAAAAGCCGCAACAGAACGCGATGGCGTTGGTCATTGATCGAAGCATGAATCCCTCCTCAGTCGGGTTATCGATGGATAGCGCTTACAAGGGATAGCGCTTACAAGTCCCTCCACCGACGCACCCTAGTCCCAAGCGGCTGAACGAAGCCGCGGCGGAGCGTTCATCAAGCGTTCAGAAATCAGGCAGACAGGACGCACACGGCGCAGGCGCGCAATCATCCGCACAAACACGAATGATCCGCTGTCAGCGGCGGCGCAGCCAGAATTTGTGCAGTTCCTCGACAAGCAGGAGCACGAGCGCCACGCCGAGCAGTCCGGTCCATTGGATGAAGCTGATAGGCTGCAATGCCAAGACGTCACTCAAGCCGGGCGTGTACATGGCGCCGATATGGATAAGCTGGGCGAGCGGCACCGCCAGGATCAAAAACGGATTGGCCCAGAAGCGCATCTGGAACAAGGAGCGCGTTTCCGAGCGGCTGCTCAGGGCGTGAATATTACCGAACAGCACCATGAGCATGAGGGTGAGGTTACGCGCTTCCTCCACCGGCGTGCCGCTGGCCATGAAGCCTGCATAAACTGCAAACGCCAGCCCGCCCATGACCGTCCCGGTAATGAGCACATGTTCGATGATATGCCGCTCGAAGATCGGTTCAGCGGGGCTGCGGGGCCTGCGCGCCAGTTCCCCGCCCTCTTTCGGCTCGAAGGCCAGTGCCACGTCCTGAAGCCCGTTGGCCACCAGATTGAGCCACAGTAACTGCACGGCGATCATGGGCATGGGCAGGCCCGCCAGAACGCTCAGGAAAAAGAGCAAAAGCGCGGAGAAGCCGGTCGCGATCAGAAGCGCGATCACCTTGCGGATATTGTTATAGACGATCCGCCCCTGCTCCACCCCTGCGACGATCGACGCGAAATTATCGTCCGTAATGATCAGATCGGCGGTTTCCTTGGCCACATCCGTGCCCATCTTGCCCATGGCCACGCCCACATTGGCCCGGCGGATGGCCGGCGCATCGTTGACGCCGTCGCCGGTGACGGCCACGAAATGCCCGTCATTCATGAAACTCGCGACGATGCGTTCCTTTTGGGCGGGTTCGATACGGGCAAAGACACGGGCCGGCCGGATCAGCGCATCGACCGCCGCCGAACCTTCGGCCTCAGCCGCGCGGATCTGCGCGCCGGTCACGACCGGGCCTTCGGGCCCGCACAGATCGAGATCCTGCGCGATGGCAAGCGCCGTGGACGGATGATCGCCTGTGACCATGGCCACGGCGATGCCGCCCTCGCGGCAGCGGGCGACCGAGTCCTTGGCTTCCGGCCGGACAGGATCGATCATGCCGACCATCCCCAGAAAGACCATGTCCTGAAGTTGGTCCATGGCCCCTTCCGGTGCCGCATCCCGTTCGGCCAGGGCGATCAGCCTGTATCCCTTGCGGGCGAGTGCTTCGAACTGGGTTTCGATCGCCTGCCGGTCCAGGGGAACGCGTCCCTCCGCCGTTTCCATCTGTGTGCACAGGGACAGCATTTTCTCCGGGCTGCCCTTAACATACAGCCTTTGACCCTGACCGTCCTGCAGACGGTTGAGACTGCCGCTGAAGGCCCGCTCGGATTCGTACGGGATCAGCTCAAGACGGTCTTGACGGGCGCGGATCTCAGAGAGCGACAGGCCGAGCTTCTTGGCGAGCACCAGAAACGCCACATCGACGATATCGCCGTCGGAGACCCATTCGCCGCCTGCGTAATCGAGATAGCTTTCATTGGCCAGAACGCCCGTGATGCACAGCTCCCGCAGACGATCCTGCTTGTCCCCGACAACCGCGCCGCCCGGGCGCACGCCAGCCCCTGTGACGTCGAAATGACTGCCGCCGGGCAGGACGATTTTCTGTATGGTCAGTTCATTGACGGTCAGCGTGCCCGTCTTGTCGGAGCAGATAAAAGTACACGACCCCAGTGCTTCGACGGCGATCAGCTTCCGGATGATGACATTCGCCTGGGCCATGCGCCGCATGCCGATGGCCAAGGCGACCGTCAGCGCGGCGGGCAGGCCTTCGGGGATCGTCGAGACCGCGAGACCGATCCCGATCATGACCATATCGCTCGCCGTATAGCTGCCCTTGACGGCCATCAGCGCGACCAGGGCGATGATCGCCAGGATGATGGCACCGGAGACCTGATAGGTGAAACGGCGGATCCGGATCATCAGAGGCGGTTCGGAAATCCGCTCCGCGCTCACATGGGTGGCGATGCCGCCGATCTCGGTGTTGAGCGCGGTCGCCGTGACGATGCCCTGGCCGCGCCCCTGGGTCACGATCGAGCCGGCGAAGACCTGGTCGAAACGTTCCGCCAGCGGCGCGCCCTCCGCCACCTGGGCACGGGCATTCTTGGTCACCGCGAGAGACTCGCCCGTCAGCATGGACTCGTCCACCGCCAGGCTTTGGGCGCTCACCAGTTTGAGATCGGCCGGCACCTTGTCGCCGGAGGACAGCAGCACCAGATCGCCCGGCACCACCTCCTCCACATCGATCAGTACGGGCGTCCCGTCCCGGATGACCCGCGCGGCGCCCCGGACCATGTTGCGCAAGGCGGACGCCGAGCGTTGGGCGGAGTATTCCTGAGCCGTCCCGATCGCCGCGTTGATGAGCAGCACGGCCATGATGAAGACGGCGCTGGGAAGCTGGCCGACCGCCAGGGACACGACGGCGGCAATGAGCAGGATATAGATGAAGGGGCTCAGGAACTGGCGCAGAAAGATCAGCACCACACCGGCCTGGCGCGGTTCGGGCAGGCGGTTCGGCCCGGTCTCTTGCAAACGGCGCGCGGCGTCTTCCGCGCTCAATCCGGTCAACGGATCAGCTTCAGCCATGGGAGCCCCCAGCATACCTCTCAGTGTCCGTTTGAAAACGCGTTGAAACGCGGGTCCGCATGCCTGGCCAGCCCGCTTCCCCTCCCGACCGCAATTCAGGGTACCCTTATGGGTGGTCGGGAGGGGGAGCGGGCCGGTTGGTGCCCCTTTCCAAACAGACTCTCAATGCAGGAGGGTCGCCCCCCTCTCTTCTTTCCAGCAGCGTGTTGGCGGCATCAAAACCCGCCGCCCGCCGGGCCGCATTGATCTCGGCCAAGGCTATGCATAAGAAAATTCAGCGAGAGACTCCAGCCTCATTGAGCGCCCGGTGGACATATTGGACCACCACCGAACCCTCGCCCACGGCGGACGCCACGCGCTTGACCGAGCCGGCGCGGATATCGCCCACCGCATAGACCCGGGGCCAGTTGGTTTCATAAAGCGTGGGCATGCGGTCGAGCACCCAGCGGGCCTTGACGAGTTCGAGATTGGAAATGTCTGGGCCGGTCTTCAGGAAGCCCTTGTCGTCCCGCGCCAGTTCCTCGGGCAACCAGTCCGTACACGGTGACGCGCCGATGAACAGAAACACGAAAGGCGTATCGAGCGGCACCGGATCGTCTTGCCCATCGATGCACAAGGAAATGGCCTTGAGGCGCTTGCCGTCGCCTTCGAGGGTTTCGATGGAACTGGAGGGGTGCAGATGAATATTGGGCGTCTCTTCAAGACGGCGCACCAGATATTCCGACATGGTCTCGCGGATATCCGCGCGCCGGTAGATCACATGCACTTCTTCGGCCGTCTTCGACAGAAAGACCGCCCCCTGACCGGCCGAGTTCCCCGCCCCGACGATGGAGACGCGGGCGCCGATGCAAAGCTGCGCTTCCATGGCCGTGGCGCCGTAAAAAATGCCGCTGCCTTCGTAAAGCGGCAGATCGTCGATGGGCAGCCTGCGATATTCGGCGCCGCAAGCAAGCACCACGGCGCGGGAGCGGATTTCACGCCCGTCCTTCAGGCGCACGCAGTAATCGTCGCCCGTCCGCGACAGGTCCCGCACCGCCGCCGTGGAGGCCAGACGGGCACCGAATTTCTGGGCCTGGACGGTTGCCCGTTCCGCCAGATCGCGGCCCGAAATGCCCGACGGAAAGCCCAGATAGTTCTCGATCTTCGAGCTTGTGCCGGCCTGTCCGCCAGGGGCGCTGGAATCGAGCGTCACGACGTTCAGCCCTTCCGATGCTGCGTAGACGGACGAGGCCAGACCCGCAGGGCCCGCCCCCACGACGACCACATCGGCGCACGCCCCGTCAGGCAGCAGATCGAGGCCCAAGGCAGCGCTCACCTCTTCCAAGGCGGGGCGGACCAGACGGCTTTTCGATCCGGTGATCAGCAAAGGCGTGTCGTCCCGGCTGAGGGCCTGTTTTTCGAGAATCACTTCCGCCCGGTCGTCCCGGTCGAGATCGATCCACAGATGAGGCACGGCGTGCTTGACCAGCAGATCGCGGATGGCGAACGCGTCCCGGTCGTAGGACCGGCCCACCAGCATGACGCTGCCCCGTCCCGCGGCCCGGGCCCAGCCCCGGCGCGCCACCAGGGCATTGACGAAAATGTCCGACAGGCCGGAATCGTTGACCAGCATGCGGTGAAAGGCGTCGAAGCCGATATGCAGCACGTCGCCGTCGATCTCCATGCGGGCATAGGCGAGCGACGCCTGACCGGTGATCAGGGACGCGTCTCCGGAGAATTGTCCGGGCTCCAGCCAACCGACGCGGGTCTCCTCGCCGTTCTCATGAAGATAAACATTGAGCTGGCCCGACAGCACGACCAGGCAATCGACCTTGCGCTCGCCCTCGTCGAACAGCACCTCGCCCGCCTTGTGATGCCGGACCTCGCCGTAACGCAGCGCCGCTTCCAGCTCTTCGCCTTCAAGACGGTAGCTCATGATCGGATCGGGCTTCACAGTCACGGGAGACCTCCATAAGGACCCTGGGATGGGCGGCACCGGCCACCATCGGGCAGGCGTCCTTACCATAGCCCGGTCCGTGAACGGATGCATTGCCCGTGAAACGGGCAAAAGAGGTCAAGGGGGAAGGATGGTCAGGGTGTCTGACTGGCCAGGCTGCCGGCCGTGGCCGCCGCGTCGGTCACCACCGTGACATCGAAGACCACCGCCTCCATGACGGCGGCAAAATGAATGGCTGCCGCGACCAGCACGAACAAATGCCAGATCGCATTATGGTAAGGCAGCTTGGTGGCCAGGTGAAAGCCGACACCGACCGTGTAGATCACGCCGCCGACCGACAACAGGATCAGCACGTGATCCGTCACGGAGTCGATCAGGGGCTGGAGCGAGAGCACGATGCTCCAGCCGATCGCCAGGCACAGCCCGATGATCAGCCGGTCGGCCTTACGCGGAAACAGGAAGGCGATCACGATGCCCGAGATGGCCAGGACCCAGACAAGGGTGAAAATGCCGATCCCCCAGACCCCGCCGATCTTGCTCAAGGTGAAGGGGCTGTAGGTCCCGGCGATCATGATGAAGATCGCCGCGTGATCGAACCGGCGCAGCCATTCCTTGGCATTGGGATGCCCGACCATATTGTAGAGGGCTGAGCAAACAAGCATGGCCATCAGTCCGGCCGCATACAAAGGCAGGCTGACCGCAACCGCCCAATCTCCCTTGGCGAGTCCGAGCGTCAACAGGAACGGGATCGCGATCAGGGCGGACACGATGCCGGTGACATGAACGGCCAGATCGCACAACAATTCGGGCCGCGTATATGCAGGAAAGGTCCCGTTCAGGGTCGCCTGAGCGGGCGCGCCAAAGCCTGGCCATCTTGAAGGTCTGGTGTCTTGCGTTACCGACATGCCGTCATCGGACTGAATCATGGTTAAGTCTTCGTTAGTCTACCACCGCGCGCGCCTCAAGGGCATAGAATCGTCATGCGCCGTCATTTCCGTAAAAGCTTCCCGAGAGTGCTGTCTTCCAGAACATATCTCATGGGAATGCCGACATTGGCATAGATGCCCCGCCCGATGGGCGATTCTTTGACCGGTTTGTCCAGCGTCCCGATGTGAATAGCCACGACCCGCCAATCCTCGTTGAAAACGGGCGCGCCGGACGACCCGGATTCCGTATCGGTCGTATACCAGATCTGATCACCCTTGTTGGTGATGACCTCATTGCCTGTAATGGCGATCTGCTTGGCGCCGCCATTCGCATGCTGAATAATGGGCACGAATTCCTGAGGCCGGACACGGGCATCGGTGATGTCCGTCTTGCCCCAATTGCCGGCCTGGACCGTGCCGTTGATGGGATCGTCCTGGATGCGCACAAGAAGACAGTCGAGGGCCGGATTGGCCGGAACGGCGACACTATCCGCATCGAGGCGATATTGCACCACATCCCGGGGCAGATCGTTCAATTCATCGTCATAGCCGAACTGTACATAGGTGCGCTTGATGAGATCGCGCTGAACGGGGGACGGTTTGCCGTCATCGGTGAAAAGATGGGCGGCCGTCATCATCCAGCCGCCCGGGACGACGAAGCCCGTTCCATAAAAGACATGTTGGTCGTCCGCTTCGACCACGATGCGGCAGACGGCGGTGGAGATCTCCAGCCCCCGGCGCAGCCAGCCAATCGCCTTGAGATTCTGGCGGCCGAAGGACCGTTCGGGCCGCATCTGTTCGATCGCCGCGCGCACGTCACCGGGCGCCGTGACCGTCAGCCGTGGCCCGGGACCGGAAGCATGGGCCTTTTCGCGGCGTGCACTGATCTCTTCGGCGGTCCGTAGAATATCATAGGATAGCCGCGCCTCGCTCTCGCGAGCATCCCGGGGATCGATCCGGCTGGCGGCCTTGTCCTCGTTCAAGGACCGGACCCGCCGCATTTGCCCTTGGACGGCGACCAACAGATCCTCGATATCGGTATCGTCCGTAATGGGATCGGAACGGCGCATCGCCGTCAAAGACCGTAGAAGTTCCCTTGTGGCGGCATCCAGATCCTCGCGCGCCAGAAATGTCTTAACCCGGTCAACCAGCGACATGTTCTCAGTCATCCTCTTTTATTGTTCCAGCATCTTCAAGAAATCATCGATCGGTTTGAGAACGTCCGGATCCGGCTTGACGCCCAGGGCATTGCAGACGTCGCGATAGGTATCGGCGACACGGCGCATGCGGGACTGGAAGATGCTCGGGGCCGCTTCGAGATGGGGCCACAGGAGACGGATCGCCTCCATGGCGCCGTCATGGGCTTCGGTGGCCCGGTCGAGATCGGGCAGAATGCTGGCCTGGGTATCGAGCGCCATGGCCAGTTCCGGCTCGAAGAACGAGCGCGCGCTGGCCAGGGTCTTCCAGATCGCGACCGCCTCTTCGATGGAGGCGAGCGCCTCGGGCAGCCTGCGCAAGCGGCGCAACCGGTTCGCCAGATTGGTGAGCGATCGCGCCAGCTCGGGGCGGAAGGCTTCCGGGTGCTGATCGTTCAAGGCGCGCCGGTAATCGGTCGCCAGTTCGGCCGCGTCCAGCGCTTCCTCATGGCGCCCCTGACTCGCCAGGCAGGTCGCAAGATTGTTATAAGCCCGCGCCAGATGGGCCCGGAACGCGTCCGGATGGCGCGCCGTCAGGCGCCTGCAGATCCGCACGGCCTCTTCGATCAGCTCCAGCGCCAGGACGTTCTTTCTGACCGCGCTCAGACAATTCGACAGGGTAATGTAGGCGCGGGCGAGCTGGGGGCGGAAGACATCGCCGCGTCCCTGGGCCAGTTCCCGGTAGATCCTGACCGCCTCTTCCGCCGCCTCGAGTGCGGGCTGATGCCGGTCCATCTGACGCAGCCGGTTGGCATAGCTGTCTAGCGATTCCGCATAGTCCGGACGATAAGCATCGGGGTTTTCGTGGGCCAGCCCCCGGCGGATGGTCAATGCCTCCTCGACGGACTGCAAGGCCTCGTCGAACTGCCACAGATCGACAAGGCGGTCGGATCGGCTGTTCAAGGCGGCCGCCAGTTCCGGGCGGAACTCATCGGGCTTATCCTGCACCAGATCCCGCCACAGGCCGACGGCTTCCTCGATCCTGTCCACCGCTTCTTCCCATCGCCCCAGATCGGCCAGACGGGACGACAAATGGCTCAATGAGCGGGCCAGATCCGGCAGGGAACGATCCGGATGCGCCTTGTCCAAGTCGCGCCGGATGGCGACCGCGTTTTGGCAGGCATCATGGGCTTTTTCCCGCAGCCCCAGTTCCGCCAGGGGCCGCGTCAGGGTGATCAGCGCCGTGGCCAGATCCGCCAGAAACCTCTGCGGATGGTCCTGGTCCAGAGCCCGGTAAATCGCCACCGCTTCCTCGCCTGCCTCAAGCGCCGCTTCCCAATGGCCCAGATCGCTCAGGCGTTTGGACAAACGGCGCAAAGAGTCCGCAAGCTGATCTTGCGATGCGACGGAATGCGCCCGCTCCACCGCCTCCCGCCGCCGGTCGACGAGCTGCCGGGCGAAGCGGGCCGCCATCTGGCGCATGATCAGGGTTTCCTCGGGCAGGGCGGCCACCAGCGCCTGCAACGCAGACGGATCGATTTCATCTTCAGCGGCCTTGCCGAGGGCATTGAGCCAGGTCAATGGCGCCGTATGGCCGAGGATCGAAAAGTCCTGCACCGTACGGATCACCGTCGCTACGACCTGGTCGAAACTATGTTCCGCAGCCCGCACCACCACATCCTGGCCCCTGGCGCCGCCGGGGGATGTCCAGACCTCGATCATGGCCGCCTCGCCGACCACATCGGGCAGGATGGGCGCGATGTCGTTGTCGGACGCGGGCAGAACCTGATGCAGCAGGTCGGCCAGATGGCCCGCCCCGCCCGTATCGGTCTCGGCCATGTGCTTGAATTCCGCCTCGATGACCTGACGGGCCAAAGTGCGCGTCATGCCCTGGCACAAGGTCGCGTACGCCCCCAGATGGCGGGCGAAATCGTCCCGCACGCCCTCCTGGCCCATCACGGTGACGATGCGCTCCAGCTCACGGCCGGCGACCCGGAAGGCCAGTTGATCCCGGTCCAGGGCAAGCAGCATGTTCATGCCTGCGCGCGCCGCGACAGAGGCCGCCATCATCAGGAACAGAGGTTCTCCGCCCCAGGACTGATAAGCCAGCGACTGATCGAAGCCCGGATCTTCCTCCGGGCTCGGGACCCGCAAATCGCTGTCCATGGCCTGGAACATGGCATCGAGAATGTCCCGCCGGTCCTGGGGAGACTCGATCGCTTCCAGCCGGATCGGCTCGCTGCGGTCCATGATATCGTCGATATCGCGGCGCGGCCCGCTGCCTTCGCGCCCGAAGACATCGACCCACCAGCCCGCGCGCGTATCGGCTTGGCGTTCCAGGGCCAGAATGCGCAAGGGGGGCAGCCTTTCCCCTTTGCGGTCCACGGACAGCGTGTGCAGATGCCGCACGAAGCGGGCCAGCTCCTCCGTCCGCTCCCCGGCATAATCGAAAACGATCAGGGTGGGGGCGTTCCAGCCCCAGTCCAGAAGATCCGGCTGCGTCATAAAGCGGGCGAGTTCATCGCGGTCCACGAACCCCGACCGCCAACCGCCGCCCGCGACCTCATCGCACAGATCCAGGGCGAACCGCGTCTTGCCGCGCCCGCCGGAACCGGTCAGCACGCGAATGGAAATGGGGGCATCGCCATGGAGCCAGCCCAGAAAATCGTCGAAAATCTCCCGGCGCCCGATCAGGCGGATGCTGCGGGAGTAAGGCGCGATGCGGTCGGCATCCGTCTCGGCGACGCGCCGGTGACCGTATCGCGTGAGCGCCATCCAGGGCGCGTCGATGACCCGTTTTTCACCCGTTCCAAGCGACTGGACGAAAATGCGCCCGGCCCCGTCTTCGCTTTCTGCGCGCGCCATCGCCCCCCCGGCTTTACGCTTTCGTTTGTCTTCCCTTTCATCATGAAAGAACGGTTAGCCGTTGACAACGGCCATCGGCATACGTGCATACACACCTATAGTACAGCCCCAGCCTGCACCGCCGTCCCGGCCTTAAGCGTGGATACGCACGGGCAAGGTCGCATAGCCTTTCACGAAGCTTGAAGGAATGCGTTCCGGCTCGCCCACCACTTCGATGGTGTGGAAACGCTTCATGATCTCTTCCCACAGGATAGTGAGTTGAAGCTCCGCCAAGCGGTTGCCCACGCAGCGGTGAATGCCGAAACCGAAGGATAGGTGGTGGCGCGCGCGCGGCCGGTCAATGATGAAATCGTTGGGCCGTTCGATGACCTCTTCATCCCGGTTGCCCGAGACATACCACATGAGCACCTTGTCGCCCTTGCGGATGGTCTTGCCGCCAAGCTGGGTATCCTCAAGGGCAGTGCGGCGCATATAGGCGAGCGGCGTCTGCCAGCGGATGATCTCCGGCACCAGGCTGGAGATCAGACGGGGATCGGCGCGCAGCTTATCGTATTCGTCCGGAAACTGATTGAGGGCCAGAACGCCGCCGCTCATGGAATTGCGCGTGGTGTCGTTGCCGCCCACGATCAGCAGGATGATATTCCCGAGATATTCCTGGAACGGCATGTTCTTGGTGGCGTCCCCATGGGCCAGCATGGAAATCAGATCGGGCTTAGGCGACTCATTGATGCGCTCGTTCCACAGCCCCACGAAATAGGCGCCCAGCTCCCGCAGGATGGTCCGGCGCCATTCGAGCCCGTCGGTGGTGTCGCGCACCTTGGCCGCCTCGATGCCCGGCGGAATGACCGAGGCCGGAAAGCGTTCATGCACGTCATCGGGCGGCGTGGTGGCGGCATCGGACCAGAAGGTCAGCTTGCGCCGCTCCTCGAAGGGAAAGTCGAACAGGGTCGCCAGCATTTGCGTCGTCAGTTCGATCGACACCCGGTCCACCCAGTTGAAGGTTTCGCCGCGCGGCAGGCCGTCGAGAATAGTGCCGACGCGCTCCCGGATCGTGCCCGACAGTCTTTCCAGGTTCTCCGAGCCGACGATGGGCTGGACCACCTTGCGCTGTTCGTCATGCTTGGGCGGATCCATGGCGATGAACATGGGCAGGGGAAAGTCTTCGCGCGGGGTGGCGATGGTGATCGCCGGTTCGGAGGAATAGATCTGATGGTTGGTTTCCACATGCACGATGTCGTTGAACTTGGTGACCGACCAATAGGGCCCGAATTCATTGAGCGTGCAGTAGTTGACCGGGCTTTCCTTGCGCAGCCGCTCGAAATAGCGCCAATGGGAATTGGTGCGGAAGAGTTCGGGATCCGCCACATTCATCTGATCGAGGGGAAGGGAATAAGGATCGACCGCCGGTTCCTGTTCGCGGCCAAAAGGCGTGCCTTGCATAACCAGTTTCCTCCGCTTCGTCGCCTTGCGCCCAAGGCTCTTTCCCGTCTGGATGACAGAGTATCAGGAGTACGGGCCGGTTCCAGAGGGATTGTGACCCTACGCGCGGTTGATGTGAGCCCTGCCCTGATGGCACAGTGCGCCGCGTAAGCTTACTGGTCCGAAAACGGAGACAGTTCATGACACAGATATCGCGGCGTACCGCCCTTGCGGGCCTTGGCGCCCTTTGCGCTTTCCCGGCCATTCACACCAGCCGGGCCTTTGCCGCCGCCTTCGAACAACCCGCCCTGCCCTATGCCGCCTCGGCCCTGGAGCCGGTGATTTCGTCGCGCACGGTGGATCTGCATTATGGAAAGCACCATGCGGGCTATTTCCGCAACGTCAACAAGATGACGGCGGACACGCCGTTCGCCGGCATGTCCCTTGAAGACATCGTGGTGAAGACCGCCCGCCAGGAGGCCCATGCCAAGCTGTTCGATCAGGCGGGCCAGGCCTGGAACCATATTCTGTACTGGGATCAAATGCAGCCGGGCGGTCCATCGGCCCCGCCCGCCAAGCTGGCGGAGCGGATCGACGCCGCCTTCGGCTCCTTCGACGGCTTCAAGGAACAGCTTGTCGCCACCTCAAGCTCGGTTTTCGGCTCGGGCTGGGGCTGGCTCGTCGAGGAAGACGACGGCACGCTCTCCCTGATGAAAACCTCGAACGGCGACAACCCGGTGGCCTATGGCAAGAACGCGCTCGTCGGCATCGATGTCTGGGAACACGCCTATTATCTGGATTACCAGAACCGCCGGAAGGATCACGTGGCCGCGCTGGTGGACAAGCTGGTCAACTGGTCTTACGTGGCGGACCGCCTGAAACACTAAGTTTTTGCAACGAGTGGGGCGCCGAGAAACCGGCGCCCCCGATCCTTTGATTTAGCGGACGATATCCATCTCCTCGATCAACGCTTCCGCGCCGTCGAGCTTTTCCATCACCCACAGCATATAACGCGTATCCACATGGATCGTCCGTGTGGTGCGCACATCGAAATCCCAGTCGGAATTCACGCTCTCGATGGTGCCGTCGAACAGGAGCCCGACCAGTTCGCCGTCGGCATTGAGCGTGGCCGAACCGGAATTGCCGCCGGTGGAGTCGAGATCCGACAGGAAATTCACCGGCACCGAGCCGATGCTCTCCAGCTCGTAAGAGCCGTAGTCGCCGTCCTCGATCAGGTCGAGCTGGGCCTGGGGCGCGTTGAACGGATCCTCGCCCGTGTCTTTTTCCAGGATGCCTTCGAGCCGGGTGAACGGCTCGTAGATCAGCCCGTCCTTCGGCGAGCCGCCGAACACCGTGCCGTAAGTCACGCGCAAGGTACTGTTCGCATCCGGATAAACCACCTGGCCCCGGTCTTCGTTGAAGGCCAGGATGGCTTCCATATAAGCGGGTTGCAGGGACTGAAGCCGTCCGGCCCGGTCCTTGTCCTCTTCCTCGATGGCCATCTCATGGTCGTAAAGGGCGACCGCAAGCGTGACGAACGGATCGTCGCTCGTCTCGAAGGCGGACGGATCGGCATCCATCCAGCCCAGACGGGTTTCCGGATCGCCGAGCCCGGTCCCGTCGTAGTAAGCGTCGAGCTTGGCGGAAACGATTTCCTCATCGAAGCTGCCGCCCAGGCCCAGGGCCTCATCGAACGCGGCGACCCGCTGATCCTCCGGCTGGGCCATATATTTTTCCAGGAACATCAGCCAGATGGCCTTGTCCACGCCCGCATCGTAACGCCGGTCAACGCGCTGCAGGCCCTGCCGGATAAACGCCACATCGCGGTCCTGGAAGCCGGGTTCCCGCTCGGCATCAGGCTTCTGACGCTCCTTGGACAGACGGTAAAGCGTCTGGGCCGCGCCCAGAAGCGCCGGCCGCGTGGCATTGTTGTACCAGTAGTCCCGCTTGGAAGCCGCGTGATCCTCGGCGAGCACCTTGTCGAGCGCTTCGATAGCCCGGGCATATTTGCGCCGCGACCGCCGGTCCTCAATCCAGTCCATCAACGCCGCTTCCCGCGCCTGGCGCCGGTCCACCAGCCCGACCCGCCGGGCCCCTTCGATCTGACCTCCGAAGTTCTTCTGCACATTGTTAAGGCCTGCGAGCAGGGATTCGTATTTGATCCGCGCGTCCGAGCCTTCCGGCGCGGCGTCCTCGATGGTGCCGATCCAGTCGTCCAGCACCTCGACCCAGGTGGGATAGGACCAGCCGAACGTGTATTCGACTTCCGACAAACGGGCATAGCGCTGGGTCGATCCGGGATAACCCAAGGCCATGACGAAGTCGCCGTCATCGAGACCGCTGGCGGAGACCTTCAGATAGTGCGGCGGCGTATACGGAACATTCTCTTCCGCATAATCGGCCGACCCGCCGTCCGGGGCCACATAGGCCCGGTAGAACGCGAAATCGCCCGTATGGCGGGGCCACAGCCAGTTATCGATATCGCCGCCATATTTGCCGATGGAATCGGCGGGCGCATACGCGATGCGCACATCCTTGATCTCCAGACGCTTGATCAGCTTGTACTGGAGACCGCCATAAAAGGCGCTGACCTGACAGCGGTGTCCGGCGTCTTCCTCGCACTCCGCGATCAGCGCCTTGCGCCGGTCCTCAATCGCCTGATAACGCTCACGGCCCGGCAGATCGTCGTCGAGACCGCCGCGCACCTGCTCAGTGACATCGGTGACCGCGAGCGTCACATAGACCCGCGTGCCCGGCGCGGCGGGCAGTTCCGCCGAGCGCTTGGCGGCATAAAAGCCGTCGGCCAGATAATTGTTCTCTTCCGTGGAATTGAACTGGACCGAGCCCCGCGCACAGTGGTGGTTGGTGACCACCAGCCCTTCGGGCGAAACGAAAGACGCGGTACAGCCGCCGAGCGAAATCACCGCGCCCATGGGAAAGGCGGTGAGATCGGTCAAACTCTCCGGATCGAGCTCCAGGCCCAGTTCCTTCAACTCATCGGCCAGCTCGGGGAGCTGATCCGGTGTCCACATGCCTTCCACGGCCCAGGCCGGAGACATGGCGAACACCACGCAACCGGCCGCAATCAGTTGTTTTTTCATCGCTAAAACCCCCTCGGTCATCGCCAGGATCCACATATTGGAGGGCATGGTCGTGGATTGGCGCGCGCGAGGCAAGCGCCTTCGCCAGGGCCGGGCATGACGGTCACAAGGGGAACGGTGACGGGAGAACCGTGTTTTCAGAGTTGCTCATCGACCACGAGGCCGCTGCGCTCGTTCCAGAACTCCAAAAGCTTGACCGCCTGTTCCAGCGGCCATTGCTTGACCACTTCGCCGGTTTCCTGATCGAGAAATTTGTAGACGAAGGACTGGGCGTCCTCATTGCGCTCGATACTGAGTTTCAGGCGAGTCAGATCCGGCACGTCGGGCAGCGCCTCGGCCAGGCGTTTGCCGGCTGCGGTCAGAGCCGCCCTTTCAGCATCCGCCTCTTCGTCTTCAGACGGCGGAACGGAACCGGCCCGGTCGGGAGCGGTTGCGGCAGGCCCCGTCTTAGACACAAGCGGACGCGCCGCGTCTTGAGTGCCCAGGGGCGTTTGCGGTCCGAAAACCTGTGTGACTTTCGAAAGCTCCAACATGGGATTGTCCGGCGCGCCTCACCTGAGACTGTCCGCCTCACCTCCAATTGACCGATGACCGGTATGAAATGGCTTCTGCCTATGACGCCTCTTTACAAAAGACACTGTTAAACGACGATATTAATCGTACCCGGAACACCTTCAGGACGGCGCAACGCGATCGGCGACAACAGATCGACAATCGGATCCTGCACCGGCTGTTCCAGTTCCACGCGCACCAGATACCGGCGCAGGAACGTATCGAGAAATTTCGGATCCTTCAGCTTCTCCACATCGATCTTTTCCTCAAACCGGGGCTGCTGCTGGTCGAAATCCAGGCTCAGAATATCCTGCGGCAACCCGGCCGCGACCCGCGCCACATCCTTCAAGGTGGGGTTCGCCAGAAGCTGGGAGAGGTTCTCCACATCGCCGATGGTGCGCTTGAAATAGAGCGCTTCGCGAATGCCGGGTGTGGTTTCCCCGACCGCCTTCTCGAACTCGTTGGCGAGATATTGATCCGCGATCTCCGTGACCTTGGCCGGATTGGAAAACGGATCCTCGCCCGCCGCCAGGCCTTGCAGGGACTCCGCCAAGGCCTTGTAGCGCGGCTCGATCAATTTGTTGACGAGCGAATCGCTATCGTCGATTGGCTCGCTGATGATCTTCTTCAGAAAGGCCCGGGCATTGATCTGCTCTTCCAACTGGAACGCCGAGAGTACCACTTCGAGCGAGCGCCGGTCGTCCAGCAACTGATCGACGGTTTTGATCTGCGGCGCATTCGCCTTGAACGCATCGAGATTGCGTTTGATCACCGGTTGTTCCGCAAACGCCTCAAGCTGGCGCTCCTGGGATCTCTGGAGCACCTGGTAAGACAGCGTCGGAGACAGACCGGCAATCGTGGTCATGCGGGTACCTGGGCGGCGGGCTTGGCCGCGCTAACCTGGCTGAGGCCCGCGGCGATTTCCCTGTTCACATCGATCAGCGGCTGCATGGGCTTATCGCCCTTGATGGCCGAAGCGGTATAGCGCTCCACCCAGATCCCGAGGGAGATCAGCCGCGCCTTCAAATCGTTGGGAAACGGATTGTCCTCTTCCGCCAGATCGGCGGTGAGGATCAGCCAGAGCCGTAAATTGTCATACAGGGCTTCCATGCGCCGGGCGACCGGCACATCGGCCTTGCCCGAATCGATCAGCCTGCGGGTCACTTCGACGAAAGCGCGATGCTCCGTCGAGACGGGTGTTTCCGTGGACAGAGCGGTACGCTGATAGGCAGCAATACTCATAAAGACGATCCTTATCTTAGAGAGGGGGCCGCCCGTCCGGACGGCCCCCGTTCAGCGTCTTACCGGAAGAGACTCAAAATCGTCTGCGGGTTCTGGTTGGCGATCGAGAGCGACTGGGTCGCGAGCTGCTGCTTGGTCTGCAGCGCCTGCAACCGCGCGCTTTCTTCCGCCAGATCCGCATCCACCAGGATGCCCACGCCTTCCGTCAGTTTATCCGTGAGCAGAGTTGTAAAGGATGCCTGACCCTCCAGACGGTTCTGAGCCGTACCGAGCGAGGACAGCACCGTGTCGAGGGTTGCGACCGCGTTGTTGATCTGCGCATCCGCATAAGAGCTGGCGATCTCGTTATTGGAATCCCGCTGTCTGATCGGATCGGACGAGGTGTTGGTGGCCAGATTGGAGATCTGGATATCCTGGATTTGACCACCGCCGGTCTCTCGGAACCGCAGGGTGAAATCGCCCGCCGTGGCATCGCCTTCGACGCGCACCGCTTCAAGACCTTCAGCGGCAAGCGCCGTATTCAACGTCTCGATCAGACCGTTCGTGTCAAAACCAACGGCCGAGAAGTCGGCGTCCACGTTTGTGAAGCCCGTTGCCACCCCGTCACCGACGTTGGTGTCCTCGATTTCGAAGCGTACAGTGGTACCGTCCGATTTGGTGATCTCGAACTGAGCACCGTTGTTCTGGATGGCATCGGCGCCGTTAAAGCCCACATCGGTGGCAAAGGTCAGCGCCGTGCTGGTCACGGCCGTCAGGCCTGTCGGCGTCACAGCGGTAATCGGTCCGAGGCCGTCCTGAATATCGATGGAACCGGCCGTACCGCCTTGAACGTCAGAAGCCTGAATGGACGATTCCAGACCATCCACATTGTTGATAGCCGTGACAAGATTGTTGAGAGTGGCGTTTTCGTCACCAGCCGCGATCGCAACAGCAATATTACCCGTCGTTACACCGCCGCCACTGTCGAACTCGAACGTCACGGAGGTACCGTCCGCCCGCTGAAGCTCAAGCGTGTTGGTGTCGGCCACGGCGAAGGTCGCACCGAAATTGACGCGCGTCAGGGAATCGGTCGTCCGCAGATTGAGGCCGTTCAGATTGAGGCCGGACGCCGAAACGTCCGTGGACGCAACTTGCACCGTCTCGCCGTTGATGCCGCTCAGCACGTTGAGGTCCTTCTGCCCATCAAGCAGATTGATGCCCGAGAAGGTACTAGAGGTCACGATCGCATCGATCTGGTTGATGATGGCGGTCGCTTCTTCCTGGAGCGGCGCCGTCGGCAGGCCTTCGTTCTGGGCGTTGGTGAATTGTTCCCGCAGATCGGTCAGCCGGTTGGAGACCTCTTCGGCGGCCGCACTGGCTGTCGTCAGCGCCGCCTGACCGAAGCCGATGCCTTCCTGCACCGCCTTCAGGCTTTGAATATCGCCGCGCAGACCTTGCGCAATCACGAAGGTGGACGGACCGTCCTTCGCCGAATTGACCTTGAAACCGGATTCGATCCGGGCCTGCGTTTCACCCAGGGATTGGCTGGTCGCCGTCAGGGTCCGAAGGGCCGCGAGGGCCGCTACATTGGTGTTAATCGACGTCATGGTGCACTTCCGTTTTGAGGACACAGCATACGGATGTTCTCCGCATGGGCGCATCTCCAGCGCCGGAGATGAGTGTGCACCAGGCCAGTTGAAATAGATCTAATCGATGCTCGAAAAACGGACCGGTTTCATAATATCCGGTTAGGGCTAATAAAGCGTTACCTTAAGCGCTTTCCTCAGATCCGCAAACCAGAAGCGTCTCCTCGTACTCCATCAGCTTACGGCACATCATGAGAGCCTTATAATGCTGTCCGGAGGCGACGCATTCCCTCAAGGAACGGCAAACGCCAAGCATGTCCGGGTTCGAAATGACGGCCTCGAATTCCTCGAGCCGCGCCGTGAACTCCGCCTCGTAAACGGCTGTACCGTTGCCGTCGAGACTCATCATCATGATGGGGAGATAAATGCGGCGCGCGGGCGTATTGGCGTCTTGTTCCTGCATGATGTCTTTTTCGCGCAAGAGAGACGCCTTGTTCTGCAGGATCAGTTGGCTGCGCCTGTTACCATTGATCAGTACAGCGCCGTTTATAACGAATTTTTCCCCGGGCTTGAACGAGAGTTTCAAGGGCATGCCAGTCTCCGCCGCTTTTTTGCTTCGGACCAGGAAGCCCGTTCAGGCCTTTGTGTCCGGCGAAGAGTGTGCTCTAAAAATGCTTGTTACTTTATAAATCAGGGCCGCCCGGATCCGCTCACGTCATGGGGCCGCGTCAAAGATATCCGCGGCGCGAAGCCCTGATTTAAAACAACTCCACATCGATATCTTCCGCGGGCGCTTCCTTTTCGTCCGCCTCTTCTTCTTCAGCATCCGGCTGAACCAGCTTGCGGACGAACCGCTTCCGCACTTCTCCGAGTGTGCTGCTGTCGATGATATGGCTGAGCCAGTCGGGATTGGCCGCATTCAAGTCAGCGCTTCTCTCCGAGGGGTGAAGCGCCAACTGTTGCGTCGCATTACTGACGATATTCATGGCGCCTTTTACATTGTCGAGCCTTTGCTTGGCGCGATCCTCGAACTGCAGGGACCGGGTCATGCCGGCCACATCCTTGGAGACGAGCTTCGAGGCTTCCGAGGATCGGACAAGGGCCTCCGCCAGATTGGTGTTCCGGTCAACCAGGGCATGGACGACCGTTTCAAGTTTGTCCTTTGCCAGAATATGTTCCGACAGGTCCCTGGAGGCTACAGTTTTGATCTTCTTATGGCTGTCATTCACCTTACGGACGATCCCGGAAACCTTGACGCTGATATTCTGAGCCATCTCCTCGATATCGCTCGACAGGCCCCGAACCTCATCGGACACCACAGCGAAGCCGCGTCCGGCTTCCCCGGCCCGCGCCGCCTCGATTTTCGCATTGAGGGACAGCATATGGGTCTGATGGTTGATGGCTTCGATCTGCTTGACGCAGCCTTCGATCCCATCCACCTGCGACACGATCTCGTCGAGCGCCGCCACCAGGGAAATACTGTGCTTGGACATCAGCACGAGCATTTCGATGGCGCCTTCCAGCAGGGAGCGCAGAAACTCCGGCAGGTCTTTCAGCTCGATCGCCTCGCCATCGCACTCGATCGCCTGGGTCACACTGATAATGTGATCCATGTCCTTGGCTTGACGCAGCGCGTGGTCGGCCAGCATTTTGAACTGGTCCGACAGGCGAACGGTTTCGGTCTCGATATCTTCCGTCGCAAGAGTGATTTCGTCTTGAAGCGCTTCAATGACGCGCGACTGGATCTCGGCGAACCCCTGGAGCATCGAGGCGGGAATGGCCTCCTCCTCTATCACTGTATGCTCCGTATCGGCCCCTTTCGCATCGATGTGCATGTCCGGCGCCGCGATCTCCACCGCTTCGTCAGACGGATCTCGTGGCTCTTTCTTTACCTTGACATTGAACATCGCAGTCTCCCGGAGCCACTGAATATTCCGTTAAGCGCAAGCCGCCAGCAGATCCGGGCATAGCATGCTCAAGAACTTCCAAGGGTAAACGCCACCTAAGCTGGTTCTATCAGTCTGGTATGTAGGCCAAGTTAAACAATCCCGCCAGCGCGTGCGATCCTTGACGGTACTATTGCGTATTGCCGTTTTGCACCGGCCGGATCAGACAGCCGCGCTCCAGCGCTGTGCCTGGAGATAGTTTTGAGCAAGGAAGCGGTACAACTGTTTGCAAATCGGTTCAAAATCTTCCGTATCGGACAGATCCAGCTTGCGCCACTGCTCGATCATGCTGTCCCACAGAAGAAATTCCCGGCGCAACGCATCACGTGTCGTTCTAACGAATTTCACCATGGTGTCGAATTTCTTCAAGACATTGAATATTTCCGCTATCTGCGCGTAAATCTGATTAATCTGATTGGACATCTTCTGTATGGGCGCAGAAATCAGCGCATCCATGCGCAAAAGCTCCTGATTGAAGGTATGGTTTTCACGGCATTTGGCGCTGATCTTCTTGATCTTCTTTTGAATATCCTTCACTTGCTGCAGCCGGTCCGTCAGCGCCACGATATAAGCGATTTCATCGGCAAACTGATCGACAGCCGATATGACCCGCTGCGCGCCGTCCTCCCCATATTCAAGCCTCTTGGCAAGATCTTTGGCGGCCGACTGAACCTTGGCGCGCGTTTCCTCGTCGTCAACGCAAGTGTTAAGCCCGGGCCCGTCTTGCACGACCAGATCGCTGTCGCCCTGCCACGCGGCCAGCACTGAGGTCATGTGCATTTTGGCCCGTTCACGGTGATGATCATCGACCGCCCATGACGCGGCGCCGCTCAACAACTCCGTGGGAATGGAATCGCCATCGCGTATCCGGGGCACGAAATTCAGCGCATCTTCCACCAGATCCAGAAGAGTCGCATCGGGCGACTCCGGATCCTGAATAAACTCGCGCCGAACCTGGGCAAGAGGCAGGATGGCCGCCAGGGAGCCGATTTGAATGTGGAAAGCCGTGACGTTATCGACAGTCTTGGCGAAATATGCGCCCGCGAGCCTCAACGCCTTGTGCTGAAACTTAAAATGGGTATTGGATACCGTGATATCTTCATCATCCGCACACGACATGCCACCAATCCTATTATACGCTTCCCAGGCTTACGCCGGAAGCACGCTAGCATGAGGGTTTTAACGAGTTCCTGCGGCGGTCATCCGGCCGGCTAGGAGACCTTGGCCGTTTGTGACGTGTTGCAGCACGCAATCAGTTCGCGGGCCATGTTTTTCAGGGCAACCTGCTTCATGACGCCGCCGGCCTCGAACGCCGCCCGTGGCATGCCGTAAACCAGGGAGGTGGCCTCGTCTTGTCCCAGGGTCTGGGCGCCCGCCTGACGCAATGCGAGCATGCCTTCCGCGCCGTCCTTGCCCATGCCCGTCAAGATGGCACCGATGGCATTTTTACCGATGGCGCTGGCGGCCGAGTGAAAAAGGACGTCAACGGAAGGCTTATGACCGCTGACAGGCGGGCCGTCCTTCAAGCGCCCTTGAAACTCCGCCCCGCTGCATGCCAGTTCCAGATGCCGGTTGCCGGGCGCGATATAGGCATGTCCCGGAATAATACGCTGATTGGACGACAATTCCTTAACCGTGATGGCACAAACGCCGTTCAAGCGCTCCGCGAAACTGTGGGTGAAGCGTTCCGGCATGTGCTGAACAATGAGGATCGGCGGAATATTCGACGGCAGTTCCGTCAAAACACAGCGCAAGGCTTCGACGCCGCCCGTGGACGATCCCATGACGATAACATAGCGGGACGCAGATAACGGCGAACGAATGGCCGCGCGAACGGCAGGCTTGGCGAGTTTGGCGCCTTGGGCAATCTTCGGTGCTGCTGCGGCGGCGGCCTTGACCTTCGCGATGATGGTGTCGGCGGAATCTTCAATGCCGCGCCTGACATCCTGATCCGGCTTGGGAACGAAATCGACGGCACCGACTTCCAAAGCTTCAAGCGTCACGCCGGCGCCTTCCTGGGTCAGCGAAGAGATCATCACGACGGGCATCGGACGCAAGGCCATGACCTTGCGGAGGAAGGCAAGACCGTCCATACGCGGCATTTCGACATCGAGCGTCAAGACATCCGGATTGAGCGCCTTGATTTTCTCGCGCGCCACATAAGGATCGGCAGCCGTTCCAACAACCTCGATCTGCTCGTCGGAACTCAATAAGGTCGAGAGGATTTCGCGCATAAAGGCGGAATCGTCGATGATCAAAACACGGACTGGTTTCATGAAGCCATTTTCCTTTAATCGAACAGTTCAATATCGCCGCATTCGGGCGTGTGCGACAGCGAGCGTCTGTATTCCCGTTCATCCTGTTCGATTGCCGTATGAGAGGTTTCGATCAGTAGGCGTCTCATCACTTTTCCCGTCGCGGGATAGTAATGAATGCGGCGTGCCGCTTCCCCGCCTAGATCTTCGGAAACGGCGACCAATCCTTCCTTCTGCAGATAGCTTTTGACAAATTGCGCATTCTTACTGCCCACATCGCTGCTGGACTGGATGACACTGCCGCCGCCGAAGACCTTGATTTCCAGGTCGGACTTGCGGGCCCCGTGTTTCAAGAGCGCGTTGATCAGCGACTCCATGGCATGGTTGCCATAGCGCATGGCGTAATCGGTTCCTCCCCATGCGGCGCTTGCGCCTTCCGGCAACATGAAATGGTTCATGCCGCCGATATGGCGCCTCGTGTCACGGATGCATGCGGACACGCAGGACCCCAGGATGGTCACCAGAACCTCATCGGGATCGGCCGTCGTGTAACATTCGCCGGGCAGAACCTTGACGATCCAGGCATTGTATTTCCGGTCGAAGTACCGGCGTTTGACGCCGCCGTGATCTTGTGCCGCCGCCTTGGAGCGCGCCTGGCTCGATTGTGCATTAGCCGTCAAGGCCGCCACCCCGCTTCCGGTAAATCGTCCGTCCGGCCGGCACCAGGTCACCGGTCCGGTTCAGAAGGGCCTCCGCATGGCCGATATATAAAAACCCGTCATCTTTCAGCAGGGAAACGAACCGGCTCACCAAACGCTCCTTTGTCGGAGCGTCGAAGTAAATCATGACATTCCTGCAGAAGATCGCATCGAAAGGCCCTTTGATCGGCCAATTCTCCATTAAGTTCAATTGTTTGTAAGCAATCAGCGATTTCGCGCGCGGCCCGATGGTCACGGTGTGCGCCTGTTCGTTCTGGGTCACGAACCGACGGCAGGCGGACGGAATATCATGCCAGGACGCCCCATCGTAAACGCCGTTCTTTCCTTTCTGCAGAACGGTCGTGTCCAGATCGGTCGCCAGGATGCGCACATCGAATCCGTTGCGCGCGGCATCTTTGCGCAAAAGTGTCAAGGCGATGGTGTAGGGTTCTTCTCCGGTCGAACATCCGGCCGACCAGATCCGCAACCGCTTATCGCCGGATTTCAGGAACGGGTCGATGATATGCTCAGCGAAGTGATCGAAATGATGGTTTTCCCGGAAGAACTTCGTATGGTTGGTCGTCAGACAGTTGAGCAGATTGCCGATTTCCGTACCGCTCACATCGCCGTTGAGGTGATCGAGATACGCGCTGAAGCTCGGCAGGCCGAGCTCCCGTATTCTGCGGGCAAGACGCCCATAAACCAGGTTCCGCTTGGTGTCGGCAAGCGAAATACCCGCATATTCATGAGCTAAGCCAACCACGGTCTTGAAATCATCGTCCGTAAAAACAAACTCCCGGCGCGGAGCATCATTCTCCGCGCCGGTTGCTTTCCGTCGAGCCTGAGCTGTCACCTTAGAATTCCTTCCAATCCGGATCGTCGTCGATGGCGACCGCCAGAGCCGTCTGCATTTGCTTCGCCGAACCACCCACGGGACGGGCCGCCGCAGGCTGGGAGACGGGTTTGGATACGGCGCCCGCCTGGCGCGGTTCGGCTTTTGCCATCTTATCCAGGGTAAAGAAGGAAACCTGACCGTTCATGGTTTCGGACTGGTCTTGCAGCGTCTTGGCCGCGGCCGCGTTTTCTTCGACCAGCGCCGAGTTCTGCTGTGTCATCTCGTCCATCTGCGACACGGCGGTGTTCACCTCCTCGATACCCTTGGCCTGCTCATTGCTCGCCGCGGCAATCTCGGCGACGATATCCGTCACCCGCTTGATGGATTCAACGATCTCCTCGAGCGCATTCCCGGTCTTGTTCACCAGATCGACGCCGTCCTTCACCTGGCCCGTGCGCTGTGTAATGAGCTCCTTGATATCCTTCGCGGCCTCGGACGAACGCTGCGCGAGCGTGCGCACCTCGGAGGCCACCACGGCGAACCCGCGCCCGGCTTCTCCGGCCCGGGCGGCTTCCACCGCCGCATTCAGCGCCAGGAGGTTGGTCTGGAACGCGATGCCGTCGATCACCCCGATGATCTCCGCGATTTTGTCGGAGGATTCGGAGATCCGTGACATGGCCGTCACCGCATTGCTGACCACGTTACCGCCCTGCTCGGCCGCATCCCGCGCGCTTTCCGAAAGCTGATTCGCATGCTGAGCGTTCTCGGCATTCTGCTTGACGGTCGTCGAGAGCTCTTCCATGGAGGCAGCGGTTTCCTCAAGGCTCGATGCCTGCTGCTCCGTCCTTTGGGACAGATCCGACGTGCCTGTGGAGATCTCGGCGGCGGCATTCGCCACTTCCGTCGCAGCCGACATGATTTCGGCCACCGTCGCGCTCAGCCGTTCGGCCGTTGCGTTCCCGTCGGTCTTCAGTTTACCGAGCGCCCCCTGATAATCCCGGTCGATACGCTGGGTCAGATTGCCTTGCGCCAGCGCGCCGAACATCACGCCGATATCCTCGACGGCGCCCTGCACGGTCTCGCACAGGCTGTTGAGGGATTCCGCCAGACGCCGCATGAAGCCCTGTTTGTCTTCCAGGGACGCCCGGCGCGAGAAATCGCCGCCAAGCGCCGCAGAAACGATGCCATCGACCTCTTTCTCAATCGCTTTTTCGGCGGTCTCATCCTTCCATTCCACGACTGTGCCGATCCGGCTGCCGTCTTCTCCGACCACGGGCGACACCACCAGGTGGAAGTTCAGCCCGGCAATTTCGAGATCGGTTTCGTATGTGGACGTCAGATTGTCCAGCATGCGGCGCTGATGGGCCGGATTCTTATGGAACGTATCGATGTTGGTGCCGATGAGGGAGTTGGCATCGAAGCGCGGAATGTCCTTGCGAATATCACGCTCGGATTCGCTCATCATGTCGGTCAGCGTCTCATTCATATAGACGATGTCGTAGTTTTTGTCCGCAACCATCACATTGGTCTGACACTTGTCGAGCGCCTGGCGGATCCGGAAGTTCTCTTGCGCGGTGCGATCTGCTTTTTCCTGCGCGGCAAGCTTCTCGGTCATGTCCTCCCATTCGACAACCGTACCGAGGCGTTGCTGGTTTTCGTCGAAGATCGGGCTTGCGATCAGCGAAAACGTCCTGTTACTGACCGTGATCCGGGTCTTGTGGACAGATCCCAGGCTGTCCAGCATGGCACGCTGATGGGCCGGATTCTTGTGGAAGATATCGATATTCCGCCCCATGAGATTATTCGCATCGAGCTGCGGCAGTTCCTTGCGCAGATCGCTTTCCGCATTGCGCATCATCTCATGCATGGTGTCATTCATATAGACGATGTTGTAATCCGCATCGGCAACCATGACATTGGTCTGGCAACGGTCCAGAGCCTGGCGGATCCGGCCGTTCTCGGCGGCGATCTTGCCGTCAGTCAGCTCACGCTCGTGCAACCTGGCAAGAGAGTCGTTCAGATCTTCCCGGATCGTTTCGAATTCGCCTTCGAACTTGGTATCGATACGCCCGGACAGATCTCCTTGCGCCACCTCACCCAGAACACGGGAGATTTCGGTAACAGCACGCTTCTGCGTGGTGATATCGATGATGCCGCTCACAACTTTGACCGGTCTGCCTTGATCGTCCAGAACCGGATTATACCAGGCCTGAACCCAGACTTCCGAGTTATTCTTGCCGATTTGCTTGAACTCGCCGGTGACGGTCTCGCCCCGATTAAGTTTATCCCAAAACTGCTTGTACTCGGCACTATTGGCATAGGCCTGTTCGGCAAACTGGGAATGATGCCGGCCCTGGACCTCATCGAGACGATATCCCGTGATGGCCAGGAACTTCTCATTGGCTGTTATGACCGTTCCGTCCAGATCGAATTCGGCGACGGCCTGAGCACGGTCGATGGCCGCCAGTTTGCCCGTGGCCTCCTCACTGCCAGCAGATCGGGAGCGGAACAGGCCCGCCGACATCGACATAATGCCGATCGACCCGCCGATACAAATGGTTGCCACAAGCAAACCAAACAGCAGGCTGACGACGGACGATAAGAAGACGGCGCTCAGCCCACCAATCAAAGAAAGTCCCCACGCGGCCAACACGCTCGCCGGCCACTCATTGGGTTGAAAAGATGCAGTTGGACGAGCAGCGCTGTGCGCCGCGCCACTGAAACGAGTCGTACTCATGGATGATCTCCTAACGGCCTAAGTGAACTTACTGCAGATCCAGGTCCTGATCCGTTTCGCCAACGTCAGGGACGCCGCTCAACATGCTCTCCAGATCGATGAGCGCAATCATCTGCCCATCGATCGCGACGAGGCCCGACAGAAAATCTGCTTCCTGCATATCACTCGCGTCGGGAACCGGTTGTATTCCGGTTTTCTCAAAAGTCAGGATGTCGGAGACGCGATCGACCAACAGACCGACCAGCCTCTTCTTCACATGCACGATAATGATGACATGGGTTTGCGTCGCTTCGGTCCGCCCCTGTCCGAACTTGCAGCGCAGATCGAAGATCGGCACGACAACGCCGCGCAGGTTCAAGACGCCACGCACATAATCCGGCTGGCGGGGCAGCGTGGTGACTTCCGTCCACGCCTTGATTTCCCGAACCGCCATAATATCGACGCCATAAAGCTCATTACCAAGAGCAAAGCTGATATGCTGCGCCATGTTCTCACTGGAGGCGGCATGATCCCGCCCATCCAGAACTGCGCCATCATCAGCCGATGCCTCGGCCGCGCCTGTTTGCATTGCATAGCTCATGCAGCGATGCTCCCTTCCCCATCCGTACCCGGCAGATCCGTCTGATCACAAGTTAATACTTGAGTGTCAGTGCTTGCCGCGCGGGTACCAAATTCTACTAGTCCGTCCACATCTATAATCAGAGCAACCTTACCGTTGCCTAAAATTGTTGCGCCAGCGACCCCATCGATCGCTGCATAGTTCTCTTCCAAATTCTTGATGACGACCTGTTGCTGGCCGAGCAACTCATCGACGGCCAAGGCGACCCGTTGTCCGGATTCCGTTTCCACAAGGATGACGAGGCCCGACAAATCCTTGCTCTCGTCATCCTCAATGCCGAATGTCTTCTTCAGATGAATGATCGGCACGAACCGTTCCCGGATCAGCAGAACTTCCACGCCATCCGCAAGCCGGCGCATATCGGAGCGCGTGGGATGCAATGTCTCGATGATGCTTGCCAGGGGAACCACATATTGCTCAGACCCCACCATAACCATCATGCCATCCAGGACCGCCAGGGTCAGCGGTAACGTCATGATGAAAGTGGTACCCTTGCCTTCTTCGGACTCGACGGAGATGCGCCCGCCGAGGTCCTGGACCTTCCTTTTCACCACATCCATGCCCACACCGCGGCCGGACACATCGCTGATCTCGGCGGCTGTGGAAAATCCGGGCGCGAATATCAACTGTTTCATCTCATGCTGGCTGAGCGGCGCGCCCTCGGCCAGAATGCCGCGTTCAACGGCGCGCTTGCGGATCTTTTCTGCGTTCAGACCCCGTCCATCGTCGGAAACGCTAATGACAATACGGCCGCTGCGATGCTCCGCCGTAAGATTGATTATGCCTTCTTCTTCTTTGCCGCTGGCGAGCCGTTCGTCCGGCTGTTCCAACCCGTGATCGAGCGCATTCCGGATCATATGGGTCAGAGGTTCGCTCAGCTCTTCAATGACCGTTTTGTCGACCTCGGTCGCCTCGCCGGCCGTCTCAAGCCTGGCTTTCTTACCCAGTCTCGGCGCCAGGTCGCGCACCAGGCGCGGCATGCGCATGAACGCGGATTTGACCGGCTGCATGCGGATCGCCATGACGCCTTCTTGAAGCTCCCGGGTGCGCTGTGTCAGATCGTCAATCTCCGTAAGCTGAGAGACGTCCATCAAAGCGCTTTCTTCGCGTATCCTTTGCAGAACCATGGATTGCGCAATAACAAGCTCGCCCACCATATTGACAAGCCTGTCGACCCGGTCGAGATCGACCCGGATGGAAGACACGCGCATTTGCTTCGGACTCGCCGAGACCTCGCCTGCGCCGCCAGTCGATGGATCCGTGGTTGCGGCGGACTCAGCCGCATCCTCGCCCGCCCCTTTGTCTTGAGACGGATTTGATGTGTCTTGATCCAGCACTTTTATGCTGATATCGCTATCGTCCACGACGAACTCGAAGACATCTTCGATATCAGACGGCTTCGCGTCGCTCGTTAGTTTAAATGTCCATTTCAGGTAGCATAGTTCCGGATCGAAACGATCGAAGCTGGGAATGTCCGATAGATCGGCCATGACCGTCAACGTCCCGAGACGGCCCAATTCCCGTATCATGAAGAGCGGTTCATTCGCATGGTGAAAAAGCGTCTGATGCGGCTTGAAGACGATTTCATAATTGGCAGGTCCTGCCGGCGTGGCATCTTCAGAATCTGGCCCGTCACGTTGACCCGCGGCGGCAGGCTGGTCCGCCCCTGGCACACAAGCCTGCAGGCTTTTCAGCATCGGCTCTTCATATCCGTCGGGCAGATGCGTTCCGCTTTGGGCCGACGCCACCAAATCCGTTAAGACATCAGAAGACTGAATGAGAATGGACGAGATATCCTTGGTAAACGGAATACTGCCATCCCGTAAAAGGTCCAAGATATTCTCAAAAATATGGGCGAACGCGACCAGGCGCTCGAACCGGAAAGCGCCCGCCCCCGCCTTTATCGAATGAACGTTCCGGAAGATGGCATGCAGCCCCTCTTCGACGGCGTCCCCTTCTTCCATTTCGGCAAGTTTGTCCCGAAGATCGTCCAGGCGCTCGGCACACTCATCGAAGTAAATAGTCCGGAACCGTTCGTAATTATCAGAAGCATTCGCCATGATCACTCACCTTCTATGGACAGACTTTCCGTACAACGGAAATAAGTTTGTCTGGATCAAAAGGTTTCACGATCCACCCAGTCGCTCCTGCGGAACGGCCTTCTTGCCGTTTGGCGTCTTCACTTTCTGTTGTTAGAATCAGTACAGGTATTGATTTGTTGCCAGGATCCGAGCGGAACTCCTTGACAAAGGTTATGCCGTCCATGTTCGGCATATTGACGTCCGTGATGACGAGATCGACGCTGTGGCCATTGAGCTGCTTCAGCGCATCGCACCCGTCTTCCGCCTCGACCACATCGAAGCCGGCTCCACGCAATGTGAAGGCCACCATGTCGCGCATGGTTCGCGAGTCATCAATTGTCAGGACCTTCTTGCCCATTTTGCCCTTCCCAGGTTTTCAAAGAGTCTTCAAGTCCCATATCACACAAGGATTTACGAAATTCCTCGGATGCGTTCATGATATGCAACTGTCCGCCTGCATCAGAAAGCGTGCTTGAAAGAGAAAGAAACAGCTGAGCGCCAGCAGCGCCGATCCGCTCCACATTCGAAGCGTCAACGGAAACTCTTGGGGAGTTTAAGATCAAATTGGCTAGCTGATCCTTAATCGCTCCGTTTACGGATGCGTCGAGTATCTCCGGCAGGACCAGGGGCGATGAATGATCTGCCGTATCCGATATGATTTCAGCCTCTTCATTGGCTTCATCCATCGTTGAAACCTCTCTGTCTGCTTATAAAGCGCCATTGAGCACAGCGAAGGCTGCTGGATGCACTACTGACCGAAAGGGTTGAAATTATCGTTAAGTATGCACGCCTTTCTTCGGATACCCCTATTCCAGGCTTCGTTCACGCAGGTATTACACACGGCATGCGGACCATATTGACGGATACGCAACACCTTAACGAGGTCTGAACTTAGTTTGTTTGCTGATATTTAACCGACCCCGGTGCATATAACGCAAAGAAACAAGGGTCGCGATCAGTTCAAGCGTTAACATCCGTTTGACAGGAATACCTGATCGCTCAGGGAACAGTGGTGCCCATGAAGTATCATCTTAAAAGCGAAACCGCACAAACGGAAATGTTTCTGAGCGGACAGTTTGGGTTTGATGATTTGGCGGTTTTCCAGTCGGCCATGGACGAGATTAAATCGCTTGATAAGCCTAAGATCGTTTTCGACATGTCCGATGTCAGTGCAATCGATTCAGGTGCGATCGGCATGTTCCTGGTCGCCAATGATTATGCCATCGAGAAGCAGCGGAAAATCGTCATTCGCGGGGCCAGTGGCATTGTCCGGAAAATCATAGAAGCGGCAGGCATCAACCGCTTTGTGGATATTCAATAGTATCAATGCATTATGACCTATACGACTATGGAAGACACTTGCTCGTTGTCCGAAAAGCTGAAGCGACATACGCACAAAGACCATCTTGAAACCGAAAATTCAATACTGATGAGGAAGGTGTTCGAGGAACGCTTTTCCATCTCGAACTACATAAAGCTGCTGCAATCATTCGAATTTTTTTACAGCGAAATCGAGAAGGAGATTGAGGCATATACATCTGTACAAAGACACTATTTTCATTATTTTTATAAACACCCTCTAATCCTGCAAGATCTCCAGTCTTTTGGCGCTGCGCCGGTTGCGCCCCTTGAGACATCAGACCGCTCTCTCATTCTGAACCGGACCGAAGCCTTTCTCGGCGCTTTATACGTCATCGAAGGGTCAACGCTCGGCGGGAAACTCATTAAAAAGCGTCTTGAGAACCATATCGATGTGGAAAGGGGCGCCCGGTCGTTCGACCCCTACGGCTCCAAGACACGGCAAAAATGGCTCCAAACACGTCAGTACATTAATGGTTTTGGAAAAGACCCCGCCTTAGACCATGCGGGAACGTGCAATTTCGCTTCTCTTGTATTCCAGAAACTGCAGGGAATTCTTAATGCTTAATCCTATTACTGATGAAATAAAGTTGAGAGCCAAATCCTGCGATACCAAGGGGTTTCGGAACAGCAACCTTATTCAGGATTGTTATGTCCTTCTCGCCCTATCCGACGCTGGAGAAATCCTGTACTGCAGCGAAAACACCGAGTCCGTATTCTCATTGCCGCCCGCGGATATGATTGGACAGGACTTCATGTCCTTGCTCAAAAATCATTCTGCACAGCAACTGGAAAAACTGTTCGAGCAGGAAAAAATCAACTACCCGTCTTATCATGACAGGTTCCTTGCCCGCCTGGAACTGCAGGGACAAAGCGCCATCAAGGAAGCCATATTTTACAAAAGCGGCGATTATATCTGTGTCGAGATCGAAACGCCTCAATTACAAGCAATAGACATCAGCTATCTCGATTTATTGTTTCTCAGACTAGCGAGCAGCATCAATAGTTATAACGAAGACAGCACGAGACTGGCCGATATCGTCTGTCATGCGATTTATAAGATCATCGGATTCGATCGCGTCTGGTATTGCGAGTTCGATATTGAAGACGATAACGGCTTTGTTTCAGGGGAATATAGCAATGGGAGGATGCCCTCTCTCAGAAATCACCGCTTTCCTTCGACCGACGTTCCCAACGGCATCCGCCAGTTATATACAAAAGTATTATTTCGCTCCGTATACGATATCGAAAAGCCTACTGTAAAAGTCATAGATCAAGACAGAAATCATATTTCAGGCCTCGATTTGACGTTCTCGGTGGCAAGGGAGCTGGCCCCGTCCCATATGAAATATCTGAAAAATATGGACGTGCGATCTTCCGCATCCTTTTCCGTCATCCGGAACAACAAGCTTGTGGCTTTGTTCGGGGCCCATGCCAAGGAGCCGACGCTTCTTAAATATCGTCAGCTTGCTGCCTGCCAACATCTGGCGGATTTGTATTTAAAACGCTTCGACAATCGTAAAAACAAGGAACGGGCGCACTTTCTGGCACAAAAGGAACGGGAAGTTTCCGTTCTCATGAACAGTGTCATAAACAACCATTTCGATATGAGGCATGTTGTCAGCATTGATCCTTCGATGCTCGAGAAACTCATGGTCTCGGACATTTTCTTGTGCCTTTACAACGATGATATTATTTGCTCTCAACCCTTGGAAATCGATCTAAAGGAAAAGCTCATTGAGCTTGCCACATCCTTGATCGAAGATAAGAGCATTCACCACACGGATTCATTGACGCGTATCGATGACCGGTTCGATAGCCTCAAGCATATTGCCTGCGGTATGCTGGCGATCAGGATTGCGGGAAACGCGGATAATGTGTTCATCTGGCTCCGGAGTGAGTTTGCTTACAATGAGAAATGGAAAGGCAACCCTTCCGAAGCCGTCCTTCTCGATGAGAATGGCAATCCCGGGCCCCGCAAATCATTCGAATCCTGGGTTCGCACCGTAACCGGACGATCCATGCCCTGGAAACCTTATGAAATCGAGACGGCTAAACGCTTCCAGCGTGAATTCAACACGACTTTCTACAACCATTACAACAAGATGATGCGCATCGCCGCGGAACAGGCGAATGCCGCGAAAAGCGAGTTCCTGGCAAATATGAGCCATGAGCTGCGCACGCCTTTGCATACGATTATCGGGTTTCTCGATTCAATCATCCAAAAGATCGACAAGATGCCGCGTGAGAAACAATTGCAGTATCTGAATCTGGCTCATACCAGCAGCGAAAGACTCTTGTGGCTGATCAACGATCTGCTCGATCTTTCCAAACTGGAAGCTGGGCGCATGAACTTTTCCTTCGAGAAAAGCGATCTGTGTACGGTTATTGAATCCTGTATCGCGGAAATCGACCCGATCATCCGCAGCAAGACCCTTGACGTCTCATTCAAGTCCGAACCCCGTGTGATCGCCGTGTTCGACCCGGAAAGGCTGAAACAGGTTGTCATCAATCTGCTGTCCAATGCGGCCAAGTTCACGCCGGAAAACAAGGCCATTACTATTTCAGCGGACATTAAGGACGGTTCTGTAAAGCTGCGAATCGCGGATCAGGGTGTCGGTATTCCGGATCAGGAGCTTGAGGCCATATTCGACAAGTTCATCCAGAGTACGAAGACACTGACCGGAAGCGGCGGAACGGGCCTGGGCCTTTCCATCTGTAAAGAAATCATCAACGCCCATCGGGGCCGGATCTGGGCCGAAAACAACCAGGATGCCGGCGCCAGCTTCTTCATCGAGTTTCCAGCGATGCTGGATCAACAATCGGCTGCATGAGGGAACACGAGATGACACAAAGTATCCTGGCGATCGATGACGAGATGGTCAATCTCGTCATGCTGGAAGAGTATCTTTCGGACGAAGACTATGACGTCACAACCATGCAAAACGCAAACGATGCATTGGATCATCTTGATGCGGGCAATCGGGTCGATGCGATCCTGCTCGACCGAATGATGCCAGGCATGAACGGCATGGAATTCCTGGAGCGCATCAAATCCGATGAGCGTTTCAAATCCATACCGGTTATCATGCAGACAGCGGCCGCGGCGCAAGATCAGATTGCGGAAGGTATCCAGGCCGGTGCCTACTACTATCTGACGAAACCGTTCAAGCGCAATGTGCTGCTATCGATTCTGCGGACGGCTCTGCGCGACTCTGGCGCGTTCGACAATATCAGAAGCCGCATGGAAAAGATCGACTGCGCGCTCAAATGCCTTGAAAGCTGCAGTTTCGCTTTTCAAACGCTCGATGACGTGAAGAACATCTCTACGTATTTTTCGGCCTTCTATCCGCAGCCTGAGGAAGCGATTGTCGGTTTGAAGGAATTGATGATCAACGCGGTGGAGCACGGTAATCTGAGCATCACCTATGACGACAAAACCGAGCTCAATGCCAAAGGCACCTGGGAAGAAGAAGTGAAGCGGCGGCTCGGTCTGCCGGAAAACCGCGACAAGTTCGCAAGAGCCAGGATCGAGCGCAAGGATGGCGACCTGCTTTTTATTCTGGAAGATGAAGGGCCGGGCTTCGACTGGGAACCTTATCTCCAGATCGATCCCAAACGCGCCCTGCACAATCACGGCCGCGGCATCGCCATGTCCAACATGCTGAGTTTCGACGAGATCGAATATGTCGAGCCCGGCAACAAGGTGATCTGCCGGAAAAAATGCGCATAAGGAGGAATGGCCGCTTTTCCGCCGCAACCGTCACAAGAGGGACGACACCTCGATAACGTCCGATCCCTCTGGCAGAGAGACGAAGGTGCCGTCCCGGCCGACTGTAAACGGACCGCTGTAGACATCGGCGACACCTTCAGTGAAAACCGCTTCCAAAGCCCGGAGCGGCAAGGCCGGCACGATGTGATAAAAGAGCAGATGCCCGGCATTGACCGCCGCAGCGCTTTCCGCCGCCTCGACCGGGCTTGCGTGGTAATCAAGAATGTCCCGCGTGATTTTCGCAAACGCTGCGCGCCCGGCCTTTTCGGCCGCTTCCGTCAGGACGCCAACCAGTTTCGGCGACAAGGCTTCATGGACGAGCAGATCCACATCTTGCGAGAACCGCTCAAGATTGGCGGATTTCACCGTATCGCCGCTGATGACGAGCGACCGGTCCTTGTAATCGAACCGGTAACCGACGGCCGGTTCCACAGGCGCATGATCCACGGCGAAAGCCGTGACCGTCAGACCGTTTTCCTCGTAAACGACCGTGCCCTCTCCCTCGGCCGGCACCTGGAACGAATCCGCTACACCGCCGCCCCCTGAAGGCGGCACGATATCCTCACCATGGTGATCGGTTCGATAGACGCGATCATCCGCATAGGCTGTATTGAAACCGGAGACCACGGCCTCGACCCCTTGCGGACCCGCCACGGGCAAGGGAGACCGATGGGCGCCGTTCACCCAGCGCAAGGTCATCAGCTCGCCCAGGCCGTCGATATGATCCGAGTGGAAATGGGTCAGGAAGACGCGCGCCACCCGGCCCGACGACAGGCCCATGCGGCTCAGATTTCGCGCCGCGCCCGTGCCCGCATCCACCACGAACATGCGCTTGCCGGCGATGACGGCGACACAGGGGCCGGAGCGTTTAGGATCGGGCAACGGCGAACCGGCGCCGCACAAGGCCAGATGCAGCCCATCGGGCAAGTCGCCGATCCGGTCCGTGGTGAGATTCCGCTCAACGGCCCGCTCCATCAGGGCCAGGCCGATCTGTTTTTGAAACAGAAACGCGGCTGCGGCGAGCACGGCCCCGACAAAAAGAATTCCCAATGCGATCCGCATCATGTCCCTGGCCCCTCCTGTTTTGCCCAGACGTCAATTCTGGCATTCTCCGGGCTAGAAGAACACCCATTACCGGGCCGCCCCGAGCCATTGGCGGACGAACAAACGGATCCGTATATGGAGGGCAGCGTTTTTCTCATCGTCGCCTCCGCCGCGCTTTTGGGCCAAAGCGCCGTGGCGAGCCTGTCCTTTCTGCTCGATCCGCGCACACGCGAGAAACGGGCCTGGGCCATTCCCGCTTTCTTCGCCCTGATCGCCTGGTTCGCACTGACGAACATCCTGGATCAGATAGGACTTTACGAAGGCCAGCCGATCGCCGCCGGGATCACGCGGGGCTCGACCTTCCTGCTGCCGCCCTTGGCCTGGCTTTTCATCCGCACCCTGTCAACGGAACGCTGGCGGCTGCGCCCAGGGCACGGGTTGCATCTTCTGCCGGCAGTCCTGATCGGCGGAATCATGGCGGTCCTGTTCACCAATCCGCCGCCGCCCGTTCTGGACGAACCGTTCAACGATACGGCCATGCGCGCCGTCTGGCTGGCCTTTATCGGGATCTGCGGTCTTTATCTGGTTGCCAGTCTGCGGGTGCTGCGCCGCGACGCCCGCCGGATCCGGGATTTCTTCTCCTTTCGCGACAATCCGCAGCGCCGCCGCCAGACCTATATCCTGCTGGCGCTCATGCTGCCCTGGTCGCTTCTGACCCTGGAAACGCTCTTGACTCTTTTGATCGACCTGCCGGCGCCGCTCAAGGTCGGACTGGGGCTCTTGCGTCTGGCCAGCCTCTTCTTCCTGTGCGTCTATGCCATGCAGCCGCGCCGGCTGTTTCTGGAGGACGAGACCGGGCTGGCCGACACGGGCGCCGCGCCGAAATATGCCCGCTCGGCCGGCGCGTCGCCAAAAGGGTCAACACCGTCACCACCCGTTTCCT
>CAZTCJ010000029.1:0-39670 GCA_964612085.1 uncultured Alphaproteobacteria bacterium
GGCGGCTGTGAGAGGGAACGCACCGGCGGCGGCTTCGCCGAACAGGTGATCCGGCCCACGGGCCTGATCGATCCGCCTTGCGACGTGCGGCCCGCCAAGACGCAGGTGGACGATCTGATCGCGGAATGCCGGGAAGTCATCGCCAAGGGTCACCGGGTGCTCGTCACCACCCTGACCAAACGCATGGCCGAGGACCTGACCGAATATATGCATGAGCAGGGCCTCAAGGTCCGCTATATGCATTCGGATATCGACACGCTGGAGCGCATCGAGATCATCCGGGATTTGCGGCTCGGCGCCTTCGACATCCTGATCGGCATCAACCTCCTGCGCGAGGGCCTCGACATACCCGAATGCGCGCTTGTCGCCATTCTCGATGCGGACAAGGAAGGCTTCCTGCGCTCGGAGACCTCGCTTGTGCAGACCATCGGCCGGGCGGCGCGGAACGTGGACGGCAAGGTCATTCTCTATGCGGACGGCATCACCGGTTCCATGGAGCGCGCCATGGCCGAGACTAACCGGCGCCGGGAAAAACAGCTTGCCTACAACACGGAAAACAACATTACGCCGGAAAGCATCCGTAAGAATATCGGCGATATTCTCGAAAGCCTGTACGAACAGGATCACGTGCTGGTGGATACCGGCCTGTCGGAAGAGGCCGCGCCTTATATCGGGCACAACCTCAAGGGCCATATCGACGACATGGAAAAGCGCATGCGCGAGGCGGCCGCCAATCTGGAATTCGAGGAAGCTGCGCGGCTGCGCGACGAGATCAAGCGTCTTCAGGAGACGGAACTTGTGGTGATGGACGATCCCTTCGCCCGCCAGTCCAAGGTCGAGGCCCAGGTGGAGGCCTCAAGCGCCAAGCCGAGATCGACGGCCGGCAAGGCCGGTACCCGCGCCACGCGGCCGAGGCGGAAGAAAGCGCGCAAGGCGTCGTGATACGGTCACTCGTCATCCTGGATCCTGGCCTTCGCCAGGATGACGGTCAGAAGACGACCGTCAAACCTTCACGGTCTCATCGATCAGCCACTGGATCACTTTGCCGAACGCGGCCTCATCGCTGTCGCCTGTCGTTGCCGCGTCCCGGAAGATGCGCAACTGCTCATCGGCGCTGGTGCCGTTCTCGATGATGGTCCGGCCATGGGCGATCATATCGGCGCACTCATAAGCCTCGATCTCCGGCTCGATCATGCCTACGAGATCGTCGTAAAGCTCCGCGAACGGCACGCTGGCATGGCGCGCCAGATCGACCATGGTGCCGTTGGCCCCCCGTTTCTGCGCTTCCCAGACATTGGACCGGATCAACGTATCGTCATAGACGCGCCAGCTCTTATTCTCCGCCCGAAGACGGGTCAGCATGCTGAGCGTACACAGATAAAGCGCGGAGACGGCCATGGCGTCATCAAGCCGGGTACAGACATCCATGATGCGCATCTCAAGCGTGGGGTAGCGGGTATTGGGCCGCACGTCCCACCACAGCATGCTTTTGTCCGGGGTCACGCCCAAAGCGAGCGCCTCTTCGACGAAATCGTCATATTCCCGCGGATTGGAGAACACCGGCGGCAGGCCCGTATTCTTCAACTCGTGGAACACGCTCAGCCGGTAGGACAGCATGTCGGTCGGACGGCTGTGCCAGAACGGCGAGGAGGTGGACAGCGCCAGGAAGTAGGGCAGGAAATACCGGATCTGCCCGAACATATCGATCTTGAGCGCTTCGTCTTCCACGCCGTCGAACTCAAAGCCCGCATGCACATGCATGCCGCAGGTGAGCAGACGGCGCGCCGGATAGGCGAGCGCCTGGCGCAGCAACTGATAGCGCGGCTTTTCCGTCACAAGCTGGTCTTCGATGCGCGTGGTCGGATGAGTGCCCGCCGCGATCGGCGCCAGATCGTAGTCGCCTGCGATGTCGGCGACGGCCTTGCGCAGACGGGCGATATTGTCGCGCAGTTCCGACAGGGAGCGGCAAGGCCGCGTGCCAATCTCCACCTGGAAGCGGTAGAACTCGCCGGAGATCATCATTTCCGGCACGCTTTCGAGGCGCTTGAAAAGTTCCGTCGGCGGATCGGGCTCGACCTGCCCCGTTTCCTTGTTGACCAGGTGATATTCTTCCTCGACCCCGACGGAATACAGGGTCGGCTCGATACGGCGCGCGGGCCTGATCCCGGCGGCGAAAGTGGGCCTGTCCTCGCCCCCCTTGGCGGCCAGTTCCGTACGCAGACGCTCGATGGACCGCTCCATGGGACAACGCAGACGCTCGCCCCAGTCGCGGGCCTTTTCTTCCGTATCGATCAGATCCTGGCGGATTTCCAGGAGCAGGAACGGCAGGCCGATATCCTCGGCATGCACCATATGGCTGAAAGCGCCGCTCGATGCCCCTTTATAGGGTTCGTCGTCGCCGATCATCAGATCGGGGAACGCCGAATGCAGCTCTTCCATGAAGACCGTGCTGAAGGAGCGGTCCTTGCCATGGAGCACGCCCACATGCCAGGGCCGTTTCTCCCCTTGCAGATCGAGCTGTTCGGCGAAGCTGTGGATGAACAGCAGGACCGGCGTCTGGTTCATGGCGCGCATCCGCGCGACCATGGCATCCACATTCAGATGATAATCCCAGAAATAGCGGCGCTGGCGTTCCGAGCGTTCCGCAGAAGACAGATTTTCATTGCCCGGAACACGCGATTGATCGCTGACCGGCGGAATGGACGAGGGGTGATCCAGCGTCCGGTTGACGTCGATCACGAGCCGCGACACATGCTGGAAGATGGCCGGTGCGTCCCAGGCCTGCGCCAGATGGCGGGTGACGTCGGCCGCGCCCACATCCCAGGCGATATGCCGTTTCAGGTCGCGCTCGCCGATGCCCAGTTGATCGAGATGCGGAGGGATCATATTGCCCGCGTGATCGCAGGTCAGAATGATGTTCGATTTGCCGTTCGGATTGAGAATCTCGACGCCGTTGGTGCGCAACCATTCCTTGCGGATGCCGTAGACGCCATCATGGCGGGTCTGGCGTTCGGCTGTCGCGGCCGCTTTGGGCCGGCGCTCGAACCCGGCGCTTGCCAGGGTCTGTGAAAGCATCTCGGCGGCCATGTCCGGCTCGCCGGAAAAAGGTTCGTTTGCCAGGGACTGACCCGGCGTTTGTTTACTGTTTGTATCCATTGTCATTCTCGGCAATCCCTTGGTGACGCAACACGAAACCCGTTGCCACGCCGATCGGGGACGACTAGGACGCCTGTCATACATAAACTCAGACAGCGCCAGATCTTCTCATCAGAAGCTTGGTGCCCGTGAACGGCACACCGGCAACGCAGAGCGCGCCACCCCATTGACGGATAAGGATAAAATCTGTGTTGCAGCGCAATCTGAACAGGCGCCCCCGCTCCTTCAGATCCCGCACAACGGATAATCCGTCACTTTATGGAAGTTGATAATGTGGTGATTGCTGCGCCTTTGACAAGAGTTTTTGTCACTGAAGCTAACGCGCCGTTCATACAGCCCAGGGCGGCAGGCTCGTTCACAAAGTAGACAAGGTCGGCGGCAATGCTCACCCGCTCGGTAGAAGGCTGGCGGCCGCGTAACAGGTCATCAAAGACGTTGCGCTTCCGCTGCAGCACCCATCAGGAGGCGGATGATTGGTCATGCCCAAGCTGTTCACATATCCAGGATCCGGCAATTGCTACAAATGCGAATTGACCGCCGCGCAATCGGGCGCCGATCTCGAGATCGTGCCCGTGGACATCCTCAAGGACGAGAGCCATACGGAGGATTTCCTGAAACGCAATCCCAACGGCAAGGTGCCGGTCCTGGAACTGGACGATGGCCGCTGCCTGGCGGAGTCGAACGCCATCATGCTGTGGCTGGCGCGCGGCAGCGATCTGGTGCCTGCGGACGATTTCGATACGGCCAAGATGCTGGAATGGCTGTTCTTCGAACAATACAGCCATGAGCCCTATATCGCCGTTGCCCGCTTCTGGTGGTCGATCGCGCCGGACGGCCGGGAGGAAAAGGCCGACCGCTTCGAGGAATGGCGCGAGAAAGGCTATCGCGCGCTCGATGTCATGGAACAGCATCTGGCTGACCGGCCCTTCTTCGTGGGCGAGCGCTATTCCCTCGCCGATATCGCGCTTTATGCCTACACCCATGTGGCCGATGAGGGCGGGTTCGATCTCGACCCCTATGCCGCCCTCCAGGACTGGATGGCGCGGGTGCGCGAGCAGGACGGGCATATCCCGATGCCGCCACTCGCGGAGGCCGCATAGCGGATCTTTTTGCATCCGCCCGCGTTTGCCTGTAAGGCAGCGACCAGCTACCTTTCAGGGTGTTCAATGTGGCGCGGAACCGACGGAAAAAGGATGAGGGCCGGCATGACAGGCTTGGCGATGGCGCATGTGCGCCGGGGATTTTTTATAGCAATCGCGGCCCTTTTCGCGAGCATGCCCTTGCCGGTTCTGGCTCAACCCGATCCGAACGGCGACGCAACGGCTCCTGCGGCGCCGGATGCCGCCTCCGCTGAAGCCAAGGCTTCCCTGCCGCCGGGATCCCTGTTGCCCCTGCTGGACGACTCCTTCGGCATTTTCGCCCGCGAAGGCGCCGATACACGCATCGAGCTGTTTCCCTGCGAAGACGAGGAGTTGTGTGGACGGATCGTCTGGCTGCGGCGCATGGCCGAAGCGGACGGCTCCAAGCGGCGCGATTTGAAAAATCCCGACGAGGACCTGCGCGACCGGGCGCTGATCGGCATGACCGTGCTGTGGGATCTGGAAGCCCGCAAGAACGACGATCGCTGGACCGGCGGGCGTATTTACAATCCCGACGACGGTAAGGATTACCGCGCGAAGGTCCGCTTCATGGACGACGACACGGTCGAACTGAAAGCCTGTGTCTTGATCATATGCGAGACCCAGATCTGGACCCGCGTGCAGAACGGGACGGATACGGCACCTTATGCCGTCCAGGATCAAATGCCGCCCCCCGACCCCTCCCCCCAAGACGGCGCAGAGTGACCGCCCTGCGCCCATCGGTCCCATGACAGAGCCTCGGGCTTGCGAAAAATTCATTGCAGACCCGCAGGACCTTCTCGGTAGCGTACTCTGACGGCGTCAAACATCTGGGCCTGCTGGTCTTTCAAGCCCGTTCCATGGAGCCTGCCGCGTGCTGGAGTTCTTGAAGTCCCTGAACACGAAGAGCGGACCGGAAACGGGATCCGGACAGCAGGGCCCCCGGCGGATCAATCTGGCATGCCAGGGCGGCGGGGCGTTGGGCGCGTTCAGTTGGGGCGTGATCGACCGGCTTCTGGAAGACGACACCATCGAGATTGCCGCCGCCAGCGGAGCCTCGGCCGGTGCCATGAATGCGGCGGCGCTGGCCTCGGGCCTGGCGCTCGGCGGCCGCGCAGGGGCCAAGGCCCGCCTGGCCGCCTTCTGGGCCGATGTCGCCCAATCGAGTGCCCTGCCCTCCATGGGCGGCGCGGACGCTTGGCCGCAATCGGGCTTGATGCGGGCCTTCGGCGCCTGGATGGGCGCCGGCCTCGCCACGCCGAAGTCGAGCGAAACTTCCTTGGGCAAAGTGGTGGACCGCCACATCGATTTCGAGGCATTGAGCGGGTCCGACGCGATCCTTGTGATCATTTCCGCGACCAGCCTGAAGACCGAACAGCCGAGGCTGTTCCGGGGAGCGGAAATCGACCGGGCGGTGATGATGGCCTCCGCCGCGCTGCCCATCATTCACAAACCGGTCGAGATCGGCGGCTCCCATTATGTGGATGGCGGCTTGAGCCTGAACCCGCCGCTCGTCAGTCTGGTGGAATCGAGCCAGGCGGAGGAAACCCTTTTGATCCGCCTGCTGCCGGTGGGCGTGCCCGCCGTGTCCACCCGGCCCTTCGCCCATGTGATGAACAGTGCCCAGATGGTCTTCAACCGTGGGCTTTTGAGCGAACTGGATCAATGGCGCCGCCTGAAGGCGCTGGCCGCCGATCCGAGCGCGGACAGCCACCCCGTACTCTCGCGCCTCGCGCGCCACCGCCTGTGGCAGATCGACGGTTCCGCGCAGATGCCGGAAGGCGTCGTCGGCCAGGCCTTGAACCCGTCCGCCGGGCTGATCGAGGATCTGCATGCCCGCGGACGGCTCGCGGCGGAAGACTGGCTGGTCAAGCGCCTGCGCGACCGGCTGGTGCCGACCTGAAGACAAAGAAGACTGTTTCACTCCGGGGATGATCATGGAAAACGGCAAAGGACGGCGGTTCACGCCCGAAACCCTCATGGCCACCATGGCGCTGGTGATCAGCATCAGCGCGCTCGGGGTTTCGGTCTTCGAGGCCCGCATTCTCGATGCCCAGCAGCGCGCCTCCGTCTGGCCGTATGTGGATGTGGGGCTCGGTTATAACGATGAGGGCTATCGTCTGGTGGCGGAGAATAATGGCATCGGTCCGGCCCGCATCACCGGCGTCGAGCTGCGCATCAATGGCGAGGCGAAGAAGGACTGGCTCGATGCGGTGGACAGCATCATGGGTCCCGGCAGCGGCATCGATTATTCCGTCATCAAGTCGAGCGAAATCAACCGCACGGTCATGTCGCCCCAGGCCCAGGTCTTGATGTTCGAACTGCCCTGGACGCCCAAGACGCGGGAATTGCTGGAAACGGTCCAGAACGCGGAACTGACCGTGTGCTATTGCTCCGTCTTCGACACATGCTGGGTCACGACCCTGGCGCAGGCCGGCCAGGAGCGCGCCTGCCCCATCGAACCGGACAATCAGTTCAAGGGCTGAGTTATTATAGACCCATCGCGGCCTTGAGATAATCGATCCGGTCCTGGCCCCAGAACTTTTGTCCCTGATAGACGAAGAAGGGCACGCCGCACACGCCATCCTCCGCCGAACTGGCCGTGGCCTCCGTCGCGGCCTTCTGCATGGCCTCATCGTCCATGGCCGCGACGATATCGTCCGCAGGCAGGCCGAGATCGGACGCGATCGCGCCGATGACGTCAGCCGATCCCAGATCCGCCCCGTCCTGAAACCGCCTGGCGAAGGCGGCGATCATGAAAGGGGTTCCCTGCCCCGCCTGTTTCGCCGCCCAAAACGCCGCGTTCGGACGGATCCAATCGGTATCGAACGACTGGGGCAGCTTGACGGGCAGCCCCATGGAGATGGCGATGCGCCCGATATCCTCTTGCAGATAGAGAAGGCGCGGCGACATGCCTTTGGAGGCATCGAGGCTCGCTGGGATCCCCGCGAACGCAATACCGTCCACCGGAATGCCTTCCCGCCCGATGCGCACGGAGGCAAGCCAGGAATACGGGCTGCGGAAATGAAAATACAAACGGGCCGGTTCAGTCATGGCGAGACCTCCTCGATGGATTTTTGACACGGGAGCGGCGCTGCCTGCGGCCCGGTTTCTGGAAATTGATCAGCCAACTGAAGGCGAAGAGAACGACCAGGATCACGGCGCTGATCTGGAAGGGCCGCTCCGGCGCGAAACCGTAAAGCCATGTGCCCAAGACCGGACCGACGACGAAACCGCTCGCCATGGCCGAGCCCATGAGACCGGCGACGGCCCCTTGCTCCTTGTCCTGAACATTAAGCGACACGGCCGCCAACAGGCCGGGATTGACGAGCCCCATGGCGAAGCCCAACAACACATACCCCATCAGGATCCATTCGAAACTGGCGGCGACCACCAGCAGCAGAAAGCCGATGCACGAAAGGGCCAGACCGGAGCGCACCAGAATGCCGGGGCGGGGTTTGAGCATCTGCACGATCCCTCCTTGCGCAATGAGGAGCGCCAGGGCGGACACCGCCATGATGATCCCCACATACCGCGCGGTCTCGCGGGCCTCCAGATCGAACAGATCCTGCAGATAAAAGGCGGCCGTCTGCTGGGCCGAAGCGCCGACCGTCAGTACACCGCTCATGATCAGAAGGAACGGCATGATGCGGTTGTCGCGCCAGGACAGAACCGGCCCCCGCTCGGTGCGGGGCAAGCGGCGGCCCGGCGGCAGCACGAGCAGGACCGCCACCGCGCCGACAAAGGCCAGAAGCGCCACGCCATTGAGCGGCGTCAGCAGGCCGAACACGCTGAATGCCGAGCCGAAAGCCGGCCCCAGGACCGAGCCCAGACCATAGGCCGCGCCGACCAGCGCCAGTCCGGCGGCCCGGTCGGCGCCCGTGGTGGTATCGGCGATATAGGCGGTCGCGGCGGGTTGAATGCCCGCCGTCAAGACGGCATAGACACTGCGCACGCCGATCATCAGCAGGAAAACCGTTCCCGCCGCCAGGGTGCCCTGCAATCCCACATGAATGACGAAGACGAACGCGACCATGGTGAGGGCGTAGCTCATCAGGCCGAACACCATGACCATCCGCCGGCCCCACAGATCGCTGCGCCGTCCCCACCAGGGCGAGGCGACCGCGATGATGATGGCGGCGAGCGAGATCATCAGGCCGACCTGGATCTCGCTCAGCCCGATCTCACGCGCCAAGGGACCCAGCACCGTGAACAGAATGGTCTGGCCCATGGAGAAGGTAATGAGACCGATCGCCAGGACCCCATAGGTCACCCAGATGGGCAGGCGTCGGCGGTCCGGTGCGGGCTCGCTCATTAAGCGGGGTCCGTCGCTGACTTCACGCCAAAGACCGCTTAACCAAGCGGTTCCGACAGACATAGCCGATGCGGAAGGGGAGAGCGATACCCCGCCCGCCGCATGCCGGTGCCGTGTCGTGTCACAGACACTTACGCGGCGCGGCGGATCCTTGGATCAGAGTGCTGGAACGGTCTTGCCGTTGGCCGCCGCCAGAATGTGGGTGACGGTGCTGTCCTGCGTGCCCAGGGGCAGGATAACGGCCCTTGCAACCAGGCGCTCCTCGGCGCTGATCGGGAAATCCTCGTCCAGCAGGACCGGACGGCAGTCCCGCTCCACAAGGCGCACCTTGCGTTCGGCGAGATCGAGCATCTCCAGGACCACATGGAGCCGCCCGCCGACCAGAACGCCGCACAATCCCTGGATCACCATGCCCATATGCAGGATTGTCGGATCCGTCTCATCGGAGCCGGACGGGCCGCCGAGGCTCATCAAGATGCAATGGGCCCAGTCCCGGCCCAGCTCCATGCCCACCATGTCCTCCGGCGCCGGCATCGCCCGGTCCCGGCGCTTGTCCTGCCAATAGGCCAGAACCCGTCCGACCAGGCGGCGCTCGGGCATGCGCAACTCCAGAATATCCTCAAGCCTCTGCGTGTGCCCCGCCCTCCTTTGATCGCGTGCCGGTTGCCCCGGAGACTCCGTCATGGCCGCATGCTCCTTCAAATCACGATCTTCCAGAGGGGAGGGTACGCAAAGGCGGTTGAAAAGCCGGTAAGAACGCGCTTCAAGACTTAATCGAATGCGCTGCTTTGATACGGAACGCCGCAGGTTCTCTTGCTCCCGCGCAGTGCCGGGATTAGGGTCCACCTTGACTGAATGGCTTAATGGGGGCGATCTGCGATGTTGAGGACACTGTTTGCCGTTTTGCTGAGTGCGGGCCTGTTGGCCGGCCCGGCCCTGGCCGACGCCCAAGAAAGCGATTTCGCGCAGTTCGGCCAGTTCGCCAAGACCTCCAAATACGATCTCGATTACGGGGTTTACCAGTCGTTCCTGGGGTCGGCCGTCTTTCAGGTGGGCTATTCGACCCGCAAGCGCGCCTCCAACCGGGACGGCGGCGTCGGCTCGCGAGTGACGCGCGGTCACCGCGGCAAATTCAGGCTCGAGGCCAACCGGGTGACCTTCAGCCGCCTGCCCCGCGACGCGGTCAAGGCGCTGTCCACCTACCGGCAAGACCTCCAGGCCATTCCCGGACAGATCGATTTCCATAAGCTCAGCAAGAACGAGGCGCTCGCTTATTGGCTGAACCTGCACAATGTGCTGGTGATCGAACAGCTCGCCATCCGCTACCCGCTCAATAATATCGAAGACCGCTATGACGAGATCTTCGAGAGCAAAATCGCCACCGTGGCAGGCGTGCCCTTGAGCATCAACGATATCCGCCTGCGGATCGTCTATGAGCACTGGGACGACCCGCTGGTGATTTACGGTTTCTATCATGGGGTGATTGGCGGCCCCAGCATCCAGATCCGCGCCTTCACCGGCAAGACGGTCGAGAGAACCTTGCGCCAGGCGGCCTTTGAGTTCGTCAATTCCCTGCGCGGCGTCTCGGAACGGCGCGGGGTGCTTGAGGTGTCCCAGATCTATGACGAGGCCCGGGGTTTCTTCGAGGCATGGCCCGAGGATCTGATCAGCCATCTGAACGATCATGCCCGCGACGACGTGAAAAGCCTGCTGGAAGGCGCCGGCCGCGTGGAAGCGGAAACCTTCGACTGGCAGATCGCGGATCTGACCGCCGCCAGCCCGTCAGGCAATTACAGCCAAGTGCTGCAAAGCTCCGGCGGGCCTGCGAGCTTGAGAGGGTTCGGTGACCTGCCGCCCCATGCCCAGGACTTCGTGAAGGATGTCTATCAGCGCCAGCGCGAATATATGCGCGACAATCCAAGCTCAGGCCAGGTCATCATCATCGATGAACCGCTTGAGGACAAAGCGGACTCTAAAACGACAGATGAAAACGAGCCGGATCAATAAAACCGAACGGCTCGGCTGCATAAACCGTCATTGGGGACTGAGCTGATCATGATCAGAAGCATTACGTGTGTCTTGATGTGCGCGTTGGTGGCGATGGCGCCAGCGCGCGCCGAGGAAGGCCGGGACATTTCTTATTTCGCGCAGTCTGCGGAGAAATCCCGGTATGAACTCGATTACGACCTGTTCGATTTCTTTCTGCGCTCCGCCGTGTTCGAAGTGGGCATGTCCACCCGCAAGCGCCCCAGCGCCCGGTCGCCCGAAAGCGGCTCGCGGATCACCCGCGGCCACAAGGGCCCATACCGGCTGGAAGCGAACCGGCTGACCTTCAGCAGGCTGCCCGACGAGGCGATCGAAGGCCTGAGCGCCTATCACGACGATCTGGAGCGGATCTCCGAACAGATCGACTTCACCAAGCTCAGCAAGGCCGAACAGCTCGTCTTCTGGCTCAATCTGCATAATGTGCTGGTGATCGAACAATTGGCCCAGCGCTATCCGCTCAACAATATCAAAGACCGCTATGACGAGATCTATGAGGAGAAGATCACGACCATCGCGGGCGTGCCTTTGAGCATCAACGATATCCGTCTGCGGATCGTTTACCGGTATTGGGACGACCCGCTGGTGATCTATGGCTTCTTCCATGGTGTCATAGGCGGCCCGAGCATCCAGTCCCAGGCCTTCACGGTTGAAAATCACCGCCGCCTGCTGACCCGCACGGCCCTTGAATTCGTCAATTCCCTGCGCGGCGTTTCGGAACGGCAAGGCAAGCTCGAAGTCTCGCAAATCTATGACGAGGCGCGCGCGCTCTTCCCCGAATGGCCGGATGATCTGCGCGATCATCTGGGCAAGCATGCCCGTGGCGATGTCAAAAGCCTGCTCGGCCGCAATCTCGAAATCGAGGCGGACACCTTCGACTGGCAGATCGCCGACCTGCTCGCGGCGAGCCCCAGCGGCCAGTACAGTCAGGTGATCTCGACTGATCCCCGCAGCGGGATTTCGCGACTGCGCGCCTTTGGCGATCTGCCGCCCCACGGTCAGGATTTCATCCGGGAAGTGTATCAGCGCCAGCTTGAGTTCATCCGCGACAACCCGCCGGAGACCCGCGTCATCATCATCGACGAGGATGAAGACGACCAGCGCCGCCGGGAAGAGCGGGAGGACGAGTCCGCCGACGGAGACTCCGAAGACGGACAATAAAGCCGCGCCCTAACGGCTAAGAGACTTTTTGGAAATGCGCCGCGAGGCGCATTCCCATGTGCTTGGCCGGCCCACTCCCCCTCCCGACCTCCCAATGAGGGTACCCTTGTGGGTGGTCGGGAGGGGGAGTGGGCCGGTGATGCCTCCTTCCAAAACGGCTAACGGCTGTAATTGACAAAGATCGGAGAAGACCAGGCCCGCTCGGTCTTCTCCGTCAAACAATCGTCCTCGAACGGCGTGCGGTAGTCCTTGAAACAGATATCCGTTTTCACGCAGGTCCCCTCCGCATCGTACTCACAGCGCAGACCGCCGGCATTGACCGTCGGCCCCGCCTCCTCGATCGCGCGGGCGTAATAGACCGTATCGCGGCCCGCCGCCTCGAACTCCGGATCCTCGAACGTCACGGTGCAGCCCGCCTCGTCATCAGCGCAGGCAAAGCGGCGCCAGGGATCCTCGATCAGACCATCGACCGGTTCGCCGGGACGGCTTTGCGGCCGGATCCGGACGATCTCGATATGGGTGATGCGCTTGCGGCTCTCGCCCGGATTGTAGCATTCGCCTTTACACAGATGATCGAGCCGCTCCGGGCTCAAGGCGTTGACGGCGTAATCGGGACAGCCGGGCTTCTGCTCGAAGGCGCCGACCGCGCGCACCGTGAAGCGCGGGCGCGATGCCATGGCCACTTCGCTGCCCATAGGCGCCACCACGGAACCGGACACATCGCCCGCAGGCGGATTATCCAGATCGAACCACAACAGGATCCGGTCGCCGGTGGTGGCATAGACTTCCCGGCGCTGCAGCGCGTCCCAGATCGCGCCCCGGTCCCGGCCTGCCGAATGGACGGCGACCAGACCGCCAAGCATGAAGAAAGAGGACTGACGTTCCGTCTCCACCAGATCGAAGGCGAAGAGTTCGGTCTTCAAGGGATCGAAAGGCTCCGACCGGCTCTCCGGTTCGCGATCGTTTGCCTGGGGATCGAGCGGCATGCCCGGTTCGCTCGGCCCGCCGCCTTCGGTGAATTCGAAGCGGTTCACCTCCTTATAGCCGGTGCCGGGCCGGGCCTGGTGATTGTCGCTCGATCCGATAAAGCCGAACTTGAAGCGGCGCGGATTGTCCGGATCCTCGAAATTGGTGATGGCAAGGGCGTATTGGGCGGAATTGCCGGGCCGGTAATTGAAGGCGGGCAGATAGCAGTCCGTGCACTGACCGGCATCGAGCCAGTCTTCCGGCTTGGCGCCCGGTACAGTCAGAAAGCCCGAGACGCTGGCGTTGACATAATTCTGGCGGGCCTCGACGGCGCGGGCCTCGCACTCGCCGTCCGCCTCCCCGTCGGCCAGACACCGGCCCCGGATGATCTCACCCGCCCGCCAGCAGCTCGGCAGGTACCCCTCGCTGGGCGCCGGGCATGTCAGATTGCCCTCCGCATCCGTCTCGACGGCGCGCCAGGAGCGATATTCCTCGCTATTGCCGTGGCCGGAGAAAATCTCGAACAGGCTTTGCAGCGCGGGATCGTTTTGCGCCGGGCTCAACTGTTTGTCGAAGGTGGCGCCGGGCGGCGTGTAATAGCCCCAGGTGGTGCCGTGGGGAATGACGAGCGCGGGATAACCCCAATCGTTCAGCTTGTCGAACAGCTCCCTGGGGGTCACGGCGCCCTCATTGCAATCGGCGGGCAGATCGCGCACGGCCACGCCTTTCGGGCATGCCTCAAGCGCGTTCCGGTCCATGGCGTAGCGGTTGAAGTCGAGATAGTCCTGACGCCCGCCACCAGGCGCGAACAGGCCAAGCAACAGACGTTGGTCATAGGTGATGCCTCCGCCTCCGGCATCACCGGCCAGCGTGCCGGGTGCGGACTCCGACGCAATAGGCCGGACGGGAACCTTATCTTCCTCCGTATCGCGAAAGATCACGTTCTTGTGGCCGTAATGGTTTTCGGGCGTGGAGCCGATCTGGGTCCATTCCCACCCCAGAAACGCCACCGTATCCGGCGTCTGCGGATCACCGGCGGCGGCATTGCAGGCGCGGATGATGCGCTTGGTCTCCTGCCACTGGTGCGGCGTCATGCCTTCCACGTGATCGTTGATCGACCAGAAATCGAGCGCCGAGCAATAGCGCGCGAAATCGCAAGCATCCGCAGGCGGATGGGCGCCCTCGCCTTGTAACAAGGGCAGGCTCAGGAAAAAGGCGTCGAGCGAAAAGGTCGTATGCACATGAAAATCGCCGAACAGGACCTGTTTCGGCCGGGAGGCGGTGATTTCCTGCTGGGCCGCGCTGCGCGCGCCGTGCACCGCTTCGACCGCCTCGGACGGCCGGGGACCAGAGGTAATCTCGCCCCCGCCGCGCCGCTCGCCGAACCAGCCTTGGGCAATGCCATGCAAGGCCGCGCCCAAGCCCAGCAGCACGACGATAACAACACTTGCGGTCGTCCGCATGATATCTGCCCTTCCACTATCCGGTCGCCTGAGGCTCCGTGTTCAGGCTAATGTTTCCACAGTCTTACGGCAATGCGGCGGATACGGGAACCGATCATCATGGGCAAGCAAACGCCTTTCTGGCTCTTGGGCGGCGCCCTCGCCGGCCTCACCATGGCCCTGGCGGGCGCGATCGGCCCGGCCCCCGCGCCGGACAGGCAAGGCGTTCTCGCCCAGGTCAATGGCGTTGCGGTCACGCGCGGGGATTTCGAACGGGGTCTGAGCGCTCTGGCGGCGGATAAGACCGGCCCCCTCGAAGAAGACGACAAGGCCTTCGTCCTGCGCAAGCTGATTGAGGAAGAACTGCTCGTGCAAAGAGCGCTTGACCTCGATCTGGTGCGGGCGGACCGGCGGATCCGCAAATCCCTCATCAGCACCATGATCGAAACGGTGGTCGCCGAATCCAACGCCCAGGACGCCGACGAAGAGACACTGAAGCGGTTTTACGCCGATGAGCCCGCGCTGTTCACCAAACCGGTCCGCCTGGCGGTGGAGGGCATTTATCTGCTGGAGAGCAAAGGGCCGGTTGACGGCAGGGCGGCGCAAGTCAAGACGGCCCTGGCGGCGGGCGAGCCGTTCGATACGGTCCGCGCGCGGCTGAGCGACGGCTTGATCGCGCCCCCGCCCCAAAGCCTGTTGCCGCCCGCCAAGCTGCGGGATTATCTGGGGCCCGAGGCCACCCGCGCGGCGCTCGATCTGAAACCGGGCGCGGTCTCAGAGGCGCTGGCCATTCCGGGCGGGCGCGCCATTGTGCGCATCACGGCCCGGGAAGACGCCACGCTCTATCCGTTCGACACGGTCCGCGCCATCGTCGCCGAGGAGTACCGGCGCCAGAAAGGCGACGACGCCCTGCGGGCCGCGCTCGATCAGTTTTATGGCCAGGCGGATATCCGGTATGCGGACGATGCGCCACGGAGCGCCCCATGAGCCGGGCCGTCTATGCCGTTATCGTTCTGGTAGCGGCGCTTTTCCATCCGGGGGCGGAGGCTCAGGCCCATAGTCTGGGACGCTCCTACACCACCTGGATCGTGGACGGCGCCACCGTCACGGTGCGGATCAGCGCTGCGGCGGTGGAAACGACCCGCCTGCGGGCCCTGCCGGATACGGGCCCCGCGCCCCTCGACCGGCTGCTCGCCCGCCATGCGGAAACCGCCATGGAGGTCCATGCCGCGGGCGCCCCGTGCGAGCGCGCCGCCCCGGCCCGCTCCCTCGCCGCGCGGACCGCGATTTTAAGCGCGGAACTGATTTTTTCCTGCGCCGGTCCCATAAAAGACCTGTCGATCCGGATGAATGCCTTTTTCGCGGCCGCGCCCGATCACAGCCATTTCGCCCGGATCAAGGGACCGGACGGGCGCTGGCACGACCATGTCTTCACGGCCCGCTCGCGGGAGGCACGGATCGCCCTGGCCAGCAAGGCACCGTCGGGATGGCTGCGCACCGGCCTGTCCTTCGCGGCACTCGGGACCGTTCATATTCTCGAAGGGCTGGATCATCTGGCTTTCCTCGCCGGTCTGCTGTTGCTGATCCGGAGCTGGCGCGGCCTTGTGCTGAGCGTGACCGGCTTCACGGCCGGTCATAGCGCCACCCTGGCGCTCGCCACCCTGGGATGGATCGAACCCAATGTGCCGGTCATCGAGGCCCTGATCGGCTTTACGATCGTCCTGGTGGCCGCCGAGGCCGCGGCCCTGCGCAGCGGCACCGTGAAACCGGTCATGGCGGCGATGACGGCGGGCCTGGCGCTCCTTGTCCTGATCACCTTTTGGACCGGTTCGGCCCTGCCGCTTCTGGTCTGGGCGGGACTGCTGCTGTTTACCGGCAGTTATGGGCTGCTGCTCCAGAGCACCGATATGCGGCGTTTCATTCCCGCCCTGGCCGGGCTTTTCGGCCTGATCCACGGTTGCGGCTTCGCCCGTGTGCTGATGGACGCGGGCCTTCAGACCGATCAGCTCGCCGTGGCGCTTGTGGGCTTCAATCTGGGGGTCGAGGCCGGGCAGCTCCTGTTCCTGGCGGTGCTGGCTGGCTTGGGCCATCTTGTCCGGCGCTTCGCCCCGCCGCGTTTCACCCGTCCCGTTTTCGACATGGCGGCCGCAAGCCTGACGGCGCTCGGGGTCTTCTGGTTCGTCTCCCGCAGCATCGTTCTCTAGCGAAAAGCACCATTCCGGAAACAATCCGCAAGATTTTTCAACGCACAAGCCATTACACACACGTTTCACATGACAAGTTGTTCAATTTGGGCTCTGATACCGGTCCGTTTCCTTTGAGTCCCATGTACACGTAAAAAGACCAAACTCGCGATAGGTGAGAAACGTGCGAATTGAAACAACTATGGGCGGAGCGCGTCTGAACATGGACGGCATCACACAACTCGCCTCCGTCAGCGCCATCAACGCCACGGCCAATCTGCGCCTGTTCCTGTATTGGGAACGGCGCAAGCTGGGGCGGTGCGCACCCCGCCGCGAAGACGTCGATCTGGACGATTTCGCCAAGATCATCGAAGGCATCGGCCTTCTTGAAGTGGTGGAGGACGGCCGCGATTACCGGATCGCCTTTGCCGGTCCCGGCGTTCTGGCGCTTGCCGGTAAAAACGCGGTCGGGCGCTGCCTGTCGGAATACGACGACAGTATTTTCAAGGCCCGGACGCTTTACCTCGCGGATCAGGTGCGCCTTGAAAAGACGCCTTACATCAATCATCCGGAACGCACCTATCATCCGGACAAAACCTACACGGTGATCGAATCGGTCGCCCTGCCGCTCTTCGACGGCGACCATGCGGTTAGCCATGTCTTGACCGGTTCGAACCTGATCGTGAACCGCTGATACAAGATTAACCGCAAAACATCATTACAATTCCTAAAGTATTTTCACGTCTAATACACAGACCTGTGTAACTGTTTTGTGACGGTCACAGCATCGTCACCGTGCCTAATCGTGCTATGCCAAATGCGGGGTGACGTTGGGTCGATCGGGATGCCGCGCGCTAGCCACGTTCGGCATCCCACCGGCCATCTGTTTAATGTCATTCGATAAATCATCCGTTTATACTTAAATATACTCCGCTGTTGCTTATCCGATTTCGGGGTCCTTGCAGGCCGGGCCGCGCCTCTCTATCTCCAATGGCGAACCATAGGAGGACGTTGAATGGCCAAGCTGGAAACCGCCATCCTTGCCGGTGGCTGCTTTTGGGGCATGCAGGACCTGTTTCGGAAAATCCCCGGCGTCGTCGAGACGGAAGTGGGCTACACCGGCGGCGATCTGGAAAACCCCACCTATCGCGATGTCTGCACCGGCAAGACCGGTCATGCGGAAAGCATCAAAATCGCTTTCGACGCGGAGACCGTCAGCTACCGGAAGATCCTGGAATTCATGTTCCAGATCCACGACCCGACGACCCTGAACCGTCAGGGTAATGACCGGGGCACCCAATACCGCTCCGCGATCTTTTATCTGGACGAAGACCAGGCGCGCATCGCGGGCGAGGTGATCGAGGCCGTGAACGCCTCAGGGCGCTGGCCCGGCAAGGTGGTGACCGAAGTCGTGGCCGCCAAACCGTTCTACCGGGCGGAAGAGGCGCACCAGGATTATCTGGAAAAGATCCCGAACGGCTATACTTGCCATTTCGTCCGGCCCGACTGGACCCTGTTCGATCAGGCAGCGGAGTAACGCGGCCTCTCAACCGGTAAACCGGTTTCGTGCCCGGCACAGGCTTTCAAACCCTGCCGGGCACGGTTTTACCCTTATTTTACAGTTTAAAATTGTTTAAATAGCGAGCGACTTCGTATACAAGACACACACCAAACCCGGAGGGAGGACACCATGGGAAGCGCGGATCATCACGGTGCGGCCGTTCTCGATCCCGGGCGGATCACGCTAGGCGACCTGCGGCGGATCTGGGCGGGCACCGGCCCCGTGACCCTGACCGGGGACGCTTATGCCAGGATCGCCGCGTCGTCCCAAGCGGTCGAAGACATTCTGAAATCGGGCCATACGGTCTACGGCATCAATACGGGCTTCGGCCTGCTCGCTTCCACGCGCATCTCGCCGGAAAAACTGACCCAGCTTCAACGCAATCTGGTGCTTTCCCACAGTTGCGGCGTGGGACCCGATCTCGACGACCGGGTGGTGCGCCTGATCCTTGCCCTGAAGCTCGCCTGTCTTGGGCGCGGCCATTCCGGCGTCCGCCCGCTCCTGGCCGAGCGGCTGCAGGCTTTCATCGAGACCGAGGCTTACCCCATCGTACCGGCCCAGGGCTCGGTCGGCGCCTCAGGCGATCTGGCGCCGCTCGCCCATATCGCCGCCGCCATGATCGGGGTCGGCCGGATCCGGATCAAGGGAGAAACCCTCCCGGCCCAGGAGGCGCTCGCCCGTCTCGGCCTCGAACCGCTTGTGCTCGGACCCAAGGAAGGGCTGGCGCTGATCAACGGCACCCAGGTCTCCACGGCGCTGGCGCTCGATGCGCTTTTCCGTACGGAACATATCTTCGCCGCGGCGGTCGCGAGCGGCGCCTTGTCGGTCGACGCCCTGAAAGGCTCCGACATCCCGTTCGATCCGCGCATTCACGATCTGCGCGGCCATCAGGGCCAGATCGACGTGGCCGCCCAGTACCGCGCCTTGCTGGACGGCAGTGAGATCCGCGCGTCCCATAGGGACTGCGACAAGGTTCAGGATCCTTATTCCGTGCGCTGTCAGCCCCAGGTCATGGGCGCCTGCCTCGATATGATCCGTATGGTGTCTCAAACGCTCCTGACCGAAGCCAATGCCGTGACCGACAACCCGCTGATCTTCGACGATCCGTGCGATGCGCTTTCGGGCGGCAACTTCCACGGCGAACCGGTGGCCTTCGCCGCCGACATGCTGAGCATGGCGCTGTGCGAAATCGCGAGCCTGTCGGAACGGCGACTGACCCTGCTGGTGGATCCCGCCATGAGCGGCCTGCCCGCCTTCCTGGTGGCCGACAGCGGGCTGAATTCGGGCTTCATGATCGCCCAGGTGACCGCCGCCGCGCTCGTCTCGGAAAACCGGACATCCGCCCACCCCTCAAGCGTGGACAGCATTCCCACATCGGCCAATCAGGAGGATCACGTCTCCATGGCCACCACGGCGGCGCGCCGGGCCTGCGGTATCGCCGCCAATAGCGCCCAGGTCGCGGCCATCGAGCTTTTGGCGGCGGCCCAGGGGATCGAGTTCCACGCGCCCCTTGTCACTTCTCCGGCCCTGCTCGCCATCAAGGCCCGCATCCGCGCCCATGTGGATCCCTATACGGAGGACCGGTATTTCGCCGACGATATCGCGGCGATCGCCCGGCTGGTGGACGACGGCGCGTTTCTCGATGCCGCCAGGCCGGTGCTGCCCAGCACCACATGATCCGCTCCGCGACGTGCGCGCGCGGCCAAGCCCCGCCGGTCTGCCGGTAGATCTCTGGATCATGCGCACGGGGAGAGAACCGGCCTGACAGAAGAGGCCGGCTCTTCCTTGTCTGAAGCTCACGCCACGCGGGTGATCCGCAGATGGGGCGTGCCGTTGGAGGTCTTCTCGTGCGAGACGCCCTCCCGGGTCACCGTGCCCGTCACCCTGTGGCGCAGGGCGGAAAAACTGTCGAAGCGAACCACATCCACCGGCGCATCGAACGCGATGGTCAGGCGCGTGCGCCCATCGCTCACTATGCTGAGGGACAGGATTTCGCCCGTGAACGCATGGCCGAGATAAGCCCCAGCAATGCGCGCCCCGAGACGGTATGGCGGATCGCTACGGCTCGCCTCGGCAGCCGCGCGCAGCGTATTCCAGTTGCGAAAGCCATAGCCTTGAGCGAGCTGCTCCAGCGATTGGCTGTGGGTCATGGTGCCGCCACGGGCCTCGAAGGCCGTGCGTATGTGCCTGGCTTCCTGTTTCAGGCGCTCAAGCGAGGGTAAGGGATTGGGGCCGGTCATGGCGCTGCCTTTCCAGTTCATCTCGCGGCGTATCGGATGGGGCTCGCATTGCCATCGGTCCGCGCACTGGGTCAGGCGGATCGCATGATGCCGAAAGCTTCGCCAGGGCATGAGCCTGCGAGCGGCAGGGGCTTTCGGACCCGCACTTGTCATACAGCCATCGGGCCCCGCAGGCAACCGTTTCCGAGCCTTAGAGCGAGGTCAGGAAAAGTGGATACCGGTTTTCCGTCCGGCCGAGCGAGAAATCAACATTCTAGAGCGGGATCGTGATTTCGTTTAATCCGATCCCGTTCTAGAGCTGACATTTCCATACTCGGCGAACGGTCGATCAGTATACCTAAACCAATCGATGGCTCCCTTGATACTTATCAATGTCCGTATAAGGTCAGTTCATAAACTGACGGCATTTCCAAGTGTGACGGAGCAGGAGGTATAAACCATGAGTTGGAGAACGGGGCTCGCAAGCCTTTTCCTGGCTGCAGCCATGCCGTTGAGCGCCTATGCGGAACAAGGCGATTTCATGCTGCGCGTACGGGGCATCGCGGTGACACCGCAAGAAGACGCCGACATCAAGACGATCGGCGGGGATGTGGACATCGACACGGCCTATGTCCCGGAAGTTGATATCAGCTATTTCCTGACGGATCATCTGGCTCTTGAGCTGATTGCCGCCAGCCCGCGTCATGAAGTGACCGCCATCAATACGGCCGCCGGTTCGCTTGACCTCGGCCATGTGCGCCTGCTGCCGCCGACCCTGACGCTGCAGTATCACTTCATGCCGGAAAGCCGGATCAAGCCTTATGTCGGTGCAGGGATCAATTACACGGTCTTTTATAATGAACGCCTCGCCGGCGGCGGTGAGATCGACTACGACGACAGCTTCGGGTTCGCGCTCCAGGCGGGCATCGATTTCAATGTCCGGGGCAACTGGTATGTGAACGTCGATGCCAAAAAGGTCTGGCTCGAAACCAGCGTCGATATCAACAACGGCGCGGTGACGGCCGATGTGGAGATCAATCCGCTGATCGTCGGCGGCGGCATCGGCTACCGCTTCTAATCCTCTTGATATCCTGTGGCGCCGGAGATCCCTCAAAGGCGCCACAGCACCCGTCTCAACAAGACCGCTAAAACGCAGTAAGCTGCCTGACTGACAAAGGCCCGGCTCCCTTAGGTGTGCGCTGCACAACAGGCAAGGCCGGCATAGAGTTGGGGAGGTGAAGCGTTGACATCATCCGGGCCCATCGCGGGCGCAAAGCCATTCGGATCGCCTGAGACGGGCTACGGGACCACGGGATACCGCACTTATGTGCTGATCACCCTGCTCATCGTCTACACCTTCAACTTCATCGACCGCATTCTGATCGGCGTGGTCGCGGAACCGCTGATCCAGGAATTCGAACTGCAGGACTGGCAGTTCGGCTTGCTGTCCGGCTTCGGGTTCGCGCTCCTTTATACGGTCATGGGCATTCCTATCGCGCGCATGGCCGAAACCCATAATCGTGTCACGATCATCGCGATCTGCGTCGCCCTGTGGTCGGCCATGACGGCGCTATGCGGACTCGCCAACAGTTTCCTGATGCTGCTGATCTTCCGCATCGGCGTCGGCATCGGCGAGGCCGGTTGTACGCCGCCCGCGAACTCTCTTATTGCGGATTATTTCGTTCCCCGCGCCCGTTCCACCGCGCTCGGCGTCTATGCCATGGGCGTGACCTTGGGCGGCGTGCTAGCGAACCTGTTCGGCGGCCCGATCGCCCAGGCCTGGTCCTGGCGGGAAGCCTTCATCTATCTGGGCGTGCCGGGCATCCTGCTCGCCGTCATCGTCAAGCTGACGGTCAAGGAACCGCCACGCGGCTTTACTGATCCAGGCGGCACCACCAAGGTCCCCCGCGCGAGCTTCGGCGAAGCCATGCGCGAGCTGGCCTCGAAGAGAACCTTCTGGGTGATGACGGTCGGCGCCACCATCGCGGCCTTTTGCGGCTATGGGGTTTCCAACTTCCAGAGCCCCTATCTGCAACGCAATCTGGGCCTGACGGTCGCCGAAGCCGCCGTTCAGTTCAACGTCCCCATCGCCATGGCCTCCGCCCTGGGCACGGTCCTGCTGGGCTTCATCGTGGAGAAAATCTCACCCCGCCATCCCAATGCCATCGCCTGGCTGCCGGGTCTCGGCTTGATGGTCTCCGTGCCGCTTTACGTGGTCGGGTTCAATACGGACAATCCAACCCTGGCCGTGATCTGCCTGATGGCGGCGGGCCTGTCGAAATACGGGTACCTGACCTCGCAATATGCCATCGGCCAGGGCGTCGTCGGCATGCGGACGAGAGCCACGGCCATCGCTATCCTGCTCTTCATCGTTAACCTCGTCGGCTACGGGCTCGGGCCTTTGTTTGTCGGCCTGGTGAGCGATACCGCGATCTCCATGAGTTTGGCGGCCTCCGATCAGGCGGCGGATCTGACGCGCTTCATCTGCAAGGGCGATCTCTCCGCGCTGACGGCCGCCCAAGCGGAGCTGTGTCAGGCCGCCAATGCCTCGGGCCTGCGCACCGCCATGACCATCACCAGTCTGCTCTACGCCCTGGCCGGTCTGGCCTTCATCCTGGCGGGCCGGACGCTGCAGAAGGATCTCATCGCGCGATAGCGGCACCCGCTCTCGACAGGCCGCCCATGGGTGGTAAAACCAAACCGGGTTGAAACGGCGGCCTGGGCCGCTGCGAGGGAGAGAGCGATGGACGGGGTCTTGCGGACGGCGGGGTTGGTGTGTCTTCTGAGCTTAAGCGCCTGTGCCGGGCTGGAGACGGCGGACAGGCGCGCCGGTCCGAAGGCCCAAGACACGGACACCCGCCGCGCCCTCGTCATTCCCGTGGTTGCGGACATTCCGTATAATAAGGATCAGGAATACACGTTCCGCCAGATCACGGAAGATATTGCCGAAGGCGCCTACCCCTTCGCGGTGCATGTGGGCGATTACAAATCCGGCGGATCCGCCTGCACGCCCGACATCGATGCCCGCTTTCAGGACTGGCTCACAGGCTTCGACATTCCTGTCTTCTATACGCCCGGCGATAATGAATGGACCGACTGCGACCGGGAGAGCCTGTCGCCGCGGGTCTCCGAACGGGACCGTTTAGCAACACTCCGCAGCCTGTTCTTCGCGTCTCCGCCCGCGACGCCCGGGGACTGGGCCGTGGCGCGCCCGGACGGCCTGCCGGAAAACGCGCTGTGGTCTTATGACGGCGTCGTCTTCGCAACACTCCATATGGTGGGCACGAATAATGGGCGCAGGCAGATTCTGCTCGACGACCCGGACCAAGCGCTCGCCGCCGTGGAGACGCGGGACCGGATCAATCTGGCCTGGATCGAAGAGGCTTTCGCCCGCGCGGCGGCGGAAGACGCTGCGGCGCTCGTGCTGTTCCAGCAAGGCGACCCGACCGTCACCGCATCCGATGCGCCCTGCACCCCCGATAACAGAGAGACCTGCGACGGCTTCGCCGCTTCTCGAACGCTCATGCGGGATCTGGCGGACCGCTTCGCCCGCCCCGTCCTGATTGTCCATGGTGACACGGCGCCCTATTGCTGGGACACCGGCTTCGGCGGCACCGAGGCGCCTAACCTGTGGCGTCTGAACGCGGGCGGCGATTTCATCCTAATCGATGCGGTGCGGCTGACCATCACGCCGGATCAGGAAGACCGGCCCTTCCACGCCGAAAGCCTGCTTTATCGCATCCCGCCAGCGGCAAGCTGCTAGGAGACTTTTTGGAAATGCGTCGCCAAGCGCATTTCCATGTGCCTGGCCGGCGGTCGGGAGGGGGAGCGGGCCGGTGATGCCTCTTTCCAAAAGGGCTCTAAGGCCCAGGCGGAAAAAACTGCCGGTTTTATGGTTTGGTCGGCAATTTCATCAGATCCAATCTTTCCTATTAGCCGGAAAGTAACCACGATCTTACCCGGTTACAATTTGATTTAAATTATCTTTACACAGATTACGCGCCTCTCTCCAACCGCTTAGCTGGTTAATCTCCGGTTTACCCAAAATTGCCGGCCAAGTGGCATCGGTCTTGCCACTAAAGGGGCATACCGCACAGCAGCGGATGACCCAAATGAGGAGAGTGATCATGTTCAAGTTTGTTGGTAAGGCGATCCTGGCGGCGGCTTTCGGTGCGGTGGCGATGGCGGGCACGGCCCAGGCCAGCAACACCGGAACGATCCGCCTGCAAGGCACCGTTCAAGACGTCTGTCAGGTTTCCGTCACCGATGCGGGCGTCAACCTGGACCTGGAAGCCGGCGAACGGGCCCGCGAAGTGGCGACGATCAACGAAACCTGTAACGATTACGACGGTTACACCATTTCTTTCGCCTCCAGCAACAAGGGCAAGCTGAAAAGCAATGACGGCGTCACCATCGACTACACGATCGACTACGACAAATCGCGCAACGCCCGCCTGAACCGCACCCTGAACGTTCAGCGCAGCAAGGCCCAGTTCCGTCAGACCTACCCGCTGAAAGTCAGCCTGGACTCTTCCAACTCGCGCATTGCCGGCACCTACACCGACACCGTGACCGTGACCGTCCGGGCCAAATAAGATCCAGTCACCTCCTCGCCGCCCCGTCTCTGGCAGAAAGCCGGAACGGGGCGGTTCTTCCTTAACCGGCCCTTAGCACCCCCTCTGGCAATCTCGATGCCTCCAAACACATTGGAAGGCGCGATCATGAAGGGGGTCAGAATGGTCCGTTTCCGGCCGATCCCATGGCTGACCGGTTTCTTGCTTTTCTGGCTCGCGGCGCCCGCCGCAGCCTTCAAGATGACCCCCATCGAACTGACCTTTCCCCTGGAAGGCCGCGAGACACGCCAATCGGTGGTTTTGCAGAACGAAACGGCGGAGCCCGCCGCCATCGAGATCACGGTGCATAAACGCACCATGACCCGGGACGGCAAGGATGTCCTCGACGGTCCGGTCCAGGATTTTCTCGTCGTGCCGAGCCAGGTCGTCCTGATGCCCGGACGCAGTCAGACCGTGCGCATCCAATGGCAGGGCCAGCCCGTCGAGCAAGAGGCCGCCTACCGTCTTATTGCGGAACAATTGGCCGTGGATATCGGTGAGGCGGTACAGCAGGGCGGCCGCATGCGGCTTCTGGTGCGCTATGAAGGCGCGCTTTACGTCAAACCGGACGGTACGGCCCATGACGTGACCGTCGAAAGCGCCGTCATCCGCCAGGACGGCGGCAAGGCATCGATGCTGGATCTGTCTTTTCACAATAAAGGCACGGCCCATGTGGGATTGAGCGATCTGTCCCTGGAGATCAAGCGCAACGGTGCATCCTTGGCGAAACTAGCGCCAGATGCTCTGGAAGGGGTTTCCGGTGAAAACCTCCTGGCCGGTCATAGGCGTGACTTCACGATTGCCTTGCCTCAACCGGTCGATCCGGGTCCGGCGGATGTCTCCTTCGACTTCACGCCACGCTGACGGCAGGTGGTGCTTGTGTTGTGTCCCGCCTGACCGCCACACCGGTTCTCGCAGCGATCATGTTTACCCTTTTCCCAGCAATGGCCTTCGGCGCAACGGCGGACGATATCTTCGCCAAGGCCTTTGGCGGCAAGGCCGCGCCCCAGGAACAGGTCTTCGACGCCCCGATCCTCTTCCTGATTTACGAGCTGGATCCCGTCCCGGTGCGGATCGATCCTGATGGAACGGTCTTCGTTGAACGGTCTCCATTGCTTGATGGGCTGAACGAGGTTTTGACCGCCAGTGCCCTGAAGACCTTGGATGCCCAGTTGCCGGGCGGCGAAGACGTCAGCCTTGACGCCATCCGCACGGCCGGTCTGGCCTTGACCTATGACAGCACCGCCCTGGCCTTGCGGCTCGATCTGAAACCGGATCAACAGAAAGCGGCGACCCTGTCCCTGTCGTCAAGACGCGCCATTCCCAAGACGCTCGCCCCGTCCAGCCCGTTCAGTGCCCGTCTCAATCTGCGGGCGGCGACTGGTCTTGCGTCCGGCGATGGCGTGGAAGAGGACGGCCGGGAGTCCGTCACGGCTTTCGCGGAAGCGGCCATCCATCTGCGCGGCCTCGTTCTGGAGGTCGATGGCGAGTTTATCGAAGGCGCCACCGACGCTTTCGGCGTTGCCGAGGCCCGGCTCCTTTACGACGACCGCGCGGCCCGGCGGCGCACCATCCTCGGCGATCACATCCTGCCGGTCTCAGGTTTTCAATCTCCGGAAGCCATCACGGGGCTGACGGTCACCCGCTCCTTCGCCGCCCAGCCGGACCGCACGCCGAGGCCGACAGGCCAACGGATTCTGACATTGGACCGGCAAGCCAATGTGGACGTCTTGAGCGCGGGCCGCATCGTCGATACGTTCCGCTTGCCTCCGGGCCGGTTCAATGTCACCGATTTTCCCGTGGCGATCGGCCCGAACGATTTCATCCTGCGCATTACGGACGATACCGGCCAGACCCAGATCGAGGCCTTCTCCGTGTTCTTCGCATCGACCCTGCTCGCGGCACAGGAAAGCGATTATGGCGTCAGCCTGGGCTTTCCCTCCTTGCGCGGCGGTTCCTGGCGCGAGGTGGACACCGATCACCCTCTTTTGTCCGCCTTTCACAGGCAAGGGCTGAGCGATACGGTGACCGCCGGCACGAACATCCAACTGGCCCGTGGACAGATCAATACCGGTATGGAACTGGCCTGGGCCAATGCCGCCGGTACTTTCGATCTCATCAGCGATATTAGCGTCAACGGCACGCAGACGGGCGTGCGCCTTGCCGCGCAATACGACCTGCCGCCCTTATGGGACCAGTCCGCCGACATCCCGCCGCCCGTGTTCAATCTGCTTACCGATTACCGGTCTATCGCTTACACCGGTTTCGGAGAAGAACCGGACCGTCAGAATACGGCGGTCGATGTGACCGCGAGACTGGGACAGTCTTTTCCTTACGGTCTCAGCGCGAACCTCACCGGACAATATACGTTTCCGCGCGATGGCATCGATGCGGCAAGCAGCGTCTCGACCCAGATCAATTGGCGTTTGAACCGGGCCGCGAGCATTGATTTCACAGGAACGCAACGGCAGACTGAAACCGGCGTTGAAGCGGAATGGCTCCTGGGGCTGAGCATTATCTGGGGTCAAGGGCGGCGCTCCTCCCGCCTCAGCCATGACAGCGCGGCGGATGCCTTCCGGGTCGACTGGGCGCACCGCCCGGCCCAGCGCATCGGCGGCACGTCTTTTGCGGTGTCGGCGGTTCAGGACCAGACCGGCGGGCGCGCCGATGTCAATGTCCGCCATACCGGCCAACGGGCGGAAGCGATTCTGGACCATCGTACCATCCGCCGCAGCGTGGATATTGCAGATACTAGGGAGAACCGGACGACCCTGAGCATCGGGACAGGCCTTGTGTATGCGGACGGCTCCGCCGCCCTGACCCGTCCCGTCAGCGATGCGTTCGCCATGATCCGCCGCCACCCTCAGCTTCGTGACGTTCCGATCCAGGTTAATCCGGGTGCTGCGGGACCGGCAGCTAAGACGGACGGGCTCGGCCCCCTGGTCTTGCCGGACCTGGCCTCCCATGTGGCCAGACCTATCCGGCTCGATGCCCCGGCCCTGGCGGCAGGCCAGTCCCTGGGCGAGGAACGGCCCTGGCTGCGCCCGGGTTTGCGCGGCGGTGTCGTCCTGATGGCGGGAACCGCCGGCGCGGTTGTGCTTCAGGGACGCCTGATCGATCAGGCAGGCGAACCGGTCGGGCTGATCAGCGGCACGCTCGCTCCGGAAGCGGGAGACAGTAAAGATACGACGGTTTTCTTCAGCAACCGGAATGGTCAGATCGTCATCGATGGCCTGCCTGCGGGATTCTATACGCTTCAGTTAAGTGACGGGTCTGGAAGGCAAGCGCGCCTGGAGATCCCCGAAGATGCCAGTGGCTTTTACGATTACGGAGATATCCGCCTATGAGGCAAACCTTTATCGTGTTGGTCTTCATCTGGCTGCTGGTTTTCTCCGCAAGGCCCGCACAGGCCTGCACCCTCGACCATCCCGCAGCCCTTGATCTGGCCGGTGCGGAAGATATCAATCCGCTCGGGACGGAACGCCTGCGTGTGACGGTCAACGCCGCCGTTAAGGCGGATGCCACGGGACCCTGCCAACTGCTTCTTGGTTTCGACAGCAAGGCGGAACGAAACGGCGTCCACCGCCTGTCCGGTAACGGCGCCATGCTCTCCTATCGGATCACTCGTGGACCGGGCGATGAACGCCCGCTTCAGGATCTTCCCCAAGCACGCGCCCAGGACCTGCTGGCGATCGGGGCCGCTCCACGGCGCCGGCGGATCGTGCAATATGATATCGTCCTGGACCGGCCCTTCACGGTGCCGCCCGGTCTCTATATGGATCGCCTCGATATATCCGTTTACGATGCAAGGACCCGCATGGCCCGGCGCCTCGACCTGGTGCGCGTGGCCGTCAGAATGCGCGTGCCGCCCTCCATCGAGACGCGGCTCGATGCGGGCACGGGGCCGCTGCCCATCGCCGGCGCGATCCATAACCTGGATTTGGGTATCCTGCGGACCGGCCTCAGGCAGCGTTTCTCTTTGCACATCGTCGCCAACACCCCCTACGATATCGCTCTGGACTCGGAAGGACGCGGGCGTCTCAAGACGGCGGCCATCCCAAACGCGGCCATAACCTACCGGCTGGATGTGGACGGCAAACCCGTCTCTCTCGCCGCACCTGTCACCTTGTCCATGCGCAAGGCCCGCAGCAGCATCCGTCAGACGGCCCACCGGTTTACGGTTACGATCGGCGATGTGACGGATGCCTTTGCCGGCCGATACCACGACGATATCCGTTTTACCGTCCGGGCCCGCTGAACTAAGAAACGCCACCGCACGTTCTGGAATGGATCCTATTTATCGCCGGAGGCTCTAGGCTGTTTCTCGTATTCGGCCAGCACATCCCGGTATCTGAACGACACGGACCGCCCCGCGATCTGAAATCTGTGGCGCTTGGTATAGCCGACCAGATGGACGATATGGATCTCCTCGAACGGAAAACTCGGCGCCCGCAACCGCCGCCCGCGCAGATCGATGGCCGGGGTGCAATGGCCGACCAGCCAATTGTTCACGGCCCGCAGCGGACAGAGCTTCACCTCACCGGAAAAGATCAGCTTATGGAGCGGGATCTGATCGGAGAAAAAGCGTTTGTCCTGGCCTTCCAGCCGCTGGCGCACCTCGTCCAGAGCCGCAGCCCATTTCGCCCATAAGGGCGAGGATGCCCGCGCGCCGAAAACCCCTGAATTGACCATCTGGAAGCGGGCGAATTTGCTCCGGACCTCCCTTCCGTAGATCACATCATAGGTATGCATCGTATAATTGTCCGGGAACCGGCAGGTCAGATAATTCGGATCGGCTTGCGGGTGGGCGCAAAGATCCGCGAGCTGCGCACACTGAGCGATTTGGTCGAGCCCCACCCCGTTTTGCACCCAGGTATCGCCGTCAAGCCAGATATAAAGATCGTAGCCCGGAAAATACTCCGGCAGCCGCGCTTTCGTGCCGAGCCGGGCGAGCAGGAACCCTTCGCCGTCTTCCACCTGACTGGCGTCCGCATCGACTTGGGCGACGATATCCGCGCCGGTGCCGATCGCCGGCGGCAAAGGCACGGTGCCGTGCTGCAGAAAGCCGATATCGAAGCGCCGCGTTTCAAGCGCCCGCAGCGACTCCAAAAGCTCCGAGGCCAGGTCGTAATGGTTCTCATCGCAGCCGGTGATGACAATTGTCTTGGTCACAGGTCGTCTCATCGCGCGTCTGGACCGGCGCTCATGAACGCTGCCGATTCTTCCGATACGACCTTGCCACACCAGTAAGCCGGGGGCGAGCGCCGGGATCGGGTCGCGGTCCAGGCCTTGCGCCGGGGCAGATGGAGAAGAGGCGTTGCAGAACGTTTACGCCTTCGCTTCTGGCGCAGCTCCGGCGTGAGAGCCCCCTATTCTCGGTTATTGCCTCAATAAGCTGCGCAGGCTGGCGCAGAGGCGCCGCCCGGTTCAGTCGCTGACGGGAACCGGCGGAATCCGGAACGACCGGACCTCGCGGTTCGGACGGCTGATCGCGAACAGCACCCGGTCGTCCGTGCTCCGGTCCCAGGCAAAGGCCTGACCTTCGGCTTCGATGGCAATGGTCGCGATGTGAACGAAAGCCGGGCCCATTTCCGGGAACGCCAAGACATACATCTCCGGCCGGTCGTGACCCATCACATAGAGATATCCGTCCGGACCCAGCGCGCCGCCGGATGCCGCATGGGGCGCCATGCGTTCCAGAACGGAGTCGGGAAAGATCCATCCGCCCGTGCGCCGCCAGTCCTTGTCGAAGGACGCCACCGCGCCGAAACGATGGTTTTTGAAATCATGCCCGCCCTTGCCGTCGTAATGGGCGAAACCGGCGATCCAGCCGTCGCCGCGCCGGTCGAACCAGGTGAGCGAACCTTCATCCAATGCGCCGAGGCTGTGACTCTCCCGATGCGTCATATCTTCCGTATCGAAAATTTCGATGGAACTCGCCATGGGCGTTTGAGGGAAATTGGAATTGGCGCAAAAGAGCTTTGCATCATCCGCATAGCAGCTATTCAGATGCGAGATAGGACCATTGCGCGGCCCCAGCCAACCGGCGACGCGCTCACCCGTTTCCCGGTCATACTGGCCGATGGCGAAATTGACGATGGCGTAGAAATGATCGGCATCGGCGGCGGCGCCTTGTCCGGCCTCACGGGCCGGAAAGCGGCCCAAAGCCTCGGCTTCCAGGCGCAGAACCGGCGGCGGCGTGTACTCCTCGATCGTCCATTCCTCGGCCGACACCGCACCTGTCAGCATACCGCACATCACAATGGCCCGAACCAGCATTTTCATCACCCGCTCTCCCTCTCTTGTTGAGCGCAACCTATACCCGGGCCGTAACAGCCCTATGACGATCCGCGACGCGATTGCTCAGCGGTTCTGGAATTATGAATGAACAGTCCGTAAGGTGTGTATCCGGCCAAATACCAGCAAGGCTTTCAAAAAGCCCGCTAATATCCGAAACCGTCCATGCCGTTTGCCAGCAGGCTTCACAGTTACGGACTGTGGTTCGTCACGCTCCTGCAATTCATCTGTCACGGGATTGACAAGCAGGTGTCAAAAAATCGTCAGACAACGGTAAGAAAGGCCACTCGCATCCGCGATTGTGTCCGCTTCATCGAATTGTCACTTGCGTTCAGCACCCGGTATGTCTGTCTTCCGCCGTCAGATGATTTTCACCCATTTCACATTGGGGGACTGCACCATGGGCGCCGATCAGAAACCGACACCGTTTTCGACTTTCGAAACCCGCAGGCTGAGCACGCTCACCGCGACCCTGTTGGGCGGGGTGTGCCTCTTCGCCCTGCCGCTGGCACCGGCTGCGCTCGCCCAGGACGAGGAAGAGGTTGACGAGCTGGACCGGATGATCGTGTTCGGCTCGGCGCTGGCGCAACAGCGCGCCATCGACGAGAAGCGCGACACGCTTCAGATCATCGACGCCCTGTCGGAAGACGATATTGGCCGCCTGCCCGACCTCAACGTGGCGGCGGCGCTGCGCCGGGTGCCGGGTCTCTCCATCCAGAATGACCAGGGCGAGGCACGCTTTCCCGTCATCCGTGGCCTTAACGCGGAATTCAACCGGGTGACGATCGACGGTGTAACGGTGGCGTCGCCCGAACGCGGCACACGGACGGTGCCCCTCGACATCATTCCGGCCTCCCTCCTGGCCGGCCTTGAGGTGGTCAAGACCATCACGCCGGATCTCGATCCCAATGCGCTTGGCGGCACGATCAATCTGCGCACCCGCAGCGCCTTCGATGCGGAAGACCCCTTCTTCTTCTATGGCCAGTTGTTCGGCGGCTTCCATGGCCAGGCGGGCGACGGCGGCACGCTGGGATCGGACGATCCCGACCGCGAAATCCCCTTGCGGGTCAATTTCGCCACCGGCATGCGCTTCGGTCCGGACCAGCAGTTCGGCGCCGTGATCGGCTTCGACTATTCCCGCCGGAATTTCGAAATTCCGCAGATCGAGGTAGACGATTCCGATTACACGGAATTCGACGCGGCCGGCAACAATGTGGGGCTCGGCAACGGTAACGGCATCGTGGTGCCGACCAACAACCGGGTGTTCTTCTATAACAACGTCCGGGAACGGATTTCCGGTCATGGCCGCCTGGAATGGCGCCCGAGCGAGGACTTCTCCATCGATGTGCGCGGCATCTATGCGCGCTTCACCGATGACGAGCGGCGGGACGAATTCCGTTATGAGCTGGGCACCAGCGGCAGCAACGCCCAGCCTGCGGCCATTCTCGATCAGACGCCGGTCTCCGGCGTCACCGAAACCGGCTTCGGCATTGTCGGCCTCGGCCGGTTCGAGATCGACCGGACGATCTACACGGCCGCGGGCTCGATGGACTGGACGGTCCTGCCGGGCCTGATCTGGGAAGTCGATCTCAGCTATTCGGGTGCCGAGCTTAATAATCCGGAAAGCACAGAGTCCTTCCAGACCGACACCTCCTTCGGGGCCCGTTACGACACCGCGGACTTCTTCCCACGGACCTTTCCGCTCGATCCCGTGGGTTTCTTTGATCCGTCGAGCTACCGGCACAACAACCGGGGCGTGTTGGACCGGACCACGGATGAGGACATCTACGAAGCGCGCACGGATCTGACCTATCAGACCGCGTTCTTTAATATCGAAACCGACATCAAGGTCGGCGGCATGTACCGCCAGCGGGAACGGGAAGAACAGACCATCTTCGACCGCTTCCGCCAGGCTGAAGGTCTCGATTACACCCTGGCCGATGCGTTCAACCGGCAGCTTGCAGGCGTCGACTTCCAGGGCGGCTACGACTTCCCGTTCCGGGTGGACGATAACGGCGCCACCCGCTTCTTCCGCCAGAACAATGCCTCCTTCACCAAGGACGGCGCGCCGGACGCCCCGACCTTCTTTGCCCGGACGGAAGCCGAAGAAGACATCTATGGCGGTTACGCCATGGCCACGTTCCGGGAAGGACCCTTCACCCTGACAGGCGGTGTGCGGATCGAATATACCGAATGGGAAGGACTCGACGTGCCTTCCGACACAGGCAGCAGCGGCGATTATACCAGCGTGCTGCCGGCCGTGCTCGGGCGCTGGGACATTCTTGAGAATGTCACCTTGCGCGCGGCCTATACGGAAACCATCGGCCGTCCGGACTTGAGCGATCTGACCCGCGCGACCACCATCACCCAGGAGCCCGACGGCAGCTTCATCGTGAGCCGGAGCAACGCGGATCTGGACCCCCGGCAGGCGCGCAATATCGATCTCTCCGCGGAATGGTACATTCCCGACGGGATCATCGCCTTCGGCCTGTTCTACAAGGATGTGACTGATGAGATCTTTGTACTGACGGATCTCGATGCCTCGTTCCAGGGCGTGCCCGCCGTCATCACCCAGCCGGTCAATGCGGAAGACGCCGAAATCTACGGTGTGGAGTTCCAGGCCCAGCAATTGCTGTCCTGGCTGCCCGCTCCGTTCGACAATTTCGGCTTCAACGTGAACGCCACTTGGCTCGATACGGAATTCACCGTGCCGACCGCCAACGGCACGCGCACCACGGGCTTCTTCCAGCAGCCCAATGTGGTGGCCAACGCCACTGTGTTCTACGCCGTCGAAGATCTGGAGGTCCGGGCCTCCTACAACTATACGGGCCAGTTCCTCGACACCATCGTCACCAACGACCGGCGCCGGGACGAATACTGGCGGGACCGGGCCCAGGTGGATATGCAGGTGCGCTATAACATCACCGATTATCTGACCTTCATTTTCGAAGGCCAGAACCTGAACAATGAAGGCCGGACGGAAGTGACGGGTCCGAACGAAGCCTTCCTTCAGGAAGATGCCGAGTTCGGCCGGACTTTCTGGTTCGGCTTGAGCGCCGCGCTCCAGCGCTAGACTATTCCAACCCCCACTTCAAAGGGCTTCCCGCGTGGAAGCCCTTTTTTTATGCGCCATACGGACAATTCCACAGGCGCTGCCATGGGGATTGCCCGGCGCGAAAACAGGGAACCAGGGATGGCCGGACAGCGCCTCCAGCGCACACCGCTCGCTCCCGGACCGCCCAACAGCATCAAGGAGACGCCCGCTGACGGCCAGCAACACTATCGAGCATCTATCGGGACCCGGCAGGCGGTACCCTCAAGCCGGACCATGGGCCGTGTTTTGGAGTGGGACGGAGGAGAGATGTTGTGGATGGCTGGCGGAGAGGAAGGGATTCGAACCCTCGAAGCAGCTTTTGACCGCTTACTCCCTTAGCAGGGGAGCGCCTTCGACCACTCGGCCACCTCTCCACTGACCGGCGTAGCAAGGATTTCTGCGGGGTTCAAGGGCGAAGGCCTGAAAATCGGTCAAGCCGCGCCAGAGCGGGCCTTTTTGACGGGCTCAGCCGGCGCTAGTGGAGCTTTTGAATTTGACATTTGAGTCTCACTCGCGGCACCTGCTTTTGCACATGTCGGAGTCGAACCACTAGCGGCCCAGCCATTCCCGCGCCTGGCGCTGGGCCTCGGCCACCTGATCGGGGCTCATCTCGTCGGAGAGCTGCTTGCGCCAGGCCTTGGCGTCCTCATTGCCCATCAAGGCGGCCAGATTGAACCACATATGAGCGGCGACGATATCGTAGGGCACGCCATGGCCTGTGGAAAACATCATGCCAAGCCGGTACATGGCATCGCCGCACCGGTCTTCCTGGGCGCGCTGGGTCAAAGCGTCCCGTTCGCGCGCCGTGTCGGCCTCGGCAGTCCCCATTCCCTCAACCCTCCGAATACGCCTTACTGCCGGACAAGCTGCCGGGCGCGGCGGTCCTGATTGGAAACAGGCGCCTCCGCGCGCCCGTGTTGAGGGCAACACTGGCAGCGGCCCGTAAGAAATGCGTTAAACGGACGATTTGAATTTGTTTAGATCGCGGTAAGGTCTGGGGCCGGGCCGCCCGTGACAGGACAAGCGCGCGGCCGCTTATCGACGCCGGACCGTGTCAAATGCCTGTTGCTTTGCTATGACACGCTCTGGCGGAGAAAAACCAAGGGAGTGGGATTATGGCACAGCGTTGTTTTAGGGCACCCGTGTGGGCTTTCGCGGCGGTCATGGCGGGGTTGAGCCTGGGCGCCTGTTCGCAGGAGAACCAGACCTCAAGCGCCGGACCGGCGGCGCGCCCATCCCTGCCCGCGCCCCGCGCGCCCTTCAGCGTGGGCGATCAGGGCCTGCCCGCCTTCGTGCGCTGCCTCCAAGGCAAGACCACGGTGGTAAGCGCCCATCGCGGCGGCCCGGAACCGGGGTTTCCGGAAAACGCCATCGAGACCATGGCCAATACCCTGACCCATGGGCCCATGTTCATGGAAATCGACGTGGCGACGGCCCGCGACGGCACGCTTTATCTCATGCATGACCGCGACCTGGAGCGCACGACCACGGGCCAAGGGGCGGTGAACCGGTCCGATTGGAGCCAGATCAAGGATCTGCGCCTTGAGGATAATGACGGCGCCGTCACGGCCTTCGCGCCGCCGAGCTTGCGGGAGGCATTGGAGTGGGCGCGCGGGCGCACGGTGCTGCAACTCGATATCAAGCGCACCACCGATCATGGCGATGTGGTCCGCCTGCTGAATGACATGGACGCCAAGGACTATACGCTGATCATCGTCTATTCGGTGGAGGATGCCGCTAAGGTTCACAGGCTCGACCCCACGGTCACCCTGTCGGTCGGCGTGGACAGCGAAGCTGATCTGGCGACGTTGGAGTCCGCCGGCGTCGATTTGAACAATATCTGGGCCTGGACCGGCACCCAGGGCGTGCGGCTCGATGTCATCCGTATGCTGCGGGATCGCGGCATCCCGGCCGCGGGCGGCACCTTGTGGGACATCGACGGGGAAATCGCCGCGAGCGGCGACGAGGCCCGTTATGCCCGCATCGCCGCCCAAGGCCTTCAAGTGCTTGCCACCGACCGGCACAGACAGGCCTATGACGCTCTGCAGGCCAATGGCGACACCATCGCCGCCATTGAGGCGTGTGCGGAAGGTTAACGGGCTTTTGGGCCCTCAGAACCCTTGCTGCCAGCGGACCACGGCCTTGTAGTTCCGGCCCGGTTCCGGCACCCCTGCGAAGACGCGCTCATACTCTTCGTCGAACAGGTTATCGACGCCCAGATCGAGGCGCAGCCCTTCGAGCGGCCCGTCGATAGGCGCGTAGACGTAATACAGATCGATGACTTCATAGGCGTCGCGGAAATCGGTCCGGTCATTGGCCTTGTCGAATTCGGACGCGAACTCACCACGCAGGCCGAGCCGGGACTCGATTTCCAGAATGCGCACGCCCACATCGATATTGAGCCGGTTCGGCGTCAGGATGCCGACGAACTCGCCCGTGTCTTCGTTTTCCCCGTCGATGGTCGAATAGGACAGGTTCGCATAGACCCGCTCGGTATCGTAGGAGGCTTCCAGCTCGATCCCCTCGAGCCTGGCATTGCGGGTATTCACATAACGGCTGGTGCCCGACGTACACGGACCGGGGATCGGCGCGAAACAGGACGGCGAGAAGGTCTGGTCCACTTGCAAGTCGATCAGGTCCGTCACATCCGCTTCGTAATAAGTGGTCTTGACGATGAACCGGTCGCCGTCGAACAAGACCGTTTCGAAATCGAGGCCCGCGCCGATTTCCCAGGTGCTCGATTCCTCGGATCTGAGATCCGTGTTCGGAATAAAGGCATTAGGGGCTTCGATGCCGGGGCCCAGCGGAATCACGAAATGCACCCCTTGGGCGAACAGTTCGTCGATGGCCGGGGCCCGGAACGCTTCCGCATAGTTCGCATAGAGAAGAGACCATTCCGTGGGCCGCCAGGTCAGGCCGATCTTGGGCGAGAACGCGTCCTCGTCGGTGTCAATGGCGACATTCTCGCCTTCGTTCTGGAACCGGTCATAGCGCAGGGCGGGGATGAACAGAAATTCGCCGATGGCCGTGTCCACCGAAAACTCCGCCTGGATGAATGCCCCCAAAGTATCCGCCGTGGCATTGGGCACGCCGCCGCGCAAGCCGTCCGGTTCGGCGCTGTCGGTCCCCACCTGTTCGTCCTGGAAGTACTCGCCGCCATAAGTGAAGACCACGTCGCCGAAGGTGCCAAGCTTAAAGGCCGATCGGTTCAGCGCCGTCACCCCGAAGGTTTCCACGTCGCGCAGAATGACACGCGAGCTTTCCAGCTCGGCTTCCTCAACCTGGGCTTCCGTATAAAACCCGACGACCTCCGCATCGACCCAATTGTTGTTGGCCGGCGCATAGTTTAGCCCCGCACGGATGGTGTTGCTGCGCACCTCTTTTTCCACCAGATCGCCCGTGCTGACGCCCTGCCCGTTATTGGGCTCAATGGCGTCGTTCTGGAAGCGGATCCAGGACACGGACGCAGTCAGATCATCAGTGATACGCGCCGTGCCCTTGACAAGACCGGAGAGGATTTCATCGTCCGAGGGCAGAGTAAAGCCATCACCCAGTTCGATATCGCCGGAATCCCGATAAGTGATGCTCGCGACACCGTCAAAGCGACCATCCGCCGTGCGCCCGAACGCCGTGCCGCCCGCGACCCATTCCTCGTTGACGCTGAAATACCCGGCCTTGGCGCTGTAGCCGAACAGCTCATCGTCATCCAGGGCATCCCCGGCCGTCAGGGTACGGAAGGCAATGACGCCACCGAGCGCGCCGGAACCATAGAGCGCGGAGTTCGGTCCCCGGATCACTTCAGCCGCCTGGAGCAGGTCCGGATCGATGAAGAAGCGCCCGTCATGACCCGACAGGAAGGTCTGGCGCACGCCGTCGAACAGGATCAGCACGCCCTCGCCCTGCACGCCGCGAATGCTCGGCACTTCGCCCGTGCGGCGCGGCCCGCCGTCGAACTGCACGCCCGGAATGTCCTCGAACAGATCGGCAATGCTCGATGCCGCCAGATCGTCGATGGCATCCCGGTCGATCACCGACACCGAGCCCGGATACTCGAACGCCGCGATCGGGCTGCGGGTGGCGAAGACCGTGACCGTATCCAGGATCGGCGAAAACCGCTCTCCCTCGCCGTCATCGGCGGCAAAGGCAGGCATGGCGAAAGCCAATGCGGTCAAGCTGATCCCGGCTTTGAGAATGGCGCGTCGCATAAAGACCCCCTGAAACGGCGAAAAACCGGGCCTGAGCGGCTTTTCGCAATTGTGAATGACTTGCATCTGCGAGACGATTAACGGAAACAAAAGATGCTCGCAAGTGCGAAGCGTTTTCATTTGCATTTTTTTCGAGGCGGGTGTATCTCACAGGCAACTGCTTTCGCCAACGAGGGGAAATGGGTCATGGGATTTCCAAGTCTGAGCGTTTCGAACCGCCTGAGCGGACTGCCGGGTCTGCTTTTGATCGGTCTTTTGGCACTGGGTGCCTGCGCGCCCACGACCGCCGGCATGCAGTCCCGCGCGAAAGCGCCGGTTTCGGATAAATTCAAGCAGGACCGGGAAGCGATCCTGGCCATGGCGGGCGATTTCGAGGTCACCTTCGATTTCACCGAAACCGTGCCCCTGGCGGCAGGTTATAAGCTCAAGGACCAGAAGGTCACGCCCGCCCAGGAAATGGTCCGGGTGATCGCCGATGACGGCGATTACATCAGCCTGCAGCATATTCTCGTGGTCGGCGGCCCGGAAGGCGCGCTGATCCCCATCAAGCACTGGCGCCAGGATTGGATCTACGAGCCGCGCAGCTATCCGGCCTTCGTGGGGCGGAATGTCTGGGAACGGCGCAGCGTCAGCATGAAAGCGCGCAAGGGCAAATGGGCGCAGATCGTCTATCAGGTGGATGACGCGCCCCGTTATGCCGCGCTCGGACGGTGGGTCCACGAATACGGCATCTCCACCTGGACGCCGCCGCGCTCCTGGCGGCCTTTGCCCCGGCGCGATGCGACGACCCGGGACGATTACGACGCCATCGTCGCGGTCAACCGGCACGCCATCACGCCGGAAGGCTGGGTGCACGAACAGGATAACTCCAAGCTCGTGCTGGACGAGGACGAACCTTACTTCCTCGTGCGCGAAGTGGGCGTGAACACTTATCGCCGGACCGACGATGTGGATTTCAGCGCGGCGGAAGCGTATTGGGACAAGACGGCCGATTTCTGGGCCGGGATCCGCGCCGAATGGAACAAGATCGTTCGGGAAAACCGCCGTTTCGGCCTGACCATCCAGGGCGAGCCCGAGGCGCTTTACATGCCGATCCTGGCCGAGGCGACCGCCGTCGCCGAGGGCGAGAAGGATACGGAGGAAGCGCTTAGCGAAGCTATTGACGTGATCGACGAATTCGTCACCACCACACCGTAACACACAATCGCCGGAAGGGGGTTTCAACCCCTTCCGCATGGTCATACGCTTCGTATGCGGAACCGTAGGGTGCACCAAGCGTCAGCGCGGTGCACGGCGA
>CAZTCJ010000030.1:0-20844 GCA_964612085.1 uncultured Alphaproteobacteria bacterium
AGCAGGGCATCCATGGCGGCATGATCCAGATGATCAGCCACGGGATCATTTCTGCCGCGCTCTTCCTGTGCGTCGGGGTGATCTACGACCGCACCCACAGCCGGGAAATCTCCACCTATGGCGGCGTGGTCCACCGCATGCCGATTTACGCGGCGATCTTCATGGTCTTCACCATGGGCAATGTTGCGCTGCCCGGCACGTCGGGTTTCGTCGGCGAGTTCTTGAGCATCGCGGGCGCCTTCCAGGTCAATACGGGCGTGGCGCTGGCCGCCGCCTCGGGCGTCATCCTGAGCGCGGCCTATATGCTGTATCTCTACCGCCGGGTGATCTTCGGCGAAATCTCCAGCCCCACTGTCGGCGGCCTGAGCGACGTCAACCGCCGCGAGTTGCTGATCCTGAGCCCGCTGGTGATCCTGACGATTTTCTTCGGCATTTATCCGATGCCGCTCTTTGAGCTGATGGATGCCTCCGTCGATAATCTGGTGCGCGATGTGCAGTCGGCCCTGGGCTCAAGCTCGGGTCTGGAGACCGGGGGCACGGGGAGTATCAATCCATGACGGCGGTGCAGCCCATTCAGACAAGCCCCATCACAGGCGCGGACGGGTTCGTGCAGGATCTGATCCTGATCGCCCCTGAACTGGCTTTGGCCGTGGGCGGTATGGCGCTCCTGATGCTGGGCGTCTTCCGCGAGGACAAGTCCACCGGCACCGTGTCCACCCTATCGGTCCTGCTGCTGATCGTGGCGGCGGCGCTGGTGGTGCGCATGCCCTTGGGCGGCGAGACCCAGACCGCCTTCGGCAACAGTTTCGTGGTGGACGGCTTTGCCATCTTCATGAAGGTGCTGGTGCTGGCGGGCTCGGCCCTCGCCATCGTCATGTCGCGCCATTTCATGGTGGCTGAGCGGCTCGCGCGCTTTGAATATCCGCTGCTGATCGTCTTCGCGACCCTCGGCATGCTGATGATGGTCTCGGCCAACGACCTCATGGCCATGTATATGGGGATCGAGCTGCAGAGCCTGGCGCTTTACGTGCTCGCCGCCGTCAACCGGGATTCCCAGCGCGCCACGGAAGCGGGCCTGAAATACTTCGTTCTGGGCGCGCTCTCCTCCGGCATGCTGCTCTACGGCGCCTCGCTCATTTACGGCTTCTCCGGCACCACCAATTTCGTGGAACTGGGCGCGCGCATCAGCGAGAACGGCCCCAATCTGGGTCTGATCTTCGGGCTGGTGTTCCTGGCCGCCGGGCTCGCCTTCAAGATCTCGGCCGCGCCATTCCATATGTGGACGCCGGACGTTTACGAAGGCGCGCCGACGCCGGTGACCGCTTTCTTCGCGCTGGCGCCCAAGGTGGCGGCCATGGCGCTCTTCCTGCGGGCCTTCCTTGTGCCGTTCCCGGCCATGGTCGATGCCTGGCAGCAGATCATCGTCTTCGTCAGCGTTGCCTCCATGCTGTTGGGCGCGTTCGCCGCCATCGGCCAGAGCAATATCAAACGGCAGATGGCCTATTCCTCCATCGGCCATATGGGCTATGCGCTGGTGGGGCTGGCGGCGGGCACCCAGCAGGGCGTCCAGAGCGTGCTCATCTATATGTCGATCTATGTGGCCATGACGGTGGGCACGTTCGTCTGCATCCTGTCCATGCGGCGCAGCGACGGCATGGTGGAACAGATCGAGGATCTGGCGGGCCTGTCGCGCACCCATCCCTTCATGGCCTATATGCTCGCGGCCCTGATGTTCTCGCTGATGGGCGTGCCGCCGCTCGCAGGCTTCTTCGGCAAGTTCTATGTCTTCCTGGCGGCGGTCGAGGCGAACCTGGTGCCGCTCGCGGTGATCGGTGTGGTGACGAGCGTGGTCAGCGGCTTTTACTACCTGCGCATCGTCAAGATCATGTTCGCCGACGAGCCGGTGAGCCCGTTCCAGAAGCCCATGCCCTTCGAGATGCGCCTGGTCCTGACGGTTTCCGGCGCGGGCGTCGTGCTGTTCTGGCTTTATCCCGCGCCCCTTGTGGCGGCGGCGGCGCTGGCCGCCCAATCCCTGATCGGCGGATGACGGACGATCCCGCCGGCATCGCCGGGGGACTGTACCGATGGCCGGACGGCTTCGGGCGTCTCGACCTTGCCGAAATCGACAGTACCAACGAAGAAGCGCGGCGTCGCGCGGTCGAGGCCGAGCCGGGGCCTTTGTGGATCCGCGCCGACCGGCAAAGCGCCGGGCGCGGACGGCGCGGGCGGGCCTGGGTATCGCCATCGGGCAATCTGATGGCGACGCTTCTGTTCCGGCCCCGCGTCAGCGCCAGCGTGGCGGCGCAGGTTTCCTTCGTCGCGGCGCTTGCCGTCGATCAGGTGCTGACGGCTTGGATCGACGCGGACCGTGTGCGGATGAAATGGCCCAACGATGTGCTCATAGACGGCGCCAAGATCTCCGGCATCCTGCTGGAATCGGGCAGTGCGGCGGATGGAAGCCTGGACTGGCTTGCCGTTGGAATTGGGCTTAATCTGCGTCACCATCCTGGCGACACGCCTTATGCCGCGACCGATCTGGCGGCGGAGGTTTCGGATCACGCAGATGTGCCTGCGGCGCGTCATGCGTTCACGCATTTGGCGGCGGCAATGGCCCATTGGCTCGCCATATGGAAGGAAGGCCAGGGTTTTGCCGCGGTGCGGCAGGCCTGGCTGACGCGCAGCCGCGCGCTTGGCGAACCGGTGCGCGCGCATTTGGGTGGCCGGACGATGGAAGGCCGGTTCGGCGGTCTCGACGATGAAGGCCATTTGCTGATCATCGGCGAGAATGGAGAGACGTCCACCGTCGCGGGCGGTGAAGTGATGTTTCCCGGTCTGTTGCGCCAACGCGCCGGACCGGCGGATACAATGGAGAAGAGGTGAGCGATGCTGCTCGCGATCGATGCCGGTAACACGAATGTGGTGTTCGCCATTCTGGACGGCGATGTCATCAAGGCCCAGTGGCGGGCCTCGACCACGGGCGCGCGCACGGCGGACGAATACTGGGTCTGGCTCAACCAGCTCATGACCCTGGAAGGCGTTGCGCCATCGGAAATCGACGGCGCGATCATCGCGACGGTGGTGCCCCAGGCGCTGCATAATCTGCGCGTCCTGTGCCGCAAGTTCTTCCGTATGGAACCTATGGTGGTGGGCGAGCCGGGCCTCGATCTGGGGCTCAAGATCAATCTTCAGCGCCCGGAAGTGGTGGGTGCCGACCGCCTGGTCAATGCGGTGGCCGCGCACCGGGCCTATCCCGGCGCCCTGATCGTGATCGATTTCGGCACCGCGACCACCTTCGATGTGGTGAGCGCGGCGGGCGACTATGAAGGTGGCGTCATCGCGCCGGGCGTCAACCTGTCGCTCGAAGCGCTCAATCTGGCGGCGGCGAAACTGCCGCGCATCGCGGTGGAGCGGCCCCAGGCCGTGATCGGCAAGGATACGGTGCCCGCCATGCAGGCCGGTGTCTTCTGGGGCTATGTGGGGCTGATCGAGGGGCTGGTGCGGCGGATCCGCGCGGAATATGAAAAACCCATGACCACCGTGGGAACCGGCGGGCTCGCCAGCCTGTTCCATCAGTCCACGGATGCGATCGAGCATCTGGACCGGGATTTGACCATAAGGGGTCTGAAGCTGATTTACGACATCAACGCCCAAACCTGGCCGAAAGCCCAAGGAGAAAGCTCTTGAGCGGTACGGACGAAATCGTCTTTCTGCCGCTTGGCGGCTGCGGCGAAGTCGGCATGAATCTGTATCTCTACGGATACGGCAAGCCGGACGCCCATAAATGGCTGATGGTTGACCTGGGCGTGCGCTTTGCCGATGAAAGCACGCCGGGCATCGATCTGATGATGGCCGATCCTACATTCATCCGGGAACGGCGGGAGGATCTGGCGGGTCTGGTCCTGACCCATGGCCATGAAGACCATATCGGCGCGGTCGTTCACATCTGGCCGCAATTGCGCTGCCCGGTCTACGCCACGCCGTTCACGGCGGCGCTGCTACGCGAAAAAGCGGCGGAAGCGGGCCTCCAGGACGTCTTTCCCCTGACGGTCGTGCCCTTGAGCGGGCGCTTCGAGGTCGGTCCTTTCGATATCGAGATGATCGGGCTCACCCATTCGATCCTGGAGCCCAATGCGCTCGCCTTGCGCACGCCGCTGGGCACCGTTCTGCATACGGGCGATTGGAAGATCGATCCCGAGCCGCTCGAAGGCCAGGACGTGGACGAACAAACCCTCAAGGCCCTGGGGGCCGAGGGCGTGCGCGCCATGATCTGCGATTCCACCAATGTGCTTTCGCCCGGTCATTCGGGCTCGGAACGTCAAGTGCGCGACAGCCTGATCGATATCATCGGCGGGCTGAAACAGCGGGTGGCCGTGACCACCTTCGCCTCGAACGCCACGCGGCTTTCCAGCATCGCCCATGCCGCCCGCGCCAATGGGCGCGAGGTGGTGCTGGTGGGCCGGGCCATGCACCGGATCGTCCGGGCCGCGAAGGAAACGGGTTATCTGAAGGATTTTCCCGAGACCGTGCCGGAAGAAGAGGCGGGCTATCTGCCGCCGGAAAAGGCGCTTTATCTGTGTACGGGCAGCCAGGCGGAACCGCGCGCGGCGCTTTTCCGGATCGCCGAGGACGAACACCCTAACGTGTCGTTCAGCGAAGGGGATGCGGTGATCTTCTCCTCCAAGATCATTCCCGGCAACGAAGTTCAAATTTTCGGGCTCCATAATCAGCTCACCACCCGGGGCATTCACGTCATCACCGAGCAGGATCATTTCGTCCATGTCTCCGGCCATCCGTGCCGGGACGAGCTGGCGAAAATGTACGACTGGGTGAAGCCGGAACTGGCCGTGCCCATGCATGGGGAAATGCGCCATCTGCTGGAGCACCGCGATTTCGCTCTGGCCCATGGGGCCAAAGAGGCAGTGGTGGCGACCAACGGCTCCATGGTGCGGCTGGCCGGCGGGCCTGCGGACATCATCGAGCGAGTGGAGCAGGCGCGCCTGTTCCTCGACGGCAAGGTGCTGACGGCCGAGACCAGCGAGGCCGTGCAGATCCGCCGCCGCCTGGCCTATACGGGCGCGATCGCGGTCACGGTCGTGTTCGACAAGCGCGGCGAGCTTCTTGATGAGCCCCGCGTCCTGCCTCTGGGCATTCCGGAGGAACTTGCGGAACTCGACGAGTGCCTGTCAGGGGATTTGAGCATCCGGATCGAACAGGCGATCGACAAGCTCGACCGGCGGGACTGCCTGAAAGACGATGTGGTGGACGACGTGGTGCGCCGCGCGATTCGCCGGCCTCTGCGTTTTGCCTGGGGCAAGCGGCCCTTGATCGATGTGGATATTCTGCGGCTTTCCGCGTAATCGCCGTGGCCCGGCCGCGCCCTAGATAGTGGCTCTAATTGAAGGAGGATTTCATGCTCGGCAATCTGAACCAGGTGGCGATCGCCGTTCCGGATGTACGCGAGGCCGCCAAGGTCTACCGCGACGTGCTCCAGGCCAAGGTGACCGAGCCTGTGCCCCAGCCCGAACACGGCGTGACCGTGGTCTTTGTGGAACTGCCCAACACCAAGATCGAACTGATCGAGCCCTTGGGAGAGAATTCGCCCATCGCCAATTTCCTGGCGCGCAACCCTAAGGGCGGCATCCACCATATCGGCTTTGAAGTGGAGAACCTGATCGCCATCCGCGACCGCCTGCGCGACCAAGGCGTCGAGATCACCGGCGACGGCGAGCCGCGCATCGGCGCCCATGGCAATCCGGTGATCTTCCTGCATCCCAAGAATTTCAACGGCACGCTGATCGAGCTGGAAGACGTCAGCGACGCGGATCACTGACCCCATGCATTGGGTGACCGCCATAGCGCTTTATGCCGTGATTTGGTGGCTGGTGCTGTTCACCGTGCTGCCCTTCGGCATCCGCGGCCAGCACGAGACCGGGCCGTTCGCCGAAGGCACGGATCCGGGGGCGCCGGTGCGCGGCCGCCTGGGCCGCAAGGCGCTGCAGACGACGCTTCTGGCGCTCCTGGTCTGGGGCAGTGTCTACGGGCTGATCGCCTCTGGCCTGGTGACGCTTGACAGTTTCGGCTTCCTGCCCAATCCCGGCCGGCCGCTGGAGTAAGGCGTGCTTCTTTTTTGAGCACGGTTCAGGGCAACCTGCCTACAGCCATTCCAGATGTTGCGTTTCAGGCATAAAAAAAGCAAGGCTCGTTCTTTTGAGCCTTGCCAGACGTACGAGATTTAAACATCATAACTGTGGTTGACGCTCTTACCGAGAGTTAACCGCGCTTGATGGCGTTTCCTCCCTAGACTTGGGCCGCCCGGTTTCCCGGGCGGTCCTTTTTCTTTTTATAACGGGGCCACAGGTGTTTTTGACACCTTGTGCCTTTGAACGCCCCGTTCCCAGTAACTATAGGACGAGCCTATGGCTCTGTCACCCATTCGATTGAGGTAGTGCCGGGATTTTTACTCAAGGGATTCTCAAGGGTTTCAAAGGGCCTTAGACCTTCTACCGTCCTCTATTTACTTTTGCTGCACGTGCGAAGAAAACACGGCGCGCTCTTCTGTCCCGGGGGTTTGTCCCGGATCCTGAAAATGTCATCGCCAGGCTTGATCCCGCCACAGACCCGCCGTTCTTTAGGGTCCCTGGGGCGGTTATGATCGCCATGATGGTCGCGTCACGGCCATTGTGCGGGGCGGGAAAGCCGCCCATTGCGGTGTGGTCCGTGATAGAAGACCATGAGATCTATGGAATCGTTAGCGCGCGGGCTCCTGTCCGGACAACCGGGCGGGCAGGCGCGGGATCCGTTTTTTGGGGCGGGTCCGTCCGGTCGAGGAAGGTGACTGAATGCAAACGCGATCGCAAGGCGGCGCCGGGCAAGCGCAGGATCCGGCTCAGGCGCCTCTCGCCCCGGCCTCCGTCGCCCAGAGCGGTGCGGTAAGCATGGTGGCGGATGGCGACAGCCAAGCGCCCGCGCGGGGCCACAGCGCCCGGCGTCCCCGGAAGGGCAAACGCCAGGCCGGTATGTTTTCGCCTTACGAATGGTGGATTTCCTGGCGTTATCTCCGGGCCAAGAAGAAAGAAAACTTCGCCTCGATCATCTCGATCATTTCCTTTCTCGGCATCATGCTGGGGGTGGCGACGCTCATCACCGTCATGGCGGTGATGAACGGCTTCCGCACGGATCTGATGAACCGGATCTTAGGGCTGAACGGCCATCTGGCGGTCCAGCAGACCGTCGGCCCCCTGACCGGTTTCGATGCCATCACCGACCGCATTCTGGCGGTGCCCGGCGTCACACGCGCGGCCCCGGTGGTGGAGGGCGGCGTCATGGCCGCCAAGGACGGCGCGTTCGATTACGCCCTGGTGCGGGGCATGCGCCGGGAAGACCTGGAGGCCATGACCCTGGTCTCGGACAATATCATCGCCGGCAGTCTCAGAGACTTCGAAGGTGGCAACGCCATCGCCATCGGTTCCCGCGCCTCGGCCAATTTCGGCATCGGCATCGGCGACACGCTGACCCTCATCTCGCCCAAAGGAGCGGCCACGCCGTTCGGCACCGCGCCGCGCCAAAAAGCCTACAGGATCGCGGCGATCTTCCATGTGGGCATGTCGCAATACGACTCGTCCTTCATCTTCATGCCGCTCGAACAGGCCCAGCTTTATTTCAACACGGGCGAGGGTGTGACCAAGGTCGATGTCATGATCGACGATCCGGATGCGGTGAAACAGTTCCGCATTCCGGTGCTGGACGCGGCGGGCGACAACACCCGCGTGGTCGACTGGCAGCAGGTCAACTCCACCTTCTTCGGCGCACTCCAGGTGGAGCGCAACATGGTCTTCATCATCATGGCGCTGATCGTGGTGGTGGCTTCGCTCAATATCGTCTCGGGCCTTGTCATGCTGGTGAAGGACAAGTCGCGCGATATCGCGATCCTGCGCACCATGGGCGCGACCAAGGGCGCCATCCTGCGCGTGTTCCTGATTTCAGGCGCGAGCATTGGCGTTGTCGGCACGCTCGCGGGCTTCGGGCTCGGGCTTTTGCTTTGTTACAATATCGAAGCGATCCGCCAGTTCCTGTCCTTTGCTCTGCGTACGGAACTGTTCCCGCCGGATGTCTATTTCCTCTCCAAGATGGTGGCGGAAATCAACAATGGCGAGGTCATCACCGTGCTCTTGTTCGCGCTGACCCTGTCGCTGATCGCGCCGCTTTATCCGGCCTGGCGGGCGGCCAAGCTCGATCCGGTCGAAGCCCTGCGATACGAATAAGGAGGCGCGCATGTCCGCTGCCGAAGCTCAGATCGACGATGATGGTCAAGACGCCGCCGCCCGGCCCGGCATCGAGCCGGTGATCGAGCTGCGCGGCATTTTCCGCTTCTTCAAGCAGGGCGAGGGGCGGCTTGAAGTCTTGCGTGGCGCGCGGCTCTCGGTCTATCCGGGCGAGATCATCGCGCTGATCGGTCCGTCCGGGTCCGGTAAATCCTCGCTCCTGCATGTCGCGGGCTTGTTGGAAAAGCCCACGGCGGGCCATGTGCTGATCGGCGGGCGGGATTGCGTTCCGCTCTCGGACGAAGAAAAGACCCGGATCCGGCGCGAGAATGTGGGCTTCGTCTATCAGTTCCATCAGCTTCTGCCCGAGTTTACCGCCCTTGAGAATGTGGTGCTGCCCCAGCTCGTGGCCGCCGTACCGCGCAAGCGGGCCGAGGCCGAGGGCAAACGCCTGTTGGCGAGTCTGGGTCTCGCCAAGCGCTTCCACCACCGGCCCATGGAACTGTCGGGCGGCGAACAACAGCGGGTGGCTATCGCCCGCGCGCTCGCCAATCAGCCGGAAATTCTGCTGGCGGACGAACCCACCGGCAATCTCGACCCGAAAACGGCGGGCCATGTCTTCGATGAACTCATAAAGGTCATCCGCGAGGAAGGCCGCGCCGCCATCATCGCCACCCACAATCTGGAACTGGCGAACCGCATGGACCGGGCCGTGGTGCTGCGCGACGGCAAGCTGCTCGACGCCCGCCACGACATGATCCCCCTGGACGAAGAATACGAACCGGAATGAGGCCGGAATTTTGTTCTCATTTCGTTCTTGACAGGTGAGAACAAATAGGAAACATTAGCGCCATCCCGGAGGGGTCGTATCACCCCGGGCCGGCTCCGTGCAGGGCATCGTGCCTCCCGACGGAGCCGGCCCAACTTGTTAGGGTCTGTGTTAAGGGGCACCACCGGCCCGCTCCCTCTCCCGACCACCCACAAGGGTATCCTTGATGGATGGTCGGGAGGGGGAGCGGGCTGGCCAGGCAACCGGAAACGCGTTTCCGGCGCGTTTCCAGATGGATGCAAGGAGAATCGGCGATGATGAAATCCGCAGAGTTCTGGAAGGATGTTTTGACAGCCTTCGCACTGGTCAGCATTGTATGCGCGGTCGGCGTTTTCGGCTCGGCCGCTTCCACTTTTTTCTAAAAGCATGACGCGCGGGGGGCAGGCGCATGGGCGCATCCAGCGACAGCGGGAACCGGGACAAGGCCCGGGCGGGCTTTGTCCATTTGCGTCTGCATACGGCTTATTCCCTGCTGGAAGGCGCGCTGCGCATCAAAGCCCTGCCGGATTTGTGCCGGGAGGCGGGCATGCCCGCGCTTGCCATGACCGATACGGGCAATCTGTTCGGCGCGCTGGAGTTTTCCGAAACCGTGGCCGGGGCGGGCATTCAGCCCATTATCGGCTGTTCCCTGAAGCTCGATGGGGCCGATCCGGCATCCAACGATCCCCATGCCAAGCGGCCCGAACCCGCCGCCATCGCGTTGCTCGTTCAGAACGAAGAGGGCTGGCGCAATCTCTCGAAACTCTCAAGCGTCTCCTATCTGGAAACGGACGCGGCGGAAGAGCCCCATGTGGGCCTGGACGATCTTGAAGCCAGCAGCGCAGGGCTGATCGCGCTCACCGGTGGGCCCGACGGGCCGGTGAACCGTCTGCTGGTGGCGGGTAAGCGTCAGGAAGCGGAGGATCTGCTCGACCGTCTGGCGGCGATCTATCCGGGCCGCCTTTATGTGGAACTGCAACGCCATGGGCTCGATGCCGAGCGCCTGGCGGAAGGCCCGCTCGTGGAGATGGCCTATGCCAAGGGCCTGCCGCTAGTGGCCACCAACGAGCCTTATTTCCCGACCCGTGACATGTATGAAGCCCATGATGCGCTCATCTGCATCGAGGGCGGCGCCTATGTGCTGCAGGACGACCGCCGGCGGCTGACGGAAGAGCATTATTTCAAATCGCCCGAGGAAATGGCGGCGCTGTTCGAGGATCTGCCCGAAGCGGTGGCGAATACATTGGAAATCGCCAGGCGCTGCGCGTTCCGTGTGAAATCCCACAAGCCCATTCTGCCCGCTTTCGAGACCCAAGAAGGCCGGGATGCCACGGCAGAACTCCAGGCTCAGGCGCGCGAAGGCCTGACCCGCCGCATCAAGGACAAAGGTACCCACACGGAGGAACAGGCCTATTGGGACCGGCTCGATTACGAGCTCGGCATCATCACCAATATGGGCTTTGAAGGCTATTTCCTGATTGTCTCGGATTTCATGAAATGGGCGCGGGCGCGCAACATTCCGATCGGGGTGAGGGGCTCGGGCGCCACCTCCATCGTTGCCTGGTGTCTCGACATCACGAACCTGGATCCTTTGCGCTTCGATCTGGTGTTCGAGCGCTTCCTCAACCCGGAACGGATCTCGATGCCTGATTTCGACATCGATTTCTGCCAGGACCGGCGCGAGGAAGTGATCGAATATGTGCAGGGTAAATACGGTCACGACAAGGTCGCCCAGATCATCACCTTCGGAACCTTGCAGGCGCGCGCCGTGGTGCGCGATGTGGGCCGGGTGCTGCAGATGCCTTACGGTCAGGTGGACCGGATCTGCAAGATGATCCCGAACCCGCCGGGCAAACCGGTGAAACTGTCCCAGGCCATCGCCGACGAGCCGCGCCTCCAGGCCATGATCGCGGAAGAGGAGCCGGTCAAAAACCTGATCGACATCGCGCTGAAGCTCGAAGGGCTCTACCGGCACGCCTCGACCCATGCGGCGGGTCTGGTGATCGGCGACCGTCCGCTCCATGAGCTTGTGCCGCTTTATCGCGATCCGCGCGCCGACATGCCGGTCACCCAGTTCCACTACAAGGACGCGGAACGGGCGGGCCTTGTCAAATTCGACTTTCTGGGCCTGAAGACCCTGACCGTCATTGCCCGGACGGAAGAGCTGTTGCGCCGCCGCGGCATCGAGATCAAGACCCAGGAACTTGAATTCGGCGACGCCAAGACCTTCGAGATGCTGGCGAAAGGTGATTCCATCGGCGTCTTCCAGTTGGAAAGTGCGGGCATGCGCGATCTCTTGCGCAAGATGCGGCCCGACCGGATCGAGGACCTGATCGCGCTTGTGGCGCTCTACCGGCCGGGGCCCATGGAAAGCATTCCGCGTTATATCGAATGCAAGCACGGGCGCGAGGACGTCTTTTATCTCCATCCCATGCTGGAGCCGATCCTGAACGAGACCTTCGGGGTCATGACCTACCAGGAAGACGTGATGCAGATCGCCCGCGACCTGGCGGGCTATTCGCTGGGCGAAGCCGATCTGTTGCGCCGGGCCATGGGCAAGAAGATCGAAGCGGAGATGAAAAAGCACCGGGCCCGTTTTATCGAAGGCGCGGCCAAGAACGACATTTCCAAAGGCATCGCCGAACAGATCTTCGATCAGGCCGCCAAATTCGCGGGCTACGGCTTCAACAAGGGCCATGCGGCGGCCTACGCACAAGTGGCCTATCAGACCGCCTATCTCAAGGCCAATTATCCGGTGGAGTTTCTGTCCGCGTCCATGACGCTCGATATCGAGCGCACCGACCGGCTGTCGGTCTTCCGTCAGGAGGCGGAGCGCCTGGAGATCCCTGTTCTGCCGCCGGACATCAACCGTTCGGAAGCGGATTTCGTCAATGCTCAGGATCCGGACAAGGGCGATGTCATCCTCTATGCCCTGGCGGCGCTGAAAAATGTGGGCCGTCAGGCCATGGACCATGTGGTCGAGATCCGGCGCGCCGGCGGTCCGTTCACGGATCTGGCCGATTTCGCCCAGCGCATCGATCCCCAGGCGGTCAACAAGCGCGCCCTCGAAGGGCTCGCCAAGGCCGGCGCCTTCGACGGTCTCGGGCTCGACCGGGCGCGGGTCTTCGCGGGCGCCGACGCCATCATCGACGCCGCCGACATGACGAAAAAGGAGCGGGAGTCCGGTCAGTCCAGCCTGTTCGCCGATAGCGGTCCTGAGGAAATCCGCCTGCCGGACACCGCCCCCTGGACGACGCCCGACCGGTTGCGCTTCGAGCTGGAGATCATCGGCTTTTATCTGTCCGGTCATCCGCTCGATGATTATCAGCGGGCGCTCAAACGTTGCGAGGTGATCTCTTACGCCGATCTGATCCGGGGCGCCGGGCGCCACAAGGCGATGGTCAAGCTCGCCGGCACCGTCATGGGGATCAACGAGCGCAAATCGGCCAAAAGCGGGCGCGCCTTTGCCGTCGCGGAACTCTCCGATCCCACCGGCGCTTACGAGGTCTGGATCTTCTCCGAAGTGCTGCCCGCGGCCCGCGAGATCATGACGCCCGGCGCGGCGGTGGTGCTCACGGTCGCCGCCGACTGGAGCGGCGAGGAGGTGCGGCTGACCGCGAACATGGTCGAGCCTGTCGACAAGGTGACCGCCAAGGCCGCCATGGGTCTCGCGGTGACCGTGGACCGGCCCGACTGTTTCGACGGCATCAAGGCGTGCCTGAAGCGGCAAGGGCGCGGCGTCGTCACACTGTTTCTGCAACTCGACCAGGGGCTCTCCCAGGTGGATCTGCGGCTGCCCGGCGGCTATGCCGTCGATGCGGACATACGCGGCGCCCTCAAATCACTGCCCGGTGTGGTCCATGTGGACGAGGTTTAGAAGAAGGGCTTCGGAAAGGGCCGAATGGCGGGATCCGCCATTCGGCCTTCCTGAGCAGCCTGTTTCTTTCGCCCGGCAAAGCAAGGGGTTCACCCGCTGGGGCGGCGCTACGCGCCCTTGCTTTGCCGGGCGAAAGAAACGAATACTAATCGGTGTACGTTTTAACGGGCATGCCTCACATCCGGCTGACGAACCGGGTCAGCCGGTCGAGCGCTTCGGCCAGACGCTCCTGGCCTTGGGCGAAACAGATCCGGATGAACGCCTCATTGTCCGGTCCGAAGGCCGCCCCCGGCGCCACGCCCACATTTTCTTCCGCCAACAGAGCCTGGCCGAACGCGACGCTATCTTTCAGGCCGTCGATTTCCAGATAGGCATAAAAGGCCCCTTGCGGCCGGGCCATCCGTATACGGTTGTGTCCCTCAAGAACCTCTTCGACCACGGACAGACCGGAGCGGCAATGCTCCACCATGGTGGCGATGAACCCTTCGCCCTCCTCAAGCGCGGCCATGGCGCCGTATTGGGTGAAACTGGCCGCGCCCGTATTGGTGACGAGCGACAGGGTGTCGAGCCGGTCCGCCAGATAGCGGGGCGCCAGCATCCAGCCCAGGCGCCAGCCGGTCATCGCCCAGGTCTTGGAGAAACTGTTGATGATGAAAACCGGATCGTCGGGCTCCGCGATGGAAACGAAAGAAGGCGCCACCGGCCGGTCGTAGACGAGCCGGGCGTAAACTTCATCGGCGATGATCGCGATATTGCGCTCGCGCGCGAAGGCCAGCACGCGGGCCTGATCCTCCGCATCCATCATCCAGCCGGTGGGGTTGGCGGGCGAGCCGATGAAGATCGCCTTGGTGCGGGCGTCGCAGGCCGCGAACAGGGCGTCGAAATCGAGCCGCCAATGCGGACGGCCGTCGGCGCCGGTCTCGAAGCGCTGGCTGACCAGCCGCACATCGGCGCCTTGGGCCTCGGCGGTGAGAATGATGTTGGTCCATTGGGGCGTGACGATCACCACGCCGTCGCCCGGCTGGGCCAGGCACTGCACCGCCATGGTGATGGCGAGCATGGCCGAGCCCGGCACGGTGACCCGGTCAAGGCCGATTTGCGTGCCGAAGAGACGGTTGGTGTAATCGACGATCGCCTGGCGCAGGGGGCGGATGCCGGGGGGCGAGACATAGCGGGTCTTGCCGGCCTCCAGCGCCTCGATGCAGGCCTTGCGCACCACATCGGGCGTGGTGAGATCGCTTTCGCCGAACCAGAGGGGAATGACGCTCGGATCCCCCAGCCGCTCACCGAACACGACAGCCTGGGCGCTGGGACGCAGGCCCAAAATCGAGTCGCGGATCGGCGTCCTGAGCGGGGTTTTGGGGCTCGTCATGGCGCAGGCTTTCCCTTCATTCCTTGGTCGGTCGCCGGACTCGAACGGGTCGATTTCCGGCAGAGTTAAAACATCTTACCCGATGCGCTTGCCAGCGCGCCCGCAACCTCTTATAAACCGCGCCATTCCACACGCGGACACAACGCTCTCTGACTTAGCGCGAAACAAGGCGCTTTGACGAGGGTGGATCCGGTGTCACGAGGCGCCAAGGCCCTGAATGCCTTACGCGCCTCGCGGCGACGTCCGCGGCGGCAGAACCGGAAAAGGAGAAAACTGGCATGGCGTTGCCTCAATTCACCATGCGCCAGCTCTTGGAAGCTGGCGTGCATTTCGGGCACCAATCCCACAGATGGAACCCGAAAATGGGCCCTTATATCTATGGGGTCCGGAACCGTATCCACATTGTCGATCTGTCGAAAACCGTGCCGATGCTGCACCAGGCCCTGCTGGCTGTGCGCGGCGCCGTGGCCCAGGGCGGGCGCGTGCTGTTTGTCGGCACCAAACGTCAGGCGGCGGATCCGGTGGCGGACGCGGCCCAGCGCTGCGCGCAATACTACATGAACCACCGCTGGCTCGGCGGTACGCTGACGAATTGGAAAACCATCCTGAATTCGATCAAGCGGTTGCGGTCCCTGGAAGAGGTGCTGGCGGGCGAAGCCCAGGGCTACACCAAGAAGGAACTGCTCCAGATCACGCGCGAGCGCGACAAGCTCGAACTGTCGCTGGGCGGGATCAAGGAGATGGGCGGCCTGCCCGATCTGTTGTTCGTGATCGACACTAACAAGGAAGCGATCGCGGTGCAGGAGGCCAACAAGCTCAACATTCCGGTCGTGGCGGTGGTGGACACCAATTGCGATCCGGACGGCATCACCTATCCGATCCCCGGCAATGACGACGCGGCGCGCGCGATCAATCTGTATTGCGATCTCATCGCCCGCGCGGTGATCGACGGCATTTCCGAAAGCCAGAGCGGCGCGGGCGTCGATATCGGCGAATCGGCAGAGGTGGTGGAAGACACGCTCGCCGAAGCCGATGGGGCTGCGGACGAGAAAAACGCTCCGGATACCGCCGAAACCGATACGGCGGAGGCCCCGGTTGCGGCCGCGGAGACGGGCGAAGGCGAAGGAGACCGGCAACAGGCGACTTCTGCCTGATCCCGGCCACAAAATCGTGTATGAGAAGGGGCCCGCGCGCGTTGGTGCGCTGGTCCCAAGCCTATCACGGGCGGCTGCGTCTGAGCGGCCCGTCACGGGTGGCCCCGTCATGAACGGTCCGGGGGTGAGACGGCTTGATGCCGCACGGCGCCCCGAGGGCCGTTCCTGTGAGAACACTTTGATCGATTGACTGAGATGGAGCGAGAACCATGGCCGAAATCACCGCGAGCATGGTGAAGGACCTGCGGGAAAAAACCGGCGCGGGCATGATGGACAGCAAGAAAGCCCTCGTTGAAAACAACGGCGATATCGATGCGGCCGTCGATTGGCTGCGCACCAAGGGGCTCGCCAAGGCCGCCAAGAAGGCCGGCCGCGTGGCCGCCGAGGGCCTGGTCGCCGTGGCGGTCGACGGCGGCAAGGGCGCCGTGGTCGAGGTCAATTCCGAAACCGACTTCGTGGCCCGCAACGACAAATTCCAGGACATGGTCGGCGAGATTGCCAAACTGGCGCTGAAAACCGACGGCAGCGTGGACGCGCTCGGCGCTGAGGCGTATCCGGGCGCCGGCAAGCCCGTGTCCGAGCATCTGCCCGACATGGTCGCCACCATCGGCGAGAACATGACCCTGCGCCGGTCGGCCGTGATCGAGGTCTCTCCGGGCGTCGTGTCTTCGTATGTCCACAACGCGGCCGCCGACGGCATGGGCCGGATCGGCGTGCTGGTGGCGCTGAAATCCGAAGGCGACACGGCGAAGCTCGAAGAGCTGGGCCGCAAGGTCGCCATGCATGTGGCGGCGACATCGCCTTTGGCGCTGCGCTCGGACGATCTCGATCCGGCCGTGGTCGAGCGTGAGCGCTCCGTGTTCGCCGACCAGGCGCGCGAGTCCGGCAAGCCCGACAACATCATCGAAAAGATGGTCGAAGGCCGCTTGCGGAAATTCTACGAGGAAGTGGTTCTGCTCTCGCAGGCCTTTGTGATCGATCCGGACAACACGGTCGAGAAGGCCGTCAAGGCGGCCGAGAAGGACGTGGGCGCGCCTGTCGAAGTGGCGGGCTTTATCTGCTTCAAGCTCGGCGAGGGGATCGAGAAGGAAGAGACGGATTTCGCGGCCGAAGTGGCGGCGGCGGCGTCCGCATCCTGACGAAACGCACCGACCGGTGCCGGGAGGCATGGCCGGGCGCACGACCGGCCCGCCAATTGGGTGCGGGCCTGATCATCATCCGAACCGGATCTGGTTCATGGCGTTGAGCCCGATCCGGTTTTGACCGGCCGTCACGGCCTGAAGGGAGGCGGATTGGTGGGTATGGCGCAGGCACAGGAAGGTCTCGGACCAAAACGGTTCCGCCGGGTTCTGTTGAAAGTGTCCGGCGAGGCGCTGATGGGCTCCAAGCCCTTCGGCATCGACATGGACACGATCGACCGGATCGCCGGCGAAGTCCATGAAGCGCTCGACCTCGGCTATGAGGTCGGTCTTGTCATCGGCGGCGGCAATATCTTTCGCGGACTGACGGTCGCGGCCCAGGGCATGGAACGGGCCAACGCGGATTATATGGGCATGCTGGCGACGGTGATGAACGCGCTCGCGATGCAGTCCTCGCTGGAAAAGCTCGGCATCGATGCCCGGGTGATGTCGGCGATCCCCATGGAAACCATTTGCGAAAGCTATATCCGGCGGCGCGCCATGCTCCATATGGAGCGGGGCCGGGTGGTGATCTTCGCGGCCGGCACGGGCAATCCGTTCTTCACGACCGATACGGCGGCCGCGCTGCGGGCCGTCGAGACCGGTTGCGATGCGCTGTTCAAAGGCACCAAGGTCGATGGCGTTTATTCGGCCGATCCGGTGCAGGAGCCCACGGCTGAGCGGTACGAGACCCTGTCCTATCTCGAGGTGCTGTCCCGCGATCTGAAAGTGATGGATGCCTCAGCGATCTCGCTGTCGCGGGAGAACGAATTGCCGGTGGTCGTCTTCTCGATCCACGAGCAGGGACAATTCGTCAGTGTCTTGAAAGGGGAAGGGCGCGCGACCGTTATCGAGTAAGCCGCGCCTTGGCCCCATGGCCGCCCTTGTGCCGCCTCTCTTGTGGCGTATCTGTTAGGAGAGGTATCGTCCGCCGTAAGATAAAGGATAAGGATTATGAGCAATTCGGACGAATTCGATCTTAAGGATCTGCGCCGCCGCATGGATGGCGCCGTCTCGACCCTGAAAGCCGAATTTTCGGGCCTGCGCACGGGCCGCGCTTCCGCGAGCCTGGTGGAGCCTGTCGTGGTCGAGGCCTATGGCTCGCAGATGCCGATCACCCAGGTCGGTACGGTTTCCGTGCCCGAGCCGCGCATGATCGCGATCCAGGTGTGGGACAAGGGCATGGTGGCCGCCGTAGACAAGGCGATCCGCAATGCCGGTCTTGGCGTCAATCCGGTGGTTGATGGCCAGACCGTGCGGGTGCCGATTCCCGAACTCAATGAAGAGCGCCGCCAGGAATTGACCAAGATTGCCGCCAAATATGCCGAGCAAGCCCGCGTCGCTGTGCGCAATGTGCGCCGCGACGGCATGGACAAGCTGAAAAAGCTGGAGAAGGATGGTCAGATCGGACAGGACGAGCACAAGGCCGAGGCCGAGAATGTGCAGTCCCTGACCGACGAGATCATCAAAGGGATCGACGACGCCTTGAGCCAAAAGGAAGCGGAGATCATGCAGGTCTGAGCGATCTGCGGACCATTGAGGCCATTTTTTAGACAGAAGAGTGCAGTTTTGCGCCCCGAGCCGCCGACCACATTTTCCCAAGCGACCAAGACGCCCGACTGGCGGGCGCGGGCGCTTGATCGGGGCGTGGATCTGGCGGATCTGCCCCGTCACGTGGCTGTGATCATGGATGGCAACGGGCGCTGGGCGGAACGCCGCGGTGTGCCGCGCCGGGTGGGGCACCGCCAGGGCGTCGAGGCCGTGCGCGAAGCGGTGCGGGTGGCCCACAAGCTGGGCCTGCCGATCCTGACGCTCTACAGCTTTTCGTCCGAGAATTGGAAACGGCCCGCCGACGAAGTGGCGTCCCTGATGGGGCTGTTGCGGCTCTTCATCCGCTCCGATCTCAAAGACCTCAAAAAGCACAATGTGCGCATCCGGATCATCGGCGAGCGCGAGGGCCTGGCGAACGACATCGCAAGCTTGCTGCGTGAAGCGGAATCCGAGACGGCCATGAATACGGGCCTGGAACTGGTGATCGCCTTCAATTACGGCGGCCGGAACGAAATCACCCGGGCTGTCCACACTCTGGCCCGTGAGGTGGCGGCGGGCCGGCTCGATCCGGAAGCGATCACCGACGACACGATCACTGGCGCCCTCGATACCGCCGGTATTCCCGATCCGGACCTTCTCATCCGCACCAGCGGGGAACAGCGGGTCAGCAATTTCCTGATCTGGCAGTGCGCCTACTCGGAATTCGTGTTCCAGGATGTTCTGTGGCCGGATTTCTCGGGCGACCATTTGATCGACGCCGTGCTCGCCTTCCAGGCGCGTGAGCGCCGTTTCGGCGGACGGCCCGGCGCCAAGGCGGCCGCGATCCGGACGGCAGGCGAACGGTGAGATCCATGCCGGGGTCCGTGCGCTCCTCTCCGGACACGGAGCGCCGGTCCGGGCGCCCCTCCAAACCGCGCCGCACCCTTTTGTGGCGTTTCGTTTCCGCAGGTATTCTCATCCCCGTGGCCTTGGGCGTGGTCAGCCTGGGCGGCTGGGTGCTGGCGGCCTTCGCCGCGCTCGTTTTGATATTGCTGATCCGCGAATGGTCCGGGCTCGTGGGCCAACCGGCTTACGGGCCGGAAGCGGGGGTGCTGAGCCTGTGCGGTCTCGCTGCCATCGGCCTGATGGCCGCCGGTCAGGGGGAAGCCGCCCTTGGCGCCACGGCGCTGGGTGCGCTCGCTGCCGGTCTTCTGGGCGCGGGGCTGAAGCGGGACGGCTTCTGGACCCTGTTCGCGGGGTTTTATCTGGTCTTGCCGGCGATCGCCTTTTTGTGGCTGAGGGCGTCCCCGGACGGTTTTTTCTGGTGCCTGTGGCTGTTCGCCGTGGTCTGGACCACGGATTCCGGAGCCTATCTGGCGGGCCGGGTGATCGGCGGGCCGGCCTTCGCGCCCCAGTCCTCGCCCAACAAGACCTGGGCGGGCCTGATCGGCGGCATCGTCCTGGCCATGGCGGCGGGCACGGCGGCGGGGGCGCTGCTCTTTCCTCCGGGCTCGGAGTTTCACATGACGGCGCTCAAATTCGCCTCCTGGAGCATGCTGATCTCGGGCGTCACCCAGGCGGGCGACATTTTCGAATCCGGGCTGAAGCGGCATTTCGGCGTCAAGGACACGGGCCGCGTCATTCCCGGCCATGGCGGCGTGCTCGACCGGTTAGACGGTTTTCTGTTTGCTGTTATGATGTTGGTGATGGTTTTGGGGCTCAGGCAGGCCTTGGCGTCATGATGGCTCACGGAGCATATGGCGACCGCGGTTACAATTGGCCTTGTTGTGTTGGAAACGCCGCCGAAAAGAGCGGCAGGTGGAGATGGATGCGTGGATAGAACCGATATGATGCCAGGGGGTGCTGGCGCGACCGGGGCGGGCGGATCGGCCGGGCCGGATATTCTGGGCTGGTCCCGTTCCCACGGTGCGGGCCGGGCTGGGCACGCCAACGGCTCCATGGAAGGCGCACGCCCAAGCGCGGATGCGCTGGTGGAAGCGGCGGCCCAGAAGAGCCTGACCATTCTCGGCTCCACCGGCTCCATCGGCTGCAACACCCTCGATCTGGTGCGCCGGGAGCGCGAGCGCCTGGGGCCGGACCGGTTTCCCATCGTCGCCTTGACCGCCAACCGCCGGGTGGACGACCTGATTGCTCAGGCCAAGGAGTTTCGCCCCGAGATCGCGGTGGTCGCCGATGACAGCGGCTATGGGGCCCTAAAGGACGGGCTGGCGGGCACGGGCATCGAGGCGGCGGCCGGCGCTCAGGCTGTCTGCGAGGCGGCGGCGCGGCCGTCCGATTGGCTGATGGCGGCGATCGTCGGGGCCGCCGGTCTGGCGCCGACGCTTGAGGCGGTGCGCCGGGGTGCGGAGGTGGCGCTCGCCAACAAGGAGTGTCTGGTCTGCGCGGGCGATCTGATGTGCGAAGAGGTGGAGCGCTCGGGCGCGGTGCTGCTGCCCTGCGATTCGGAACACAACGCCATTTATCAGGTGCTCGATCCCCGTCACCTTGGAGAACTGGACAAAATTATCCTGACCGCCTCGGGCGGGCCGTTCCGAACGTGGGACACGGAGCAAATGCGCGACGTGACACCCGCCCAGGCCGTGGCCCATCCCAATTGGGATATGGGCGCGAAAATTTCGGTCGATTCCGCCACCATGATGAACA
>CAZTCJ010000030.1:20854-39169 GCA_964612085.1 uncultured Alphaproteobacteria bacterium
CGAAGCGGCCTATCTTTTTCCCCTGCCCGCAGAGCGGATCGACATTCTGGTTCACCCCCAATCGGTGATTCACTCCATGGTGGCGTATACGGACGGATCGGTGCTGGCGCAGTTGGGCTCGCCCGACATGCGTACCCCCATTGCCCATACGCTGGCCTGGCCCGCCCGCATGCCGACCCCCGCCAAGCGGCTCGATCTCGCGGAGATCGGTCAGCTCACCTTCGAGGCGCCCGATCCGGAGCGCTTTCCCGCCTTGCGACTGGCGCGGGATTCCTTGCGTCAGGGCCGGGGCGCTCCTACAATTTTGAATGCGGCGAACGAGGTGGCGGTCGAACGGTTTCTCAAAGGGGCGCTCGGCTTCCTGAACATAGCGGTTGTGGTCGAGCGCGTTCTGACTCGGCTGTCGGCGATGGCCGGTGAGGACGGGCCTGGATCCAACGCCAACAGCACCTTTCTTGCACTGGAAGAGGTGGTGGCGCTCGATCGCGAGGCCCGGATCGTGGCGGACGAAGAAGCGCGGGCCCTGTAGCGTCAGTCAGGGCTTTCGGGGGAAGTGCCTGGTTTAAGGACCCGATCTGGGTGTGGTCGCGCGGAAATGCCGTGGATGTGCATTTCCTGACGTCGAAGAGTCTCGCATGTTTCCCACGGGGACCGTATGGTCGTTCCGGGGAGCGGCATTTTAAAGTTGTGGCGGTGCGGTAGCGGCGATGGAATTGATAACGACCATAGTAGCCTTCATTTTCGTTATCTCCGTGCTCGTGTTCTTTCATGAACTCGGGCATTTCGCTGTCGCCCGTTTCTTCAACACCAAGATTTCCGCGTTCTCCATCGGCTTCGGTCCCGAGATCTACGGCTGGAACGACCGTCACGGCACCCGCTGGCGCGTGAGCTGGATCCCGCTGGGCGGCTATGTGAAATTCGAGGGCGACGAGAACGCCGCCAGCGTCCCGAGCCGGGAACAGCTTGAGGAAATGCGTGCCTCTGGCGCCGACACCGCTCATTTCTTCCACTTCAAGCCGCTTTACCAGCGCGCCCTGATCGTCGCGGCCGGGCCGTTCGCCAATTTCCTGCTCGCGGCCGTGATTTTCGCCGTGCTGGCCATGACGGTCGGCGTGCGCGCCACGGTGCCCCGGGTCGACGCGGTCGTGCCCAATATGCCCGCGGCCGAAGCCGGTTTCGAGCCGGGTGATATCGTCCTGGAGATCGACGGCCGCGCGGTCGACAGTTTCGACGACATGCACCGGATCATCGCGTCCAATCCGGAACAGGAACTGGCCTTCCTGATCGAGCGCAGCGGCGACAGCCTCACCCTGCGCGCCACGCCGATCCTGGCGGAAGTGCCGGACGGGTTGGGCAACGTCAACAAGATCGGCCAGCTCGGCATCAGCTATTCGCCCACCGTGGACGAGCGGCGCTTCGTGCGCTACGGGCCGATCTCGGCCATGGGCTACGGCATCGGCCGCACCTACGACTTTATCGGCTTAACCCTGCGGTATATCGGCGGGATCTTCATCGGCACCCAAAGCACCGATCAGCTTGGCGGGCCGCTCAGGATCGCCCAGCTCTCCGGCCAGGTGGCGGCGGTCAGTTTCGACATGCTGCTGGGCCTGATGGCGGTTTTGTCCGTCAGCATCGGCCTTATCAACCTGTTTCCGATTCCCATGCTCGACGGCGGGCATCTGCTCTTTTACGCTTTCGAGGCGGTTGCGGGCCGGCCCTTGAGCGAGCGGACACAGGAGATCGGATTCCGAATAGGCCTTGCTTTGCTCCTTGCATTAATGGTCTTTGCAACGTGGAATGACCTGATGCACTTAAAGGTCTTTGGCTCATGAGGGCCGGGACAAATTATGGGTTCGTCCTCTTGGCGGTCGGGAACGGGCCAATAGCGGTTACGGGATTTGGGGGCGTAGAAGGGGAGTTCGGCGCTCGATGAAGGGGATCTTGAGGCGTTTTGGCCTCGTTGCGTGCGTGTGTGTTGGGGTCGTCTGTCTGTCCGTCGGCGCGGGTTATGCGCAAGGGACAGCCGAGTTCTCCGATGTCATTCGCCGGATCGAGGTGCAGGGGAACCAGCGGATCGAGGATACGACCGTCAAGTCGTATCTGGTGGTGCGCGAAGGCGACCGCTATGACACCGCCACGGTGGACCGGTCGCTGAAGACCCTGTTCTCCACGGGACTGTTCGCCGATGTCACGATCCGCCGCGCGGGCGACGGCATCGTGGTGACGGTTGTGGAAAACCCCATCATCAACCGCGTGCTCTTCATCGGCAACAAAGCCATCGACAAGGACAAGCTGAAGGAAGAGGTGCAGTTGCGCCCGCGGGTTGTCTATACCCGCACCAAGGTCGAGGACGACGTGGAAAAGATCGTCGAACTCTACCGGCGCGGCGGCCGGTTCGCCGCCGAAGTGCGCCCCTCCGTGGTGCAGCTCCCCCAGAACCGGGTGGATCTGGTCTTCGAGATCAATGAAGGTCCGGTGACGGGCATCCGCCGCATCAACTTCATCGGCAATGAAGTCTTCAACGACAGCAAGCTCAGAAGCGTCGTGGTGACGGAAGAAAGCCGCTGGTGGAAGCTTTTCAGCTCCAACGACAATTACGATCCCGACCGTCTGACCTATGACCGGGAACTGCTGCGCCAGTACTATCTGAACAACGGCTACGCCGATTTCCGGGTGGTCTCGGCGGTGGCGGAACTGACGCCGGACCGGGACGATTTCTACGTCACCTTCACGGTGGAAGAAGGCGAGCAGTACCAATGGGGCGAGGTCGGCGTCGAGACCGAGCTTGAGGCGCTCAACGCGAGTTTCCTGGAACGGCTGGTGCCGATCAAAACGGGCGAGATCTACAACGCCAAGAAAATCGAAGACACGATCGAGTCGCTGACCTTCGCCGCCGGCGCGGCTGGCTACGCCTTCGTGGACATCAAGCCCCGCATCAAGCGCGACAAGGACGACAAACGGCTCAACGTTACCTTTGCCGTGAACGAAGGCCCGCGCGTTTACGTGGAGCGGATCAACATCACCGGCAACACGCGGACCCTCGACCGGGTGATCCGGCGGGAGTTCCGCCTGGCCGAAGGCGATGCCTATAACAAGATCCTGATCAACCAGTCGCGCAACCGCATCCGCGCCCTGGGCTTCTTCAAGGAAGTGGAAGTGACGGAAGAGCCGGGCAACGCGCCCGACCGCACCATCGTCAATGTGGAGGTCGAGGAACAGCCCACCGGCGAGTTGAGCTTCGGCTTCGGTTTCTCCTCCGCCGACAACTTCCTCGGTGAGGTCAGCGTGTCGGAACGCAACCTGCTGGGCCGCGGTCAGTTCCTGCGCCTGCGCCTGTCCTTGTCGGACCGGCGGGAACAGATCGACCTGCGCTTCACCGAACCCTATTTCCTGGGCCGCAACCTGGCGGCGGGCTTCGAGCTGTTCCGGGTGGCCACCGACTTCGAGGAATCCTCGTTCAACACGAACTCCACGGGTTTGAGCCTGACCACGGGCTTTCCGCTGTCTGAATTCTCCCGCCTGCGCCTGCGCTATACGCTGCGGAACGACGAGATCCAGGTGGACCAGTCCGATTGTCCGGCGACCGACGTGGACCGGGACGGGGACGGCGATGTCGATTTCGACGACCTGGCCCTGGCGCCGTTCCGCATCTCACCCTCGATCTGCGACGCCTCCGGTCAGGATGTCAGCTCGATCCTGGGCTATACCCTGGTCTACGACCGCCGGAACGACCCGATCCGTCCGACACGCGGCTTCGACCTGGTGCTCTCCCAGGACGTTGCGGGCCTCGGCGGCACCATCGATTATCTGCGCTCCCAGTTCGACGGCGGCATCTATCGCGGTATCATCGAGGACGTGATCGCCAGCTTCAACCTGTCAGCCGGCTATATCTTCCCGCTGACCGGCGATGAGATCCGGCTGAACGACCGCTTCTTCCGGGGCGGCAATACGTTCCGGGGCTTCGACAATGCCGGTGTCGGTCCGCGCGATCTGAACACCAATGACGCGGTCGGCGGGCGCCTGTTCGCCATCGGCTCGTTCGAACTGTCCTTCCCGACCGGCCTGCCGGAAGAGTTGGGCCTGTCCGCCAGCCTGTTCACCGATTTCGGTACCGTCGGCCTGCTCGAGGGCGAGGACATCAACACCACGCTGTTCTCCAATGTGGAGGACGAAGCGTCCTTGCGGGCGTCGGCGGGTGTCAGCATCTTCTGGGAATCGCCGTTCGGTCCGGTCCGCTTCGACATCGCCGAGGCGCTGCTGAACGAGGATTACGACGATACCCAGGTCTTCCGCTTCTCGGCGGGGACGCGATTCTAATTTTTTGATTTCCGGTTATGGGCTTTTGGCGCATAACCATGTCTGTCGCAGGGGTGTGCAACACAAATATGAGGGATATGAAGCAATGAAACGTGTGGCGGGATTTTTGGCAGCGGCCATGGTGGCGATGACGGCGTTCGCGATGCCGGCGGCAGCGAACACCAAGATCGTGGTGGTCGACAGCAACAAGCTGTGGAACGAAACCAAAGCGGGCAAGGACGTTCAGCGCCAGCTCAATGCCTTCCGGGAATCGATCGACACGCAACTGCGTGAAGCGGGCGAGACGCTTAAGACCGAAGCGATCGAGCTGAAGAAGCAAAAAGACGAAGAAGCCATCAAGGAAGCGGCGTTCACGGAAAAAGCCAAGGAACTGCAGCAAAAGGAACTGCAACTGCGCGGCGGCGTGCAGCAGCGCCAGATGCTGGTTCAAGCGGCGGCCCGCAACGCCCAGGCCCAGTTCTACGATGCGATCCGTCCGATCCTGTTCGAACTGGTCGAATCCAAGAAGGCCGACATCCTGATGGAGAAGAGCCAGGTTCTGTTCGCGTCCGACGCCACGGAAATCACCTCGGCCGCCATGCTGAAGATCGAGCAGAAGCTCGACAAGCTCGACGTGGTGCTGATCCAGACCGAAGGCGTCGAGGGCGAAGAGGAACAAGGCCCGGCCGCGCCGAAAGACAAGAAGAAAAAGAACTGAGCAGACACGGTCGGGTGAGATGAGATGGCGGATCCACGGTTCTTTGAAACGTCCGGACCCGTCACGCTTGCAGATCTCGCCGAGCTGACAGGGGCAGCGCTGCCCTCGGATGCGCTCCCCGGACTGACGATTACGGAGGCGGCCCCGCTCGACATGGCGGGGCCGTCTGCCGTTTCCTATGTGGAGGGCCGCAAATTCCTGACGGCTCTCGCCACCTCCAAGGCCGCCGCCTGTTTCATGGCGCCCGATCTGGAAGCGCCCGCCGAGGCCGGTGCCATCGCGATCCTGCGCGTGGCGGAACCGCGCGTGGCCTATGCCCAGGCGCTCGATCATTTCTACCGGCTGAAATCGGACGGGGCCCGGATCAGCCCGGCGGCCCATGTGGATGACGGTGCGTCCCTCGGCGCGGAGTGTTGCGTCCAGGCGGGGGCGGTGATCGGGCCGGGCGCGGAAATCGGCGACCGCTGCGTGATCGGCGCAGGCGCGATGATCGGGCCGGGCGTCGCCATGGGCCATGATTGCGAGATCGGCGCCAATGCGGTGGTCCAGGTCGCCCTGATCGGCAACCGGGTGCGCATCCATCCCAATGTCACCATCGGCCAGGACGGCTTCGGCTATGTCTTCAGCGGCGGCGTCCACCACAAGATTCCGCAGGTGGGCCGGGTGATCATCCAGGACGATGTGGAAATCGGCGCGGGCACCGCCATCGACCGGGGGGCTGCGGGCGACACGGTGATCGGCGAGGGTACCAAGATTGATAACCTGGTGCAGATCGGGCACAACTGCCGCATTGGCCGGGGCTGTGTGGTGGTCTCGCAGGTGGGCCTGTCCGGCAGCACCATTCTTGAGGATTTCGTGGTGCTGGGCGGCCAGGTCGGATGTGCGGGTCATCTGACGATCGGCATGGGCGCCCAGGTCGCCGCCCAGAGTGGCGTGCCGCGCGACATCCCCGCCGGCGAAATCTATGGCGGCTATCCGGCCAAGCCCATCGGTCAATGGCGCCGCGAAGTGGCCATGATCTCCCGCATGGTGAAGGCCCGAAGCGGCGCGGCGAAGGATAAAAAAGGCACGTCCGATGAACGACAAGACTGAACCGACCGGCGAAGGCGCGATCCTCGACATTTCCGATGTCATGAGACTGCTGCCGCACCGGTATCCCATGCTGATGATCGACAAGATCGAGGGGGTGATTCCCCATGAGAGCGCCATCGGCGTGAAGAATGTGACCGTGAACGAACCGTTTTTCATGGGGCATTTTCCCGGCCATCCGGTGATGCCGGGTGTGCTGATGGTCGAGGCCATGGCCCAGACCTCCGCCGCGCTGGTGGCCCATTCCCTGGCGGACGGTCTTGAGAACAAGGTGGTTTATTTCATGACCATCGACCGGGCGCGGTTCCGCCAGCCGGTGGTGCCGGGCGATACCCTGAAGATCCCGGTCCAGAAGGTTCACACCCGCGGGCCCGTCTGGAAATTTCACGGCGAGGCGCGGGTCGGCGACAAGGTGGCCGCTGAGGCCGACTACAGCGCGATGATCGTCGACGCGTCGAAATGATACCGGCGGCCTTTGCCTTTGGCCGTCCGCAGGAAACCAGCTTATGACCATGATCCATCCCACCGCCGTCGTGGAAGACGGCGCCGACTTAGGCGGCGATGTGAAGATCGGCCCTTACTGCACGGTCGGTCCCCATGTGCGCCTGGGCGATGGCGTGCATCTCATCAGCCATGTGGCGGTCGAGGGCCACACCACCATCGGCGAGGGCTCGGTCGTCTACCCCTTCGCTTCGCTGGGCACGCCGCCCCAGCATCAAAGATATGCGGGCGAACCGACGAAACTGATCCTGGGCCGGAACAATGTGGTGCGTGAGACCGTGACCATGAATACCGGCACCGTCATGGGGCATGGGCAAACCGTGGTGGGCGACGACGGCATGTTCATGGCGGGCAGCCATGTGGCCCATGACTGCATCGTGGGCAACAATGTCATCTTCGCCAACAACGCCACTATCGGCGGCCATGTGACGGTCTCGGACGGTGTCTTCTTGGGGGGGCTGTGTGCGGTGCATCAGAACGCGCGGGTCGGCCGGTATGCTTTCGTCGGCGGCATGGCGGGGCTCGAAGGGGATTTGATCCCCTACGGATCGGTGATGGGCAACCGCGCCCATCTGGCGGGCCTCAACATTGTCGGCATGAAGCGGCGGAACATGCCGCGCGAGCAGATCCACGCCCTGCGCAATGCCTTCCGCACATTGTTTCTGGACGAGACCGGCACGCTCAAGGATCGTCTGGCGCAGGTCTCCCGGACCTTTGCCGATCAGCCGGAAGTCATGGAAATTGTCCGCTTTCTGGAAGGCGAATCGCGCCGCCCCTTGTGTCTGCCACAATCCGGCCGGTCCTAAGGGCCACAGTCAATCGAATGATTTGAGGAGGGTTGAACCCTGTCCGAGGCCAAACTCGGGATCATCGCTGGCGGCGGCAATCTGCCGATTCGGGTCGCCGAGGCCTGTGAAAGCCAGAAACGCCCGTTCCACGTGCTCGCTTTTCAGGGGATGGCGGACGATGCGGTGAGCCGTTTTCCCCACACCTGGACGGCGCTCGGCACGGTGGGGCATACCCTGTCGATCCTGCGGGAAACGGCGTGCCAGGCCGTGGTTTTCGCCGGAACCGTCAAGCGCCCTGATTTCTCTCAATTAAAGCTCGATATGGCGGGGATGAAGCTGTTGCCCCGTGTGGTCAATGCGGCGCGCGGCGGGGACGATCAGCTTCTGCGGGTGCTGGTTGCTTATTTCGAAGAACAGGGATATGCGGTCATCGGGGCGGACGATGTGATGGAGGCCCTTCTGGCCAAGGGTGGTGTGATGGGTGCCTGCGAACCGACGCCGGATCACGACCGGGATATCGCCAGGGCGCGCGCCGTCGTGACGGCCTTGGGCGAACACGATATCGGGCAGGGCGCGGTCGTGGCGAACGGCGTGGTACTGGCGGTCGAGGCCGTGGAGGGCACCGATGAGATGCTGACCCGCTGTGCCGGTCTGCCGGGCCATTTGCGCGGGTCTGACAGCGCCCGTGCGGGCGTGCTCGTCAAGATGCCCAAGCCCGGTCAGGAACGCCGGATCGATCTGCCGGTCATCGGTGTGCGGACGGTCGAGGGTGCGGCCAAAGCGGGGCTCGCAGGTATCGCGGTTGAAGCGGGCGGCGCCCTGGTGATCGACCGGCAGGCCGTGGTGGCCGCTGCCGACAAGCACGGCCTGTTCGTTCTGGGCTTCTCCCCTGAGGAGCGCGCGCCATGAGCATACAGGCCGTTGATCCCGAAGAGGCGGCGCCCATGCGCTCCAGCCGGTCCCGTCAGGTCGAGACATTGCCCCATGTGATGGTGATCGCGGGCGAGCCGTCCGGCGATGCGCTGGGCGCGCAATTGATCGCGGCGCTCAAGGATCTGACGAAAGGCCGGATCCGGATTTCCGGCGTCGGCGGCGAAGGCATGGAAAGCGAAGGGCTGAAAAGCCTGTTTTCCATCGCGGATACCTCCGTCATGGGCCTGCGCGAAGTGATCCCGGCGATCCCCACCATTTTGAAGCGCGTGCGTCAGACGGCGGATTTCGCCATGCGCAAGCGCCCGGACGTCATTGTGCTGATCGACAGCCCGGATTTCACCCACCGCATCGCGCGCCGTCTGGCTAAGAAAGCGCCCGAGCTCAAAGTGGTGAAATATGTGGCGCCCCAGGTCTGGGCCTCGCGGCCGAAACGGGCGGCGGCCTTGGCCGAGATGGTCGATTGCGTCATGACGCTACTGCCGTTCGAGCCGCCGCTCTTTGAACGGGAAGGGCTGCAGGCCTGCTTTGTCGGCCATCCGGTGGTCGAACGGGTCGCCCAGATGCATGGCGGCAAGGAATTCCGCGAGCGCTATCGCATCTCGCGCAAGGCGCCCTTGCTGGCATTGCTGCCCGGCAGCCGGGTCAACGAAGTGAAATTCCTGATGGAAGATTTCCGCAACACCACGGCGATGCTGTGCGAGCGGGTCTCGGGCCTGGAGACGGTGATCCCCGTGGTGCCCCATGTGCAGCCCCAGGTGGAGGCGGCGACCCGCAACTGGCCGGTGCCTTATCACTTAGTGGGTCAGCGGGAGAAATTCGCCGCCTTCGATGCGGCCAATGCGGCGCTGGCGGCTTCCGGAACGGTCTCGACCGAACTGGCGCTCGCCGGCGTGCCCATGGTCATCGCCTACCGGATCGGCTGGCTGTCGGCGGAACTGATGAAAGGCATGGTGCATACGCCGTTCATTACGCTGATCAATCTGGTGCGCCGGGAAGGGGTGATCCCTGAATATATTCAGGAGGCGGTCGATTCCAGAGTGCTGGCGGACGAGCTGGAAATCCTGCTCACCGATCCCAAGGCTTCGCAATGGCAACAGGACCAGCAGCGCCTGGCGCTTGAAGAGATGGGGCTGGGCAAGGACAGTCCGAGCCTGCGGGCCGGACGTGCCGTTTTGGATATGCTGGAGAGCGCGCCGTCCGAGACGAAACGATCGCGCGGGCGCAAGTCCTTCTTCTAGGATCCTGCTCCAGGCATTCGTTTCGTCGGACGTCGGATTGTTCGCGCATCACACGCCCTTTATAAAAAATACACAAATCAAAGATTGCTGCGGCTGCGAATAGCCCTTATTCCACTGTGCGTCGCTCTGTCTGAGTCTCTGTCGAATTTCGGTGTGGGAAATGGTGCGTCTGCTTTTGACTGCAGTCATCACGGCAGGTCTGGCGGTTGGTCTGATCTATGCCTTGACCGCCGTGTCGCCTGCGACGGGATGGCTTTTGGTTGCGCTTGCCGTGACGCTGACAGCCTTGTGCGGCCGAACGAAAAACAAGGCACCCAACGCGACGTCGTGATCGCGGGTGCCGATCCGCTCTACTCTCTCCTCCAAGGGCCAAGATCTGTAAAATGGTCTATTATGCCAAGGGATTGCGGTGTGGGACCGCAATCCGTTCTGGTGAAAGCGGAACAGGTCGTGGCCCCCTTTTCGGTCGTCATTCCGGCGTATAATGAAGAAACCGTCATCGAGCGGCTGCTGAGTGGGCTGCTTCACGGTGTGCCCGAAACCGCATGGCCGGAAATCATCGTTGTCTGCAATGGCTGCACCGATGCCACAGCCGATCGTGCGCGCGGCATTTCTCCGCAGATTCGGGTTCTGGAGCTGGAGGAGGGCAACAAGCCCAATGCGCTCAATGTGGGCAACCGGGCCGCGACGGCCCTGCCGCGTTTTTTCATCGACGCCGATGTGACCGTTTCCCACGCCACGCTCGCGTCCCTGGCCGAGATTCTGAACCAGGGCCGTATCCAGGCCGTAGCACCCCGCCTTGTGGCCGATTACAGCCATTGCCCATTCCTGGTGAGACGGTATTTCGAAACCTGGCGCCGATTGCCCTATGTGCAGACCGATTGCATTGGCGCCGGGGTATTCGGTCTGAGCGAGGCCGGCCTTGAGAAGGTCGGGGCGTTTCCGGATATCATCGCCGATGACGCTTATGTGCGCACGCGCTTCAAAGCAGACGAAAAACAGGTCATGGCCGAAACCGGGACCGGCGAGCCCTTGACCTTCACGGTCTATCCGCCCGGCACTCTGTGGGATCTGATCCGGATCGAAGCACGGCGCCATGCGGGCAACTGCCAGATCAAACCCTATCTGCCGCCCCATGCCGAGCAATTCTCCCATAGTGCGGGCGCCATCGGCAGGCTGGCCTTCCAGGGCGGGAACCCGTTCGACCTTTTGATCTATGGTCTTACGAAGTGTGCCATCCGCGCCAAGTATCTTGCAGATCGAAGTCAAAACCGGCATGGTCTGTGGCACCGGGATTTGTCGTCGAGATAGCCGGTCGGCTTCTCATAAGATGTAGCGAGGCGCGGGACACGGTTTTGCATCTCTGCGCGCGTTACTGTTATTTTCCATACGTGTGCTATCTGTGTAATATCACGTCTCAAGGTTTTGCGAGGTCTGCTTTTATTTCGCTGAACTCAAGAACCTTTTGGGTAGAGACGATGGTAAACCATAGGTTCATGATGCGAATTTGATCGGATTTATTGTCTTTCCATTTAAAAATCGATCAGCATTAATTCGTATTGTGTGGCGTGGATGCGTATTTCCTTTGGGGTTTTTAGAAACGTTTTGGTTCAGTATCGTCCGATGGAGCATGGTCCGGTCCAAGGTTCGGAAAGGCTGTTGCAGCAGCGCCTCCATATCCGTGACGCCGTATGTGAATGATCCGTAAATGACTCAGTTGGTATCGAAGCAGACAGCAATAGACGTCATGGCGGCCCTGAGGCGGTATCCCTGGCCGGATTACTGGCCCATCGTCGTCGCCTATCTGATCCTGTTTCTGCCGACCTATTTCAGCCTGGCCATGGGCCCTTGGGACACCCCACAGGAAGGCCATGGGCCTTTTATCGTCATGGCGGCGCTGTGGCTGGCCTATAACTATTACTCAGCCGATCACTCCGATTTGAAGCGTTCGCCGGCGCTGATTTCAGGCTCCGCGGTCCTGATCGTCGGCCTTCTGATGTATATCCTCGGCAGCTCGCAGGACATGCTTGCCGTGGAAACGGTTGCTCAGATACCGATTATCGCGAGCTGCATTTTGCTGTTGCATGGCTGGGCTCTGTTGCGGCGCTGCTGGTTCGTCCTGTTTTTCATGATTTTTATCGTGCCGATGCCCGGATGGCTGATGGACGACATCACATCGCCCTTGAAGATGCTGCTGTCCCAGTTGGTGACCGACTGGCTTTACGATCTGGGCTATCCGATTTCGCAGAACGGCGTGGTCATCTTCATTGCGCAGTATCAGTTGCTGGTCAAAGACGCCTGCGTCGGCTTGAATTCACTGTTCAGTTTGTCCGCAGTCGGATTTTTCTACATCTATCTGGCCAAGCACGACAATATCTTTCACAGCATACTGCTTGGCCTGTTCATCCTGCCGGTGGCGTTCTTCGCGAATGTGGTGCGCATCCTGTTCCTGGTTCTTGTCACGTATTATTTCGGCGACGAGGTAGGGCAGGGGTTCGTCCATGATTTCTCCGGCCTCGTTCTTTTCACGGCCTCGCTTTTCGGCGTCTTCTTTGTCGACAGTTTGATTTCGGCCGTTCGCAAACTGCCGGCAACCTTGCAAAACCTGCAGCGGGGAGCGGTGTCTTGACTCGGATCTGGTGTATTTCCGGCGCCATGGTGATGGCGCTCGTCCTCTCGATCGCCCTGACGCCCCGGACGGTTTCGTCCGCGGCCCAGTCTCTCGATCTGGAGGCCATGATTCCGGAAGCCTTCGGCGAGTGGCAGGTCGATCAAGACATCATCCCGGTGCTTCCGAGCGACGATGAGGAAGAAGATTCGCTGGCCAACAGGATTTACGATCAGACCCTGGCGCGGGCCTACCGGAACGGCAATGGCGATGTCGTCATGCTCGTGATCGCTTACGGCGCCAGCCAGAGCGACGCCCTGCAGCTCCATCGCCCGGAACTCTGCTATGCCTCGCTCGGTTTCAAGGTCTCCAAGCCGTCCTATACGCAAGTCGATCTGGGTCCGCAGGGTGCTCAATTGCCCGTGGTGCAGTTGGGAACGAAGCGTAACTGGCGTCAGGAGCCGGTGACCTATTGGACGCGTGTGGCTGGAAGCGTGCCGCAGACCACGCTTTCCCGGCAATGGGCGAAGATCCAATATGGCCTGCAAGGGAAAGTGCCGGACGGCGTTTTGGTGCGCGTCTCCACTATTACGAACAAGCCTGGAGAGGCTTTTTCCCTGCACAAACGGTTTGTCCGCGAAATGCTTGGCGCGATCGACCAGAGCGGAAAGACATTTTTGATCGGCGATAAATCTGTCGGGACCGTGTAATCCGGAAAAGCTGAGTACAGGGCTTTGCTTGGAAGTAGAAAACGCACCTGATGGTTGAAATCCGCGAAAACCTTCAGGCTTTTACTTTATAGATAAATTGATAGATGAACCCGAACGTAATCAGGATCAACCCGATTGCGGCAATGTGATATCCGCCATTACCGAAATAGTTCGCCAGAGCACAGCCGACCGCTGCGATGATGTAACGGGATAAATCCTCTTCGCCTTCTCTTTGACGATAGAAATAGAAGCCGACGATGCCGATAAAAATCGCGACCGTCAGAAAGTCATAAATCGTGCTCATGGCTTTTTCCGTCTACTTCTTCTGAATCAGGACCTATCGCTAGTCTGAATGAATCCGGAATGAATCCGGATGGTGCCCTTTCCGTCCAACAGATTAGGGTGCCGGATCGGTCTGCTCATCCGGATTTTGATCTTGCGACGGCGCCTCAGCCGGTTCCGGTGTTTGTGCGCCTGTTTCCGGGCTGTCCGCGGGTTCGGGAGCTTCCATCAGCGTGTCCGGGCCGAAGGTCATCTCCGAAAAATCGCCGTAGAACTCCACATTGGCTGAGCTGGTCACCTCCCGGGCGAGATCATTGGTGATCTCCATGGTCTGCTGACGGGCCAGATACTGCTGAGCTGCTTCCGCCGCGTCTTGGCCGATCAACGGATCGGCGCGCCGTTCCAGTAATTGGGTAACGTAGGTCTTATCCTTGGATTTGACCGCGAAGATCTCGCCGATTTCGAGTCCGTTCAGGGCGGTGACCATCTGAGCCGGAAACTGCGTTGAATGCCCGGAACTCGGCTGCTTGCGGAAAGTAATCCCGCTTTGTTCAAACAGCGCCGCAGCATCATCGAGGCTGCCGAATTCATCGATCTCGTCCAGCAGGGCGTCCGTTTGGTCCGTTCTGTCGATAATGATCTGACTGAATTCGAAGAATTGCCGGTCCGCAAAGAGCGAGGGTTGCTCGGTGATGAAAGCCTGTATCTCTTCCGGCGTGACGGCGCGGGCGTGTTGGGCCATGGCGTTGCGGACCGCGTTGCGTGACAGAACTTCCGAACGCGCCTGACGCAACTGCAGCATGACGTCGGGCTGGCGGTGCAGGTCCTGTTCGATGGCCCGCTGTTCCAACAAGGTGCGCTCGACGATCCGCCGCAAGGCTTTCTGCTTCACCTGTTCGATTTCAGCCGGATCGATCGAGGCATTCATCTGGGAAAGCTCGGAATTCAGCTCATGAATTGTGATTTCGCGGCCATTGACTTTGGCGACGACTTGGCCGTGGGACACGGTCTCTTCCACGGTGTCTTGTTCTTGCCCGCAGCCGGACAGGAAAGCGGCCGCAATAGTGCAGACGAGGACCCGTGAAAAGGTTGTGCGCAAGTACATGGCCGTTAATCCTTTAAATCCTTGATGACTTTCGCTCACCATATTGACTCCGGTAATCCCGCGCAACACGTAGGCGAAGCGCCCGCCGGGAGCGTCCCGATCGGTACCTGGGGGAGCTTGGCGCCGATGACGTCCCGGTTTCCTTCGACGGATCTGCCGGAAGCGGTTTCCGTTCAGGGCGGTCCGGCAGGACAGGACGCCTGCCTGCCCCAATCCCCATCACTTGGGCACGTCTTGCCCAAACGGCAGGATCCTAATCGGCAAACCGGTAGGCGTCCGTAAACGCCGTTAGCGGTTCCACTCGACTTTCGAGAGCTTTTTGATGTTGAGGCTGATCAAAGCCATCTTGAAGAACCGGTACGTCCGGATCTTGAACAACACCGTGCCTGCACCGAGTTTGGTCGAAAGGCCATGGATGCGATCAGAGCGGGCGACCGTGAGAAAGTCGAAGACGGCGGAGGCGCCGACCGCGCCGGTATAGGTCAGCCATTTGAGGGTCGGGAAGCGCTGGCGGGCATAGCGCTCCTGGGCATGTTGAATGTGCCGGTTCCATTTCAGGAACAGCTCGCTCAGATCTTTGCGCGCCGGATGATAGATGACCATTGCGGGCCAATAGAGAATGCGGTAGCCCAGACCGGTCGCGCGCACGCCCCAGTCATGGTCTTCCGCTTTTTCGATACCGCAAAACGGCCCGACAGCCTCGAACACGTCCCGGGTCACGGCCAGATTGCCGGTGCCGGAATAGTTTTCCTTTTCGATGTAGCGCTTCTGGCGATAGTGGAACACGCTTTCATAGGCTTCGAGCGCATTCATCTTATCGGGCTCTTGCGTCAGTATGCGGACGTCCCCGCCGACGATCTTGACCGCCGGATCGTGATGAAGCGCATGGACGGCCTGTTCGATCCAATCCCGTTTGGCGACACAATCGGCATCGATAAAGACGAAAATATCCCCTTGCGCCTCCGCCACGCCGCGATTGCGGGCCAGACCGGCGCCGGGCTCCAGTTCCTGGTAACCGCGAACGCCGTCGAACCGGCCGATAATGCCGTCGATCGGGGCCGAAGAGCCGTTATCGACCACGATGACTTCGTAACGGTCTCGCGGATAGCTCTGTTGGGTTACCGATTGGAGACAATGCTCAAGCAAGGCCGGCTGGTTGAGATGGGGAATGATCACGCTGACCATCGGCGCCGCGGCCTCTGTCTCCGATACCGGTTCATGAGAAGGGTGCCCGTTGTTCGCCATGATCTGCGCTCTGTTCCTTAAGTCCGGCCGTGCGGGGACGAAGACGATTTCCAGATAAAATCGTGGAGCGTGTCGAGCAGCGTCTGGTCGGCATATGGGCTGGCCCGCCCCATGGCGAGCCCGGACAGATTGGAGGCGACGACCTCGTCCAAAATGTTGGCCAGCCCGTGTTCATCGGAGGAAACGAACACGCCTTCGCGCGTTCCGAAACGGTCCGCCGTTGCCCCCTGATGGTCGTTGCGCGTCTCGTTCAGAGCCGCAACCCGTGGCATGACGACAATCGGCTTCGATTTGGTCAGGGCCGTGATGATCGTTCCCATGCCGGCATGGGCGACGATGAGGTCGGCTGCGTTGAATTTCTGCTCGAATTCTTCCGGAGACAGGAACGCCTTCCATTCGGCGTGCTGCGGTTCATAGCCTTGACCGGCAGGCTCGGCCGTTTGAATGAAACAGTCCGTCCGGTGCCGGGCCCCGCACCATTCGTCGAAGGCCCGGATCAGCCGGGGAAACGGCATCTCGCTTCCGACAGTCAGGAAAATCAAATCACGGCTCCATGATAGTCGGGCTTTTCAGCTTCCGGTTTTTCGCTGCCCTTCAGATGGCTCCATTGGGTAAGCCACAGATCGGCGTAATTGCCCACCATTTTGCCCGACATGGACAGGGTCTCGGCATTGGCGATGCTGTCGATCCAAATCGTGCGTGCGCCGAAGATCTTCCCGAAGCGCAAGGCCCAAAAGCCGGGCGCGGCCCCCGTCGAGACGATCACATCCGGGCGTTCGGTCAGGATGATCCAGAGAATTTGAGAAAGCTGGCGGATGAGACGCAGTTTCTGCCAGCGGGTTGCCGGGGTCACGATGTGAAAACGCGGCAAGTCCTTTCCGCGCTGGGCTTCTTCCGCGAAAAGAGCTTCACGATAGCCGGGATTGGTCGTGACATAGGAAACGGTGCACCCGTCCCAAGCCGGACGCAGCCTCAGGAGCTGAACCCAATGACCGCCGCTCGATGCAACGGCCAGTAATTTCGGTGTACGGCTCATTCTTCCCAAAACCCCATCGCCAGAGGCCCGCCCATGGCGGGCCGCAGAACCATCTATGCCATGACGATATTCTCATGTCCCGATTGAAGGGCTTTCGTTGCGTTGCGCGTATCGATCACCAGACCCACATGCTCGACGATCGCCTCATAATCGAATTGATCATGGTCCGTACAGATGATCGCCACGTCATAGCCGGTGTTCTTGATGCCGTTGGCGTCGATGGACCGCATGCCGGCAAGAGTGCCGTGCTTGCGCGTTTCATCGATCTCCGGCACGAACGGATCGACATAATCGACCGCGGCGCCTTGCTCGAGCAGCATTTCCATGATTTTCAAAGACGGGCTTTCGCGGATATCGCCAACATTCTTCTTGTAGGCAACGCCGACAACGAGCACCTTGCGGCCTTTCAGCCCGGCGCCGCTTTGCGTGTTCAGCGCCTCGCTCAAACGGCGCATGACATAGTCCGGCATGGCCGTGTTGATCTCTCCGGCAAGTTCGATGAACCGGGTCGTGAAACCGAATTCCCGCACTTTCCAGGCCAGGTAAAACGGATCGATCGGGATACAGTGCCCGCCCAAACCCGGGCCTGGGTAAAAGGGCATATAGCCGAAGGGCTTTGTTTTCGCGGCGTCGATCACTTCCCAGATATTGATATCCATCTTGGTGAAGATGACCTTGAGTTCATTGACAAGGGCTATGTTCACCGCACGGAAGATGTTTTCCGTAATCTTGACCGCTTCGGCGGTTTCCAGGGAGCTGACCGGCACGATCTGATCGTTGATCTGCCCATAGATCATCTGTCCCAAAGCAAGGGAGTCGGGATCGGATCCGCCGACCACTTTCGGCGTTGAGGAGATGTCGAAGGAGACATTGCCCGGATCTTCGCGCTCAGGCGAGTACACGATGAAGACATCCTCGCCGATCTTCAGATCCGTCTTTTCCACCTCGGCGCAGATGATCTCCTGGGTCGTGCCGGGATAAGTGGTCGACTCAAGGGAAATGACATGACCCTTGCGCAGATACGGGGCCACCGCCTGGATCGTTTTCTCGACGTAGGACAGATCGGGTTCCCGATAGGTGTTGAGCGGCGTGGGCACGCAAATGACGATCGCATCCGCCGCCGCGAGATGCTCGATGTCGTTTGTCGGATCGAAGCGGCCGTTCTCGACACAAGGCAGGACGCGATCGGCGGGAATGGTGGACAGGTAAGAGCCGCCCTGGCGGAGCCGCTGCACCTTGCCCGGATCGATATCGTATCCGATCGTCGTGACGCCTTGGTGGGCGAACGCAAGTCCGAGGGGAAGCCCGACATAGCCGAGGCCGACGACACCCACCCGGAACTCTTTGGCATTGATTTTTTCAGCCAGGTTACGGGCGATCGACGATTTCAATTCAGTGACGGGATTCACCATTGTACCCATTCCGTTAGAAAGACCATCAAGCTTACGAACGCGCGGCGCCCCTGCGAGGACAGGACGCAATGGCACGCAAATTCAACGCAGAGGAAAGAAGGACGGCTTCAGATCTCTATAGCCCTCACTTCTATAACTTTTTCAAAAGAACCCTGCGTGAGGTGCCCAGAAAGCTCTTTCCTTGAGACAGCAGATTGGTCTGCCGGGCGGCTTTCCACAAATCCAAATTCCTGAAACTGGGGACGACGCGCCCGAAAAGCTTCATAGCGGCTATGCGCGACAGGACCAACATTTTTCTGCGCGCCTGATAGGGCTGCATCTTGATGATTTCGCCTTCCGCCAAGGGCTCGGCCT
>CAZTCJ010000031.1:0-38454 GCA_964612085.1 uncultured Alphaproteobacteria bacterium
GAAGAGAATGGGGATCAGGTCTTCTGATCGTCCCGGACGATGCCGTTGCGCGTGACCCGGATGCCGGCCGCTTCCCGGTCCCAGGTATCGTCCGTGACGCCTTGGTCCCGCAAAACGGTTTTCTGGATCTTCTGTGTGGAGGTCTTGGGCAGCTCATCCAGGATCCGGATGAAGCGCGGCACCATGAAATGGGCCATGCGCGGCACCAGATACTCCAGCAATGCCTCCGGTTTCAGCGTCGCGCCCGGAGTGAGCGACACGCAGACCATGACCTCGTCTTCCGACAATTCGTTTGGAACCGGGATGGCGGCCGCCTCGCGAACCGCCGGATGGGTCAGAACCTCCGCCTCCACCTCGAAAGAGGAGATATTCTCGCCGCGCCGGCGGATGGCGTCCTTCAGACGATCCACGAAATAATAATAGCCGTCTTCGTCCTTGCGGAACGCATCGCCCGTATGGAACCAGCCATTGCGCCAGGCCTTGGCCGTGGCCTCCGGATTGTTATAGTAACCCGAGCACAAGGCCCAGGGCCGGTCGGCCCGGATGATCAGCTCACCGACCTCTCCGATGGGCACTTCGCAATCGTGATCGTCCACGATCCGCACCTCGAACCCGGCCCGCACACGGCCCGCCACGCCCAGCTTGGGCGGATTGGCTTCCGACACGATGGGCGAGGAGAGTTCCGTCATGTTGAAGACCGTATAAAGATCAACGCCGAACCGTTCGGCGAAGGCCAGCGCATCCTCGCCCCACGGGACGATCATGCCGATCCGCAACGGATGCGACGTATCGCCGGCACCGGGCGGGACCTTCAACAGGAAGGGCAGCATCACCCCCATCAAGATACAGACCGATGCCTGGGTTTCACGGATCGTGTCCCAGAACGTATCCGTCTTGAACGATTCATAAAGAGCGATCGAGCCGCCATGGGCCAGCATGGCATAGATCGCGCCCTTTCCGCTCACATGATTGAGGGGCAGATTGACGAGAAACATATCGTCCGGACCAAGATAGTGATAGGCCTCATAGGTATTGGTCCAGGCCTGAACATAGGAGCACATAACCGCCTTGGACGGGCCGGTCGTGCCCGAGGTAAACAGAATATAGGCATTGTCCCAAGGCTCGATGGGACGGTCCAGGACATCAGGATCCGCCTTCGTTTCAAGGTGATCCGCCATCAGATGAACCTGGACCCGGTCCGCCAAGCCTTCGGGGGACGGACCATCCACCAGGATCACATGGCGCAGATGAGCAAGTTCGATATCCAGAAGCCGGGGCGCGAACCCGGCATCGACCACCCCCGCTTTCGCATCGCACAGGGTGAGCACATGCTCAAGCTGCTTGCCGCGATAGGCGGGATTGAGCGGCACATTGACCGCCCCCAGATAAGAGGCGGCAAACCAGGTGAGAAGCGCGTGGCGGCCGTTGGGCAGCCAGCACAACACGTGATCGCCCTGACGCACGCCCAGACTGGCGAGGCCGGCGGCGGCCCTGCGGGTGTGGTCCAGGGTTTCGCCATAGGTCCACACCGTCCCGTCCTCGAACCGGACGAACACCTTGCCGGGCCGTTCGGCGGCGTGTTTTTCCAGAAGATACCGGACCACACAGGCTTCGCGCGCCGGCACTCTCGGATCCGCCATGGTCGCCGCTCCTATCTGGATACGCCCTTTTGATCGAGACGCGCCCGCGTCTTGTCGAACTCCATGCGGGCGATCGTGCGGTTATGGACCTCGTCCGGACCGTCCGCGATGCGCAGAATGCGGGTATGCGCGAACATCTGGCCAAGGCCGAAATCCTCGGTCACGCCGCCGCCGCCATGGGCCTGAATGGCGTCATCGATCACCTTGAGCGCCAGGGTTGGCGCAGCCACCTTGATCATGGCGATTTCGGCCCGCGCGACCTTGTTGCCCACGGTATCCATCATATAGGCGGCTTTCAAGGTCAGCAGGCGGCACATTTCGATATTGATGCGCGCTTCGGCGATCCGCTGTTCCCAGACGGAATGTTCGGCAATGATCTTGCCAAAGGCCTTGCGCGTCAGCAGGCGTTCGCACATCATTTCCAAGGCCCGTTCGGCCACGCCGATCGTCCGCATGCAATGATGGATCCGCCCCGGGCCCAGGCGGCCTTGCGCGATCTCGAAACCGCGCCCTTCGCCCGCCAGCATGTTCTCGGCCGGCACCCGCACATTCTCGAGAATGATTTCGGCATGGCCATGGGGGGCATCGTCGAACCCGTAGACCGGCAACATCCGGACGATCTTGACGCCCGGCGTATCGGCGGGCAGCAAGATCATAGATTGTTGATGGTAGGTCGCGGCCGCAGGGTCCGTTTTCCCCATGAGGATATAGATCTTGCACCGGGGATCGCCGACGCCGGACGACCACCATTTACGGCCATTGATCACATAGTGATCCCCGTCCCGTTCGATCCGTGTCTGAATGTTCCGGGCGTCGGACGAAGCCACTTGCGGTTCGGTCATCAGAAAGGCGGAGCGGATCTCGCCCGCGAGCAGCGGTTTGAGCCAGCGCTCCTGTTGGGCGGGCGATCCGTAGCGGACCAGCACTTCCATATTGCCCGTGTCGGGTGCGGAACAGTTGAACACTTCCGACGACCAGGCGACCCGGCCCATGATCTCTGCCAGGGGCGCATATTCCAAATTGCTCAGACCGTAGCCGTGTGTGGAGTCCGGCAGGAACATGTTCCACAAGCCGGCCTGGTGCGCCTTGACCTTCAGGTCTTCGAGGATCGCCGGGATTTGAAAGCGGTCGGCCCCAAACGCCGCATGCTGACGGGCATAGGTTTCTTCATTCGGGTAGACATGGGCATCCATGAACGCCTGAACGCGCTCCATCATCTCCTGGGTCTTGGGACTGTGGTCGAAATGCATGGGTCGCCTCCGGCAGGGTTCGGTCCGATTAACCTTGCTATTGTGCCGCAGCATTGCGTTCCGGCAAGGCCGCCGCGTGGGAAAGAGCGTAACTGCCCGGAGTTTGACCGAAACGGACAAACCGCCCGCTTCCGGTCCGGATATCAGCTATTGAGATGACGTTGACGCCATTCGCGCGGCGCCATGCCGACCTCCCGGCGGAACGACCGGGAGAAGGAACTCACATCCTGGAAACCGAGCCGTATACTGATCTCCCCGATCGGCAGATGCGGGTCTTTGAGATATTGCAGGGCAAGATCGAGCTGGGTCTGGTTGAAGAGCTTGCGGTAGGACGTGCCCTCCTGGCGCAGGCGGCGGACCAGGCTGGACCGGCTCAGGCTCAGTCCCCGCGCCACATCGGCTTCCGTGACCGAGCCGTTGGGCAGAAGTTCCAGGATCTTGGAGCGCACGAGCGTCTTGAACTCACCGGAGCCGAATTGATTGAGATAGATCGCCAACTGACGTTCGCAATATTTACGGATTTCCGGATTGGCCGTCTTCAGGGGCTCGAACATCGCTTGCCGCGGAAAGACCACGCAGTTTTCCTGGGCGCCGAATTCCACCGGCGCGTGAAAGAAATCCGTATACTGCTCTCTTGCCGCGCCTGAGGAAATATGCCGCCGCAAGGTCACTTTCAAGGGATTGACATCTTCAGTGCCTTGAAGAGCAATCAGCTCCGTCAGAAAGGCCATGAACATCTCAAAGCCTTCGTTGTTGACCGCAGGTTCGCTGACCGATGTGATCCGGTACTGATTACCGTTGACCGTGATTTTCAGCGCCGCGGCCGTACTGATCACATGGAAATGCCGCTGGAAGGCGTTGCAGATATCGTCAAGGCTTTCCGCGGCAAGCAGATAATATCCAAGCGTGTGGATCCTATTGGGCCTGAGATTGCGCGCGGCCAGCAGCGGAAAGGCCGGGTCGCCCGTATAGCGGCAGGCTTCGTCCCAGACCGAGCGCATAATATGGTGCGGAAGACGGCACCCGGATTGCGCTTTCGTCGGTACACCAATCTTACCGCGCTCGCAGACATGGGCCAGGTCCGGCCATTCCAACTCGGCCGCATTGATGATGGTATCGACCCAACTGGCAAGAATTGTGTGCTGATTGACACACGTCATACTCTGTCATCGCGTAGCAGAGAGCTCTGGTACCCCAAAGGCCCCACAGGACGCGCTCCCACTCTTGGTGATGGCATTTTGCAAGGCGACGGCAACCATCACTCATTATCGCAACATTTTGTCACGATAGGGTATGACATGTGACGCAATCTGCCAAGATCGCATCGCATGAAGCGCTCTAGTATTCAAACTGGGGTTGCGCGGCAGACCAGGGTGGATGCTCCGCACAATCATGACAATCGGTCAATGCTTGCCATACGGAGCGCAAAAGGGTCATGACGCTTGCTTCCGTCACGCTTGAAGACAGCTTCACGAAGACAAGCGGCCGTGTATATCTCACCGGCACACAAGCCCTGGTCAAACTGCCTCTTCTGCAAAAGGAACGGGACCGGCGTGCCGGCCTCAATACGGCGGGATTCATCACCGGATATCGCGGCTCGCCCCTGGGCGGGTTCGACATCCAGCTTTGGCGGCAGGCGGAACGCCTCAAGGCCGCCGACATCCATTTCGAGCCCGGACTGAACGAGGACCTGGCCGCCACGGCCGTCTGGGGCACCCAACAATCCAGCCAGTTCGCAACCGCCACAAGAGATGGCGTCTTCAGCCTGTGGTACGGCAAAGGCCCCGGCGTTGACCGGTCCGGCGACGCCATCAAACACGGAAACCGCAACGGCGCCGCCCGCCATGGCGGCGTTCTGCTCGCCTTCGGCGACGATCACGCGGGCAAATCATCGACCACCGCCCATCAAAGCGACGGCGCCCTTGCCGCCAATGGGGTGCCGGTCCTCTATCCGGCAACCGTCGAGGAATATCTATCCTTCGGATTGTTCGGATGGGCCCTTTCCCGCGCCAGCGGTCTCTGGGTCGGACTCAAATGCGTTAACGAGACGGCCGAAGCGACGGCCACTGTCGATCTGCCATCGAGCGACCGCACATTTATTTATCCGCCCACCCTGGATCTCTCTGAGGAAGGTCTGCCCACTGAAAGCCTGCATGGGCAACTGATCTTCGATCCCAATCTGGAAGAACGCATTCATATCGGACACCGCCTGCCCGTGGCCGAACGGTTCGCGGGCGCCAATGGCATCGACCGTATCGTGCGGAACGGCCCGCGCCGGACCCTCGGCCTTATCTGTACCGGCAAGACCTATCTGGATGTTCTGGGCGCCCTCGGGCTGCTCGGTCTCGACGAGGCGCGGACCGAGGCTCTGGGTCTACGGATCTACAAGCTGGGCATGATCTGGCCGGTGGAACGCCAGGGCCTCGCCGCTTTTGCGGGCGGCCATGACGAAATTCTGATCATCGAGGAAAAGCAGGCCCTGATCGAACAGCAGGTGGCCTCCATCCTGTACAATCTGCCTGCGGATCAGCGTCCCCGCCTCTCGGGCAAACAGGATCCGGACGGACGCGATCTGGTGCCGCGTTTCGGAACGCTGAGCGCGATTCTCACCGCCGGATTGATCGGGCAACGGCTCGATGCCCTTGGCCTGCTCGACAATCCGCTGCGGGAGCGTCTCACCCAGCTCTCCGGACGCCTCACGGACTCGCAGAACCGGATGGCCCAGGCGGAAGCGCGCCGTCCCTGGTTTTGCTCAGGGTGCCCCCATAACACCTCGACCCGGATTCCGGACGGCAGCATGGCACTGTCCGGCATCGGCTGTCACACCATGGCCTTGTGGATGGACCGGGACACCCTGCCGCCGACCCAGATGGGCGGCGAAGGCGCCAACTGGATCGGGATCGCGCCCTTCGTCGAGACACCGCATATCTTCCAGAATCTGGGGGACGGAACCTATAATCACTCGGGCCTCCTGGCCATTCGCGCCGCCGTCGCGTCCGGCGTCAACATCACCTACAAGATCCTCTACAATGACGCGGTCGCCATGACCGGCGGCCAGCCCCATGACGGCGATCTCACGGTTCCCGATATTCTGTGTCAAGTTCTGGCCGAACGGGTGAAGCGTGTCTGTCTTGTGACGGACGATCTCAAGCGCTACGATGGGGTAGACCTGCCCAGTGCCGTCCCGCTCCACCACCGGGACGACCTGCCGTCCGTACAGGAAGAGTTGCGTAAGACACCGGGCACGACGGTCCTGGTCTACGACCAGACCTGCGCGGCCGAACTGCGCCGCCGCCGCAAGCGGGGGCTCGCGCCCGATCCGGACACCCATGTGGTGATCAACGACCGGGTCTGCGAGGGCTGCGGCGACTGTTCGACCCAATCGAACTGCGTCTCGGTCCTGCCGAAGCAGACGGAGTTCGGCGTGAAACGCGAGATCGACCAGTCGTCCTGCAACAAGGATTATTCCTGCCTGAAAGGCTTTTGCCCGTCTTTCGTGACCGTTCAAGGCACCCGGAAAAAGAAGCGGCAGGACGCCGGCAGACCGGCCATGGACAGCGCCGCGTGTCCCGAGCCCGCGCGGAGAACCGCAGGACCGGACTGGTCAGCGGTCATTGCCGGGATCGGCGGCACCGGGATCGTGACGATCGGCGCCTTGCTCAGCATGGCCGCCCATCTCGAGGGCAAGCGCTTCGCCGCCTATGACATGACCGGTCTTGCGCAAAAAGGCGGCGCAGTGTTCAGCCATCTGCGTATTTCAAGCAGTGGCGCCCATGACCTTTCTCCGATCGTCGGCGTCTGCGAAGCCGATCTGCTCTTGGGCTGCGATCTGTCGGTGACGGCAACAGGGGACGCGCTCAACGCAGTGGATCCCAACCGGACGCGCGTCATCCTGAACGACCATGCCACGCCGCCGGGCCATTATCAGATCGGCCAGCCCGTGGATCTGCGGGCCGATGGCGCGCGCCGCCTGATCGAAGAAAGCACCGCAGACGGACAGACCGCATGGGTCGAAGCGGCGGCCCAGGCCCGGCGGCTTCTGGGCGACAGTATCGGCGCCAATATGATCATGGTGGGCTATGCCTATCAGAGCGGCGATCTGCCCGTGAGCGCGGACGCCATCGAACGGGCCATCGAGATCAACGGCGTCGCGGTCGCCTTCAACCGGCAGGCATTCCGCATCGGCCGCACCCTGGCCCATGATCCCAAAGCGCTGGCTCAAAGCCCGCCAGCCGCGAGCGGTGCGCCGAATGCGGATCTTTCCCCTCTGGAAAGGCGCAAAGCGTTTCTGACCGCCTATCAAAGCCGGGCTTACGCGCGCCGCTACGAGGCCCTGGTGACCCTCGCCCAGGAGGCGGACCGGCGCGCAGGCGGAACCGGCGTCTTTGCCGAGGCCGTGCTGCAGGGTTTCTTCAAGCTCATGGCCTATAAGGACGAGTATGAAGTGGCCCGTCTTTATACGGATGGTACCTTCCGCGAACAGATCCAGGATCAGTTCGAAGACGGGTATACGCTCCGCTTTCATCTCGCCCCGCCCATTCTAGGCGAACGCGACAAAACCACGGGACAGCCGCTCAAGCGCGCCTTCGGACCCTGGATGCTGAACGCCTTCCGCCTGCTGGCCGCCTTGCGGGGGATGCGCGGCACGCCCTTCGATCCCTTCGGCTACACCCAGGAACGGCGCACGGAACGGGCCTTGATCAAGGAGTACGAAGCCCTGATCCGCCGGATCTGCGGGTCCTTGACTCCGCAGACCTATGAAACGGCCGTCGCCATCGCGGATTTTCCCCAGGATGTGCGGGGCTACGGCTATATCAAGGAACGCACGCTGGCCGCCGCGCTGCCGAAACGCGACGCCCTGATCAAGGTATTCGACGGCTCGGCCTGAGACCGAGGCAAGAGCCTTCCGCCTCCGGATCACTCTTCGATGTTCAGAGCCGCCCGCGCTGTACTCTTGATGAAATCGTAATTCGCCTTGCCGTTGGGCAGACGCTGCAAATCCTCTTCAAAGACCACACGTTTCGGCACTTTGTAATCGGCCAGATGGGCGCGCACGTGATCCCTCAGAGTCTGCTCGTCGGCATCGTGCCCGGCCTTGAGCGCCACAACGGCGACCACCGCCTGCCCCCAGCGCTCGTCCGGCACGCCGACAACCACGGCATCGTAGACCGCTCCATGGGTCTTGACGATCTCTTCCACCTCTTCCGCGAAGACCTTTTCCCCGCCCGTATTGATCACGGCGGAACTGCGGCCCAGCAGCGTCAGCCTGCCGTCGGCCTCGACCCGGCACATATCGCCGGGAATGGCATAACGCACACCGTCGATCACCCGGAAGGTCCGCTTGGTCTTTTCCTCGTCCTTGTAATAGCCGAATGGAATGAGCCCGGAGCGCGCGATGAACCCGACCTCGCCGCTGCCCGGCAGAACCTCCCGGTCCTGATCGTCGAAGACCTTACAGTCGGCCCCGATGCGGAAATCGGACGTCTCCATGGTGCCGTCCTTGGTGGTCACCGAAGCCCCGCAGGCAGGCGCTTCCGTCGAGCCTAGGGAATCCAGCAGGGTTACTTGCGGCATATGGGCGAGCAGCCCCTGTTTGACCTGCATGCTCCACATGACCCCTGAGGAGACGATGGATTGGACGGACGATACATCGTACCGCCCGGGGTCCTCGTCGAGGGTCTTGAGCATGGGCTTGGCGAAGGCATCGCCGACAATGGTCATGGTGGTGATTTTCCGCTTGCCCACCGTTTCCCACAGCTCTTCCGGATTGAGGCCGGACCGGGACGTCAAGGTCACCACCGTGCCGCCGCCCACCAGCACCGACATGGCGACCGTCATGCCGGCGGCATGCATGAACGGCGCGATCGCAAGATGCCGGTTATGCATGGACTCGCTGCGCACCACCGCCAGGAATTCTTCCGTGGTCTCAAACGGCTTTTCCCGCTCCGGCGGCTTCAGGGAATAAAGCAGCGCGCGCATGAGCACGTCATGGGACCACATGACGCCCTTCGGCATGCCCGTTGTCCCGCCGGTATAGATGAAAATCAGATCCTCCGGTGAGCGCCAGATATCGAGGGGCTGCCCCTTGCCGCTATCGGCCAGGGCCTCGTAATCCAGCGTGCCGGCGGGCAGGTCAGATGCGGCGTTGACCTCAATCCACAGCTTGACCCTGGGACAGGCGCCGCGGATCGCATCGATCAGAGGGCGGAATTCCGCATCGTAAACGACGGCCCATGAATCGGAATTGTCGAAGATATAGGCCAGCTCATCCGCCTTGTAGCGGTAGTTGACATTGACATGCACCAGACGCGCTTTGAAGCAGGCGAGCAACAGCTCCATGTAAGCCGGCTGATTGCGCATGTAAAAGGCGATCTTGTCGCCATGCTGGGCACCGCGCTCAAGCAGCTCACGCCCCAGATTGTTGGTCCGGCGCACGAGATCCGCCCAGACCACGACCCGGTTGCCGTGGATCAAAGCCGGATGATTCCCGGGCAGATGATCCGATACCTCTTCCAGGACATCGCCGAAATTCCAAGCCATCACCGCTCCTTACACTACCGATCGACCGTTATAGATACCGCTCCAGATCCTGCGGTTCGCCCTCTGGCGCCTGCCGTATCAGGCCATAGAAACGGGAGCCGGACAAGATTGCCGCGTCCTGCGGCGCGAGCCGGAAAGCATGCCTTGCGCTTTTCGCATCGCCGTACCCAAGTTGCAGACTCATTGGCGCAAAGAGCCGAGTGCCCGGACATATGCAAGCACATAGTTTCCAAGCGGAAAGCCGAAGAATTCGATATGATTACGGGATGATTTTCCGAGCGGGCGTGCGGGCACAAGCAAAACTTAAGGCACGCAAATTGGGGGAAAGACACATGATATATCGTCCTCGGTCCAGCATAGCCATCGGCACCATGTTCTGCGCGTTCGCGGGCACGGATCCGGCCCTCGCCCAAGGCGGGGAGGATGGCGCAGCGCCTTCCGAACTGATCATCGTCACGGCCCAGAGACGCGAGCAGAGCGAACTGGAAGTTCCGATCTCGCTCAAAGCGCTCGACGGCGATCTGGTCAGCCGCGTCGGGATCGACGATATCCGGGACCTGTTCTATCTGGACCCCTCTCTCGATTATCAGGAGTCGGTTGCAACGGCGGGCTCCGCCCTGCGCATTCGCGGCGTGGGCAGTCTGGGCTTCGCGAACGGCGTTGAGCAAAGCGTCAGCACCATTATCGACGGTGTTGTGACGGGGCCGAGCGGCTCAGGCCTCGCCGCCCTTTGGGACGTGGAACGCATCGAAGTGCTGCGCGGTCCTCAAGGAACGCTCTTTGGCAAGAACGTTTCCGCCGGCGCGGTGAACGTGATCTCCAGACGGCCGGGCGATGAGTTCGAAGCATCCGGCATTTTCCGCTATGGCGTGCGCTACGATACCTATCGCGCGGAAGCGGCCTTCGGCGGTCCCGTGACGGACAATCTCGGCGTCCGGGTCTCCGGCTTCTATCTGGAGGAAAACGACGGCTATATCGACAATGTCGTTCTCAACACCACGGTCAACCGCAAGGACCGCTGGGGTATCCGGCTGGTGGCCGATTATGAGAACGGCGCTTTTTCCAGCGGCCTGACCCTCTCCTATGTGGAGACCGACGATATCTGCTGCACACGGACCTTCACCGGTACCGATCCGGTGGTCGTTCCGGAAACCACGATCCTGTTCACCGATCTGAACGGCGTCACCATCGAGCCCGATAACCGGGAGTCCATCAGCGGCGTTTTCGATACGGAAGAAAGCCAGACGGTTCATCTGGCCTTCGAGAATGCCTGGACCTTCGCCGACGGGCATGTGCTGAAATCCATCACCGGTCTGCGCAATTGGAACCAGTTCGACAGCACCGATGCGGATCAACTGCCCATCGACCTGCTGGACGACACGATCGCCAACCGGGATCTGCGGATCTTCACGGAAGAAATCCAGCTCCTCTCGCCGGACGATCAGGACCTGACCTACGTTCTGGGTCTTTACTATTTCAACCAGCGCTTCGAGGAAGAACAGTTCCTCGCGGGCGGCTTCTTGGGCGGCGTTTCGGAGGTCTCAAGGCCGGTCGTGCGGGTCAACAATGCCGCGATTTTCGGCCAGGCGACCTACCGCTTCACCGATCGGCTGCAAGCCTTCGCGGGCCTGCGGCTGCTCTGGGAGGAAATCGAGGCGGAAGGCGCCCGCACCGGCAACCTGCCGCTGCCCGCCTTCGTCAACGATCAGTTCAATGAGGAATCGGCGGAAGACGTCAACTGGGTCGGATCCTTCGGTGTGCAGTACTTCCACACCGACAACAATATGATCTACGCCTCCTTCGACCGGGGCTATAAGGGCCATGCCATCGACACGGCCATCGGCGGCCCGTTCTTCGACTCCATGGCGGTCGCCGATCCGGTGCTCGATCCGGAAACCGTGATCAATGTGGAACTCGGTACCAAGAACGTCTTCTTCGACGGCCGCCTGCGCGCCAATGTGGTGGCGTTCTACAGCCGGTTCCAGGATTTCCAGGCCTCGGCCTTCGACGGCAACGCCAACAGCTTCGTCTTCCGCAATGCCGGCGTGCTGGAAGTGACCGGCATCGAAGCGGATCTGGCCGCCAATCCCTGGGAGGGCGCGTTCGTGACCGTGAGTGCCTCCTTCGTGGACGGAGAATTCGTCGAATATGAAGGCGCGCCCTGCCGGGTCAGCGATCCGGCGGAATGCCTGATCACCGGTCAGGATCTCTCGGGCGAGGACCTTAACGGCAATGCCCGCTTCCGCTATGCCGTGACCGCCCAGCAGGACTTTCCGCTGTTCGGCGATGTGGACGGCTTCGTCAGCGGCCAGTGGTCATGGCGCGACGATGTGGTCTTCGACGGCGACCTCGATCCGGGTACGACCCAAGAGGCCTATGGTGTCGGCAATATCTATTTCGGGATCCGCCCGGCCGCCGGTTTCGAAGTGATCGGTTTTGTTGAAAACGTCGCCGACAAGACCTACGCCTTCCGGATCGTGGATGCGCCCCTCAATACCGGCGCCTTCGCGTCCTATCTGGCGCCGGGCCGGACCTTCGGCGTGGAACTCCGGCTGCGGAACTGATCCGGGACCGGCGGAAAGGCTTATCCTACTGCGTGCTCCCGGCTTCGCGGGCGCGCAGGCATTTTTCGACCGAGCCGAAAAAGACCGAGAGATACCAGCCGAACTGATCCCCGAGATGTTCGAATTTGCGGGGCATCACATAGGTGCCGACCCAGCGGATCTCGCTGCCGCCGCCGTCCTGCGGCACCGTGCGCACAACAGCCCCGCCCTGAAACGGATGCTCCGGCTGCGCCCGGTATTCGAGCAGCATCGCATCCGGATCATATTGAGCCAGCGTATATTCGTGGGTGAATTCCGCCTTGTCCTCCGGCGCGTCAGGCGTCCCCATGGTGTAGGTTGTAATGAGCAGGCACCCCACACGGAGCGGCGTTTCGCGCGCAACCATGACACTGTGCTCGTCGGGCCAGATCCAGGACTGTTTCGAGTCGATCAGCGACTGTTCCAGGGCGCGCCAGACGTCCTCCGGCGGCCGGCTGGAGGTCAGGACCACCTCGAATCTGATGATAACGGACTCCCCTTCCACCTGCTTGGTGAACATGGTGCCGCCCTCCTTTTTCCGTATACTGTTTACCCGGACAAGCCCGCCGCCTGGGCCCACAACCGGACATCCGCATCGAGCGATTTGGCACCGATGGGCAAGGCCAGGGTGAATTCGCCGACGCCGTTCCGGCGCGCTTCCTCGATCTTCGCGGCAAGACCGTCCGGATCCCCCTCATACGGAATGCCGACCTTCAGATGGAAATTGGGATCGTTCTCCCGGCCGTGTTCTTTCAGAATGGCCCGGAGCTGCGCCAGATGGGGTTCCAGCTCGTATTTCACCCACCAGCCATACCAGCCGTCGCCCAGGCGCGCGGCCCGGCGCATGGCCGCCTTGGAATCCCCGCCGATCAGGAAGGGCGGGCCGCCCGGCGTGACGGGTTTCGGCAACAGCACCACATTCTCGAAAGAGACGAACTCGCCGTGATAGGCCGCCCGGTCCTGAGTCCAGGCCGCGCGGATCGCTTCAATATATTCGTCGAAGCGCTTGCCCCGCTTCTCGAAAGACACGCCGAGGGCCTCATATTCTTCCGAGGACCAACCACCGCCGACGCCGAATTCGAAGCGGCCTTGCGCGATATGATCCAGGGTCATCACTTCCTTGGCGGTCAGCAAAGCAGGCCGCTGGGGCAGGATGAGGACGCTCGTCGACATGCGCAAGGTCGTCGTCCATTCCGCCACCATGGCGCAGACGAAAAGCGGGTCGTAGATTCCCATTTCCGATCCCCAGGGCGGCGCCCCATCGTCCGAATACGGATATTGCGAATCGTAACTGTCGGAGGGGAAGAACACCACATGCTCGGGCGCCCAGATCGACGCGAACCCCACATCCTCGATGGCCTGGCTCAAGGCCTTGAGAAATCCGAAATCACGCCGGGGACTGTTTCCGGCCGGGGCGACAAGACCGATTTTCATACGGACCTCCGTTTCAGACGAGCGCAGCGTCTTACATCCTAATGCATCAAGAGAATCTATCATCCCCCCGCACGCACGGCGCGGGGCCCCATTGCCTTATCATTCGGCATTTCGCGTCCATTTTCACACATGGTCGCGCCAAACCGGAAGACGCCGGCCCGGCCGTTGCGCCCCATTCATTGTAACACGTGCCCCGGCATCGCTATCATGGAGATCCGCTGATCCGTCTTTCAAGATGAGGCCGCCATGGCGCATCCCGAATGGTTCGAGTCCCGCATGCCCGGCCGGACGGAGTGCGTTCTCTCCTGTCTGCTGGCACGGGCCCAGCGCGAGTTTCCGGACCGCATCTTCGCGGTTTTCGGTGACGGCAGCCGGATAACCTATGCGGATGCCGCGACGGAGGCCCGGGCCTGGGCAGCGTCCTTTCAGGCATTGGGGGTCGGACGGGGCGACCGGATCGTCTGCTTCCTGCCGAACGGGCGGGACGCCGTGCTGACCTGGTTCGCCGCCAATCTGCTGGGTGCGATCTTTGTACCGATCAATGTGGCCTATCGCGGCCCTTTGCTCGCCCATGCCTTGAGCCTGTCGGGCGCGCGCGTGATGGTCGCTCATGGCAAACTGGTCTCCAGGCTCGCCGGGATCGACCGGGCGGCGCTCACCCATGTGATTTGCGCCGGCACCGCCGACGCCGAGCCGCCGGGCGATGTCACCCTCCTGCCATCCGCCAACATGGCCGATCCGGGCCGCGCGGCGGACCTGCCCGATGACCTGATGCCCTGGGACACCCAATCGATACTCTTCACCTCGGGCACGACGGGACCGTCCAAGGGCGTTCTGTCCTCCTATCTTCATCAGTATACGATTGCCAAAGCAACCTATGGCTTCGTGACGCCTGAAGACCGGATTTTCGTCAACGGGCCACTTTTCCACGCGGGCGGCACGGGGCCGGTTTATTCCGCCCTCATCCATGGCGCCTCGATCGCGCTGGTGGACGGCTTCAAGGGATCGACCTTTTGGGACGATATGCGCCGGACGGGATCGACCGTCACCAGCGGCCTTCTGGGCAGTATGACGGTGCTCCTGGCGAAAACGGCCGAAGACCGGGATATGGCGAACAATCCTTTACGCCGCACCCATTTCTATCCCGTTACGGATGAAACCATCGCCTTTGCTGAGGCCTTCCGGTTCGAGTATTTCAGCGGCTACGGATCGACCGAGGCCCCTCTTGTTCTGGTCACGGATCTGAACACCAGGGTCAAAGGCAGTTGCGGCCGCCCGCGCGACGGGATCACCTGCCGTCTTGTCGATGACCATGACTGCGAAGTGCCGGTTGGCGAAGCCGGAGAGCTGATCGTGCGCAGCGACCTGCCCTGGAGCCTGACCCACGGCTATTTCGCCATGGCGGAGGCGACGGTGAAGGCCTGGCGCAATGGCTGGTTCCATACGGGCGATCTTCTGCGCCGGGACGAAGAAGGCAATTACTATTTCGTCGACCGTAAGAAAGACGCGATCCGGCGCCGTGGCGAGAACATCTCCTCCCAAGAGGTGGAAGCCGTGGTCAACAGCTTGCCCCAAGTCGCCGATTGCGCGGTCATCGGTGTGCCGAGTGATCTCGGGGAGGACGAGGTCATGGTCATTATCGAGCCCAAAGCGCCGGATACGGTCGATCCCCTCAATCTCTTCAACGACCTGATCGGCCGGCTTCCCCATTTCATGCTGCCGCGCTATATCCGTATCATGACGGCCTTGCCCCGAACGCCGACGGACAAAGTCCAGAAAGCCCAATTGCGGGAGGATGGCGTGACCGCCGATACCTGGGACCGGGACAAGGCGGGGATCAGGGTCAAGCGCGAGACACTGGACGAGGCCTGATCAGCGGGGACCGGCCTCGATATTGCGTTCAAATTCCTCGTAAAGCGGCGGCAGATAATGGCGCAGCGAGTCGATCACCCGCTCCTGGCCCGCCTTGGGACAGTAAGTGCCGCGCCAATCGAAACGGCTTGTGGTCTCGCTGGTCGGCACCGCGCGCACGGTCCCACCCCCTTCCAGCGGATGGTCGATGCTTTCATATTCGAACAGAAACTCGTCCGGACGGTAGGTTTTGAGCCGATAGGTGTAGACCACCTCGGGCATGAGTTCGTCCGGATTGTCCATGCGCGGCACCCGGTAGCCCATGCGGAAGCGGCAGCCCTCATGCACCTCGTAGGGCAGAGGCTCGGGCGCCGTCTCATATTTCACGGGCCAGAGCCAGGACTTATGACTGTCCGTGAAACCCTGAATGATCTGCTCGAAGATCACCTTGGCCGGATGCTGGGTCTCGATGACGGCGGCGAAATGCAGATAGATGACGCCCTCTTTCGTCTCCTGGCTGACGGTCACGGAGCCGTTGCGCAACGGATGGTCGAATACGATCTCGGCGGTCATGGCTGCTTCCCCGTCCTCTTCATTGCCTCACACAAGCCCGCAGGCCCCGGCCCACAGTTTGAGATCGTCTTCCATGGCCGCGCTGCGGATCGGCAGCGACAAAACCAGTTCCTTGACGCCCAGGCGGCGGGCTTCATCGATCTTCTTGTGAAGGTCGTCCGGCGTGCCCGTATAGGGTAACCCCAGCTTCAGGCGGAACGACTCGTCGTCGCCCCGCCCGTGCGCTTCCAACGTAGCGCGCAGTTCGGCCAGATGCGGTTCCAACTCATAGTTGGCCCACCAGCCATACCAGCCGTCGCCCAAACGGGCCGCCCGGCGCATGGCCGGTTTGGAATCGCCTCCGATCAGGAATGGCGGGCCACCCGGGGTCACGGGTTTCGGCAGCAGAACCACATTCTCGAACGAGACGAACTCGCCGTCATAGGCGGCGCGGTCCTGGGTCCAGGCCGCGCGCATGGCTTCGATATATTCGTCGAACCGCTTGCCCCGCCGCCCGAACGGCACACCCAGCGCGGCATATTCCTCCGCCGCCCAACCGCTTCCGACGCCCAGTTCGAAACGCCCTTGGGTAATATGATCGAGCGTCATCACTTCCTTGGCGGTCAGCAGAGCGGGGCGTTGCGGCAAAATGAGAATGCTCGTGCCGAACCGCAACCGGGTCGTGACACTGGAGGCAATGGCAATGACGAAAAGCGGATCGTAGACGCCGAAATCATGCCCCGTCCAGGGCATCTTACCGTCTTCCGTATAGGGATATTCCGATGTGATCGATTCGGGCGGGAAGAACACCACATGCTCCGGCGCCCACAAAGACGTGAACCCCAATTGTTCCGTAGCTTGCGCAAAAGTCTTTACGAAACCGAAGTCGCGGGCCGGTTTGCTCCCGAACGAGGCGGTCAGGCCCAGATCCATAGTGTTCTCCCTTGCACGATGCGCCCTCGCATGATGTTTGGACATATCAACGGTCACCCGCTTTCACGCCCAAGTCATCCGGCATTTTAGCGCATTTTTTTGGCATTCGGTCCGGCTTTTCCGCTCCCATGCGCGCGCTTGAGCAGGGTTCTAAGGTAGCATGGGCAAAACGTGCCGCATGGCATCCGTTCATACAGTGGGAGATCATGACTCATGCGCCTCATGCCCGATCCAAAGACGCTGTCCGGCGTCACCGAGACACTGCTCGACTATTGCCACTTCCTGGATGAAAAACGTCTCGACGACTTCGCATCGCTCTTCGCCGAGGACTGCATTTTCGAAGAGGGCTATGTTTATGAGGGCCGTGCCCAGGTGCGCGAGGTGGTCGGCAAGATCGTGACCGGCTTTACCCGCATGAGCCATCATCTCACGAATATCCGTGTCTGGAGCACCGGGCCCTGCGAAGCGGAAGCGCTCTCCTACATTTACGCCTGGCACGAACGGCCCGGCGGCGACCAGATCGAAATCTGGGGCCGCTATGCGGACACACTGCGGGACGAAGGCGACCGCTGGCGGTTCCGGCAGCGGGTCGTGCAGGTGCAAGGCTTCAAGGGGATCGATGAGCTGAAGATCATGCGGGTGCCGCAAGCAGGCGATCCCTCGTGACCGTCACGCGCCAATGGGTGATGGCCCGGCGTCCCCAGGGCGCCATGCAGGCCCATGATTTCGAGCTGACCGAAACCCATCTGCCGCCGCTGCAAGACGGTCAGGTCCTGATCCGCACGATCTATCTGTCGATCGACCCGACCATCCGGCTGTGGATGTGCGATGTGGATCAACACGCCGCGCCCCTTGGCCCTGGCGATCCGGTCCGCTCCTTTGTCTACGGCAGGATCGTGGACTCGCGTCAGCCCGGCCTGCCGCCGGGCACGATCGTGCGCGGTATGGGGGTGTGGGCAGAGCATTGCATTCTGGCCCATGCGGATCCGCTCGGTCCGGAGGATGACGGGTTCACCCTGCAAGATCACGCCACCGTTCTGGGCCCGAACGGCATGACCGCCTATTTCGGATTGCTTGAGACAGGCCGGCCCGTCGCTGGCGAAACGGTTGCGGTCACGGCCGCGGCCGGCGCCGTCGGGTCCCTGGTCGGGCAGATCGCGAAGCTGAAAGGATGCCGGGCCGTGGGCATTGCGGGCGGTCCGGACAAATGCGCTCTGCTGACGGACCGGTTCGGCTTCGACGCCGCCGTGGATTACAAGGCCGATACGCCTCTGGACGCGGCGCTGGCCGCCGCCTGCCCCCAAGGAATCGATGTCGGTTTTGAGAATGTGGGAGGCCATGTCCTCGATGCGGTCCTGGCCATTATCAACGACCGGGCGCGCATCGTCCTGTGCGGGTTCATCGGGTCTTACGACGCGGCCGAGAGCTGGCAATCCGTCAGCCTTCTGCGGAACGTGCTCATGCGCCGGGCCCGGATGGAAGGCTTCCTGATTTCCACCTATTGGCGGCGGATGCCTGAAGGCGTGGCACAGATGAAAAGCTGGATCCGCGACGGCCTGATCGTCTGGGATGTGGAGATTAAGGACGGTCTCGACCAAGCGCCGGGCGCCCTCCGGGCGGTGCTCGAAGGCCGCAACCGGGGCAAGATCCTGGTCCGCCTCGCCCCTGATCCCTGGGCCTGAGCGTTAGGGGCCGAGCAGCGTTCCGGCCCAAAAGCGCAGGTCGTGTTCCATGTTCGATACATCGATGGGCAGCGCGATCACGAATTGATCGACGCCCAGACGGCGGGCCTCATCGATCCGGGTGCGGATCTCCTCCGCACTCTGGTCGCGGGCAGGCGTGCCCAGATAGATCTTAAATGTGGGATCGCCCACCCGCCCCTCTTCTTCCAGGATCGTGTGCAGGACCGCCAGATGGGGTTCAAGATCATTGTCCGTCCACCAGCCGTACCATCCCTGACCGTAGCGCGCGGCCCGGCGCATGGCCGCCTTGGAATCGCCGCCGATGACGAAGGGCGGACCGCCCGGCGTCACCGGTTTCGGGTTCAGCATGACATGCTCGAAGGACACGAAATCGCTGTCATGGGCGACGATCTCTTCCGCCCAGACGCGGCGCAGGACGCGCAGATAATCGTCGAAGCGTTTGCCGCGCTTTTCCCAGGGCGTACCCAGCGCCTCATATTCCTCAGCAGCCCAACCGCCGCCGACGCCAAACAGGAACCGGCCGCCGGTGACATGATCGAGGGTCATGATCTCCTTGGCCGTGAGCAGCACAGGGCGCTGCGGCAGAATGAGAATGCTCGTTGCAAAGAGCAATGTGGATGTGGCCTGCGACAAGGCCGCCGTCAGAATGATGGGATCGAAAATGCCGATGCCCGGCCCGAACGGCGGGATCCCTTCCGGATGATAGGGATAAGGAGAGCGGTATTGGGAAAAGAAGACCACATGCTCCGGCATCCACAGGGAATTGAAGCCGAGCCCTTCCATGGTGGCGGCGAAGTCCTTGGCATAGGACAGATCGCGCGTGGCGCTGTCGCCGAACCGTTCGGAGATGCCGATTTTCATGGGCTCAGGCTCCTACTCCCACTCGGCTGCCGCGTCCACGGAGCGCTTGTAAGGCGTCAAACTGAGAAAGGCGATCAGAACACCGATCGGTGTGAGAATGGCACAGGCGATCGATAACGAGTAATGAACGGCCTGATCGTTCCCGAACAGATAATCCGTAAGCAACGCTACGGATGTCGGCCCGAAAGAAAAGATCAACAGACTGCCCACGAAGAAATAGAGGGCGGACATCTGCGCCCGCATCTGGTTGGGCGTGATGAGCTGAAGCGCCACCACCGGCAGCGCCTGGGTGGTTGTCAGGCAGAACAAAGCCAAGGTCAGCACGACGAGGGACAGGACCGGATCGGGGATGATGGGTGCCAGGATGGAGAGGGGCACGGCAGGCACGCCGCCGTAAAGGGTCGCCCGCAGCGCGGCATCCTTGCGGCCGCGCGCGGCCAGATAGTCCCCCAGCCAGCCGCCGGTCAGAATGCCGCCCGATCCGGCGACCAGCACGATCAGTCCAAGGACAATGCCGATCTGCGACGCCTCCCAGCCGTGCACCCGGATGAACATGGCCGGCGTCCAGACAAGATAGGCGATCACCGCCATGCCCAGCATCGAGAACCCGGAAAAGACCATGGCCACGGTCAAGGCGCGCTGGCGGATGAACACAAACAGGGCCTTGAACGCGTCCGTGACGGACCCGCGTGTCGCCAGATCGGATTTAAGGCCGCGCCGGACGGGTTCGCGGATGGAAAACATCAGCAGGGCGATCAAGACGCCGGGCAGGCCGACATAAAAGAAGGTCATCTGCCATGGCGCGACCTCGCCGATGACCGGGACGGTGACCGTCCCCGCCTGGCTGACATACCCGACGACGATCCCGCCGATGATCAGGGCCAGACCGGAGCCGAAATAGACCCCCGTGGCATAGACCGCCGTGGCGAGCCCCCGCCGTTCCTTGGGAAAATAATCCGCAATCAGCGAAATGGCTGCCGGTGAAAGTGTCGCCTCACCGACCCCGACGCCGACCCGCGCCGCGAACAGGCCCCAGAAGCTTTGCGCCAGGCCGCACAGGGCGGTCATGATGCTCCAGGTGGTGATGCCGACCCCGATAATGGCGCGGCGGCTGTAGTGGTCGGAGAGATAGGCGATCGGCAGGCCCATGACGCTGTAGAACATGGCGAAAGCGAAGCCGACCAGAAGGCTGAACTGGGTATCGGAAATGCCGAGATCGGCCCGGATCGGCCCGACCAGAAGACTCATGATCTGCCGGTCGATGAACGAACTCGTATAGGCGAGCACCAGGACGCCGACCACATACCAGGCGTAGCGCGGATTGGGCCAGGGCGCCTCCAGGGAGGCGTCCGTCTCCTGTGCCGCCGGTTGCGCCGGATTGCTTGCCGATTTTTCGCTTGCCATACACTCATCCGCCTAGAGACAAAAAAGACCCGCTTGCAAAGCAACCGGGCCAGTGGGGAGTTGGAAACACTCTTTACCGGTCTTTGGCTTCGGTTCCGGTGCCGCCGGATCGTGACGGCACCGGACACCCTTCCCGTCGCGGCAAACGATCAGTATGTGAACCGCAATTCCACACCATAGGTGCGTCCCGGTGCCACAAAGCCCCCGGCGACACCGGCAAAGACGGGCGCGGGACGCTTGTTCGTCAGATAGACCGTGTCGAACGCATTTTCGAGGAACGCCACGATCTCGAAATTCTCATTCGGCACGAACCCGGCCCGGAAATTGGCGACGCCATAAGCGTCATCGACCAGCAGCGGATCGAGATCGGAGTTGTACTGACGCTCGCCCTGGTAAAGATATTCACCGCCGATATAGACCATCATGTCGTCGGGCAGCATGAAGTCCTGCTGACCGCCGATGGTGAACTGGAACTTAGGCGTGCCGTCGATATCTTCACCCGACAGATCCTGGCCTTGAGCCGGACAGGTTCCGGTGGCGACCTGAAGCGCCGTACAGGGCGCGCCCTCGAACTCGGTGAACTCACCATCCACATAAGCCGCCGTGGCGAAGAAATTGGCGCCTTCCCAGGGGTTCACATTGCCGTCGAACTCGATCCCCTTGATGGTGATGACACCGGCGTTGCGCAGGGAGAACGTGTTGGTCGCCCCTTCGAAGGCCGAGGTCTGGAAGTCCTTGTAGCGGTTCCAGAAGAACACGATGTTCACATTCGCGCGGCCTTCCCAGAACACGTTCTTGGAACCGATTTCCACCGCATTGACCGTCTCCGGATCGAGGATCGGATCGACCGGGCTGGTATTGTCGAAGAACGGACCGCTGTTCGCATTGTTCAGACCGTGGCCTTTATAGCCGCGGTTATAGGCGACGAAGAGCGAATTGTTCTCGGTCGGAATGAACCGGATGCCGGCGCGGCCGGACCAGTCCACGTCGTCGACCGTCTCCCTGCGGAAGTCGATATTGTTGTCGGGCTGTCCGCCGAAGAAGGCGCCGGTGCGCCGGCCCGTGATCTCCTGATCTTCGTAAATCAGGCGGGCGCCGGCGAAGGCTTCCCATTGCGGCGCGAAGGCATAGGTCGCGTCCCCGAAGAGCGCCAGATTGGTGATCTTGACAAGGTTGCGCGCATTGCTGGGCGTGCCCGGAATACCGACGATGAACTGATCGCTCAGCCGCTGGAAGAATGAATACAGCCCCACCACATAGTTGAAAGGACCGTCGCCGGGCGACAGGAACTGCAATTCCTGGGTGATGATCCGCAGGTTCTGATTGGCCTCCGTCGCATCGACGAGCAGGAACGCCTTGTCGGAATCGTCCTCACCATGAGAAATGAAGTTCCGGTAGCCTGTGATCGACCGGAGCTCATGGCCGTTGTTGAACTCCCAGGAATTGGTCCAGGAGGCCTGGAACACTTCCTGTTCCTCGCCGATCCGGTCGGAATTGATGGCGATGCGGTTGTCGTCCGCGATTTCCGCGCCGACCGCTTCCAGCGCGTCGATCAGCGCCGGGTTCAGACCGAGACCGACCGCTTCCGGAGCAATATCCACAAAGGTCGGCGCACAGCACCGGTCATTGGTGCGGACATATTGCAGGACCAGATCGCTGCGAAACTGATCCAACTCATAATCGAACCGTGTACGCAGACCCCAGCGTTCCTTGCGGTTCTGGGTGTCGTTCAGGATGACGTCATCGATGAAGCCTTCGGCGTCATCCAGGAAGAAGGCGGCGATCCGGCCCCGCAGATTGCCCGCGATCGGACCGCTAACCGCGCCCTCGACCCTGTAGCGGCGGTAATCGTTCCCGATGGGATCAAAATCCCCTTGGGTGAACCGGACCGTGGCATAGGCCTCGAATTCATCCGTGGGCGCCGCCGACACGACATTGATCACGCCGCCCGTGGAATTCTTGCCAAACAAAGTGCCTTGCGGCCCGCGCAGGACCTCGATCCGCTCCAGGTCGAAAAGATCGGCCAAGCCCGAGCCCGCCGGTCCGGCCACGATCCCGTCCTGGACCACCGACACGCTGGTTTCCACACCGCTGGTGAAGGTCGGGCCGCCGATGCCGCGAATACGGATGCGGGCGCCGCCGGAAATGAGCTGTTCGTCGAAAGTCACCGAGGGCACGAAGCGGAAAATGTCCCGAATATCGGTGATACCCTTGCGGTCGATAAAATCGCCGGAGAGCGCGGTCAGGGAAATCGGCACGTCGAGCGCGCGCTGTTCCCGCTTCTGCGCGGTCACCACGATGGTTTCCCCGCCAAGCCCGTCGTCTTGCGCAGTGGCCGTTCCCGCCGCGAGCGAAGCCGCCAGGCCTGTGGTGATGCCGGCTATTGTCGCGCCCCGGAGCAGTCTTTTGAGTCCCCTCATCGTCGCCTCCCGTCACCTTGCTGGTGTCCCGAACCCGGATCTGCGCGTGTCTTGATGGGCCAGGGCCCAGGAAACTGTTTCTAGGTCGCGCAGGATGGTTCTCTAATCTTCGTACGGAGTCTCAAAGCTTAAAACTCCGGTATTCCATGAGGCTAGCGCTTGCTTTTCCAATCAACTCGGCACATTGCACCACTTAGTGTGCCGATTTTGCCGAACGATTGGGGTTTACCGGATCCTGTGGCCCCAGGCCCACACCGGCACGCCGTTTTGATGTAAGCTTTGATGCAATGCACCATCCTCATAATGACAAGTTGTCATATCTGCGGACCGGACTTGTCCGGCGTCCAGACCATCCGTATCGAACGAAAGCCGGGCGACGGGCCGTCAGGTTGCAAGCCTCAAGCGGTTGGCAATGTTGTTGCGCTGAATGTTTGAGGACCCGCCGACAATCGGGAAACAGATGATGTCCCGCAAATAGCGTTCCATATCGTAGTCCTCGGCCAAGCCGTAAGCCCCCATGATCCGCTGACAGGCGATGACGATCTCAACGCCGTATTCCGCAACGAACAGTTTCGCCATGGATGTTTCCACCGAACACGGACGGCCTTCATTGGCGAGCCAGGCGGCGTGATAGAGCATATGGCGGCAGGCCTGGAGCTTGGTTTTCGCATCCACAAGGGCGTGGCGGACGCTCTGATGGCCGGATATGGGCTTGCCGAACTGGGTGCGCTGCTGCGCATAGGCCCAGGCGTCGTCGAACGCGGCGGTGGCCAGGCCCAGGGCGACGGCGGCCGTCTCCAGTTTCTCCACATCGAGCGCCGGGCCCGCCAGCATGGGCCAGCCCCGGTTCCAGCCTTCCGGACCACCGAGAATATTCTCGACCGGCACTTCCACATTGTCGAAGATGGTATCGGTGGTGTCGGCGAAGCGGATGCAGGAATGGTTAATCTTGTGAACCGAGATGCCAGGCGCGTTCGTTGGCACCAGGATCATGGACAGATTCTGGTATTTGGGCGCCTCCATATCCGTTTTCGTCAGGCAAAAGACATATTCCGCGTCCCGGACGGCCGTACACCAGCGCTTTGTGCCGTTGATGACCACGGACCGGCCGCCATCGGTCAGGCGCGCGGTCGTCTTGACTTCCGCCAGGTCGCCGCCGACATCGGGTTCCGACAGGCCATAGGCGAAGATCAGTTCCCCCCGCGCGACCCGGGGCAGGAAAGCCGCTTTCTGCTCGGCGGACCCGTTCTCCCCGATATTCATGCCGCCGTAAAAAGCGCAATGAATGAACGGACCGGAAACGGCCGTGCTGCGGCGGGTCAGCTCTTCCACGACGGCGACGGCGGCAACAATGTCCCGTCCGGCGCCGCCGTATTCTTCCCCGACCGTCAGTCCACAGACACCTGTGGAGGCAAGCTTGCGGAAGACATCCCAGGAGAAGCGGCATTCCCGGTCCCAGACGCGCGCATCCTCGCGCGGGACTTCCATTTCCAGGAACCGGCGCAAAGACGCACGCAGCATGGTGATATGCTCAGGCTCGTCCGTGAAATACATCGGCGTCTCCTATTGACCGGTGAAGAGCGGATTGCGCTTGGCCTTGAACGCATTGACCGCCTCTTGATGATCCTTGGACAGATTGGTCATCATTTCATATCCCATACAGGCATCCATGACCTGATGGGCGATGACCCGCAGCGGGATATTGGCGACCGTCTTCGTCCAGCGGATCGACTGACGCGCGCCGGAAACCAGCTCATCGGCCATGGCGTCCACTCTGGCATCGAGTTCTTCAGGGGGCACCACATAGTTGATCAGGCCGATCCGTTCGGCTTCGGCCGCAGGCATCATCTTGCCCGTCATCAGATATTCCTTGGCTTTCGCGAAACCGCAAAGCTGCGCCCAGATCACCGCGCCGCCATCGCCCGCGACGAGTCCCATCTTCGTATGCGGATCGCCGATAATGGCTTTGTCGCTGGCGATGATGACATCGCACAGGAGCGCGATCGAAGCGCCCAGTCCGGCCGCCGGGCCGTTGAGCCTGCAGACGATCGGTTTTTCCAGATCCAGCATGCCGAAAACGATCCGCTTGGCATGGGGCGCAAGGCGCTCGAAGATCCGGGGATCGTCGATCATGCTCTGGAACCAGTCCATGTCGCCACCCGCGCAGAACGCCTTGCCCGCCCCGGTCAGCACGATCACATCCGAGTCCGGATCGTCGGCGGCGTCGTAAAACACACGCGACAGATCCTCATGCAGTTCTCCGTTAACGGAGTTATAGCTTTCCGGACGGTTGATGGTTATGGTCAGGATCCGCCCGCGCCGGCTGAAGGCAAGGGTGGGATAGTTTTCAAATGTTGGCTTGGTCATGTCCTCTCCCGGTCGGCCTTGACATCGGGCCCTTTTCGCTCGTGTGCGCGGAACGTTTCAGTGTTTCGCACAAGGGGCCGGGCTGTCACTCTGCAATACTGCCCTATTTCTTGGCCGATCAGAACGCGCGCTTGAACGGACGGGCCCGTTCTTTAAGGTCGGACGGTGACATACGCTCAGGGAAGGAGACCGGCATGGCGGGCGGCGAAAAACAGTATCTGGGTCACACGGTTGCGGTGAAGGCACAACATGCGTTCGATGTCGCGCGCCTCGATGCTTATCTCGCCGATACCGTGCCGGGCTATCGCGGCCCTTTGGAGGTCAAGCAGTTCGAGGGCGGCCAATCGAACCCGACCTATCTCCTGACGACGCCGGACCGCCGCTATGTCCTCAGGCGCAAGCCCCCTGGCGCGCTCTTGAAATCCGCTCATGCGGTGGACCGGGAATACCGGGTCATGAAAGCGCTCGGGGCCGTCGGGTTCCCGGTGCCGGAAGCCCTCGTTCTGTGCGAGGACGAAGACGTGGTCGGCACCATGTTCTTTGTCATGAATTATTTGCCGGGCCGGGTGTTCTGGGACCCTTTGATGCCGGATCTGACGCCTGCGGACCGGTCCCGGGTCTATGACCATGCTGTCGATGTCCTGGCGGCCTTGCACCGGGTGGACTGGAAAGCGGCCGGCCTTGAAGGCTTCGGGCGGGAAGGCAACTATTTCGAGCGTCAGATCTCGCGCTGGTCCAAGCAGTACAAGGCGTCCGAGACCGATCCGATCCCGGAAATGGACAAGCTCATCGACTGGCTGCCTAAAGCTCTGCCTGCGGAAGACGAGACCTGCCTGATCCATGGGGATTACGGCTTCCACAATCTCATCATCGCTCCGGACACGCCCCGTATCCTGGCCGTGCTCGACTGGGAACTGAGCACCACCGGCCACCCTTTGAGCGATATCGTCTATTGCGCCATGCCATGGTACCGGCCGGATATTCCGGACGGGCGCACATCCTTTCAGGGGCTGGATCTGGCGGCCCTCGGCCTTCCCTCTTTCGATGCCTTCATCGCGCGCTATTGCGAGCAGGCGGGCCGGAAACCGATCGAGAATGTGCGCTTTTACTGCGCCTTCAACCTGTTCCGTGCGGCCGCCATCGGCCAGGGCATCGCCGGACGGGTGCGCGATGGCACGGCGGCGGCCTCCGACGCGGCGCAGCTCGCGGCCGTGGCCATCCGCCCCCTCGCCGAAGCGGCCTGGACCGAGGCCCAAAAGGCCGGCGCGGTCTAGGTCTAGGTCTTGCGCTTCGGCGCGTTTATGTATTCTTCGAGCGTCTTGTGGAAGTGGCGGATCCGGCTTTCCTGATAATTGGCGAGCGTGATCCCCGGCTTGTGGCTGGCGCGCAGGCCGCGCTGAATACGCCGCAGATTCTCGGTATCCTGGTCGGCCACGAAACCCGCCGAGCCCAGTTCCGGCGCGTCCTGCCATTTGTCTTCCAGGCTGAGCCAGGTGGTCTTGGCCGCCGGCGGATGACTGCCGTCCTCGGCCTTGGAAAACAGCAGCATGATTTCCATCAGGGACTGGGACGGATCGTTCCCGATCGGACGGAACCGGTAGCAGATGGGAGAGCCCTGCCCGCCCCATGGCACCATGTTCGGAAACAGGAAATATTCGATCACATCCATCACTTCGGCATTGGACAGGCCGGTCAGATCGCGCCGCGCGGACTTCGACAGCTTGTCGCGGGCATTATCGGCCAGGTGCTCCCGGACCGGCATCTCCCCTTCCGTATCGATCGTGCTGCCGCGATGAAAAGCCACGTCCCGTTGCATCTGCCGCACGGTTTCCTCCGCCGGCACCTCGCCCAACTCGGAACTGGGCAGCCCCTCGACCGTCAGCATGCGGTTGACATGGCGCACATCCGGGAACACGTCGTATTGCGTGGTATCCCAGGCCACATAGGCCGTGGTCTGCGGATGGGCGACCGGAATGTGGAAGCTTTCGATGAAAGCCTCCATGGCCAGTTTCCAGTTGCAGGGCATGACCTTGGCCACATGGGCCGCCTTCCAGCGGTCCTCCAGGGGAAACGGTTTGAAATGCTCGGGCAGGATCTCGAGATAGTCCTCGAGCGGCACGCAATCGGGATCGAAATTGATGAATACGAAGCCGCCCCAATGTCCGACCTTCACCTCCGGCAGACAGAAGGTTTTCTTGTCGATATGGCCGAAATCCCATTCGGACGGGATATGGGCGAGCGTGCCGTCCAGCGCCCAGGTGAAGCCGTGAAACGGGCATTTGAATTCGGAGACACTACCGCCTTGCGTGCGCAACTGGACGCCGCGATGCAGGCAGGCATTGACGAAGGCCCTGACGGTCCCTTCTTTCGTCCGGACCACGATGACGGACTCGTCGCCGATCTCGTAGACCACATGATCGCCAGGGTTCGGAATTTCCTCGATCCGGCACGCCATCTGCCAGGCCTTGCGCCAGACCGTCTCCATTTCCCGGTCATGCCAGTCCCGGGAGATATAGCGGTCCACGGACAGGTCTTCCGTCCCCAACCCTTCCGCCGGAGACTCAAAGCGCAGCACATCAGGCGGCGGCCGCGTATCCTGGTCGAAAATCTCCTGGACCGACGGGCGGGGACGGCCTTTGGGCGGCTCAGCGGCCAAAAGCCCACGGGCTTTGAGCCAACCTTTCAGGGGTGCAAACATGGATCGCGGCCTCTCTTAAAGGTGCAAACGGGCGGCTGGAGATCCCGCCGAACCGGCGCTCAATCGGCCGGTGCCGTCTGCACGGTCCCACACCCATCCCATTCTATGGACACACCGGAGGCCACGCGAGCAGGCAAAGCAGCATTTGAAGTCATTTTTCGCACCGAATGCGCCTGATCGTTTGTCAGCCCTGTGCCCGCCTTTACCCTCTGTCAAACTGCGCTTCGAGCAAGGAAAGGATCTCCTGGCTGGAGGATCCGCACAAGGATCGTTCGATCTGCGAGAGCGGACCCGATCGGTTTCGAGGGCCTCAGAGTGGCCTGTTGATAGAAGCAGCCATTTGACACTACGCTTCGAGACGCCTGTTGATGAAGGCCGGTCCGCCGGCCGCGAAAGGGGATAATCCCGGCTTATGGAGTCAAACAACACGACGATCGCTGTCCTGGGCGGCACGGGCGCGCTGGGTTCGGGCCTGGCCCGGCGCTGGGCCCGGGCCGGTTATACGGTCTTGATCGGCACCCGCGATCCTGCGCGCGCCGCGCCTCTGGTGGCGGAACTCCAGACGGCATCGGAAGCGGCCGCAGGCTCCGGCTCGGCCTCCTATCAGGACGCCGCCGCTCAGGCCGATCTCGCCGTTCTGACCGTTCCCTTCGATAATCAGATACCGATCCTGGAACGGGTCCGCGACGCCCTTGCAGACAAAATCCTGATCGACTGCACCGTACCATTGCGCCCGCCCAAGGTCGGCACGGTTCAACTGCCCCAGGAAGGCTCCGCCGCCCAGCGCGCTCAAGCGCTCCTCGGGGCGGACACGCGCGTGGTCTCGGCGTTTCAGAATGTCAGCGCCGTTCTCGTCAACGGGGATCGCGATACCATCGACTGCGACATTCTCGTGAGCGGGGACGATGCGGCAGCGTGCACCGTCGCGGTCGGCTTGGCGAAAGCGGCGGGCATGAACGCGCTCCATGTGGGACCGTTGGCCAATGCCGCCGCCGCTGAGGCTTTGACGTCGATCCTTATACAGATTAATAAGCGGTATAAATCGAAGCATGCCGGAATCAGGATTACCGGTCTGGATCATTGACCGCCGCCTAAGGTACGCGCCATGACCGGGGCAACGCACCGTATGGAACTGGTGGCGCTGGCCGGTATTCCGGAGATCCGCCCCGGCGACGATCTCGCCGGTTTGATCCGCGACGCCATGATCCGGATGCATATCACGCCGCGGAACGGAGATATCCTGGTCATTGCACAGAAGATCATCTCGAAGGCAGAAGGGCTCATGATCGACCTTGCAACGGTCCAACCGACAGACAGGGCACGGATGGTCGCTGCTCAGGTGGACAAGGATCCCCGCCTTGTGGAGCTGATCTTGCGCGAGTCCCGGGAGATCGTCGCTCAACGGCCGGGCCTGCTCATCACGGTGCATGTCTCGGGCTGCATTCTGGCCAATGCCGGCATCGACCGGTCGAATGTCTCCCCTGACGGTACGCGGGAATGGGTCACGCTCCTGCCGCGCGATTCCGACAGCCATGCGCGGGCGCTGCGCGGCCGGCTGGACAGCCTGTGCGGCACGGAGATCGGCATTATCATTTGCGACAGCATGGGCCGGCCCTGGCGGCTCGGGGTCTGCGGTTTCGCACTGGGCGTCGCGGGCCTGGCGGCCATCCACGATCACCGGGGGCGCGCCGACCGCTACGGACGCCCCCTGGCCGTTTCGACTCAGGCTGTGGCCGACGAGCTGTCGTCCGCTGCCGGACTGCTTATGGGCCAGGCGGATGAAAGTTGCCCGGTCGTGCTTGTCCGGGGGTTCCAGCGGTATAGCCGGACCGGCAGCGCAAAGGACCTTCTCCGGCCCGCCGGGGAGGACCTGTTCCGATGACAGAGGATCCCGTTCACCCGGACCGTCATATCGTGCTGACCGGCGGCGTCGGCGGCGCGAAACTGGTTCAGGGGCTTGCCGCCGTTCTGCCCGAAGGCACCCTGACGGCGATCGTCAACACGGGCGACGATTTTGATCATCTGGGACTGCGCATCTGGCCGGATTTCGACACCACCCTTTACACGCTTTCCGGTGTCGTCAACCGGGATCAGGGCTGGGGCCGGGCCGACGAACGCTGGACCGCGTTGACCACTCTCGGTGCTTTGGGCGGCGAGGATTGGTTCCGCCTCGGCGACCGGGATCTGGCGGTTCATCTTCTGCGGACGGGGGCCTTGCGCACAGGGACCAGCCCCGTCGAAATCGCAAAGCGTCTGACGGCAGCCTTCGCGCTTTCAACCAAGCTCCTTCCGGCAACGGAAGATATCGTCAGTACCAAGGTCACGACACCCCAGGGCGTTCTTGATTTTCAGCACTATTTCGTGCGCGAGCGCTGCGCCCCCCGGATCAGCGCCATCCGCTATGACGGCGCAGAGCGGGCCCAACCAGCCCCAGTGATCCTGGAGGCCCTTCAGGACCCCGCCTTGCGCTCCATACTACTGGCGCCGTCCAATCCACTGCTCAGCATGGGCCCCATTCTGGCGATCCAGGGCCTGCGCGATGGGCTGGCCCGAGCCAAAACGCCCAGGATCGCCATCTCGCCCATCGTCGGCGGCAGGGCGGTCAAGGGGCCGACCGCGAAGATCATGACCGAACTTCATATGGAGGTATCGCCGCTCACGGTCGCCCGCCTTTATCGCGATATCCTGGACGGCTTCATTCTCGATACGGAGGACAAGGACCTGCGCCAGTCCATCGAGGCCCTCGGGCTACGTTGTCTGGTTACGAATACCGTCATGACCACTGACGCCGAACGCGCGGCGCTTGCCCGCACGGCCCTGGACTTTGCGGCTGATCTCGTCCCGCACAGGGCGGAGACCGTGCCATGACATCCCGCGCCGTGGACGCCATCATCGCGATGAAGCCGCTTGCGCAGGCCAAGTCGCGGCTGGCCCCTGTTTTGAACGCGCAAGACCGGGCGGATCTGGTCCGCGCCATGGTTACAGACGTCCTGTCCGCTCTCGGACAAACGCCAGCCATCCGCCGCATCTGGGTGATAACGGCGGATCCGGTTTTAGCCGGCCTGGCCACCGGATACGGCGCCCATTGGCTCGACGATGCCAGGCCGAACGATCTGTCTACCGCGTTTTCATCCGCCGTCGAACGGCTTTCAGCGGAAAAGACCGGGGCCTTTCTTTTGCTGCCCGGCGACCTGCCCTGCCTGACGCCCGGCGCGCTCACCGGCTTGACCGCGCGGCTCCCCGCTCATCCCGCCGTGGTTCTGGCGCCCGACCGGCACGGGCGGGGTACGAACGGCCTGCTATTTCATAAGTCTCATCCGATGCCTCGATTTGCGTTCGGTCCGGACAGTTTCGTCCGCCATGGTCAGATTGCCTCGGAGACCGGGTTGACCGTCTTGTCCGCCGTCGTGCCGCAGGTGAGCCATGACGTGGATGCATGGGCAGACTTGGAAGCGGTTCATGCGCTGGGAGCCGGACCGGCCACCGCCGCTTTTCTGTCGAAACGGTCCTTCGGATGGACGGCACGTGTCAGAGAGGAGGTGTATTTGTGATCAGTCCGGATGCCGCACGCGCGCTTGAACAGACGCAAACGCCTCTTGACGAACTCATGGCGGAAGCCGCGCGCCTGCGCGATCAGGGTCACGGCTCGCTCGTGAGTTATTCGCGCAAACTGTTTCTGCCTTTAACTCATCTGTGCCGGGATGTTTGCCGCTATTGTACATTCGCCCAGTCGCCGCGCGCCGGAGAAGCCGCCTATCTATCGATCGACAGCATCCTGAAGACGGCCCGCGACGGCGTCGCGCTCGGCTGCAAGGAAGCGCTGTTCACGCTGGGTGACAAGCCGGAACTGCGCTGGCCCGCCGCGCGCGAGGCCCTGGACCGGCTGGGGCACGAGACCACCCTGTCCTATCTGTCTGAAGTGGCCCGGATCGTCTTCGACGAAACGGGGCTTCTGCCCCATATCAATGCGGGCGTGCTGTCCCCTGACGATCTCACGGACCTGCGCGGCGCCGCGCCATCCATGGGCCTGATGCTGGAGAGCACCTCATCCCGTCTGCTGGAGCGCGGCGGGCCTCATCACGGCTGTCCGGATAAAGACCCTTCTGTCCGCCTCAAGACGATGGAAGATGCGGGCCGCCTGCGCATTCCGTTCACGTCCGGTCTGCTGATCGGGATCGGAGAAACCCGCCTGGAGCGGATCGAAACCCTGCTTGCCCTGCGCGATCTTCATGACCGCCATGGCCATATTCAGGAAATCATCATCCAGCCGTTCCGCGCAAAGCCCGGCACGCCCATGGCGGCAGCGCCGGAACCGTCCCTGGACGACCTGCTCTGGACGATCGCTATCGCCCGCCTCATTTTCGGTCCAGATATGGCCATTCAGTCGCCGCCCAACCTGGCGCCGGATGCCTTCACCGCTCTGATCCGTGCCGGGATCAATGATTGGGGTGGCGTCTCACCCCTTACCCCTGACTTCGTCAATCCGGAAGCACCCTGGCCCCATCTCGACGCCCTGTCCGACAGGACGGCGGCGGCGGGAAAAGTCCTGACCGAACGGCTCACGATCTATCCGCGTTATGCTCTCGAGACGGATTTGTGGGTCGATAAAAACCTGACCACCGCCGTCCGGCGCGCCATCGATGCCCGAGGCCTTGCCCGGACCGATGACTGGCTCCCCGGCCGCTCCGGCGCCCTGCCACCCTCCCTTCAAGACGCGGTCAAGGCACTGCCGGTTCTCCGGACGGCCGCTCTCGACGGCATCCTCAACAGGGCGGAAAACGGTACGCGCCTTGACGAAAAGGACATCGTCCGCCTCTTCGATGGACACGGCCCGGAACTTGCCGCGATTGTACAGGCTGCGGATGAGCTGCGTCGCAAGACCGCCGGAGAGGCGATCAGCTATGTGGTGACACGGAATATCAACTATACGAATATCTGTACCTATGGCTGCCGTTTCTGTGCTTTCTCGAAGGGCAAGACCGATCCCGGCCTGCGCGGCCGCCCTTACGACATCACCGCCGAGGAGATCACCCGGCGGGTCCGGGAAGCCTGGGATCGGGGGGCTACGGAAGTCTGCCTCCAGGGCGGCATCCACCCCGATTATACGGGCCAGACCTATCTCGATATTCTGCACACGGCCAAGACCGCATGTCCTGATATGCATGTGCATGCCTTTTCGCCCCTGGAAGTCTGGCACGGCAGTACGACCCTCGGCGTGACCTTGGACACTTACTTTGGCATGCTCAAGGACGCAGGCCTGGGCAGCATACCGGGCACGGCAGCGGAAATACTCGATGACGAGGTCCGCGCCGTTCTGTGTCCGGATAAGATCACCACGGCCCAATGGCTCGAGGTGATGGCGGCGGCCCACCGCAACGGCGTCCCGAGCACCGCGACGATCATGTTCGGCCATGTGGACCGGCCCATTCACTGGGCCCGCCATCTGCTCAGGCTACGCGATCTTCAGGCGGAAACAGGCGGGTTCACGGAACTCGTGCCCCTGCCCTTCGTCGCCGCCGAAGCCCCGATCTATCGCCACGGCCAGAGCCGCTCCGGCCCCACGGCGCGGGAATGCCTTCTGATGCACGCGGTGGCGCGCCTCGTCCTGCATCCTTTGATCGCCAACATACAGACATCCTGGGTGAAAATGGGCCTGGAAGGCGCAGGCCTGTGCCTTAACGCCGGCGCCAATGATCTCGGCGGTACGCTGATGAATGAATCCATTACCCGGGCGGCTGGCGCCACCCATGGGCAGGAAATGCGCGCGGACGACATGGACCGGACCATTGCTCGCCTTGGCCGGACCGCCTGGCAGCGCACCACGCTTTACAAAACAGCGCATGCTGATCGCCGAAAAGCCGCTCTTGCGGCACCGCAGCTGGCTCAGGTCGATAACGCGCCGTACAGGCCGAAACGGCCGGTCAGCGCTGCATAAGCACACTCAGGGGAGAACGAATATGGACGGCATACGGATCGATCTTAAAGATAAGGTGGCTCTCATCACCGGCGGTACCCGTGGTCTCGGGCGGCAGATCGCCGAAGCTTATGCGGAAGCCGGAGCAACCCTGGTCATCGCCAGCCGGTCCACCCAATCCTGCGAAGAGACGGCAAAAGCCCTGTCGGCCAAGGGCATCGACGTTCTCGCCGTGCCGTGCGATGTGGGGGTCTGGACCGATTGCGACACGCTCGTGGATGCGGCCTATGACCGTTTCGGACGGGTCGATATATTGGTCAACAATGCGGGCATGTCGCCGGTTCTGCGCTCGCCCGCCGATGTGACCGAAGCCATGTTCGACGAGATCGTCAATGTCAATCTGAAAGGCCTGTACCGTCTCTCGGCTTTGGTCTGTGAGCGGATGGCTGTGGGAAATGGCGGGTCCGTCATTAATGTCTCCAGTACGGCGTCTGTGATCACGCCGCCCGCCGTGGCGCCTTACGCGGCGATCAAGGCCGGCGTCAACGCCGCGACCAAGGCCTTCGCCAAAGCCTATGGCCCGAAGGTCCGGGTCAACTGCATCATGTGCGGCCCTTTCCGCACGGATCTGACGGCCTCCTTCATCGATTCCGAGCCCTTCCAAAAGGGCGTCAAGATGCGGGTGCCGCTGCGCCGCGTGGGCGAGCCGGACGAAATCGCCGGGGCGGCGCTTTATTTCGCGAGCGATCAGTCGAGCTTCACTTCCGGCGCCATCCTGACGCTGGATGGCGGCGAGACCTAAGCTCTGTCTCCGGAGGACCGTCATGGAACTCAGTCAACTCATCGCACGCGCCGTCCAGATCAACGGAACCGGAATCGCCACCGTGTGCAACGACCGGCGGCGAACCTGGGAGGAGACTGCGGGCCGCATCCGGCGGATCGCGGGTGCCTTGCAACAATTGGGCGTCCACCCGGACAGCCGGGTGGCGGTCTTGGGCCTCAATTCGGAGCGCTATCTGGAAAGTCTGTTCGCGATTCCCTGGGCGGGCGGCATCTTCGTACCCATCAATATCCGCCTGGCCGTACCTGAAATGCTCTTTCAACTGACGGATTCAGAAGCGAACATTCTGCTGGTCGATGGCGCCTTCAAGGCCCTGATTCCCGAACTGACCCAAGGCGCGCCATCGATCGGAACCGTCATTTACATGGACGGCGACGTGCCTCCGGACGGCATGCTTGCCTTCGAAGAGATGGCGCACAGTGCCAATGGAGCCGATCCAAACCCGCGCGGGGGCGACGACACCGCCGGTATTCTTTACACGGGCGGCACGACCGGGCGCGCCAAGGGTGTGATGGTCACCCATGGCGGACTCATCATGAACGCGTTCCAGAGCGGGCATATCCTCGGATCGACCGTCGATATGGCCTATGCCCATGTGGTGCCCATGTTCCATATCGGCGATTGCGCCTACACGGTGGCCACCACGCTTCATGGGGGCAAACATGTCCTGATACCGCGCTTCGATATTGATACGGCCCTCAAGATCCTGGAGCGGGAACAGGTGACCCATACGGCGCTCGTCCCCACCATGATCAATATGCTGCTCAATCATCCAGGTTTCGCAGATCACGACCTCTCCGCCTTGCGCCGGATCATCTACGGCGCTTCGCCCATACCGGAAACCTTGCTGATTCAGGCACTCAAGGCTCTGCCGCACACGGAATTCGCCCAATCCTATGGCCAGACCGAAGCCATCACCATCACCATGCTGCTGCCGGAATGGCATGCCACGGACGGACCCCGCTCGGGCAAACTGAAGACGGCCGGCAAGGCCGCCCCCAATGTATCAGTCAGTATACGGAACGAATATGGAACCGAAGCACCACGCGGTCAACTCGGTGAAATCTGCGTGTGGAGCGGCAGTATCATGAAGGGATATTGGAACCGTCCGGACGCGACGGATGAGACCATCCGCGACGGTTGGCTTCACACGGGCGATATCGGCGTGATGGACGCGGACGGTTTCGTCTCTGTGGTGGACCGGGTCAAGGACATGATCATTTCCGGCGGCGAGAACATTTACTCCGTCGAGGTGGAAGACGCGCTTTACCGCCACCCCGGCGTTCTGGAATGCGCCGTCATCGGCATTCCGGATCCGCAATGGGGCGAGCGGGTCCATGCCATCGTGCGGCTCAAATCCGATTGGACCGTAGAAGAGGAGGAGCTCATCGCCCATTGCCGGGGCCTTATCGCGCATTACAAATGCCCGCGCAGCGTGGAATTGCGCGACGATCCCCTGCCCTTGAGCGGGGCCGGTAAGATCCTGAAAAAGGATTTGAGAGCAGACTATTGGCCAGCGGATGAAAGGGGATCCTCATGAGTTCACTTCAGGGCCGCGTCGCGGGTAAAGGCGCGCTGGTGACCGGTGCGGCCTCCGGCATCGGCGCGGCGACGAGCCATCTGCTCGCGCGGGAAGGCGCGCTTGTCGCCGTCACCGATATCAATGGGGACGGAGCCAACCGGACCGCCCAGGAGATCAATCGCGATTATCCCGGCCAGGCCCGGGCCTTTACCCATGATGTGACGTCGCAGAGCGATTGGCAGGCCGTTCTGGCCGAAGCCAGTGACTGGGCAAACGGCCTCTCCATCCTGGTCAACAATGCCGGGATCGGACGGTTCGGGACGATCGAGGATGAAACGCTCGAAGGCTGGCAACAGGTTCAATCGGTCAACAGCGACTCCGTCTTCCTGGGCTGCAAGCTGGCCATGCCCTATCTGCGGCGGGCCGCGCCCTCGTCCATCGTCAACATCTCGTCCTCGGCCGCCTATGTGGGCCGCCCCAATATCGCGGCCTATAATGCGTCCAAAGCGGCCGTCTGGATGCTGACCAAGTCGGTCGCCTTGCATTGCGCTAAACGCGGCGACGATATCCGCTGTAACTCCGTGCATCCGGGCTATATCCGTACGCCTATCCTGGATCCGATCCTGGAGAGCAGTCCGGACCCCGCCATTGTGGAGCGCAATATCAAGCGGGAAATTCCCATGGGCCGTCTCGCGGACCCGCAGGATGTGGCTTATGCCGTGCTTTATCTGGCGTCGGATGAATCCCGCTACGTGACAGGCGCCGAACTCAAGGTGGATGGCGGCATGACCGCTTTTTGAAGCATCGGCCCAGCCTACAGGCTTTTAAAGGGTCGTCGACATCCCGCCATCGACAGGAATGACCGCACCCGTCGTATAGGCCCCGGCCCGGGAAGCAAGGAAGATCGCGGTCCCGGCAATATCTTCCGGCGTGCCGATCCGCCCCCGCGGGTTGGAGGCGATGAGGGCATCGCCGAGACTCTCGAGTGTTGCCGCCATCATCTTGCTCTGGAAGGGCCCGGGCGCGATGGCGTTGACCGTGATGTGCTCGCGCGCGAGCCGCCCGGCCAAGGCCCGGGTCATGTGATGCAGCCCGGCCTTGGACGCACTATAGGCATAGGTCTCCAGCGGCGGCACATGCAGCCCGTCGATCGACCCGATATTGATCACCCGGGCCGGGTCCTCATGGCTCGCTGCCCGGCGCAGCAGGGGCAAGAGTTTCTGTGTCAGGAAGAAAACCGATTTCAGATTGATATCGACCACCTTGTCCCAGCCGCTCTCGGGATATTCGTCGACCGGCGCCGCCCAGACGGCGCCCGCATTATTGATCAGGATGTCGATTTTTTCTTCGCGCGCCGCGATCTCGGTGCAGAACCGGTCGATTTCCTCCAGACGTGACAGATCGGCCGGAATGGCTTCACAAGGACCGAAGGCGGACAATTGTTCCTGGGTCGCGAAACAATCGGCCGCCTTGCGCGATGTGATATAGACCTTTGCGCCGTTGGCGACGAACCCCGTCGCGATCATCTCGCCAATACCACGCGAGCCGCCCGTGACGATGACGGTTTTGTTTTCGACCGAGAAAAGCGGTGTCATATCTTGCCCTTTCGCCGAAGGTCATTCCTTACAGACTTCACGTCTTTGAAGCTTAGCATATCGGGCCAAGCCACTCACAAGCGGGCTTGCACCCGCTCCGGCAGCCTCTGGTCCCCGCCCCTGACACAGACCACGACTTACACCGTCAACGAACTCAATCAGTACACGCAGGTAGGCGGACACGCCGTCACCTACGACGCCAACGGCAATCTGACGGGCTATCCCCGCGCGTGTGAACAGATAACTGCACCGATATACGCAAAGCCCGTCTACGCCGCCGCTTCGCTTCTTGAGCGTCGTGGGGCACCGCCAGGGCACGGCTTCGCCTAAATCGCCTTCGGGCGGCT
>CAZTCJ010000032.1:0-37477 GCA_964612085.1 uncultured Alphaproteobacteria bacterium
GGACGCCCTGAAACCCGGATCCCGGCGCCAAGCGTTTATGGGTCCTGACCCTAGTGAATCAGCCCTTCCATGCAGGCCAGGACAAAGAGGGCCAGCAACAGGGTCTGGGCGACCATGGCCAGAAGCGGGCGGGGACCCACGGCGGCCAGTTCCCTTAAAGAGGTGCGCACGCCCAAGGCCGCCACGGCGGTCAGAAGCGCCCATTGTGAGACCTCGCTCACCCCCGTCTTGACCAAAACAGGCAGCAGGCCGGTGCTGTTGAGCGCCGCCAGGATCAGAAAGGCCGCCAGGAACCAGGGCACCAGGGGCGGGCGTTTCAGGCCGCTCTCTTTCGTTTGCGCCCGGAAGGCGAGACCGATGAGCAGCACTGCGGGCGTCAGGCACGCCACCCGCAACAGCTTGACCACCGTGGCGGTCTCGCCCGCCTCCGGCGAGATAGTGTAGCCCGCGCCCACCACCTGGGCCACGTCGTGAATGGTGGCGCCCAGAAAGATTCCGGCTTGTGTGTCCCCATAGCCGAGCAGGGCCGGGAGCAGCGGATAAGCCATCATGGCCAGTGTGCTGAGGGTGGTGACGCCGATCACCGTCAGGATGCAGTTGCGTTCGGCATTCCCGTGGCGGGGCAATACGGCGGCGATAGCCAGCGCCGCGGAGGCGCCGCAGATGGCGACGGCACCGGCGGATAAAATGGCGTGATCGCGGGTGAGGCCGAAGGCCCGGCCGAGCACGCCGCCGAGCAGGATGGTGATGGTCACGCCACTGACGATCAAGGCGATGGTCATCAGGCCCAGATCGGCGATCTCGCCCAGGGTGATCCGCACCCCGAGCAAGGCCACGCCGAGCCGCAGAACGGTCTTGGCGGAAAAGGCGATGCCCGGTTCCGCCTGCTCGGTCGCGGCCAGCCCGTTGAAGGCCATGCCGATGAGCAGGGCGAACAGCATGGCCGGGCCGCCGTAATGCTCGGCCAGATACTGGGCGGCGAGCGCGATCACGGCGGCGAGCGCCATGCCCGGCGCTATCGTGCGTATCCATGCCGCCGCACGGCCCATTCCATCCCTCATCTGTAAAATGCGATGGGGGCATCATCTCTATTTTCCACAAAAAATCAGTAATTTTTTAGGGTAAACTCAAAGGCCCAGAAGCGAGCGCATGCCATAAGCCAGGCCGGCGGTGGCCGTGAGGCCGCCGCCCCACAGGACGATGAACCATAAAAGCTTGCGGCCCAGGCAGGAGTGGGAGTCTTTCCGCCGCCCGTCCGGGTCCGGACCGTCAATGATAGGCATCGTGCGCGCTCGCCTTGCCCCGGAACACCCAATAGACATAGCCGGTATAGATCAGGATCAGCGGCAGCAGAAAGACCACGCCCACCAGCATGAGCATGAGGGCGTTGTCGCGGGCCGCCGCGTCCCAGATGGTCACCTGGAACGGCACGATCTTCGGAAAGATCGACAGCGCCAGACCGCCGAATCCGGCGAGATAGATGAGCGTCGCCGCCAGATAGGGGCGCAGTTCCTTTCGCTCGTCCCGTGCCCAGAGAAAACACAGGGCGCAACCGAGACCCGCCAGCAGGGGCAACGGCGCCACCTTGATGAAGGTGGCGAAATCGATCTCCCGGATGGAGACGCCCCAGCGCGCCGTCACCTGGGAATCGAGGGCCAGGGTCGCCAGGCTCACCGCGCCCATGGAAACCGCCACCGCCACCGCGAGACCGGCGGCCCAGCGCCTTGCCTTGGCCTGGAGCGCGCCTTCGGCCTTGAAGATCAGCCAGCAGGCCCCGAGCAGGGCGTAGCCCAGGCACAGGGAGATGGCGACCAGCGCGCTGAAGGGCGACAGCCAGTCGAAGGAACCGCCCGCGAAGGACCGGCCCTCGACCTCGATGCCTTTGAGGAAGCCGCCCAGCACGAAGCCTTGCGACAAGGTGGCCATGATCGAGCCGCCCATGAAAGCGGCGGTCCAGAATTTCCGTCCCCGCCCGGACGGTCCCGCCTTGGCGCGGAACTCGAAGGCCACACCCCGGAAAATCAGGGCCGTGAGCATGAAGCCGATGGGCAGATACATGGCGGGCATAACGATGGCGTAGGCGAGCGGAAAGGCGGCGAACAGCCCGCCACCGCCCAGCACCAGCCAGGTCTCGTTACCGTCCCAGACGGGTGCGATGGAGGCGACCATCACGTCGCGCTCTTCCTTGCTCGCGAAGGGAAAAAGAATGCCCACGCCCAGATCGAAACCATCGAGCAGGACATAGAGAAAGACGGCGGTGGCGATCAGGACGGCCCAGATCAGGGGAAGGTCGAGCTCCATGATGGTTTCCTTCCGTGCGCGTTAACCGGTCGCCGCCGAAGCGCTGAGCGGACTGCCGGGGGCGTGGGGCCTTGTGCCTTCCTCGGGCGGACGTTCCTCGGTTTCCGGACCGCGATGCATCAGCCGCAAGATGTAAAGAGCGCCCGCCGAGAACACGATGGCGTAAACGATGATGAAAACGAGCAGGGACAGGGCCACCTGTCCGCCGGGCACCGGCGAGACCGCGTCGGCCGTGCGCAAGACGCCGTAAACCACGTAAGGCTGGCGGCCGACCTCGGCCGTGACCCAGCCCGCCAGCACCGCGATGAAACCGGACGTGCCCATGGGCACTGCAAGGGCGTTGAACGCCCAGGCCTTGTCCAGGCGGCCCAAGGCCCACAGCGCGGTCCCCCAGAAGCCCATCACGATCATGATCATGCCGAGGCCCACCATGATGCGGAACGCCCAGAAGGTGTAGGCGACGGGCGGGCGGTCTTCTTCCGGCCATTCTTTCAGGCCCTCAAGCTCTGCATCCACGTCGCCCGCGACCACCCAACTGCCGATGGCGGGAATGCCGATCTCGAACCGGTTGCGTTCGTTCTCCTCGTCGGGCAGGGCGAACAGGATCGTGGGCTGACGGCTTTGGGTTTCCCACCAGCCTTCCATGGCCGCGACCTTGGCAGGCTGGTACTTGTGCGCTACCACGCCGCTTTCGTGGCCGATGATGAGCTGGGCCGGGGCCATGATGACGATCAGCGAGACGGCCATGCGCCGCATGACCCGTCCTTCCTCGCTGTCCTTGTTGCGCAGGGCGAGCCAGGCACCGGCCCCCAGCACCGCGAGCGCAGTGGTCAGATAGGCGGCGGCTGTCATATGAGCGAAGCGGGTCGGGAAGGAGGGATTGAAGATCACGTCCATCCAGTCTGTGGCGATGAACAGGCCGTCTTCGATGGCATAGCCCGCCGGAGTCTGCATCCAGCTATTGGCCGACAGGATCCAGAACGCGGAAATCAGCGTACCGACGGCCACGGCGAGCGTGGAAATGAAATGGAGCGTCGGGCCGACGCGCTTCCAGCCGAACAGCATGATGCCTAGGAACGAGGCTTCGAGGAAAAAGGCCGTCAGCACTTCGTAGCCCAGAAGCGGACCCATGACCGATCCGACCTTGTCGGAGAACACGGACCAGTTGGTGCCGAACTGGTAGCTCATCACGACGCCGGAGACGACGCCCATGCCGAAGGCCAGCGCGAAGATCTTGACCCAGAACAAATAGAGGTTCTTGTAGACCGGCTTGCCGGTTCTCAGCCATTGGGCTTCGAGCACCGCCAGATAGCTGGCCAGACCGATGGTGAAGCTGGGAAAGATGATGTGAAACGCCACCGTGAATCCAAACTGAATTCGCGACAGCAGCAAGGCGTCCCAATCCATGGCACACTCCTCAAGAAAGGTGCCTTAAGCAGTACACCACAGACTGCTTGCCACAAGGTGTCATTTCGTCCGGTCTTCGCGCCCTCTGCGACCCCGCCACGACAGTATTGTGCTCTGCGGGCAACAACTTTGTCCAAAAGTTACACAATATGACCGTCCCATGACTTTGTGACTCCTCGCTGAGCGCTCCTGCCCGTAGAGTTTTTTATCGCATTTCGTGCGCTATTCACTGAATACATGCGTGAAATCAACGGGTTAAAGTGGGGTAAGGCCGTAAAGGCCAAAGAAAACAAAGCTCTAGAAAAACGCAAAGAGCATCGAAACCGGGTCAACGCACCGGACACCCCGCAGCCGACCGCATGGTGAAAGACGCGGCTCCTTCCAAACGCCGAAGAGCGCGAGGCAGCCGCATGTTGAGACTGAGCAGCTCATGGGGGTTCCACATGCTCGCACGCGAATTTAACGAACGCAGCCTGCGTTCCTTGTTGCTGGCTGGCGCGGCGGCGTCGGTTCTGGCGATCACGCCTGCCATCGCGCAGGACGACGCGGAAGACGAAGACGAAATTGCCGAAGAGAACGAGCGCGTGACCGTCACCGGCTCACGGATCCGGCGCGATGCGTTCTCGTCCAGCGCCTCGCCGGTTCAGGTGATCGACGGGGAAACGGCCGCCCGGCTCGGTCTGGCCGACACCCAGTCGCTGATCGTCCAGTCGCCGGTGGTGAGCGGGACCCAGCTCGATCTGACGACCCAGACCGGGTCTCCGACGGCGGCGGTCGCGGGCGTGCCGGACAACGGTCCGGGTGCTGCGACGGTGGCCCTGCGCGGTCTCGGCGTGGAGCGGACCCTGCTTCTGGTCAATGGCCGGCGCCTGTCGCCTTCGGGCGTGCGCGGCGCGCCGATCGCGCCCGACCTGAACCTGATCCCGGCCTCCATGATCGACTCGGTCGAGATCCTGACCGACGGCGCCTCCTCGATCTACGGCGCCGACGCCGTGGCGGGTGTGGTGAACATCCTGCTGCGGAACGATTTCGAAGGCTTCGAGGTCAACGGTTTCTACTCCCTGCCGGAAGAAGACGGCGGCGAGGAGCAGCGCTACAGCATCATCGGCGGGGCCCAGAGCGATCGCGGCGGCTTCACCATTTCGGCTGAATTCCGGGAGCGGACGGAAGTGGGCGCGGGCGACCGCGACGACTTCACCGAAGGCTGCCGTCAGGCGATCGAGGTCAATCCGCAAGGCCGCGTCTTCAAGCGCTGCGTGGACAACCGGCCCGACAATGCCGCCCTGGTGCTCGGCCAGCCTCTGGCCGATGAATTCGGCGGCGGCACCATTTCCGGCTTCCTGATCCGCACGCCGGGCTCCTCCGATATCGGCATTCCGGGCTGGAGCACCCAGGACGTCCTGCCCGAGGGCGATCTCGGTCTGGTGGACACCTACAACCTGCAGGACGAAGAGCGCAACCGCGCGCTTCTCCAGCGGGTCCGGTCCTACTCGATCTACGGCCAAGGCTCCTACGAGATCGATTTCTACGGTCTCGATGAGGTCTATACGGAGTTTCTGTTCTCGAACCGTCAGAACGTCGATACCTTCCCGTCCGAACAGGTGTTTCCGGGTGTGCCCGGTCTGATCCCGCAGGAAGACGCCAACGGCAATCTGCTGGTGGGCGACGACGGCGCGCCGCTTCTGTTCGACAACCCGCTGAACCCGTTCGACGTGGACGCGCTGCCTGTGAACACGTTCGCCAGCCTGCCCCAGCGCCGGGAAACCAATATCGATTATTTCCGGGCGGTTGTCGGCTTCCGGGGCGACATCAACGCGCCGTTCTTCGAGGAGCGGAACTGGGAATACGACATCTACGCGTCGTATGACCGCAGCTCCGGCTTCGTCGATCAGGCGCTGTTCTTCGAGCCCAACATCGTTCTGTCCCAGGAGACCCTGCGGCTCGACGCGGATGGTAATGTGACGTGCGGCGTGCCGCTCGACACGCTGGGCTTCGGCTTCCTGACCCCGCAGGACTGTGTGCCGGTGAATTTCTTCGCCGACAGCATCTTCTCGGTGACCGGCGGCAACAAGGATTTCGCCACCAGGGCCGAGCGGGATTTCATCACGGGCCGGGTGACGAACTTCACCGAGATCGAACAGGCCATGATTTCCGGTTTCGTGACCGGCGATCTGTTCGAGCTGCCGGCCGGCACCGTGCCGCTCGTCTTCGGTCTTGAGTACCGGGACAACCGGATCGACACCCGTAACTCCATCTCGCGGGAAGCGGGCTTCCAGGCCTCGGAAGTGCCGGATGTGGAAGGCCCGACGGTCGGCCGCACCTCGATCTTCGAAGTCTTCGCGGAAACCGAGATCCCGGTGATCAAGGGTGTTCCGTTCATCGAGGAATTCACCATCACGCCGGCGGTGCGCTGGACCGAGGAAGAAAACTTCGGCTCCCAGGTCACCTGGAAAGTGGGCGCGCTCTGGAAACCGATCGACTGGTTCACCATCCGCGGTACGGCGGGCACCTCCTTCCGGGCGCCGAACCTGCGCGAGCAGTTCCTGTCCGGATCGACCGGCACGATCGGCGGCGGCAACGATCCGTGTATCGTGCCGACCGACGCCCGGGACGCCGATGGCAATTACGATCCGGCCCTGGACAACCGGGACCCGCAGATCCTGGAAAACTGTCTGCTGCAGGGCGCGGATCCGACCCAGCTCGGCATCAACGCCGTGGTCGGCATTCCGACGGTCACCAGCGGTAATCCGGACCTGCAGGCCGAGACCTCCGACAACTTCACCGTCGGCTTTGTCTTCGCCCAGCCCTGGTTCGAAAGCTTCGATCTCGACATCGCGGCCACCTACTTCAATATCGAGGTGTCCAACTCGGTCGAGGAATTCGGCGCGACGGATATTCTGGGTGCCTGCTTCGACGAGCCGAACCTGTCGAGCCCGTTCTGTGGCCTGATCGAACGGGTGGGCAGCGCCAACCCGCAAACGAACTTCATCTCGCTGGTCGATGAATCCTTCATCAATGTCGGTACGCTGACATCCGAGGGCATCGACGTGAATGTCCGGGCGCTGGTGCCGTTCGATGTCTACGATCAGAGCTTCGACTTCTTCGTGGATGGCGCCATGACCTATCAGCTCGAAGCCATCGAGCAGATCACGGAAGATGCACGGCGCAACGATCGGGTCGGCGAGATCGGCTTCCCGGAAATCCGCATGAACGCCACGGCGGGGATCAACTGGACCAACTTCACGTTCCTGTGGCGCACACGCTTCATCGACGATTTCCAGCAGGACGACACCGACCCCTTCCGGGTCATCGCGGACGGCGATATCGACGAAGCCTGTCCTCCGGGCGAGACCTGCCGGGATGTGGACTTCGGCGAGTCGGTCTTCTACCACGACGTCTCGCTCTCCTACGACGCGGACACGTGGACGGCGACCTTCGGTATCGGCAATATCTTCAACGAAGGGCCGCCGCTGATCGACGTCTCGGAAGGTCCGAACACGTTGAATGCCGTGTCCCAGGCCGGTTACGACTTCATCGGCCGCCGCTACTTCGTGACGCTGAAGAAGAGCTTCTGATCCGTCTCAGGACGGCTCTCAAGAACGGAAAGGGCGCCTCAGACGAGGCGCCCTTTTTCGTATGGCCCATTTCGTGTGACGGGAGGAGCGCCCGGGAGCGGTGCCCGTGAGACGCCCGTCAGCCGTTGGCGCTCAGGATCGTCTCGATAAAGGGCGGGCAATCGAGACAGCCCGCCGGGTTGACGATACCCCAAAAAGCGAGAACGCTGACGCCCAGGACGGCGAATTTCAGGCGGTTGTTCATGGCGACCTTTCCGGAACTGTAAGAGCCGTTTCCAACTCTCACGCAAAATACCTGATATCAGACTATCAGGTCGAGGGGCGCACCGGTCACGGCTTGGTGAAGCGCAGTCATGCAAAAGGGCGGCCCGCTGGACCGCCCTTTACCGCGCTATCTGTAAAAGCAGCCGATCAGGCGATTGCTTGTGCTGTCCGGCGCTTGCGCTGAAGCTGCAGGCCGACCAGGCCGAACCCAAGGATCATCATGATCCAGGTGGAGGGTTCAGGAATCAAGCTGACCTTCACATTGTCGATCACAATGCCGATGTTATCGGCCGAATTGGTTTGGCTGAAGCTCAGGAAATAATCCTGCGTGCTCGTGGCTGTGAAGGTGCGGGTGATCGTGGTGAAATCTTCCACCGTTCCGCTGATCGGCCCGAAAGCTTCAAAGAACAGGCCGTCGCTGACGGCGACTTCGAAATTGTCCGAAGTGCTGTTGCGCTGGTTGCCGCTGAACTCGAAGACCAGCTCATAGGTGCGGCCCGATTCCAGGCCGAGGGCCGTTGAAGTGATTTCAGATGCGGGGCTGCCGGATGCGCCCGTGCCATCCAGATCGAGGCAGCGGGTCGAACCGCCCGCGCAGGTGATGGAGAAGGTGCCGCTTGCCACGACATCGACCGAGCCGCTGTCGATGGTGAATTGCGACAGGGCGGCGGCGGGCACGCCGACCGCTTCACCTTCAAAGGTTTCTTCAAAAATCGTAATAGCCTGGGCCCCGGAAGCGCCAAAGCACAGTGCGCTGAAAGCAAAGCCGGCAATCAATTTCTTGAACATCGGTACGGTCCTCATGAAAGTCGTCAAAGTTATCCCCATAGAAAGCCAAGCATTCACAACGGCGAATATCCAGCAGAACCTTGCATCTGGCAAGGTTCAATTTCAACCATGATTTGGCCCCGTCCTGCAGGGTTCTGCGTAAAGATGCAATATGGTGCCGTTGCGCAACGCTGCAGCACGTGAAGCCCGTTCGATGTAATGTCGAACTGTCATGAAACCCGGCTCTGGACATGACGCAACGAGATGGCGAGAGGGGTCTGCGATGCGCGTTGCGATGGGCTGTCTTTGGGGTCTGGTCATTGCATCCGCGGCGGCTTCGGCCGGGGCCGAGAGCGCACCGCAAGCGCCAGACCGCGAGATCCCGCCGGTGGCCACGGCGGTCATAGGCGTCGTTTTCCGCTTCGCCACTGCGCTGATCGATCTGGGCTTGCCGGAAAACAGTCTCGCGGTAGCGCTTCTGGCCTTTAATATGGGCGTGGAGATCGGCCAAGTGGCCTTCGTGGTCCAGGTGCTGGCACTGGGACAGGCCTATCGGGTGCTGAGGGTGCGCTTTCCCGCCAGGGCGGAGGCGGTGCCTGCTTATACCATCGGTGGGATCGCGGCCTTTTGGACGGCGGAACGCATCGGCATGATGGTTGGAGCTTGGAAGGATCTGCCCTTCGAAAGCGCGCAAAAAGAGGGTGCTGAAGAGATGATGAAGACGAATAGCTGGGCTGAGCCGCGCCTGTCCGTGTCGGGAGCGTTCGCCCTGGCGGCGGTGCTCGCCTTGATTCCTCAGATGGCCTTCGCCCATGACGAGGTGGCCGTGGGCGCGGGGCTGGTGAACGGCCTGATGCATCCGATCACGGGGCCGGATCATCTGATCGCCATGGTGGCTGTGGGCCTGTGGGGCGCCCAGCTCGGCGCGCCGTTGATCTGGGCCCTGCCCATCGCCTTTCCCCTGGTGATGGCCATTGGCGGCATCCTGGGCGTGGCAGGCGTGCCATTGCCCGCCGTCGAAGTGGCGATCGCGGCCTCCGCCCTGGTGCTGGGCCTTGCCGTGCTGACCGCGTATCGCGCGCCCAACTGGCTGGCAGTGCTGATCGTCTCGGTCTTCGCGATCTTCCACGGCCATGCCCATGGCACGGATCTGCCCCATGCGGCGACGCCCTTTGCCTATGGCCTGGGGTTCGTGACCGCCACGGGCCTGCTGCATCTGGCGGGGATCCTGATCGGCCTGCTGAACGGTGTGAAAGGGGCAGGGCCTGCCATCGTGCGCGGCAGCGGCGGCGTTATCGCGGTCTTGGGCGGCTATTTTTTCGTCACGAGCCTCGGGGTTCTCTGATGATCCGCCTGGCCCCGGCCGTCGGCTTGAGCCTGGCCGTCGTCCTGGCGCCGCAGCCCGCCCATGCCCATCTGGTGGATGCGCGTTTCGGCGATTTCTATGGCGGCCTGCTCCATGTGCTGACCGGGTTGCAGTATGTCTTTCTGCTGATCGCTTTGAGCGTGCTTGCAGCCTTGCAGCCGCGCGAAACGGCCCGCTGGATGCTGGCGGCGGCGCCCCTCGGCATGCTGATCGGCGGGGCGCTGGCGGTATTCGCATCGGTGGCTTCGATTTCAATCGCGGTCACGGTCTCGCTCGGCATTGTCAGTGTGCTGGTGGCGCTGGGCCAACGTCTGCCCGCGGCAGCCCTGGCGGCCATCGGCGCCGTCAGCACGGTCATTCTCGGCTTCGAGAACGGGCTCGCCATGACCGCGCAGTCCACGGTCTATCTGTTCGTCTCCGGTCTGACGGCGGCGGCGTTTCTTGTCGTCACATTGGTGACGGCGGGCATGGTGCACCTTGCCGCGAGGGGGAACTGGGCGCGGATCGCCTTGCGGGCGGGGGGAAGCTGGCTGGCGGCCATTTCCATGATCCTGCTGGCGCTCGCTGTGGCGGGCCCGGTCCAGGCCGGTTGAAAGGCCGCCTGAGAACCGGAAATTGTTAGGGTCCTGTCATCTTCGGCCGAAACCTTTGTCTTATAATCCGCGTACTTGATCATGTTGGATTGGTTTTGAGGGACTGAGATGCAGTACCGGCCCGCATGTGCAGCCATAGCTCTGTTGATTTCGACGTCCAGTGTCGCGCTGGCGCGCACGGAAGGGGATTTGCCCATTCTGGAAGAGACCATGGTCATTTGGGGCCGGGGGCTCGATCTGACGGAAACGGCGCTTTCCGCCTCGGAAGGCATTGTCGGCTTTGCCGATTTCGAAACGCGTCCGCTGTTGCGCCCTGGTGAGCTTGTGGAGGTCATTCCCGGCCTGATCGCCACCCAGCATTCGGGGACGGGCAAGGCCAACCAGTATTTCCTGCGCGGGTTCAATCTCGATCACGGTACGGATTTCGCCGGTTTCTTCGAGGGCCTGCCGATCAATTTCCGCACCCATGGCCATGGCCAGGGCTATCTGGATCTGAATTTTATCATCCCCGAAGTTGTCGAACTGGTGGAATTCCGCAAAGGGCCCTATTACGCGGATGTGGGCGATTTTTCGGCCGCCGGATCGATCGCGTTCAAGACGCGGGATTCCCTGGAAGAGGGCTTCGTCAAGGGCACGGCCGGGGAAGACGGGTTTTACCGGGTGGTCGCGGCCAACAGCCATGAGGTCGGCGGCGGCACGCTGCTCTACGCCGCGGAAGCCAAGTTCTATGACGGGCCCTGGGTGCTCGAAGAGGATCTGGAACAGTATAACGGCTTCATCAAATTCTCCACGGATCTGGGCGGGTTCGATGTTCAACTGATCGGCACCGGCTATTACGCCGATTGGACGTCCACGGATCAGGTGCCGTTGCGCGCCGTGCAGGGCGGTCTGATCGACCGTCTGGGCTTTATCGATCCGGACCTGGGCGGCGAGACCACCCGGGTCAATCTGATCGGACGCATCGACGGCGAAGTGCTCGGCGGCAAGCTCGAAGCAAGCGCCTATGCCAGCTATTACGATTTCTCCCTGTTCTCGAACTTCACCTATTTCCTCAACGATCCGGTGAATGGCGATGAATTCGAGCAGCGCGACGAGCGCACTCTGTTTGGCGGCAGCGGCTCCCTGCTCTGGGACGTGCCTCAGCTCGGCGAGAACAGTACCGTTCGTGTGGGAACGGAACTGCGCTATGACGATATTGATCAGGTCGGCCTGTTCCAGACCGTGGCCCGGCGCCGGATCGCCACCATAAGGGACGACACGGTCGATGAACTCAGCGCTGCCGTCTATGCGGATGTGAACATCCATTGGACGGACCGGTTCGAGACCGTCATGGGTCTGCGGTTCGATCATTACACCTTCGATGTGGACGCGCAGTTGCGCGACAATTCCGGCGACGGATCCGATTCTATCGTCAGTCCCAAATTCACCGCTTCCTATCTGGTGGCCGAGCGCACGCGGCTCTACGCCAATTACGGCCGGGGCTTTCATTCCAATGACGTGCGCGGCGCGAGCATCCGTTTCGATCCCGTGACGCTCGACCCGGTCACGCCCGTCGATGTGCTGGTGCCCGCCAATGGGGCCGAGGTCGGGTTCCGGTCGAACTATGTCGACGGTCTGACCGTGACGCTTGCGGCGTTTTATCTGGATCTGGAGTCCGAGCTTGTGTTCGTGGGCGATGCGGGCACCACCGAGCCTAATGACGGGTCCAGACGGTACGGGTTCGAATTTTCCGGCTTCTGGGAGCCTTATGAGTGGCTGGTGTTCGATGTGAGCGCGACCACCACCAATGCCCGGTTCGAGAATGGCGACCGCATTCCCGGCGCCGTGCCGACGGTCGCGGCCGCGGGCGGCACGGTCTTATTGGAAAACGGTTTTACCGCGACCATCCGCGCCCGTCACTTCAGCGATGCGCCGCTGATCGAAGACAATTCCGTGCGCTCGGAGTCCACGACCCTGGTCAATGCCGGAATCGGTTACACCCTCGGCCGGTTCGATCTGCGTCTTGACGTGTTCAACCTGCTCGACGCGGAACACAACGACATCACCTATTTCTTCGAAAGCCAGCTTCCGGGCGAGGCCGCGCCGGTCGAGGATATTCATTTCCATCCCGTCGAGCCGCGCACCGTCCGGGGATCCGTAGCCGTGCGGTTCTAGCGGGTGTTGGCGGCCGGGCTCCGTTTGCAGTATCCATAAGACCATGGTGCAGCAGGCGGCAGAGGCCGGTCGGGATATGGATGAGATCAAGAAACGGGCAGGCGCGCCGTGGTTGGGCGTCCTTGGGAGGATTTCGTTTCAGTCGCGGCTGAGCCTGGCCTTCGTGCTGCTGTTCGTGGTCGGACTGGCCGGGCTGATCACCAGTGTCGTCATGGTACAGAGGATTACGCATCAATTCGCCCAAACCCATGCCGCGCATCATCAGCTCATGGGCTATCTCTCTTTGTCGAACCATGTGCACCGGCTCTCCGATGCGGTGGCCGATGCGGTCCTGTCGGAGCCGCTGGTCCTGCCGCCTACAGGGGCGGAGCTGCTCTCCGCGATCCGGAACGATCTGGCCATGATCGAGGCCGAGCTGCGCGCCCATGGCGCCGTCACCGGCGATGTGGCGGTCCCTGACCGGCTGAAACGCATCGAGGAGCAGGTGGACCGGATCGAACGGGACTATACTGAGGCCTCCGCTTTCCTGGCCGAGGGGCGCGAAGCCGAAGCCCGCAGCGCCTTGAGCCATAGTCTGGACCAGGGCATCGACCGCGATCTGGCAGCCTACGTCGACGCAGGGATCGCCGGTCAGCACCAGGCAGTTGACGAACTGGACGGAGAGGCCAAGGCGATCGCGCTGATCAAATTCGTCGAATCCACGGTTTTTCTCCAGTTGCTGTTTACCGTGCCGCTGATCGTGCTGTTGGGCGTCCATCTGCGCCACCGGTTGCGCTCATCGCTCAGTGTGCTGTTGAGCGGCACTGATGCCATCGCCAAAGGCGACCTGAGCCACCGGGTCGGGCCCTTGAACGACGCCGAGTTCCAGAGGCTGGGCGAGCGGTTCAACAACATGGCCGCGGAACTGGCGCGCCATCGCCGCGATCTCGAGACGGCCAACCGGACCCTGGAGGACAAGGTCGCCGAACGGACCTCCGCGTTACGGGATGCCAATGCCCGCCTGGAGGCCACCGATGCGGCGCGGCGGCGCCTGTTCGCCGATGTCTCCCATGAATTGCGCACGCCCTTGACCATCATGCGCGGGGAGGCGGAAGTCACCCTGCGCGGCCGGGATGAACCGTCCGATCGGTACAAGGACAGTCTGAAGCGCATCATCGGTAAATGCGGTCATATGGGCGGTCTGGTGGACGATCTGCTGTTCATGGCCCGTTCGGAAGCGGGCGAGGCCCGCTACGATATGCGCACCGTGCCGGTCGCGCCGCTTCTGGAGGATGTGGTGCGGGATTTCACCCCGGCGGCGGAAGAGAAGGGCATCGCCCTATCGATCCGTCCGGACGCGGCGACGGCCTGTCATATCACGGGCGATGGCGGGCGCTTGAGGCAGGTTTTCACCATCGTCATGGACAATGCGTTGCGCTATTGCGCCCAAGGGGACCGGATCGATCTGTCTGTACACGGTAGCGAGTCGGATATAACCATCGTCTTCGAGGATACCGGCCCCGGCATTCCGGAGAGCGATATGGACGGGGTTTTCGAACGGTTCTACCGGGGCGGAAATACTCAGGGCGCGGGGCAAGATGCAAGTCTGGGCGCAGGTCTGGGACTGCCCGTCGCCAAGGCCATCGTGGAAGCCCATCGGGGAACCATAACCCTGACCAACGGGGAGCAGCGGGGCGTTCGCGTGACCGTCCGTCTGCCGCTAGCGAGTTGAAGAGTTAAAGCATGCGTCTTTTGCTGATCGAAGATGATTTTGAGATTGCGGATTTTCTCCAACGGGGCCTGCGCGACGAAGGCTATGACGTGCGCCACGCCCCGACGGCGGCCGCCGGTATGGCGGCGCTTAACGGCGGGCCGTTTCAAGTCGTCCTGCTGGATCTGATGCTGCCCGATGGCCATGGATCCGACGTCTGCCGGACCATCCGCGAGAAAGGACTCCTGACGCCCATCCTGATGCTGACCGCCCTCGATGCCCTGGACGACAAGGTTCAGGGCCTGCGCGCGGGCGCCGACGATTACTTATGCAAACCGTTCGAGTTCGAAGAGCTTCTGGCCCGCATCGAGGCGCTGATCCGGCGGGAGACGAAATTCGCGGCGAACGATCCCGTTCTGCGGCTTGGCGATTTGACTCTCGATACGGAGAAAATCCGGGTGTGGCGGGGCGAAAAGGAAATCATCCTGACATCCAAAGAATTCGCCGTGCTTGAATATCTGATGCGCCATCCGGAAAAGGTCTTCAGCCGCGATGCGCTTTTGAGCGCCGTCTGGGGCGCGCAAGACGACACGGTGACCAATGTGGTCGAGGTCTGTATCGGGCGCCTGCGCAAGAAGATCGACAACGATGGCGCCCGGGCGCTGATCCATACCATTCGCGGACGCGGCTATAAGGCCGGCGCTGTCCCCGGCAGCGGTTAACGGTTTTCCTGCAATTCGGCCGGCATGGTCCTTTCCGGAGGTTCCCAGCAAATGCGACTTGATTGCATCAGGCGAAGCGGGCATTCTTTTAAGTGTATCCCGGTGCTTATCCGCAGCAGTCTTAATCAGCCACTCATGAGACGTCTTCTGCCAAAGGCTCCGATAGCTGGCCGTTCGGCCTGTGGTGTCTGGGCAGTGATGGCCGTGGCCTTGATCTATACAGAATAAAGAAGGAGCGCAGAGCGCATGCGCATCGCTTTTGTCGGAAAAGGAGGCAGTGGCAAGACCACTGCTGCGTCCCTGCTCATCCAGGCGCTTCGGACGCGCGGCAGCGCCGTTTTCGCTATCGATGCGGACATCAATCAGCATCTTGGCGAAAGTCTGGGTCTGGCGCCCGGGGTCTTGGCGAAGGTTCCGGAAATCGGAAATCTGCTTCCCATGCTGAAAGAAATGCTGCGGGGATCGAACCCGCTCATTCCCTCCGCTGCGGCCATGGTCAAGACCACCCCGCCGGGACGAGGCTCTCACCTGATCTCGTTGACGGCTGAGGATCCGGTCATCCGCAGCTTCGCCTATTGTCTGGACACGCTGGTTTTTCTGCGCACCGGCGGCTTTCTCGAACAGGACCTGGGTACGAAGTGCTTTCATGCCAAGACCGGGGCGGTCGAGTTGATCCTCAACCATCTGGCCGATCTGCCACGCGACTGGACGGTGGTGGACATGACGGCGGGGGCGGACGCCTTCGCGTCCGGGCTGTTTACCCGTTTCGACCTGACGGTCCTGATGGTCGAGCCGACAATGAAGTCACTGAGCGTCTGGCGTCAGTACAAGGACTATGCCAAGGACTACGGCCTTGCGCTGCGCGTGGTCGGCAACAAGATCCAGGACGAAGACGATATCGCCTTCCTGACTGAGCATTGCGGCGGCGATATCATCGGTATGTTCAGGCACTCCCGTTGGGTCCGTCAGGCCGAGCGCGGCACGCCTCAGCCGTTCCGGGATCTGGAGCCGGAAAACAAAGCGGTCCTGGACGCCATCCTGGCCGAGGCCTCGCGCCACCGGCGCGATTGGGACCGCTACTGGCATTGGGCCAGACATTTTCACATCAAGAACGCGGAAAGCTGGGCCAATGAAGCCGCCGGATGCGATGTCACCCGGCAGATCGACCATGACTTTCTCGCCTCCTTTGCCTCCGGCCTGCCCGGCATGGAGGTACCGGAGACCATCGGTAAGGTGGCCGCTTCAGGCCGTTGAGCCGCTGGGCTCTCTCACCACTCCGTCCACCGCAGAAAGGAACCGTCCATGAGCTACCCCTCCATCAACCGCCATGTGGAATCCCAAGGCGTGAGCCTCGACACGGCCAGTGAAGCCCAATTGGCGAGCGCCTTCGTCGCGGCTTTCCGCGAGGATCTGCCGCTGGGCATGGCCCGGGTCGATGAACTCGTCGAGAAACTCGATGACGCCGGCGCGCGCGCCATGCTGACCCTCGATCCGAATTCGGAGGAAGGCAAGCAGTTCGCCCGGCTGCTCGGTCCCGATATTCCGCGCAAGGTGCTCGAGGATCATTACGGCGTGGCCTTCGGCTTTTACAATTGCTGCAAGGGCGTGACGGCGCGGGAACGCACCGGCCTGCAGTTGAGCTTGCGCGAGCAGATCGAAGCCCAGCATCCGAACTTCGTGGATTGCTGAGGACGGCGGCCGGGTTCGGGCATTCCCCGGCGCTGTGCGGGAATGCCCGGGCCCATCGAACCATCGCTGGTAGCCTCACCATTGGCTCAGCCTATCCTGTCGATAGGATCTTCAAAGGCGCCGCATTCACCTTGGCGTAGCGCCTTGGCCTTTAGTATGTCTGCGTGAGTGTAAAGCGTCATGGACGTCCAGCGCGGAGACAAGGGTCTGGTGAGTGATCACACTGGTTCTGGAACGTCCGGCATCACGTGGCACGACCGGGCCATCGACGAGGTTACGGCCCACCTGGCGTCGGATGCGGACGGCCTGTCGGACGATGAGTCCCGCGACCGGCTGCTGCGCCATGGCCCGAACCGCCTGCCGGAACCGCGGCCCGACGGCCCGCTGATCCGCTTTCTCCGGCAATTCCACAATGTTCTGATCTATGTGCTGCTGGGCGCCGCCGCCCTGACGGCGGTCCTGGACCACTGGATCGACACCGGCGTGATCCTGGCCGTCGTGGTCGTCAATGCGGCGATCGGCTTTTTCCAGGAGGGCAAGGCGGAAGAGGCCTTGCGGGCCATCCGCCACATGCTGGCGCCCAAGGCGACCGTCATCCGCGGCGGCCACCGCCAGACCGTGCCGGGAGACACCATCGTGCCCGGCGACGTGGTCGTCTTGGAGCCCGGCGACCGCGTGCCCGCCGATCTGCGTCTTATGAATGTCCGCAATCTGACGATTCAGGAAGCAGTCCTGACCGGGGAATCGGTGGCGGTCGAGAAGACCACGCGCCCGGTGCCGGGGGCGGCCTCCCTGGGCGACCGGCGCTCGCTCGCCTTCAGCGGCACGCTGGTCACGGCCGGGCAGGGGCGCGGTATGGTGGTCGCCACGGGGGCGGCCACCGAGATCGGCCGCATCAGCGGCCTGATCGCCGAGGTACCGGCCTCCACCACGCCTTTGATCCGGCAGATATCCGTCTTCGCCAAATGGCTGACCGCCGTCATTCTGGGTTTGAGCGTGGCGATCCTGGGCGCTGGCCTGACCTTTGGCGGCTACGGGTTCACGGAACTGTTCATGGCCGTGGTCGGCCTGGCCGTTGCCGCCATTCCGGAGGGCCTGCCCGCCATTCTGACGGTCACCCTGGCGATCGGGGTACAGACCATGGCGCGCCAGCATGCCATCGTCCGCCGTCTGCCGGCCATCGAGGCTCTGGGTTCGGTGACCGTGATCTGTTCGGACAAGACCGGCACGCTCACCCGCAATGAAATGATGGTGGCGACCGTCTGTGCGGACCGCCAGATCTACGAGGTCTCCGGCGATGGCTATGCGCCCCATGGCGGCTTCAGCCTCGGCGGCCATGATGTCGATCCGGCGGCGCGGCCGGGTCTTCTGGCGATTGTCCGCAGCGCGCTTTTATGCAGCGATGCCAGCGTGCATCCGCATCCGGAAGAAGAGGGTGTCTGGACCGTCTCCGGCGACCCCATGGAAGGGGCTCTGGTCGCGCTCGCCGAAAAGGCAGGGCTCGATCCGGCCCAGGAGCGCGGCAGCCGTCCGCGCACGGATGCCATTCCGTTCGATGCTGCCCACCGGTTCATGGCGAGCCTGCACCACGATCATGAGGGCCAAGCCGCGATTCACGTCAAGGGCGCGCCGGAGCGGGTGATCGACCTGTGCCGCTTTCAGGCGGGGGCCGACGGACGGCCCCAGCCACTCGATACGGATATCTGGCACGACGAAGCCAGGCGGATCGCGGAACGGGGCCAGCGGGTGCTCGCCATTGCGGTCAAACCCGTGGTGCCGGACCATACGACGCTCGTCTTCGGCGATCTGGATGACGGTCTGATGCTGCTGGGCCTTGTCGGGCTGATCGATCCGCCGCGCGAGGAGGCCATCGGCGCCGTGGCCCAGTGCCGGGCGGCCGGTATCCGGGTGAAGATGATCACCGGCGACCACAAAGGGACAGCCGCCGCCATCGCCCGTGCTCTGGGTCTGCAGAACCCGGACACCGTGCTCGAAGGCGCCGATCTCGACCGTCTGTCAGCAGAAGACCTGCGCCGCGAGGCGCGGGCCGTGGATGTCTTTGCCCGCACCAGCCCTGAGCACAAGCTGCGCCTGGTCGAGGCCTTGCAGGACGGCGGCGCCGTGGTCGCCATGACCGGCGACGGCGTCAACGACGCGCCCGCCCTCAAACGTGCCGATATCGGCATTGCCATGGGCCGCACGGGCACCGAAGCCGCCAAGGAAGCGGCCGAGATCGTGCTCGCGGACGATAATTTCGCCACCATCACCGCCGCCGTGAAGGCGGGCCGGACGGTCTACGACAATCTGAAAAAGGCGATCGTCTTTCTGCTGCCGGTCAATGGTGGGGAAAGTCTTAGCCTGATCGCCGCGCTGCTTTTAGGGCTGACCCTGCCTATCACGCCCGTACAGATCCTGTGGGTGAACATGGTCAGCTCGGTGGTGCTGGCCATGACGCTGGCCTTCGAGCCGTCCGAGCCCGGCGTCATGAACCGCTCGCCCCGGCCGGCGGCCGAGCCGATCCTGTCGCGCTTCGTCGCCTGGCGTGTTGCTTTCGTGTCCGTGTTGTTCTGTGCCGGGATCTTCGGCAAGTTCGCCCTGGCCCAAGCGCAAGGGGCCGATGTGGCTGAAGCGCGGACCATCGCCGTCAACACGCTTGTTGTGATGGAAATCTTCTACCTGTTCTCGGTGCGTTATCTGAACACCTCGTCCCTGACCTGGCGGGGCCTGTTCGGCACGCGCCCCGTGCTGATTGCCATCGCCGCCGTAACGATCCTGCAAGTGCTGTTCACCTATGCCCCGTTCATGGAAGCGTTTTTCGACACGCGGCCTTTGAGCCTGATGGAAGGCCTGCAGGTCGTCGCCGTGGGCGTCGCCGTGCTGGTCGTGCTTGAGTTGGAAAAACGGGCCGTCTGGGCCTGGCGCGCGCGCCGCTCAGGCCATTCCCGTCCTTTGACTGGTCCCGGAGAGCCCTGATGACCGAAGCCATTGCCGGATATCTGTTCTACGAAGTCGCCGCCCTATTGGTGCTGGCAGCGGCCGTCGGCTTCGTGGGCCTGATGCTGCGCCAGCCGCTCATTGTCAGCTTCATCGCCGTGGGCATCCTGGCCGGACCGTCGGTCCTCGATATCGCCCGCTCGGACGCCCAGATCGATCTCCTGGCGGAATTGGGGATCGCCGTTCTGCTTTTCCTGGTGGGCTTGAAACTCGACCTGACCCTGGTACGCACCCTGGGCGCGGTCGCCCTGACCACCGGGCTCGGCCAGGTCGCCTTCACGACCCTGTTCGGCTTTCTCATCGGTCTGGCCCTCGGCTTCGATCCGGTGACGAGCCTTTACGTGGCGGTGGCGCTGACCTTTTCCTCCACCATCATCATCGTCAAGCTGTTGTCGGACAAACGCGAGATCGATTCCTTGCACGGACGGATCGCCCTGGGCTTCCTGATCGTGCAGGACCTGGTGGTCGTGCTCGCCATGATCGTGCTGTCTGCCGTGGGCGTCGGCGCGGCCAGCGGTTCGGCCGTCACCGACGTCCTCAAGGTGTTCGGCTATGGTTTGCTCATGCTGGCCGCCGTGGCGGTCTTTGTGCGCTATCTGGCGACGCCTTTGGTGGAGCGTTTGTCCCGGGCGCCGGAACTGCTCGTCTCCTTCGCCATCGGCTGGGCGGCTCTGCTCGCCGCGCTCGGCCATTATCTGGGCTTCGGCAAGGAGTTGGGCGGCCTTCTGGCCGGCGTCTCGCTCGCCTCCACCCCGTTTCGGGAGGCCATCGCGGCCCGGCTCGCGTCCTTGCGCGATTTTCTGCTGCTGTTCTTTTTCATCGCGCTCGGTGCGTCGCTCGATCTGTCCGTGCTGGGCGCCAGCGTCGGCCCGGCCATCGTCTTTTCGCTCTTTGTCCTGATCGGCAATCCGCTGATCGTGCTTATCATCATGGGACTGATGGGTTACCGCAAACGCACGGGCTTCCTGGCCGGTCTGACCGTGGCGCAGATCAGCGAGTTTTACCTGATCTTCATGGCTATGGGCGTGAGCCACGGCCATGTGGCGGGCGAGGCGCTTGGCTTGGTGGCCCTGGTGGGTCTCCTGACCATCGCGGCCTCCACCTATATGATCACCTATTCCCATCTGCTTTATGGCTGGGTCGAGCCGCTGCTCGGCGTCTTCGAGCGCCGCACCGCCTGGCGCGAGGATGCCAGTGCGCAGCCCCAGGCCAAATGTTACGATATGATCGTTTTCGGATTGGGGCGCTACGGCTCGGCCATCGCCAGCGAGTTGCGGGCCGCCGGCTGCCATGTGCTCGCGGTCGATTTCAATCCGGTTTCGGTACGCTTCGGCCAAACCAAGGGCTATGATGTGGTGTTCGGCGATGCAACGGATCCGGAATTTGTCGCGCATCTGCCCTTGAAAGGCGTGCGCTGGGCCATTTCCACCATGCCGGAACATGAGACCGGCTTGACCCATGACGACGCCCGGCGCTCCCTGATCCGTGCCTTGAGGGATAGCGGCTATGCGGGATCCATTGCCGTTGCCGCCCATTATGAAACGGCGGCTCAGGCGCTGCACGAGGCTGGCGCCGATCTTATCCTGCTGCCGTTCAGGGATGCCGCCGCCCAGGCCGCCGCGCTCGTTCTGGACGGCCAGTCCCCCCATAGCGTTCCGCTCGCCGATCCGAGCGGCCAGAAGGAGTTGGCTTCATGACCCTCGATACCGATGCGCCACAGGCCATGCCGTTCCGCCGTTTGCTCGTTGTCTGCCGGGGAGACCACAGCGACCGGGCGACCGTCGCCATGGCCGCCCGTCTGGCGCGGACCTGGCAGGCCGAGTTGACGGCCATGGCGGTTGTCGAATTGCCGTCCGACATCGGACGGCTGGCCCGCCTGTCCGGCATTTCGCGCGAGACCATCGCCCAGCGGATCCTGGAGGAGCACCGCCAGACCGTCACGGCCCTTGTCGCGGAGGCTTCCGGCGGTCTGTCCGTCTCCGTCACCGTTACCAGCGGCAAGCCGTTTCTGGAGGTGATCCATCAGGTCCTGGCCAACGGCCACGATCTGGTCCTCAAGACCGCTGAAATCCTGGAGACCGGCGCGCCGAGCCTGTTCGCCAGCACCGACCAGCACCTGTTGCGCAAATGTCCGTGTCCTGTCTGGCTGCGCACCGGCGGCTCGCCCGAACCGGCGCGCTCGGTGATCGCGGCCGTCGATGTGGACGATTACGACACGGACGAACCGGCCGCTCAGGCCGCCCTCAACGAGCGTATTTTGGAAACGGCGGCCCATGTGGCGGCCGTCGAGGGCGCGGTCCTGCACGTGCTGCATGTCTGGGAGGCGATGGAGGAGGCCACCTTGCGCCGCTGGTCCCGGGATCTGAAGCAGGCGGAGGACTACACCCGCCAGATCGAAGCGGACCACCACCGGGCCCTGAGCGCCCTGATCGCCCGGATCCGCTCCCGCCTGTCCGCCACGGTGTCCGCCAGCTTGACCATGAGACCGCGTCTGGTGCGCGGCGAGCCGCGGCGGGCGATCGCGCAAGACGTCCGCGCGCTCAATGCCAGCATTCTCGTCATGGGCACGGTGGCGCGCACCGGCGTGCCCGGGTTCATCATCGGCAACACGGCGGAAGACATTCTCAACAGCGTCGAGTGCTCCGTGGTGACGGTCAAACCGCCGGGCTACATCAGCCCCGTCGCGGCTTGAGCCGGTGACGGATCCCTCGCGTCCGTCATAAATCCTTCGCGTTTCCGGCCGGGTCTGTCTGGTAGTCTGCCCCACGGAATTTTTAAGGGGCAACGAGTCCGTTGGAGGCTTCCCATGGACCGGTTACGCGTATTGGCATCGCGGTTGGGGCGAGGGCGGCCGTCGGGCTTTTCCCTGCTCGAATTGCTTGTGGTTCTTGCCATTCTGGCCTTGCTCGCCGGGATCGTCGGGCCCCAGGCCATGACCTTTCTGGGCCGGGCGAAAGCCAAGACGGCGGGTGTCCAGATCGAGAACATCGAGACGGCGCTCGATGTCTTCCTGCTCGATACCGGCCGCTATCCGACTGAAGCCGAAGGGCTGCAGGCCCTGGTCGCGGATGCCGGCACCATACCCGGTTGGCAGGGCCCCTATATGGACGACGGCGAGCTGCCTCAGGACCCCTGGGGTCAGGCTTACCGTTACAAGCTGGAAGGCGGCGGCGTGACCGTCTACAGCCTGGGCGCCGACAATGCCGAGGGCGGCTCCGGCGATGATGCGGATATCGGGCTCTAATCATCTGGGGGCCGCCATGACAGCAAGTACGGCACAGTCCTTCGACGGTCACGGTCATAACGATCAGGGCCGGCCGCAAACCGCTTGCGATGCGGTGATTGCCCATTTGCTGGACGCAGGCGCGCTCGACGACGCCGCTTTGGCGCGCGCCCGGCGGGCCGCCCAGTCCGGCGCCAGCCTGCCCGCGACCCTGGTCCAGCTCGGGATCCTGCCTGAGGAAACCGTGGCCCGGGCCTTGTGCGATGTGCTGGGCCTCGACCTGTGCGCCCGCGACCGGATGCCCGAGGCGCCCATTGTCGAACCGGCCCAGGTGAGCCAGCGCTTTCTGGCCGACGCCAGGGCCGTCCCGGTGCGGATTGACGGCGGTCATCTCTATGCAGCGTTCGCGGATCCTTCCGATCCGTTCCCCCAAGAGGCTTTGGCCTGGGCCACCGGGCTTGAGGTGCGCCCGCTGGTCGGCCTGGCCAGCGACATCGAAGCAGTGCTGGCCCAGCATCAGGCTGTTGCGAGCGGCAGCGGCGGCGATCAGCCCCAAGATGATCTGGCCCTGGCCGAGGTCAGCGAAGATGCCGACCGGCTGCGGGATCTTGCGAGCGGCGCGCCGGTCATCCGCTATGTGAATCGGCTCATCACCGAGGCCTCGGAGCGGGCCGCCTCCGATATTCATATCGAGCCGGAGGGCCAAGGCCTGCGCGTGCGCCAGCGCGTGGACGGTCATTTGCGCGATGTGGACGCGCCGTCCCCGGGCCTTGCGGCCGCAGTCCTGTCGCGCATCAAGCTGCTCGCCAATCTCGATATCGCCGAGCGGCGTCTGCCCCAGGACGGGCGGGCCAAATTCATCGTCCGGGGACGGGCGATCGATCTGCGGATCGCTACCCTGCCGACGCTCGACCAGGAAAGCGTGGTGATCCGCCTGCTCGACCGCTCCCAGGTAGCGCTCGATTTCCCGGCGCTCGGCTTTTCCGGAGAGGCGGTCGCTCAGTTGACGGACATGTTGAACCGCCCCAATGGCATTCTTCTGGTGACGGGGCCGACCGGCAGCGGCAAGACGACGACCCTTTATACCGGGATCAAGGCGATCAACGATCCGGCCAAGAAGATCATCACGGTCGAGGACCCGATCGAATACCGGCTCGACGGGGTCAATCAGGTCCAGGTCAAGCCCAAGATCGATCTGACCTTCGCCAAAGTGCTGCGCTCCATGCTGCGCCAGGATCCGGACGTGCTGATGGTGGGCGAGATCCGCGATCTGGAGACCGCCGAAATCGCCGTTCAGGCGGCGCTTACCGGCCATCTGGTGCTGTCCACCCTGCATACCAATTCGGCGGCCGATACCCTGACGCGGCTGCGCGACATGGGGGTCGAGCCTTATCTGTTGGGGTCGACCATTCTGGGCGTCGCCGCCCAGCGGCTGGTCCGGACCTTGTGTCCGGAGTGCCGGACGCCGGTTATGCGCTCAGTGCCCGGTGAAGCGGCGCCGGTTCAGGTGTTCGAACCGGTCGGCTGCCCGGCCTGCGACGGGCGCGGCTATCGGGGCCGTCAGGTGATTTTCGAGATCATGCCCATGTCGGCGGAGCTGCGCGATGCGGTCACCCAGGGCCGGCCGGCGGCGGATGTGGCGCGGATCGCCAGGGAGCAGGGCATGCGGACCATGCTGGAGACCGGCATCGCCAAGGCGCGCGCGGGCGAGACCTCGCTTGACGAGGTCATGCGCGCAACCCGGGAGGTGTGATCCCCATGGAGACGTTCCGCTATACCGCCCTCGATGACGGCGGACGTCTGGTGCGCGGCGCGGTCGAAGCGCGCGACGAGGGGGCGGCCCTCCAGACCTTGCGGGCCCAGGGCCTGCGCCCGACCCAGGTGCGCAGCGGCGGTACTGGCCTGATGGATCTGCTGCATACGGAACTGCGCTTCGGCAAGACCTTCACCAAGGCCGATCTCGTTCTTTTCCTGGAAGAGCTGGCCATGCTCATGGGCGAGGGCGTCTCGCTCAAACAGGCGCTCAATCTGAGCGCCGATCTGCGCCGGGGCGGCGAGAGCCAGGCGGTCGTGCGCCGTCTGGAGGAAGCACTGATCGAAGGCCGCTCCCTGGCCGACGCTTTGGACGGGGAGGCGCGTCATTTCCCGGCGCCCTTGCGCGCGCTGGTGCGGGCGGGCGAGGAAAGCGGTGCGCTCGAACAGGTCCTGGCCAGCACGGCGGCCTATATGCGCCGGACCATGGACACCCGTCAGAAAATCGTCTCGGCCCTGACCTATCCCATGATCTTGCTGGCCGCGACGGTGGCGTCCATCGTCCTTCTGATGACCGTTGTCGTGCCGCAGTTCGAGCCGGTGTTCCGCTCCGCAGGCGAACAATTGCCCGCCGCCACCCGCGTGCTGATGGGCCTGTCGACCGGCATGCAGCAGTACGGATGGATCCTGGGGCTCATGATCGCAGGCGGTGCGGCTGTCCTGCTTCTGGCCATGCGGGACAAGGCCGCGCAGGTGCGCGTGAGCGCGCTCAAGGCGCGTCTGCCCTGGTTCGGGCCGCTGGGCCAGGAGATCGAGTCCGCCCGCTTCGCCCGCACCCTGTCGGTCACCTTGAAGAACGGCCTCAGCCTTCTGCGGGCGCTTGAAGTGTGCCGCGACGGGGTCAGCGATCCGGCGTTCCGGGCGCATCTGAACGCGGTCATGGAGGCCGTGCGCAAGGGCGACCGGCTCGGCCAGGCCTTCGAGCAGGAAAAGCTCGGCACGCCGATCCTGCGCAAGCTGATCCTGCTGGGGGAACAGTCGGGCCAGTATGACGACATGCTCGCCAAGGCCGCCGACCTGCTCGAGCAGAAGGCCCAGCGGCGCATCGCCGGCGGGCTGGCCCTGCTGGTGCCAGCGGTCACCATCCTGATGGGGGTGGTGGTCGGCGGCACCATGTATGCGATTTTCGCCGCCATCTTTTCCGTCAACACCCTGGTGTAGAGGGTCATGCAGCAGTCTCGTCATAAGCTCAAGATTTGGACGCACCCGGAAAGCGGCATGACGCTTCTGGAACTGCTGGCCGTGCTGGCGGTCATGGCGGTTCTCGCTGCCGTCGCCGTGCCGGCCTTGCGCCCGCCGGGCGGACAGCTCGCGCTCGATGCCATCGGGCGGGAGATCGTGCGGGATGCGGCCGTGGCGCGTTCCCTGGCGATCCGGACAGGGACGATCACGCGGCTCGACGTGGATTTGGAGGCCCGGAGCATCCAGGGTGAGGGGACCGGGCAGGGCCGGGATTTACCGGCGGATCTGGCCATCGAGGCAGTGGCCGTTCACCGGAGGGATGTGGAAGACACCACCGCGCGCTTTCTGTTCTACCCGAACGGACAATCGTCAGGCGGCACGCTGACCTTGCGGCGGCAGGGCCAGGCGGTCCGGATCAAGATCAATTGGGTGACCGGCCATGCCGCCATCATCTCGTAAAGACAGCGCAGGGTTCACCCTGCTTGAAATCCTGATCGCGCTCGTGGTCCTGGCCTTGAGCGTCGGCGCCCTGTTCATGGCGGTCTCCCAAGGCGCGTCCCATCACATGGCCGCCTCCCGCCAGGCCAGGCTGGCGGCCCATGCCCAATCGGCCCTCGATCTTATGATGGCGGCGCCTCCGGCACTTGGCGCCCGGGCCGGCGACCGGTTCGAGGACGGCTTTGCATGGGAGGGCAGGATCGAACTGGTGGCGGGTGCCAAACCGGCCTCCGGCCTGATCCCGGTTACGGTCAGCGTCACGGTGACGGCGCCGGAAGAGATGGGCGGCGCGCCCATGACTCTGGAGACCATCCGTCTTCTGCCTTTAGAAGGAGCAAGGTGATGGGACGAGCGGTTCAACACGGACCTCAGCGCGGCTTTACGCTCCTGGAGCTGATCATTGCCCTGGCCCTGCTCGGATTCCTGATGCTCCTGCTCAATGGGGGCTTGAGTTTCGGGGCGCGGGCCATGGATCGCTTAGGCAGCGCGAGTGCGGCGGCCCAGTCCCGCACCGCAGGCCTCGAAGCGCTCCGCATGCTGCTGGAACATGTGCAGCCCGTGCGCCTGACCGGCGAAGGCGGCGTCCACAGGGTCTCTTTCGACGGCGGCAAGGACGGGGTCCGGTTCCTGGCCGATCTCGGCCCGGCCTCGCCCGTGCCCGGCCTGCGGTCCTACCGGCTGATGGCGGATGACGCACAAGGCCGGATCGTGTTGGAGGACGGCCGGAGCCGCACCGAAATCATGGAGGGGATCCGCCGCTTCCGCCTGTCCTTCTTCGACGGGGCGGGTTGGCGTGACGACTGGCCCGATCAGGGCGATCTCCCGGCTCTCATCCGCCTCGATATAGAGTATGAAGGCGAGGGCCGTGATAAAATCATCGTGGCGCCGCGTGCCACGGTCGGCGCATCCAGGCGAGCAGGGGGGTGAGGTGACGGCAGTCGAACAGAACGGACCCTGGCCTGAGGAGACCGGCGCGCGTCTGGCGCGGCCGCTGCTCGATCTGCCTGGATCTCCGGCCGTGCGGTCCGGCCTCTACCGTTTCGGCCGCTGGTGGCTCGGCGAATTGACCGGGCTGCTGCCGCGCGGCCTCTCGCGGCGTCTGCTGGATCAGAGTGCACAGCCGGTTTTGGAGATTTCTGACACAGCCGTGCGGCTTTGGGCGGTTACGCCCGACGGCCGCCGCCGCCAGAACCAGGTGGTGCCCTTGCCCGGCCAGGATTCGGCCCTGACCGGGCAGGCTGTTCATGACGTCTTGCGCCGGTCGCGGCGGGATCCCGGCACTGTATGCCTTCACCTGCCGCCCGAGAAAGTCCTTGAGCGCCTTGTGAGTCTGCCGGATGTGGGGCCCGCCGAATTGGACGGACTGCTCGCTTATGAACTCGACCGGTGGATGCCGGTGACGGGCGACGATGCCGTCTTCGCCGTCCAGGTCACTGGCCGGGATCCGGCGGAGCGGACGGCCACGGCGCGGTTGATCTGTGTACGGCCGGAGACGCTCCAGTCCCTGACGGCACAGGCCGGGGACGGCTTGAGTTTTGCCGGGTTCGCCTATCTGCCGCCGGACCAGGACGCCGCCATGATGACCGTCCGGACCCCGGATCAGCGCCGCGCCTTACGTTCGCGCAGCAAGCGCACGGCGCTCAAAGCCGGGCTGGGCGCCGCTCTGGGGCTTTTGCTGCTGGCGGGTCCGGTGCTGCTTTTGAATCAGGAAAAGGCCGGGTTGCAGACCCGCTTGGCTGAGATGCGCGCGGCTGTGACCCAGGTTTCGGCGGAGCGCCAGGCCGCCGCCCAGCTTCAGACACAGCATGCGCGGCTCGGGGAGCGGCTTCTCGGCAAAACCGCTCCGCCGGATACCCTGGCCCGGCTGACCGCCGCCCTGCCGGACGGCACCTGGCTCGATCACCTCACCATGACCGCCGCCGGACAGCTTGACGTAAAAGGCACGTCCACGGATGTTTCCGGCGTTCTGGCCGCGCTCGATGTGGATCCGGCGTTCCGGGATGTGCGCTTCGCTGCGCCGACCAGCATCGTGCCCGATACGGGCCTGGAACGCTTCGCCATCACTTTGAGCGTCGCCACCGATACACAAGCGGCCGCAACCGGGGAGGCGGCGCCATGACCCTGTTCCAGACCGGCAGCCTGGCCAGCCGCATGGCCGCCTTAAGCCTGCTTGTTCTTGTCATCGGTGCAGTGACGGTTCTGACGGCTGGCGCCTATGTCTCGAGCCTCATCGGCTTGCGCGAGGAGAACCGCACGATCCGGGGACAGATCGCCCGCTTCGAGCGGGTCCTGGGCGCACCCCGGGAAGCCTCGTCCGAAACCGGTAACATGGCCCAGGAACTGGCGGCGCTTACCCTGGCCCATGGCGATCACGCGCGCGCCGGTGCCGCCCTTCAGGCGCAACTGCGCGATCTGATCTCCGGGGCCGGTGCCATGCTCGGCCAGATGACCCTGCTGCCCGCCGAGGACGAGGACGGGATCGTCACCCTGCGGATCCAATTTGCCGGTGAAGAACTGACGGTGTTCGAGGTTCTGGGCGCGCTCGACGCCCATGTCCCGGCTCTGACGGTCGACCGGGTCGAGCTGACTGCCTTCAACGAGAAGGCGGGCCTTGAGGTCAGCAGCAGGCCCCTGCGCGCCACCCTGCAGATCTCGGCCGCCCTCGGCACCCAGGAGGCACTATAATGCGCTTGATTACCTTTGCAGCCGTGCTTTTTTGTCTCCTCGCCGCAGGCGCCGGGTACGGTCTGGCCCTGTGGCCCGATGAGCCGCTTGCTCCGCCTACGGAGCAGGCAAGGCCTGCCGTGGACACCGTGGGATTGCAGGCCCGCCATGCGGCGCGGGCCCAGGACAGTGCCGACGGCGTCGAAGACCTCAAAGAGCGTCTGCTGTTCACCCAAGGACGCCGACCCGTCGAGGTCCGGCCCGAGCCCGTCCGGACGGCCGAGGCGGTCGAGGAAAAGCAGCGGCCTGTATTCATCCTGCAAGGCACGGCGGTCATGGGCGAGCGCCGGGTCGCGCTGATCGTCGATCCCCGTCAGGCGGAGATCGTCCAGGCCGGCGTGGGCGACGCTTTGCCGGAGGGATGGACGGTCGCGCTGGTGGAACCCCGCCGGGCGCTGTTGCGCAAGCAAGAGGTTGAAATCGACTTGACCTTGGACGACGACGCCTGGGCCCTGAAAAAGGCGCTGTCTCGGCCACCCAAACCGGCCGCCGCCAAGGCGGCGGAGGCTCCAAAGGAAAGGCCGAAAAACCAGATCCCCGAACGGTTTGACTTCGATTGAACCGGTTCGGCCCGCCCGGATGCGGTGTGTCAAATTAGTGCAATGCTAGACGGCTAAGATGCAGAATCGGATGGGTTTAAAGGGCCGGATAAGGCCCTTTCTCGTGCCGCCCACCAGTGATCAAAACCAAGGCGGGGCTTCAGTGGCTGTTCTTTCCAGGCTTTTTGGCGTGTTTGTGTGCTTGGCGCTCTTGGCCGGCTGTGCCGACCAGAAAGCGGCCGATGACCGCAAACTGACCCAGATGGCCAGGGCCTGGGGGATCAATACCCCCGTGACCCTTGAGGGCCATGAGCCGATCCGCAAGGGTGATGCCGCTTCGGGCGAAAAGCCTGCGCCCGAACCCTCCACTACCGCGCAGATCCTGCCGATCGTTGATGAAACACCGGAGACCGGCACCGTCGAGATGCGGGGCTCCGGCCGGTTCGTCACCGAACCCTCGAGCCGGATCGCAACGCAGGATGACGGCGACGAAGGCGTCTCGCTGAATTTCCGCAATGCGGATCTTGAGGATGTGGTCGAAAGCATCATCGGCAAGATCCTGAACGAGAATTACATCATCGACCCGGCCGTGAGCGGTCAGGTGACATTGCAGACCAGCCGCCCGATCCCCCGCGCTACGCTGCTCGAGACCCTCGACAACGCCCTGCGGGTCAACGGCGCGACCTTGATCCGGCGCGCGGATCTTTACGAAGTGCGGCCCGTCTCCGCCCATGCCAACGGCCATCTCTCGCCCGTCACTGTGGGGCGCCAATCCGACGGCGGCCTCGGCCACGGCACCCATATCGTGCCGCTGCGCCATGTGGGGGCGCGCGCGCTCAAAGAAGCGATCATGCCGCTCGTGCCCCAAGGGGCGGCGATTGAGGCGGATCCGGCGCGCAATATCCTGCTTGTGACGGGCGGCGCGCCCGAACGCGCCAAGATCATCGATCTGGTGAATTCCTTCGATGTGGACTGGATGGCCGGCATGTCCTTCGCGCTGGTGCCGTTGCAGGCCGCGAGCGCCGACGCCATCACCCAGGAACTCAGCAGCGTCTTTCAGAACACGGAGGATGGCCTCTCCGCCGACATGGTCCGCTTCATTGCGCTTGAACGACTCAATGCGGTTCTCGTCATGGCCAAATCGCCGTCCTATCTGGACAAGGTCAACCGCTGGATTGCCACCTTCGACCGGGGCAGTCAGGATGACGGGCGGCGGGTGTATATTTACCCGGTGGAGCATGGCCGGGCGAGCGATCTGGCGCTCATGCTCGGCGGCATCTTCGATGCGCAACAGCAGACCCTGGACTCCCCTGGCACCGCGCCCGGCGCCAATACCGTCAATGTCTCGGCGGGCGGAGCCGGCGGCGCGGAGGGCGGCGAAGGCACCGGCATTCTGCGCCGGGTCAGCGCGCCCGAAGCGCGGTCCACGAAACTCGTGATCTCGAATGACCGCATGCGGATCGTCGCCGATGACGAGCAGAACACCCTCGCGATCCTGGCGCGCCCGGCCGATTATACGCTCCTGGTCAGTTCCCTGCGCCAGCTCGACAAGACGCCGGTGCAGGTCCTGATCGAGGCGACCATCGCCGAAGTGGCGCTCAATGACGAGCTGCGTTTCGGCCTGCAATGGTTCTTCGAATCCGGCGATTTCCAGGGCCTTCTCACGACCTCCCGGCTGGGCGATGTGTCTCAGGTCTTCCCCGGTTTCAACCTGCTGTTTCAGGGCAGCAACGCCCGGGTGATCCTGGATGCGCTCGACAGTATCTCGGATGTCGAAGTGGTCTCCTCGCCCCAGGTCGTGGTCCTGAACAATCAGCCTGCGGTCTTGTCCGTCGGCGATCAGGTGCCGATCGTGACGCGCTCTTCCGTGAGCGTTCAGGACCCTGATGCACCTCTGGTGAACAGTCTTGAATACCGGGACACGGGCGTGATCCTGGAGGTAAGGCCGCGGGTCAATTCGTCCGATCTCGTCGTGCTTCATGTTCTGCAGGAGGTTTCGGATGTGGTGCAGACCACCACCTCGGGCATCGACTCACCGACCATTCAGCAACGGATCGTGGAAAGCCACGTGGCGGTGAAAAGCGGGCAGACTATCGCCCTTGGCGGCCTGATCCGCGAATCCATGGACGACAGCCGGACCGGTCTGCCCATGCTCGCGCGGATCCCTGTGCTCGGCGCCCTGTTCGGCAGCACGACCAAGCGCCGGGAGCGGACGGAATTGCTGGTGCTGATCACACCCCATGTCTTGAAGACCAGCACCGATATCGACGCCGCGACCAATGAGCTGAAAGACCGCTTGAGCACCATGGAAGTCATGCTGGGCGGATGACGCCCGGGCCGCGCCGATGGTTCGATCCGCACCCAAACAGATATCGTCCCGACCGGCCCGGCGCGCCGGCCAAAAGGGTATCGCTCTCATAACCGTGCTGTGGGCCTCGGCCTTGCTCGCCATTCTGGTGGCGGGGATTCTGGCGGCGACACGCACCCAGCAGGCATCCGTTCACCACATGGCCGGGGCCGCCGAGGCCAAGGCCCTTGCCGAAGGCGGCGTCTACGGCGCGATCCATGCCCTGCTCACGGGACCCGGCGATGACAGCCCGTCTTTCAACGCCCCTTACGCCGTGACGGTCGGGTCGGGGGCGGCCAGCGTGCGTTTTTACAACGAGGCCGGCAAGATCGATCTGCGGGCCGCCGATCCGGCCTTGCTCCAAACCCTTCTGGAGACATGCGGCCTGTCTGCGGATAAAGCGCAAGCCATCACGGCGGAGATCGTTCGCCTGCGCAGTGCGGCCCGTCAACCGGCCGAGGCGCCGCGCCTTGGGTCCGTCGCCGATCTCATGCCCCTGGCAGGGCTGTCGGCCGCCGACGCGCTGACGCTTGAGCGCGTCTTGACGGTTCATTCCGGTCTCGACGAACCCGTTCCGCCGCTGCCGCCCGCCGTTTCGGTGAGCCTCAAGCAGTGGTTCGACGGCATCGGACGGGCGGATCAGGACCGGTTCACGGCTGCGGTGCCGGACCGGGACGGGGACCGGATCGGCCCGCGCTACGACGTGCTGGAAATCGTCTCGTCCGCGCGCGGCGTGCAAGGCGTGCCTTATGCCGTCCGGGCTGTCATCCGCCTGACACGGGGCGCGCGCCAGCCCTTCGTCGTCCTGTCCTGGCAACGGGCTGCCGATGCGCAGGCGTTGCGCTTCGACGATGCCCAAACGCTTCAATGCGGGCCATAGCCGGAATGGTACGGATTATCCTTGAGGGGACGGTTCCGGTGCGGGACCCCGGGGCCGCGCTGGGACATCGTCGCCTGAGAGGAATGTAATCAGGGCGTAGCGCGTGCCCTTGGTCACAGGCAATACCTCATGGGCGTGGGAGCCGGAAAACACGATGGCCGCGCCGGGCGCGGGCGCATAGACCGTTGGACCGTATTCGGGGAAGCGCAAGCCGCCGCCTTCATAAGCGTCCGTATTCAGATTAAGCGTCAAGGCGAAGCGGCGATGGGCCGTATCCGGCGCGGTGTTGTCCCGGTGCACGCCGAAATGCCCGCCGCTATTCTCCTCATAAGCGACCAGTTTCACCTGCTCGAAGCGGGTCACCCGGTACCAGAAGGCTTTCTGAAGTTCAGGCAGCACCCGCCTCGCGATGAGATCAGTCAGGCGTTCGACAACCGCCGGATCGCCGGGCAGGACGTCGAGCCGGCTTTTGCGGGCCTCATCCACCTGCATGGTGATCTTGCCGTCCACGATCGACGGCATGGGTGACGGCTTCGGATCCCAACTGTTGAATCTGTCGATCAAGGTCCGGCAAAGATCCTGGGGCAGAACATCCGGGATGACCAGAACCGGCGCGGTCATGGCGGCGGTCATGGCGGGCGAGGCGGCGCGGGCCGCCATGGTGTGCTCCGCCTCGTGAAGGGCGGCGGTGAGCGTCTGGGCCGTCTCGGGGGCAAGCCGGTCGATGACCCGCAAATTGCGGTCCAGGATCAAGGCGGACAGCGTGTCCGAGCGGCCATGCGCCGCTCCGAAAAGGGCCTGGCCGACCTTGCGGTCTTCATCGCTCAGCAGGGGGAAGAGCAGGTCGAGCCGTTCGGCCAGTTCCGCATTTTCCCGCACATCGCCCGTTTTCAACGCGATGATCTGCACATCGGGCTTTTGCTGCCACCAGCGATTGAGGTCGCTCAAGGCGGTCTCGATTTTCTCCGGGGCTGTTTCGCCGCCGAAGGCGAGCAGCACCACCGGATCGCCCGTGGCGAATTCATAGAACAGGAAAGCCTGACCGGCATCGTCGACCAGGGTGAAATTGGGGGCGCGGTCGCCCGCCTCAAGACCGGTGCCGGTGGTCATCATGTGTCCTTCCCGTGAATAATCCCATCACAGCCTAACAAAAAAGAGGGGCCCCGAAGGGCCCCTCTCGCATCGTTTCTGTCCGAGTGATTACTCGCCGATGACCTTGTCGCCGAACGGACGGGCGTCACGCACGGCGATGAGGCTCGGACGGGGCTGAGCGAACTCGCCGCCGTCGATCGTGCTGTCCGGCCAGTAGCTGGACGGCTGTTCCAGGTTCGGCAGACCGGCGGCCTGGAACACGGCACCCGGATGCTGAATGTTGAGGAACCAGGTCCGGTTGTCCGGTGTGAACTCAGCACCGCACACTTCCGACGAGTTCGGAGAGGACATGAACTGCTGCACGCGGCCGCGGTTCGGACCGAAGGTCGGAACAGCAAAGCCACCGTTGTTCGTGCCGCGCGGCTGGGAGCCGTCGGTCACGATCCACAGATTGCCCTTGTTGTCGAAGCCGATATTGTCAGGCGAACCGATCGGGGCGATTTCCGACGGATCGGAGAAGCCCGCGAAGTAGGTGTCGTTCGTCTGCAACGGCAGGTCGTCCAGGTCTTCCATGGAGGTCAGGTAGCTGCCCAGGCTGGTGCCCGGATCGCCGCAGAGCAGGAAGATTTCCCACGTGAAGGTGGTGGCGGCGTTGTCGTCGCCCGCTTCCGTGATCTCCAGGATGTGGCCGAACCGGTTGTCGCGCGGGTTCGGGACGGTCACGAAAGAGCTGACTTCCCGGCCCTGAGCGATCCGCGTGCCGTCCGGATCTTCGATCTGACGGCGCGTGTTGTTGGTCAGCGCGCAGTAGACCTTCTTCGTCACCGGGTTGGCTTCGAAGTCTTCCGGACGGTCCATCGGGGTGGCGCCCAGCAGGTCGGCCGCCTTACGGGCCTTGATCAGCACTTCCGCCTGATCGGCGAAGCCGTTCTCGGCCGTCAGCGGGCCTTGGCCCCAGATGAGCGGCAGCCATTCGCCGGTGCCGTCGTCGTTCACACGGGCGGCGTAGAGCGTGCCGCTGTCGAGGATCGTCAGATGCTCGGAACGCGGAGCAGCCGGGTCATAGGCCTTCTCGGAGACGAATTTGTACATGTATTCGTCCCGGGCGTCGTCGCCGGAATACACCACGCAACGATTGTCCGCCGCCAGAATGGTCGTGGCGCATTCGTGCTTGAAGCGACCGATGGCCGTCTTCTTCTGCGGCGTGGAGAACGGATCGTAAGGATCCACTTCCACGACCCAGCCGAAGCGCAGGCACTCTTTCGGCTCGACGGCAACGTCGAAGCGCGGCTCGGTGACTTCCCAGCCCCGGTTGGACTGGCCACCCGGCAGCGGCAGACGGGCATGGGCGTCAAGCACGGCCGGATCCGCGTCGGCGCTGTCGGCATAGGCGTTGAAGTTGCCGAAATACTGATCGACGTTTTCTTCAGCCGACAGATACGTGCCCCAAGGCGTTTGACCGCCGGCGCAGTTGTTCAGCGTGCCCTTCACCATGGTGCCCGTCGGATCTTCGCTGGTTTGCAGCAGCGGGTTGCCGGCGGCCGGACCCGTCAGTTGGATCGGCGTTTCGGCGGTGATGCGGCGGTTGAAGAAGGACGCCCGGCGGTAGATCCAGCCGCGGCGGAAGGTGCGGCCGATTTCCACCACGGCGATGCCGTGCTGGGCCAGCTCGACCTTGGTCGAGACCGGGTTCGCGGTGCGGAATTCACGGACCAGCGCCTGGACTTCCTCGTCGGTCGCCGGGCGGGTTTCGTTTGAGTCCGGATCGACGATCACCTGATCGAACACCGGGAATCCCGGGAACAGCATTTCCGGCTGGGTGTATTCGTGGTTACAGGCGATGATGCCGCGGCGGGAATTGTTGGAGCCCGGAACGATCGGGAAATACTCGGCCGCGTCGCAGTTATAGCCGTACTGGTTGGCGGCGGCTTCGTCGGCGCCTTCCTTCAGCAGCTCGCCGTCGAGCAGCTTGGTGGTGTCCAGATCGGGCACATTCGGGTTCAGGGAATCGCCCCAGCGGATCACGACATCGGAGGTGTAGCCTTCCGGCAGAACCACATCGTCGGCGTTGGAGCCTTCGATGCCTTGGAAGGTCAGGCCGTCGCCTTCACCCACTTCGGCTTTGGCTTCGGTCACGCCATGAGCCAGAGCGGCGGCGCCGGCAACGGTCGCGGCGGACCCTTGCAGGAACACGCGGCGCGCAATGCGGCGCGTCAGGATTTTTTCGTAGTGCTCGCCAGCAGTCGGGCGCTCACTGAGATCCACATCGCTGATGTTCGGATCTTCACTCGGGATACCCATCTCAACCGGTGTCGTGTCTTTCAAATTGTCCACGATCCCCTCCTCTCGAGAGAAAAAAGTCAGAATGTCAGGCATATGCAGGGAATTTTGAATCTCGCCTCCCCACGAAGAGGTACCAAAACATTGTTGGATAACAGCTTCATGACAAAGCGCGACGGGCGGGTATTTGACAGTTTTATGTCATTCTTCCGCATGGAGAGATATGCCTGTCAAAGCGTGTCGCCGGAAGCGTTTCGGACCGTTTCGGCCGGAAATTCTATGGACCCCGGCGGTGAAAGCTATCCGTGTCATAATTTCTTTATAATGAGAAGAGGACAGGGCGGCCTGAATCGCCTTGATTGCGGTCTTCGGATCCGCCACAGTGCGCGCCAATGGTAATGGCGGGGCCGGTGCCTGCATTATAATCCTGTGCAAACCGGTTATGAAGCAATGGCGCTGACAGGATTGCGCGCATACGGATTATTGGGCGGAGGGTGGAATATGAGCGTGAGTGTCTGGCAAATCGCGCTGGTTCTGGTGCTGGTGGTGCTCTTGTTCGGGCGGGGCAAGATTTCCGAGCTGATGGGCGACGTGGCCAAAGGCATCAAGAGCTTCAAGAAAGGCATGGCCGACGACGAGGCGCCCGCCGATCCTGCGAAAGTCGCCCAGACCGTGCCCGATCCCGACCTGCGCCAAACTCAGGCCCAGGATACCGCCGTTAAAAGCTGACGACTATCATCCGTGGTGAGAGGGCCTTCGCATGCCGCCGATCGGCTGTGTGGAACTGCTTGTGCTTGCGGTGATCGCGCTCTTGGTGATCGGCCCCCGCGATCTTCCCATGTTCTTGCGCGCGGCCGGACGGATGGGCCGCACGGTTAAAGGCATGGCCGGTGAGGTGCGCGAGAGCATCGACGAACTTGCCGATGAGGCCGAACTGACGGAACTGCGCAAGCAGGTGACGGCGGCCCGCGATCTCAATCCGGCCCGGAAGATCCGCACAGAGATCGACAAGGCGAAGAGCGACGTCACGTCGGCCTTCAATCCGCTTGCGGAGAAACCGGCGTCACCCCGCATGTCTCACGGCGCGTCTCCGGCACAAAAGCCCGTGGAGACCGTTGCCCCGGCTGAGACGGTCAATCCGAAAGATGATCAGAGCCCACCCGAACCGGCACCGAAGATCCTCGCGGCTTCATAAGCGCGGTGGCGGGGAGGGCGGCTAAGACTGAAACCCGTGCAGCCAGGGGCGCGGTCATACATGTGACTAAAAATTTGTCACACGATCTAAAATATTCCGCCGATGTTCCGAGCTAAGCTATTGATTTTTTGGTGCCGGCTGAGGGACTCGAACCCCCGACCCTCTGATTACAAATCAGATGC
>CAZTCJ010000033.1:0-36907 GCA_964612085.1 uncultured Alphaproteobacteria bacterium
GGGTCCTGACCCTAATTCAAGCCAGCGCTTTGCAGATCGATGGCGGAGCGCAGCGCCGCGTTCAGGGCGGCGTCCACATCGACCGCCCGCAGATTGAAATCCGCATTGGTCAGTTGGCTGATATCTGTTTGCGGTTTGGAGTTCTGCACCACCGTGATGATGCTGGTGAGTTGATCGTTCAACTCTTGTGGCAGGACATTGCCGTTGCCTATCTGGGTGATGCTGCTGGTACTGGCGGCGGCCAGGGTCTGAATGATCTCGTCGGAGACGGTCGCGGACAGGACCGATTGGGCCTGGACGATGCCGTCCACCATGGTGACGGTCTCGATAGCGAAATCGAGAATATAGCCATTGGCCAGCAGCACGCCGCCGCGAATATCCTTCAGCTCGTCTTCCGGCACTTCCTCGTCCCAGAGATAAGGCCGCTGATCGGTGAAGGCCAGGTCTTCGAATTCGGAGGCGGGCAGGGGCTCAGGAACGGCGCACAGCGCCGTCACGGCGAACGCCAGGGCGGCGATGCCCTGTTTCAGGCCGGCGCGGCGGGGCGTTTTGGGACGCGGCAAAACCATCAGTCCAGCCCCTGAAAGATGAATTCCTGGGAGGTCCGGCGGCTCAGTTCCTGGACCGTTTGCGGCAGGTCTGGATCGATGGCGTAGCGCAAGGGGGCGGCGTCGGCGATCGCGATGGGCTCGTTGGCCTGGAACCCGGCCCGGCCCACTTCCGGCTGATCGAGAATGACGAAGGCGATGTCGTTGGCGCGGAGGGTCTCGAATTCCTCACGCGAATAAAGGCCGAGGCCCAGGGCCGGATCGCCCACGAGGACGCTGTCCTGGTTGATGCCCTTGATCACCACAAAATGAAAGTAGCCCCGGTAATTGATGAGCTGGATCGCGGGCACGCCTTCCTCGGCGAGTTCCTCAAGGCTTACTCTGAACCCGGACGCTCTGAGCCCCTTGGATTGAAGGAAGCCTTTCATGTCGAGCATGGAAAAGCCCCGGGCCTGGATCTTTTGCGGATCGCCGGCCTTGAGCATGGCCTTGAACACTTCCGCCTCGCCGGTCTCGACTCCATAATGATAGGTGAGCATGGTGGCGACGGCGGCCGCGCCGCAACTGAAATCGTAGTTCTGGCGGACAACGGTGCGGAACCGCCTGGTCAGCATGCTGTCGGTCCGCACATTGAAGAGAGCGGAGCCGATGGGCAGCGGGATGCGTTCTTCCGGTTCATTGTTCCGCATGCCGACCAGTTGAATTTCGGGCGAGCCATCCGGGTTCGCCTGGGCCGCACCGGCGGTGGCGGGCTGAGGGCCGGAGCCGCCCGTCGCGCAGCCGCCCGCAAGCCCGGCAAGCAGAAAGACGGCGCACAGCGCCGCCTTCGCTCCGGATAGGGGGATGACTGATCGAACTTGCATTGGCCGAGACACCCTTTCAAGCGCCGTAACTCAGGCAAAAAGGCCGCCTACGATGTGAACCGCGGCCCCCGGTGGAGGGGGCCGGCCGTCAGTTGATATTTACATTGACGTTCATCTGTGTCTGAATGACCACATTGTCAGCGGCATTCTGGATGATGGTCAGTGCGCCTTGCGCGCCCGAGAGCGCGTTGTTGTCGATGATGTTCGAGGGGATGAAATCGCCCACCTGAACACGCGTGTTGCCTTCGACATTGCCGGAGATCACCGACTGAAGCACGTCTTCCTCGGGCTGCACGAATTTACCGCGCACCGCATCGAGCGCATCGGCTTCCGTCTCGCCCCAGCCGCCGAAGACGTCCATGGACAAGATCTTCATGCGGCGTGCCGGCGCCTTGGGCTTCGGCGCGGCGCTTTTTTGTTGTGCCGTGTTGAGCGCCAAATTGCCCGAAAGCGTCGTGCGCAACGGTGCCATTGAGAAAGCATCGCGCGCGCTGTCGCCGAAAGCCGTGCTGTCGAAGGCGTTCGATGCTCCGAACCCGGCGGATGAGCCGCCGAAGGCAGAGTCGAACGCATCAGCCCAGGCAGCGCCCGGACCGATCAAAATCCCCAAGGAGAGAGCAGCTCCGAAGCGCCGGAGCAATGCGACAGTCTCCTGCGGCGAACGCCGTCTTTGGAGTGTCACTCTCATGATTTAGGTCTCCACACCAAATGAGGCTCCCCCGCCTCGTTGACCCGCAAGACCCCCAACATACTCACGGAACGTATTGTTTTAGGTGGGTGACGGCGCAGAGCGCCGCCACCCGGTTTTTTAAGCAGCTTAGATGCCGCCCGGAGCCGTGCCGACCGTGGACGGACCAGAGAACTGGCCGCCAGCAAAGGTCGCGCCAACGCCGGTGACGGACACGCCAACAGCCGAGTTCATCACGTTGGACGAACCGTTGTTCTGTTGAACGTTCGCGACACCTTGGAAACCAGCGCCCAGGCCGTTGAACGAACCGGACACGGTGTTGTTGTAGGCATCGTCCGCCAGGGACAGAACCGTGTTACGGGCCACGGACGCGTCGAGATCGGCGCTGTTCGTGCCGCCTTTGTCGCCGAAGAGCGGCGGATCAAAGAACGGGTTGCCCACGGCGTCACCACCCTGAATACCGGCATTGATCGCCGTCACGGTATTCATGGAGTTGGCGTGGCCGTTGTTCTGCTGAACGTTGGCTGCACCCTGGAAGTCGGTGAACGAGTCAACGATCGAGTTCCGGCGATCTACACCGAAGTCGAAGACCAGGTTGTAGATCACAACGCCGTCAACCGACGCCGAAGCGCGCAGTTGCGAGTCGTCGAACACACCGAACTGCGTGGCAACTTGCGTCGCCGCACCGATGGTGTTGCCGTGACCGTTGTTCTGCTGGACCGTCACCAGACCGGAGGTCGGGTTGGAGCCGTCAGCAGCGGCGTTGAAGGAACCGTCGATGTCGTTCCGCTTCTCCGTGGTCAGATCGGGCACGGTGTAATCGGACACCAGGCCGAACGTGTCACGGATCTGCTGAGCGACCGGATCCACTTCGACGGAAGAGAAGCCCGAAGAAGACGTGGCCGAGAAGGCGCTGGCGAAAGCGTCAGCATAGGTGCTGGAGATGCCGTCGCCGTTGAAATCGCCAACATTGGCCAGGTCGTCTTCGCTGATGATCAGCGTCGGGACTTCGTTGATCTCACCGCGCGCGTCGATGTCGCCATCGAACACGGAGGTGCCTTGGACGAGACCGCCCGAGGAGATCGTGGTGTCGATGTCGCCGCCGGAGATTTTCAGCGTGGCATCGTCTTCAGTCGGAGCAATGGCCAGAGCCGACAGATTGTGGGCCAACACTTGCGTCGAAGCACCGATCGCATTGTTGTTACCGTTGTTCTGTTGGATCTGGAACGAACCGCCGGCACCGTTGAAAGAACCGCTGTCGATGGTGTTCTCAAAACGGGTGTTGAGGTCGTTCAGAGCCCAATCCGGGAAAATGTCCGTGGACATATCGTCCTGGTCGAACTCGCTCCACAGGGTGGCGCTTTCGAAGAACTTGTCCAGCTCTTCCAGGTACTCGGAAGGCTCGGACGGGTCCTGGTTCAGCTCAGGAATCTGAGCGTCGGCGTCGCTCGAGAAGAAATCCTCGAACTGGTTGGCCTGACGGCCGCCGTCGATCACTTCCTGATACACGCCGCCAGACTGATCCTGGGCGCCGTCCTGGAAACCGCGGTTAGCGAACACGGCCTGGGCTTGGCCCATGGAGTTCGCGTCACCGTTGTTCTGTTGGACGTTCACGACACCCTGGAAGTTCTGGAACGCAGCACCGGTCACGTCGGTGGTGTCACCGTCCGTGATGGTGTTGACCCGATCCGGATCCCGCGTGGTGAACGGCTCTTCGTCCGGAGACAGGAACTGATCGCCCGGCGTGAAGTCAGACGCGGTCTGATCCACATTCGGGTCGATGAAGTTGCCTTCTTCGTCCGTCACCGGAGTCGGGTAACGGCCGAACACGAACGCGTTGTTGTTTTCAACTTTGTTCGGGTCGGACTCAGTGCCCACAGAAGCGCCGGTCGCCACCGAGTTGGTGTGACCTTGGCTTTCAGAACCAACACCGGCAACCACACCAGAAGCAGCGTTCATGGCGTTGTTGCTACCGTTGTTCTGTTGCAGGTTGACCGCACCCCGGCCGGCATTGTTGCCGGTCGATGTGAACGAACCGTCGATCAGGTTTTGACGGATCGTCTGGATGTCGATCGAAAGGGTCTCGATTACGCGGCCAGTGGCGTCAACAACGGCGCCGCTGTCCTCATACTCGCGAAACTGGCCCTCTGCATCAGGACCTTGGAACGCGAACGCCGGGCTAGCCACGCCCAGCGCCAGCACCGAAGTGCCGATTACCAAGTTGCGTTTTAACATCGCTCTTACCTCAGTAGTTGGGTCGATGAAGTTTTCGCATCATGCGAACCCTGCCTCCCGACAGGGAGACAAAGCTGTGCGCGATTCCAATCCTGAGCGCTAGAAAGACCTGGACGGGACACGGATTGTCCGTGTGGTAGGGAGCATTCGCGGTGTGACGGCACGCGATAGCCACCGGCGAACGCCGGCCCCGAACGTCCCGGGCGGGACCCGCTATCACGGTTTTTGCCTGCTGACAGTGGGAGAACCGCACCCAGAAACTCTTGATACGGCCGATACTCAGAACTCATCCCCCAACCGTCATATCGACGGAATACGCCCATGCTCACTCACCGCGTCTTGCGACGCAGGCCTTACTTAAACGTGCAGGCGTGAAGCTCACGCACTACCTCGTTCGTCATCCCCCCGATTGGAGCTCATCCCTTCCAAAACGGCGAAGCAATGATCCCCGTGCGCGGATGGCGAGTGAGGTGCGAGCATCAAACTAGAAGTATTCCAGTTCAATGATCACGCCAGGGTGATACGACTATTCGGCCGGTGAGTAAACAAGGTTTTCCGCTGGTTAATGTAGAAAACGACGAGGGTTTCCCGAAACGGATAAGGCAGATTCACGCCTGAAGAGTAATGCGGACAAGGGCTTTTGCGGCACGCCCCCGTTACGGTGCTGAAATACATACCGTTTTGTAATCTTACCGCGTTGCAAGAGAAGCTTTCGCCCGGCTTGGGGGCAAGCCGTGAAAACTTGGGGAAAATTTCCTCTTTGGATAGGCGCTGCATCTGTAGCGTGTCAGGACGTAGGGCCTGACACGCCGAATCGGTCTTGAGAATTTGGTCCTGACCCTAATGCACATCGCCCTGATCGGTCGCTCCGCCGAAATTCGGCGTGCGGACCTGGCCGGCAAAGAAAAGGGCATTCAGCAGCATCTTGTTGGTGCCGAGGAAAGTGCCCCGGAACGCCAGATTGTCGGCGAACAGGACCACCGCGCCCGCGCCATGGCGCTCGGCGATGGCCATGGGCGTACCGGCGATTTCGCCCAGGCGGCGGTCGGAGGCATACCCGCTCAACCGGGGTTCCGCCGTGTATCGGGCCACGGTGGCCACCGGGTTTTTCGGCCGCTCCAGCACCAGGGTCGTGTTGCGGTGGGAGGCCAGAGCCCGCTTGCGATAGCCGAAGCCGAGCGGATGGCTGATATCGAGATCGCTGGCGAAAATGGTCCCGCCGATCACGTGTTCCGCGCTTTTCAGCGACAGATCCGCGTAGTCGTAGCGCTCGGGCGCGTCCGTCTCCGCAGCCTCGGCGTCCTCCCTTTGGGCGATGGCTTCCTTCTCCTTATCGCTGAGGAGGAAGGTGTGCTGGGCCCATTGAGCGGTCTGGCGGGCGGCAATGAGCACGCCGCCTTCGCGGATCCACTGGTCGAGCCGCTCTTGGGTGCCCTTGGACAGGGATACGCGGCCGCCGGCCAGCATGATGTGGGTGTAGCGGGACCAGTCCGCCCGGCGCAGATCCGACTGGCGCTGCAGGACCACCGGGATTCTCATGCGGTGATCGAGCAGATGCCAGATCTCGCCCGTGTCGTAATAGGACAGGCCCTCATCGAACAAGAGCAACACGGTCGGTTTGTTCAAAGGTTGGACAGAGCCTCGCGCCCCCAGGTCACGGCCTGGGGTAGGCGTCAGGCCGCTCGTGACCGCGTGCACCTCGACGCCGTCCTCGGCCGCCAGAGCGGAGACCAGGGCGTGGATCCCGTCGCGGTCCATCTCCTGGTTTTCCAGAGGCACGAAGACCGCGCCCCGCTCGAAATCGACGGGACCGCCCGCCGTCTCGACCGTCACCGGCTCGAAAGCGGCCCGCACCAGCAGATCCGCGTCGAGCAGCCGGTAAAGCGCGCGCGGGGCATAGTAAGGGCCCCAATCGAACATATAGCCGTAAGGCGCGCGGGGCGGGGCGCCGTAGCGCGGTGTCAGATCGGCCGCGCTGTCCACTGGATCGCCCAGGGCCGTGTCGAGACTGTCGCCGAACAGGCCCGAGGTCACCGCGTTATAGGTCAGCCCATAGGCCAGCGGCAGGGTCCAGCCCGAGACATCGTAGAAAATCGCTTCCTCGAACTCATCGGCCGTCTGGAAGATTCCCTTGATCATCCGGTACTGGGGCTGGTTGAGACGAACCGCATAGGCCTCGCCGGGCTCATAGGTGTTGCCCCCCACCGTCAGGCGGCTTTGCAGCGCGTGGACGCGCACGTCATGGCGCTCCAGCAGATCGACGAACAGGGCAAGCCGCGAGGGATCGCCCGGCGCGGCGAAGACATAGCCCTTTTCCCGGTCGTTTTGGGCCAGGCTCGCCGTCTCGCGGAAGAAGGTCTGCTGGAAGCGCAGAAGCTCTTCGCGCTTGTCGAGCGCGCCTTGGATGCTGGTCAGGCTCGTGCGGAAGTGATTGCGGATATTGTTCGCATAGGTCTTATCGCCGTCGATGGATTCGACCACGCCGCCACGGGCCGCGCCTGCCTCGAACAAAAAGCCCACCGAGCCGTTGATCTGCGGATAGGTCGAGCCCTTCCCGATGTAAAAGTTGTCGAACAGTTCTTCGGAGAAATAGAGCTTGGCTTCGCTGTCCATGAAATCCGCATGGTACTGAGCGATTTCGCCTGCCAGCCGCCGTGCTTCGTCAGGAATGAGCGGGTTCCGGCGGGTCGGCGTGCCCGGATGGAAGTAGTAGGTCGCATCCGAGCCCATCTCGTGATAGTCCGCCGTCAGATTGGGCTTCCAATAATGCCATTTGGCAAGCCAGGCCTTGGATTCCGGCTGGCTTTGCAACAGCCACTGGCGGTTCAGATCGAACCAGTAATGGTTCGTGCGCGCCTCGATCCACAAGTCATGCTGGACATGGAACGGGTCGGCCACCGGCACAGTCGCCGAGAAGCGCTCCACATGATCCACCCGGCGGCTGTGGCCGTCCGGATTGAAGATGGCGGTGATCAGGATGACGCTGTTTTCCAGCGTCTCGTCGATCTCCGGCCCTTGCGCCGCCGCCAGGTGATAGAGCGTCGGCACGGCGGCATCCATGCCGCTCGATTCCGCTCCGTGGACGCCGTAATTGATCCAGGTGACGACCGGTCCGTCGGTGCCGCCCGCGCCGCTTGCGGCACGCTCCAGATGGGCTTGGCGGATCTCGTCGATACGGGCGAGGTTCTCCGGGCTTGAGACCACGAAGAACAGGATCGGGCGCCCTTCATGGCTGAAGCCGATGGTCTCCACCGTCACGCGGTCCGACTGATCGGCCAGACCGCGCAAGTATCTCACCATTCCTTCATAGCGCACGGGCTTGTCGCCCAGCCCATGGCCCAGCGCGTCATCCGGTGTCGTGATCGCGCCGTCATAGCTGACCCCATCTACCAGAAAATAATCGAGCGGTTCGGCCCTGAGCGGGGCGGTGACGGCCAGAAGGAGCCCTGCTACAAGGCCGGCCGCGAAACGCAGCCCTCGGGTCTGGGCCAAACCCGGAAAAGTGCAACGGAACATGGAAAACCCCCGCTTCAATCCTAACGGTGCTGTGATATGTCGGAGCCACTTTAGCCGGGACGACCGCCGCCCGTCCAATCGCGCTGGGGCGCCGTCCGGCAGGGCCCCGCTCAGCCAGAAGGCGCAGGATTGTCCGAATAATCCGTATGCGGCGGCCGGGTGCGGCCGAATCCCTTGGCCAGAATGGCCACAAGCGCGATCACGGCAGCCAGGCCCAGCGCCCCCCAGGCCAGAAGATCTTCGCCCCGGGCCTGATTGATCACCGAAACGAAGTAAAGGCCCCAGATGATGGCGCCGCCATAGACGAGGGACCGGGCCGCCCATGTCATAATGGCAGCAGGCAGGAGCCAGACCGCCAGCACCCCCAGGGATGCCGTGGCAGGGTCGAGATCGAGCGGATTGAGCCCTGCGACCAGAGCCGCCAGCGAAAAGCCCACGGGCGAGGCGATGGTCAGCCAGCCCGCCAGCCCGAAGATCGGCGCAAAGGCCAGATTTTTGCCCCAGCCTCTGGGCGCCGCGCGCCGGATGATCAGTATCGCAATCAGCACAGGCAGCAGGATGGCTTCCAGAATGAGAAAGCTGATCCAGCCGGGCCCGATCAGCGGCGTGACGACCGCCCAGATGGCGTTGGCCCAATAGCTCGCCACGGCGAGCCAACCCACCTGGCGGACCAGGGGATCGCGCAATTGCGCGGGGAAGGCGTGATAGATGGCAAAGGCGAGCGAGCCGCCATAAAGCGGCAGCCAGATCACGAAAGCCAAGCCGGCCGGGACCAGCAGGGTCTGGTTTTCGTTGGAGCGCCGGCTGATTGTTTGGTCGATCCCAAGCAGTTCGGGGAAAAACGCGAACAGGGCCTGGCAGATGGCGCCGGTGATCAGCAAGCCCGCGCGCAGCCAATCGAGCGCCGTGATGGAATAAGGCATGATGCGTTTCCCCTCTATCTTGGTTTGTTTGGCGGTTAACCAAACAGATCTACGGGATGGCGGGGCGGATGGTTCATCGGGGCGGAATATGCTCTAAACCATGCAAGCATCCGGTCATCGGTCAAAGAAGAGGAAGCGGTTCATGCTCAATGCTATGCAGGAGAAGCTGTGCAAGACCAGCAGCTGGGATTTTTCCGATCTGAAAGCGCTGTTTCTGAATTGCACGCTCAAGAAATCGCCCGAACTGTCCCACACGGAAGGGCTGATCCGCATCGCCCGTGAAATCATGGAAAAAAACGGGGTGACGACCGAGACCTTGCGTCCCGTGGATTACAAAATCGCAACGGGCGTGCAGCCCGACATGGTGGATCATGGCTGGGATGCCGACGATTGGCCGGAGATCTTCCGGAAGGTTCAGGGGTCTGACATTCTGGTGGTGACCACGCCGGTCTGGCTGGGCGAGAAATCATCCGTCTGCACCCAGGTGATCGAGCGGCTTTACGGCAATTCCCATCTTCTGAACGAGCACGGGCAATATGCCTATTACGGACGGGTCGGCGGCTGTCTCGTGACCGGTAACGAGGACGGCGCCAAACATTGCGCCATGAATGTCCTCTATTCGCTCCAGCATCTGGGTTATGTGATCCCGCCCCAGGCCGATGCGGGCTGGATCGGCGAGGCGGGGCCCGGGCCGTCTTATCTGGACGACCGCTCAGGCGGCCCGGAAAACGACTTCACCAACCGCAACACCACCTTCATGACCTGGAACCTGCTGCATCTGGCGCGCATGATCAAGGACGCAGGCGGCATTCCCGCCCACGGCAATCAGCGTTCGGAATGGGATGCGGGCTGCCATGTGGATAATCCCAATCCGGATTATCGGTAGAGTCTCTATTCTGGAGTGGGCTGGCCAGGTATCCGAAAATGCGTCTCATGGCGCATTTCCAAAAAGACTGAACGGTGTCAGAAGGCCTCCATGCACTCGGCCACCGCATCGCCCACGGCCTTGACGCAGGCATTGTAGGTGCTTGCGTCGAAGATGTTGCAGTCCGACAGGCCGCTCTGGGCCGCCGCGATGCACTCTTCAAGCGTGCCGTAAGCCGTTGCGGCTTTGTCCCTGACGGCCCCGGCAACCTCTCCGGCCTTTTCGCCCACGGCGCCGCCGACCTTGCCCCCGATCGCGATGACCGACCGGGTGATATCGCCGGTTTTCTCAAGCACGGCGCCGACCGTCTTGACGATTACATCCTTGCTTTTCCCGGCGATGGCGGTGCCGAACCCGATCGCGGCCCCGGCCTTGTCCACGATCACGCCCACGAGGCGCGTTATGGTCTCCTCCAGGAAGGATCCGATCTTGCCGGCGGCGGAGTCCGGGCCGCACAGGAGCGCCTCGCGCTTGGCGTTCAGGCTGCCGATGATCCGGTCCAGGGCGGTGAGGTCGTCGTAATCCGCCGGTTCCGGAGTATCCGTCTTGCCGGGGGCGGATACCGGCGAAAACTTGACCCGGGTGGCCGCCATCTTCTGATCGGTGTCCAGATTGAGACCGACGATGAGCGGGCCCAGATCGGCCCGGCCGCTTTCCAGGTGCCGTTTCGCTGCCTCCAGCGTGCCCTGGCGGCTCAGCCATTCGGCGAGCCGGGCCCGGAACTGCGGGCTGGCCATGGCCTTTTCCACGATCTCGGCCTGCATGGAGCGCACGAAGCGCGCGGGCTCCATGACCGACAGGACGCGGGCGCTGGCCAGCGCCTGATTGGAGCGTCCGCGCTCGCCCGTTCCGGACGGCGACCGGCGGGAGGGGATCAGTTGGCGCAGCACCGTCCGGTGATACCCGATATCAGTTTTGGCGGTCACCGCCCTGTCCCTGGACTGAGCGAAAGACGGCTCCGCGAACGCTGCCGTGACAACCGCCAGGGCGGCAATCGCCATCAGTATCGCCGTCCACGGATGGTTGCGTTTCTTTTCCCTCACCATGATATCCCCCCCTTTGTGATCCTGTCCGCGTGGCGCTCAAAGATGCGACAGATCCATCCAGTTGCCGTGAAAGCCCTGGGGCACCCGGCGCGGCAGGCGCAGCCGGGCCACTTCCGGCAATTTGGTCTGGCTTGCATCCAGGATGACGAAATCGCTGGTATTTGTCCGTGTGCTGTAGACATAACCCATGAGCCAGCCCTCGTCCTGACCCGGCCCGCCGGGCACGAAGGTAAACTCGCTCAAGACGGCGTCCGCGCCGAACTCGCGATAGGTGCCCGTGTGACCCTTGAAGTCGTATTTGACGATCTGGGTGAAGGCGCCCCATTCCGTGGCGCTGGCGGCCGCGAACACGGTCTGATGGATGCCGGCGGTGCGGCGGTCGTCGATCCGGGGAAACTCGATGGCCCGGTTGTCGAGGGCCTGTTCGCTGACGGCGCCGGTGGTCAGATTGATCTGCCAGCGGTGCAGATGCGCCGTCTGCTGAAAAGTGTCGGGCGAGCCTTGCCAGAGGCTCGGATAGCGCGCCACATCGACGATGATCTGTCCGTCCGAGGTATCGAACGCATTGGCCGGGTGGAAGACATAGCAGGGCTCGATCTCGAACCAGCGGGTCTGCTCGGCCGAGCCGCCACGGGGCATGACGCCGAGACGGGCGCCGTAATCGTCACTCCACTGATAGGGAAAGCGCCCCTGTCCGGCGAGCGCCATGTCAAAGACGATGGGCAGGTCCATGAACACCACATAGCGCTCGGTCAACGCGAAATCGTGGATCATGGTCGGCCCCTTGACGGGCACGGGGAAACTGTCGAGAAGTGCGCCGTCGCCGCCGATGCGGTGATAGGTCAGATAGGGCTCGACGAACTGATAGCCGAAGGCGTGCATCTCGCCCGTCCGGGGGCAGATTTTCGGATGGGCCGTGAAGGAGGCCTGGAGCTTGCCGTTGAAATCGTAAGGGCCGAGGGTTTCAAGCTCGGGCGTGACTTCTGTCGGAAAGCTCGATTCCACCAGCGCGAAGAGTTTTTTGTTGAACGGCACGATATGGGTATTGGCCGCCGCCACCGTATGGTCGATGGTGAAATCGTCGCGGATCAGCGACTGGCCTTCGAGCTGTTTCGTCCGGACCCAGCGGTTTTTATACCAGAGCGCCTTGCCGTCCTTCAGCCGTACCCCGTGGAGCATGCCGTCGCCCACGAACCAGTGGATCGAGGTGCCCGATTGCGGATTGGGACCGTTGCGGACGTAAAGCCCGTCGAGATCGGGCGGGATCGCGCCCTCGACCGTCAATTCGGTCAAGAGTGCCTCATCGGGCACCGGCGCGTAGTTGCCGCGCAGATGGAAGCCTTCCTCGGTGACGCTGTTGGTCATGGCTGAACCTTTGTCTGAGAGCCATTAGAAATGGCGGGCTGCGTCCGAGAGTCTGAACACATTAACAGCGGCCAGCCGCCAAGCACTATTATAACCAGTATACCCATCCCTTCTGGAAACGCGGAACGATCTGCTGGGATGAGCGCCATGACAGTCCTTGAGAAACGGCGCCTATCCCCATAGAGCTAGTATAAGAGCTAGTATAAGGGTAGCAGGGACAGGGCCGCGTCACGACATGATCGTGCCTGAAGGGCAGGCGGGTGTGCCGTGCCGGAGTGAGACAAAACGGACCGAAGGAGAAGCGCCATGCATGAGTTCGGCAGCGATCTTGTGGTCGATATCCAGGATGTGGGGCCGCGCGACGGTCTTCAGAACGAACCCGTCGAGGTCTCCACCGCCGACAAGATCCGGTTTATTGGGCTCCTGGTGGAGGCCGGGTTAAAGCGCGTCGAAGTGGCGAGCTTCGTGAACCCCAAGCGGGTGCCGCGCATGGCCGACGGGGAGGCGGTGATCGACGGCCTGACCCAGCGCGACGGTGTCGTTTATTCCGGCCTCGTCCTGAATGCTCGGGGCCTTGAGCGGGCGCGGCGCGCGGCGATCCAGGAAATCGGCGTCGTGGCCGTCGCCACCGACACCTTCGGTCAGAAGAACCAGGGCCAAAGCGCCTCGGACTCCGTGACCATGGCGCGAACCTCCGTACGGGAAGCGACGGAAGCGGGTCTGCGCACGGTGGTCGTCGTCTCGGTGGCCTTTGGCTGTCCTTATGAAGGCGAGGTGCCGGCGTCCCGCGTCATCGACATCGTGCGCTCGGTGGCGGAAAGCGGGCCGACCGAAATCACCCTGGCCGACACGATCGGCGCGGCTGTGCCGACCCAGGTGCGCAGCTTGGCCGAGGCCGCCCAGGAGGCGGCCGGGTCCATTCCCCTGCGCTGTCACTTCCACAACACCCGCAGCACCGGGCTGGCCAATGTCTATGCGGCTCTGGAAGCGGGCGTGCGCCGGTTCGATTCAAGCCTGGGCGGCATTGGCGGCTGTCCGTTCGCGCCCAAGGCCACCGGCAATATCGCGACGGAAGATCTGGTGCATATGGTGGAAGGCTGCGGTTTCGATACCGGGCTCGATCTGGACCGTCTGATCGAAGCGGCCCATTGGCTTGAGAGCGTGCTGGGGCGGCCCGTGCCCGCCATGGTCTCGAAAGCGGGGCGTTTTCCTCCGCCTGCAGTTCACAAGGCTGAATAAAAAGGTGGCGCCGATGGAGGAAGGGACTCCACCGGCGCCTGGGGGTCGAAGGCGCTAGAGGGACAAGGACGCCTTCGGTTTGTTCAAGGTCCGCATCACGCCGGCGATCGAGGCAATTTCTTCTTTTGCCTTCAACCGCATACGCTTCAAACGTTGGATTACAAGCCCGTCCGGCAGAGGACGTAAACGCTCCTTTCTGATGCGCGCCTCGAGACTGGCATGCAGCTCGTGAAGGGACTGAAGCCGCTTGCTCAGACCATGCCGGGTACGCAGCCACCGGGACATGTAACGGTGCCGTTTGAGGTGAGGGGCGGATTGGGACATGAAGCATCTCCTTGAACATGACTCGGCCCGCCTGGGACCTCTTAGGAGATAAGGGGCTGCGGAATAGAAAAAAGAACAGCCGAATATTGTTTTCAATAGGACTTTCCTATAAGCCTGTCGGATGCGCTGCGGAACCGCTTCGCTGAACCCTTTGAAATGACAGGCTGGTCCACCCGTTCATGTTGACACTGAGACAGTTGTGTTACCTGGTTGCCCTTGACGACACCCGCCATTTCGGACGGGCCGCCGAACGCTGCGGCATCAGTCAGCCGTCCTTGAGCGCGCAGATCCAGACCATGGAAGAGGGGCTTGGCGTCCAGCTTGTGGAGCGCAGCCGGGGGCTGGTCGCCTTGACGCCTGTGGGGCGCGAGGTAGTGACCCGCGCCCGCGCCGTTCTCGAAGACGTGCAGGGCATCGTCGATTTCACCGCCGGGGCGCAGCATGGCCTTCTCGGCACCATCCGGCTGGGCGTCAAGCCGACCCTCGGGCCCTATCTGCTGCCCCATGTGGTCGCCAAGCTGCACCGTCAGTATCCGGATCTGAAGCTTTATGTCCGCGAGACCGCGCCGATTCATCTGGAATCGGAACTGAGCAGCGGCATCCACGATGTCATCCTGGCGCAACTGCCCGTCGCGGGGCGCGATCTCATCACCCACAGACTGTTCCGTGAGCCGCTTTATCTGGTTCTGGCCGCAGACCATCCCCTGGCGCCCAAGGAGCGCATCGCCGTCACCGATCTGCAGGGCCTGCCGGTGCTGTCGCTGGCGCCGGGCTATCATCTTCATGAGCAGGTCAATGCTCTGTGCAAGGAGTTCAACGCGACCCTGATCCGCGACTACGAAGGCACCAGTCTCGATGCCCTGCGCCAGATGGTCGGCATGGGCATGGGCGCGGCGTTCCTGCCCGCGCTTTATGTCCGTTCCGAGATTTCGACGCGCGGGGAAGTGGTCGTCAAGACGCTGGAGCGCAAGTCCTTCACCCGTTCGATCGGCTTGGCCTGGCGCAAAAGCGCGGGGCGGGCGGATACCTACCGGGAAATCGCCAACATCATCCGGACGGTGGCCGCGCGGAAGTTCAAGGATCTGATCATCGACAGTTGAGGATTGGGCGCCGCCGTTAGGGTTCCGACCCTAGAAACGGTCCGGCCGCATCACCTGGACGTCGCTCACGCTCAGGACGCCGATATGATCGGCGAGCAGACGGTTCATATCTTCCAGGGCCCGGTCGATCTTCGGTCCGTCGCTGATGGAAATGATGACGATCATATCATTGGCGGTGGACAGATCATTGTCCCGCTGCCAGCGCCGCCCGCGGCCATAGCCGCCCAGGGCGCTGACCACCGTATAGCCGGTGACGCCCGCCTGTTCCAAAAGCGTGCAGGCCCGGGACTGCGCCATGCGCTCGATGATCAGTTCCAGTCTTTTCATGTCATGCATGGGAGGTCTCCTAAGCGCCGATCAGCCGGGCGACGAAGATGTAAAGCGGAATGCCGATAGTCAGATTGAACGGGAAGGTCACGCCCAATGACAGGGTCAGATAGATCGAGGGCCGCGCTTTCGGCATGGCAAGGCGCATGGCAGCCGGCACCGCGATATAGGATGCCGACGCCGACAGGGTCATGAGCAGCGCCGCATCGCCCGCGCCCAAACCCAGCGCCAAGGCAATCAGCGCGGCCAGCGAGGCCGAGATCAACGGCATGTAAAGTCCGAAAGCGACAGTGCCCGGCTTCAGTTCGCGCCAGCCCTGGCGCAGGCCACGCCCCGCCGCCAGGCCCATATCGAGCAGGAACAGGCACAACACGCCCTGGAACGGCGTGACGAAGAACGGCGCGACCTTGGCCATGCCTTCCTCGCCCGACACCCAGCCGATGATCAGCGATCCGACCAGCACGACGATGGAGGCGTTCAGCACCACTTCGCGCAGAATCTCGCCCTGGCGCGATCCGGGCACCGGCTGATCCGAACGGGCGGCGGTTCCCGCGATCAGCAGCGCGCTGATGATCGCTGGGGCTTCCATGATCGCCGCCACCGCCACCAGATGGCCGCCGCTGTCTATGCCCGCCAGTTGAAGGGCCTGGGTCGCCGCCACGAAGGTGACGATCGAGATGGAGCCGTAATGGGCCGCCACGGCGGCGGCGTTCAGCCGTTCCAGGGAGGTCGTCAGCCGCAGGAGGACAAAGGCCAGAAACGGGATCAGGAAAGACAACACGATCCCGGCGCCCATGGTCAGCATGATCTGGGTCGTCAGCGTGCTCTTGGCCATTTCGACGCCGCCTTTGAGGCCGATCGCCATCATCAGATAGATGACGAGCCCCTTGGCGAACGCTTCGGGGATCGACATGTCGGAGCGTGCCAGCGCCGCGCCCAGGCCAAGGACGAAAAACAGCACGACCGGCGAAAGAAGCGTCGAAAGGACAAGGTCTGCAGTCATCGGTGGATCCCGTCACGGTTTGCGAAAAGTCTTGGGAGTTTACCCGTCAGTGTAGACAGAAGGTTACGTATCACGAAGAAATCTCTCGGATTTTGAGAGGCGTTTCTCAATCTTACAGGGGCCGCAGGCAAAAGGCGATGGCGGCACCGGCGGCAACGCTCATGGCGAAGAACCAGATCACCACAAAGCGCACGGCACCGAGCCGCCGTGCATCGACGAATTCGACGGCGCGCGCGAGACTTGACGCGTAGAACAGAAAATACAACGGCCACAGAAGAAAATGGAAGAGAACGTCCACGATCTTGCCGGACAGCGCCCAGCCCCGATCGGCTTCCCGCGATACCACCGCTTTCACGGAAACGAGCGCGAACAGGACACCGAGCGTGGCGTAATCGAACAGATAAACCGGATCGTCCGTTCCCGGCCAATCGGTCAAGGCGCGCCACGCCCCGTGGACCGTGTCACGGTACATGACGATGATACTGCCCAGCGGTTCCCGCCACCACAGGACGGACGGGCTCAAGCTTTCATGGGCAAGACTGAGATAGGCGCCGAACCCCGCAGGGGTCGCGGCCAGGAGCAGGAGCGGCCAGAATCCCGGCAGCGCCCGTCACCCCGCTATCCGTTTTCCGCCGACTGATGGGCGCGGGCCTCGAGGATCTTGAAGACGAAGAAGGCCCCGAGCGGGATCAGCGCCAGCATGATCGCCACACTGAACACGTCGGACGGTGATCCGTAGGGGGAGGACAGGATGGTCGTGGCCAGCACGAAGGTGACCAGAACGGCGCCCAGTGAAATACTCGACAACAGGTGGAAGAAGCGGGCGGTCTTCGAGGTGGACTGGGTGCCGACCGTTGGAAACTCGCTGTTGCGCGAGACCGAGCCGAGCATCCGGGTCTCCGGCTTGGCCTGAAGCTGGGTCATCCGTTCCATGTAGGAATTCTTGGCGTCGAACGCGGCCTGGGACATCTGGGGAGCGGCGGCCGGCTCAGGCGTGAGCGCCGGTGCGGACGGCTGGTCCATCGCGGGCGAGGGGTGTTGCACCCGGTCGCGCGGGGCCCAGCCCAGGGATGCGGGCTCTCGTGACTGTGTGGACGCGCCCGTGGTATCGCGCATGATCTGGGCGAACAGCGGCTCGCGGCGCGGCGGCCCGGAAGGCACCGGCAGATTTGATCCGTTCAGGCCGTAATGGCCGTTCGTTTTGGTGCGTGTACGGACGCTTGTGAGGATGAGTTCCTGCGTCGCCACGCGTTGATAATCGTCAGGCAGCACAGGGGAGCCGGCCCGGCAGGCGATGAGCGCCATGGACGCATTGTCTTGCGTGTCGGGCTTATCGGCCTTCGACGAATAATGCCCGAGCTTCTGGAAGGCCTCGTCCACGGAGTCCGGATCGTCGAGCCGCACGACGAAAATACCGTTCGGGGACGAAAACTTGTCTTGCAGGGTTTGCGAGAGCAGGTGACCACTCCGATCCGCCATATTGCACCAGACTTGGTAACCCTTCTGGTCAAGATCCTTGATTGTGCCGAGAATGCCTTCGGCATTCAGAGTTTCATAGCTAACAACTGCGCCCGCCATATGCACACTGCCCCACTGCTTCAGGCTTCGTTCACCTGAGAGAGTCTCTTTATGAAGCAAAGACCCCGGTCCCCCAACCGAATGATCCTTGTACGAATTCATTGATGGTCAAGAATGGCAGATTTAAAAAACCTTGTCACGCCATTCCTGGCGGAACTTATGGATAACCCCCAACCTTTCCCAGGCCTGATTGAGCCCTGTGCGCGGAGCGGGTTCAAGTGCTTTTTGCGTGATTGACTGCGGATTGCGCCCTATGAGGGCATGGGGTGGAATGCGCTCGTTTTTGTCGCAGGGGCGGGCGGCGGCCAGGCGGGCGTTTGTCTCACACAGGCACGGCGCACGACGCACAAGAAAGCCAAACAAAAAAAAGCTATTCCTGGCCCCGGGCACGGGACTGCGCCTGGTTGGGAATAGCTCGATGGATCGTAGGTAAAGACGGCGCGCGGGACCGGGGGGCAATCCCGCGCGCCGGTGATTATTTTAGAGTACTTGCAGCATGACGATGAACAGCACGGCCGCGCCCAAGTACCACATCGGAACACCGCCGACAGGGTTCTGTGGTCTTTCCATTGCGTACCTCATTGCGTATCTCCTTCGCCGCTGGTCGTTGCACGCCACCCTGCTTGATCTTCAAGCCAGGGCTTTCACGGCGAGGTCACGTGGGCATCGAGCCTGATTTTGGTTTCCAAAGGCCTAACGCCAGATGAACCACGCCGTTCTCAGAACTGGATGTGTGGTCATCTCGGTTTTGAACAAGACCTCGGATGTCGAAGATCGGAAGAGCTCACGGGAGTGTGACGAACGCCTAGTAAACGACCAGTTTTGACTTGGCTTTTGCACAGTTTTGCCTGATTCGAGCCTTGTAGGCATCCGATCTCTTCCCAAGCGCCCATAAGGCGTACACGCCAGCCGTGCTTCTGACCTTCGGTACCGCACATTACGTATGGGTAACACGGGGGAGCGGCGATAGATCCGTCGGTCCAGGCTTGTCAGCGCCGGGCGGATACGGCATGGGATCGATCTCCGTTTCCTGCGGCCAAGGCTTTTTCCATGTCCGGATCCCTGTTCGCCCACTTATCTGACGCCGCACCGCCGGCTGAAACGGCCGTTTTGCACCAGCCTTCGGGCCCGTCATGGACCTATGGCGCGCTTTACGGGCGTTCGGCCCGCTATGCGGGTGCGCTGGCCTCTTTCGGGGTCAAGCCGGACGACCGGGTTCTGGTACAGGCGGAGAAATCGGCGGAGCTGGTCTGTCTTTATCTGGGCTGTCTGCGGGCAGGGGCCGTCTTCGTGCCTCTCAACACGGCCTATACGCCTCGGGAAGTGGGCTATTTCCTGGACGATGCGGCACCGCGCCTGCTGGTCTGTGATCCGGGCGCCAGGGATGCTTTTCCGGCAGACAGTGCGTGCGAGACTTTAGGGGCGGACGGCGCGGGCAGTCTGGCCCTTTTGGCCGACCGGGCGGAGATGGCGGATCCGGTTCCCAGGGAGGCGGACGATCTCGCGGCCATCCTTTATACGTCCGGCACCACGGGCCGTTCCAAGGGCGCCATGCTGAGCCACGGCAATCTCGCCGCCAATGCCCGCGCCCTGATCGCGGCCTGGGGCATGACGGGAGAAGACGTCCTGCTCCATGCGCTGCCCATTTTCCATACCCACGGTCTGTTCGTGGCGATCAATACGGTGCTGCTTGCGGGCGGCTCCATGATCTTTCTGCCCAAATTCGATGCGGAGGCCGTCCTGGCGGCCTTGCCGGACGCCACCCTGATGATGGGTGTACCGACATTCTATACACGGCTCCTGGCGCGGTCCGATTTGACGCAGGCGCGGACGGCCCATATGCGGGCGTTCATTTCCGGCTCCGCGCCCTTGTCGCCGGAGGCCCATAAGGCGTTCGAAGCGCGCACGGGCCACGTCCTCATCGAGCGTTATGGCATGACCGAAACTAATATCATCACCTCGACGGAACTGAACGGGCCCCGCCGCGCGGGCACCGTGGGCGTACCCCTCGATGGCGTTGAGCTGCGCATTTGCGATCCCGAAACCGGCGCGCTGCGGCCACAAGGAGAGGTGGGCGTCGTCGAGGTGCGGGGGACAAGCGTCTTTCAGGGCTATTGGCGGAACCCGGAAAAGACCCGTACGGAGTTTCGCAATGACGGCTTTTTCATCACCGGCGATCTCGGACTGATCGAGCCTGATGGCGTTCTGCGCCTGGTGGGCCGCGCCAAGGACCTGATCATCACCGGCGGGCTCAATGTCTATCCGGCGGAAGTGGAAGCCGCCATCGACGCCCTGCCCGGCGTGGCGGAAGCGGCGGTGATCGGCGTGCCCCATGCGGATTTCGGCGAAGCGGTGACGGCGCTGGTGGTGACCGAGCCCGGCGCTCAAGTGACGGAAGAGGCGGTGCGGCAAGCGTTGAAGGGCACGGTGGCGCCGTTCAAGATCCCGAAACGGGTGATCGTGGTGGAGGCTTTGCCGCGCAACGCCATGGGCAAGGTCCAGAAGGCCGCGTTGCGCGAGACCTATACGGATCTTTTCGGATCCACCGATGGATAAAGAAGGGAGAAACCGATGGCAGGCCCTCTGACGGGATTGCGTGTGCTCGATCTGACCCGTGTGCTGGCGGGGCCCTGGTGTACACAGATTTTCGCCGATCTGGGGGCTGAAGTGATCAAGGTGGAACGGCCGGGCATGGGCGACGATACCCGCCAATGGGGACCGCCCTGGCTCAAGGACAAGAACGGCATCGAGACCGATCTCGCCGCCTATTACTTGAGCGCCAACCGGGGCAAGCACTCCATCGCCATCGACATCGCCAGCCCGGAGGGGCAGGCGCTGGTGCGCGAACTGGCGGCCAAGAGCGACATCTTCATCGAGAATTTCAAGACCGGCTCCCTGGCCCAGAAGAGCCTTGGCTATGAGGATATCAAAACCGTCCGTGACGATATCATCTACTGTTCGATCACCGGCTTCGGCCAGACCGGTCCGCGTGCGAACGAGCCGGGCTACGACTATCTGGCCCAGGCCATGGGCGGGCTGATGAGCGTCACCGGTCAGCCCGATGGCGAACCGGGTGCGGGGCCCCAGCGAGTGGGCTTGGCCGTGGGCGATCTCACCACGGGCATGAACGCGGCCATCGCGATCCTGGCGGCGGTCGTACACCGGCAGAACACGGGCGAGGGCCAGCATATCGACATGTCCCTGCTCGACGTGCAGGTGAGCTGGCTCGCCAATCAGGCGCTCAATTACTTCGTCAGCGGAAAGACGCCTCAGCGCTCCGGAGTCTGGCATCCCAATCTGGCGCCCTATCAGCCGTTTCCCACCAAGGACGGCGACATCATCCTGGCGGTGGGCAACGACCGGCAGTTCGCCCGTCTGTGTGCGGAGATCGGCCGGGAGGATCTGGCCACGGATGAGCGCTTCGCCACCAATCCGGCCCGCGTCGCCAACCGGGCGGCGCTCGCGAAGGCGCTCGCCGCTGAGATCGTCAAGGATACGGTGGCGGGCTGGACGGCACGGCTCGGCCGGATCTCGGTCTCGTGCTGCTGCGTGAACACCATTCCCGAAGCGCTGGAGGATCCGCAGACCCGGCACAGGGGACTCAAGATCGAGATCGATCATCCGGAACTGGGGGCCGTGCCGGGGGTGGCCAATCCAATCAAATATTCCAAGACCCGGCCGGTCTATGCCAAGGCGCCGCCACGCCTGGGGGAAGACACGGCGGCCGTGCTGCGCCATGTTCTGGACAAGGACGATACGGCGATCGCGCGCTTGCGCGAGGCTAAGGTGGTGGAGGGCAGGGACGCGCCTCGGGACCAGCCCAAACCACTTGGCAAACCAACCGTCCGCTGAACTATCCGGGAGTCAGCCACCACTTTCCGTTTCGTCTTCCGGGTCCTCTTCTTCGTCGGACTCGTCCCGCAGCGGTTCATCAATAATAATGACCCGCGTTTCAGGCTGCCGATCCCTCAAGAAATCTTCCTGACGCTGATAGACATCGACGATGAAGGTCAGGCCATGGGCCGGCATCTTGCCGGTTGCGCCCACAAGACTGTCCGTGGCCGGACTGAGGCCCTGGGCGTTGACCAGATCGGCGATCTGCCAGTCGTAAACCGTGGCCTTTACCTTGGCGGATTCAGGCGGCGGCATGATTTCGAGCACGTCATCGCGGGCATAGTCCCGCAGATGGCTGATCAGGTCCTTGGGCCAGTCCGGAAAAAGCTGCTTTGCCCGCTCATAGGTTCTGGAGACCATCAGCGTTCCACGTATCATCGTCAAGCCGCGCATGGAATTGGCCAGATCCTTTGCGCTGAAGGCCAGGAGGGATTTGACATTCCGGCCGTTGAAGGCGACGGGCTGGATGCTCGGTCCCCCGATGACGCCGTGATAGAAGCCGTAAATGACGAGCGGATCGTCCCAATAGCGGTAGACGATCCGGTAACGGATGTCATTGACGCTGAGGGGGATACCCGCGATGGTAACGAGCTTGGTGTCGAACAATTCGTCCTGACGGTCGCGGATATTGCCGATGGGGTAGCGGGTGGCGATCTGCTCGATCACCAGCACATTGTGCAGATTGAGCCAGAAGGCCAGTTGCTCGTTCTTGCTCAGCTTCGTGTAATCGATTTCGTTGCCGACCCGTTCGAGGTCCTTCCGATAGGCGGAAATACCTTCGACCGATGATCTGTTCATGAGGCTGAAGGATACGCGGTTGCATTCGTAGCGGAAGCGGCCCGTGTGGCCTTTGCGCAGGCGTGTGCCTTTGGGCGGTTCCCGGTCCATGGCATAGCGGCGCGTGGGCGTGCCGACCTGGAAAACGGAGCGCTGGAGGAAAAAGCTCCACAGGGAATAATCGAGTTCGTAAGCGGAGATTTCTTGGGACGTGCCGAAATAGCTGAAGTCCTCCGCCGCCTCTTCGGCGCGGGCGCCCGTTCCAGCCAGGACCACGAACACAAATGCAGCGACAGCTAGTTTGAACCCGATCACGACCGCCTCCCCAGGTTGTCCCTGTATCGGAGCCTATCCTAAGCGTAGTGGGGCGATGGGGTCTACTGTTGGTTTGACATCGTTTGACGGGCCGAACACAGCCTCGAAGCTCTGGCGCAGCGCGAGATCCGCGTCAGTCATGGTCACGGGCAGACCCAGATCCACCAGGCTCGTCACTCCGTGGCCTTGGATGCCGCAAGGCACGATGCCGGCGAAATGCTCCAGATCCGGATCGACATTGAGCGCGATGCCATGGAACGACACCCATTTGCGCACGCGGATGCCGATGGCGGCGATCTTGTCCTCGCGGCCGCCGCCCCGGTCCACCCAGACGCCGACCCGACCGTCGCGCCGTTCACCGCGTACATGGAACTGCCACAGGGTCTTGATGATCCAGTCCTCAAGGCCGTGGACGAAGCAGCGGATATCCGCGCCCCGCTGGCGCAGATCGAGCATCACATAAGCCACCCGCTGGCCGGGCCCATGATAGGTGTACTGACCGCCGCGCCCTGTCTTATGGACGGGAAAGCGCTCCGGGGTCAGAAGGTCCTGGGCCTGCGCGCTGGTCCCGGCAGTGTAAAGGGGCGGATGCTCCAGAAGCCAGACCTGATCGCCCGCCGTGCCATTCGCGATGGCATCGGCCCGGGCGGTCATCTCCCGGACGGCCGTGTCGTAATCGACAAGGGTATCGGACACGCGCCACTCCACGGGCGCATCGCGCCAGACCGGGGATCTGCATGTGTCCGCTTGCATGGTCATGATCAGCTTAACTAGGAAATCGGCAAGGGTCCGGCAACCCGCCCGTGCCATGGTGAAGATCTTATGAGCAGGCTGCCTGGCCGACCCGCTCCCCCTTTCCGACCACCCCAAGGGTACCCTGAATTGGATGGCCGGGAAGGAGGAGCGGGCCGGTGGTGCCACGTATCAAAGGTGTCCAATGAGCGTTCTGGGATCGGTAAAGGTCGAGATTTCCGTTGTGCTGGGCCGGGCGACCTTGCCCATGCATCAGCTCTTGCGCATGGGCCGGGGCGCCGTGATCGAGCTCGATTCCTGCCAGAATGACGAGGTCTGGGTGCTGGCCAATAATCAGCCCATCGCGCGCGGCGAAATCATTATCCAAGGCGACCGGATCGCCGTGTCCATCACCGACAAGATCGGCATGGGTTTCGATTGGTCATAAATACAGTCAAGATTTGTAATTAATAACAAATTCCAACTTTCTGTTGAAAATATTTCTCCGCCTGCTTAGCTCCATGGGAAACCTTGTTTCACACAAGCGGCGGAGCGCGCCTTCCCATGTTCCCGATCATGCTGGATATCAGCGAATTTCCCGTGGCCGTTGTGGGGAATTCACCGGCGGCAGCCCGGCGGATCGCGCTTCTCGATGCGGGCGGGGCCCGGTATCTGAGCGTTTTTGCCGATGATCCTGGCGTCGAACTGCGCGAACAGGCCGGCGACCGGCTGACCGGCCGGCTGCCCACGGACGCGGAAGTGGCCGCCCAACGGGTGATCTTCACCGCCGATCTGCCCGACGCGCAGGCCGAACGGATCGCGGCGGTGGCGCGGGACGCCCGCGTGCTGCTCAACACCGAAGATGTGCGCCCGCTCTGCGATTTCCACGTGCCCAGCATGGTGCGCCGGGGCGACCTGCTGCTCACCATTTCCACCAACGGCAAGTCGCCGGGCCTTGCGCGGCGTTTGCGCAAAAGCTTCGAAGCGCAGTTCGGTCCCGAATGGGCCGACCGCTTGGACGAGATCGCGGCGGCGCGGTCACGCTGGCGGACGGAAAATCTGTCCTTGCCGGAGATGGCCCAGCGCACCGAAGAGATGATCGCCGCAAAAGGCTGGCTGAAAGGATGGCTCTCATGAGCGTGACCACTTTGCCTTTGAAGAACGGCCGCGTCGAAGGGCGCCCTGTGAAGCCTGCGCCTGAAGCCCTAGATATGCCGCAGACGGAGGATCCCGGGGCACTGGCGGAGCGGCTCGCGGATCTGCAAGCCCGGTATGGCACTCTGTCCGGGGAGGATTTGCTCCGGACCATGATCGAAACCGAGTTTGCCGGCAAGATCGCCGTGGTCTCGTCCTTCGGGGCGGAATCGGCGGTGCTGCTCCATCTGGTGGCGCGGATCGACCCGGCGGTGCCGGTGCTGTTCCTCAATACGGGCAAGCTGTTCGGCGAGACCCTGCGTTACCGCGACCGGCTTCAGGACACGTTGGGCCTGACGGATATCCGCGCGCTCAGGCCTCACCCGGTGGACGAGGCCAAATTCGATCCGGGCGGCACGCTCTGGGCCAGCGATCCGGATGCCTGCTGCGCCTTCCGCAAAGTGGCGCCGCTCGAACGGGGTCTGAGAGGCTTCGAGGCCCAGATCACGGGCCGCAAGCGTTTCCAGACGGCGGCCCGGGGCGCCATGCCGACCATCGAGGTCTCGAAAGGCCGCTTCAAGATCAATCCCCTGGCCGATTGGAACCTGGAGCGCCTGACCGCTTATGTGGAGGAGCACAAGCTGCCGCGCCATCCGCTGGTCAAGGACGGTTATCTTTCCATCGGCTGCATGCCCTGCACCGACCGGGTGAAAGAGGGTGCGGACTACCGCTCGGGCCGTTGGGCGGGCCAGGACAAGGACGAATGCGGCATTCACGGCCCCGGCTTCACCGACGGCGAGGGGATCTGATCCTTCTCCCGCCTGCCGGGCCGCGCTAGGCTTCTTTCATGCAGAACGCTCTTTGGCTCTCTTTCGCTCTGCCGAGCTGGTATTTCAGCACGCTTCTGGCGCTGTTCAATCCGGGCACGGCGATCATCTCCGCCGTCGTGTGGATCGGCACGCTCTGTCTTGTCGCGGCGGTCGTTCTCGGGATCCGGCGGCGTTTGCCCGTCCTGTTCTGGTTTGGCCTGTCGCCGCTCATGAGCCAGATCCTGGTGGCCGTGGCCGGGCTTTATCGCGGCCAGGTGCCGGATCCGCAGGCCACCTGGATCCTGCTTGGTTTTCTGACACTCCAGGGCGTTTTCCTGAGCGGGTTGCTCATGGGCATCGTGTTCACACAGGTCCGTGCCCGCCAGAGCCCGGAAGCCCCTGTCTCACCCACCAACCGTCCGGCCCCGGCCGGGGGCGCGCTGCTGCCAGCGGCGCTGCTCGATATCTTCTGCATCACCTACGCCCTGTTCGCCGCCTTCATCGCCGGCATGGCGTTTCAGGATGTCTGGCTTTGATACTTCACAAGGCAGCGGGGATCTGATAGATCGCAGGGCTCTTCCCAAGGGAGCCTAGGTGTGCGGCCGTGGCGGAATTGGTAGACGCGCAGCGTTGAGGTCGCTGTCCGGTAACACGGGTGGAAGTTCGAGTCTTCTCGGCCGCACCATCCGCTTTCGCTGATTTTGGCGAAGCCAAAATCTAGCGACAGCGGGATTGGGTCGTTCCAATCCTGCTGTAGCGTGTGAAACGGACCCGCTTCGCCAGCATTAGCGTGGCGCGTGTCTCGCCGTAGCTCCACCCGGAGCGTAGGCGGACAGCGCTGAGCGAAGACAGGCAAGTACCCCGCCCCTCTGCGAGAAGCTGTCCCGCGGGCGTTCCATAGGTACGAAGGCGGATGTGGCGCTGCTTCGGCTGGGCAAGCCGTCAAAGGGGGCCAGACATTTCCGAACGCTTCCCGGCATCAGCTGCGCGCAGGCTATTGGCCTTCGCTGCCGATTATGTGGTGATCGCGCTTTATATCATTGCTCTAACCGCCGTGGGGGTCGCATTGTCCGGCGCAGGGTCGGATGTACCAACGACGGGTGCGGACAAAATCCAGGGACATCTGTTGGCGTTCCTGGTGCTGACTTTGCCCGTGATTCTGTACTTCGCTTTGTTCGAACGGTTCGCCGCCGGCGCAACGCCAGGCAAGCGCTTATCCCGTCTCGCCGTAGCGTCAGGTGACTCAGCGGTGCCCGGTCTGGTGCAAACGTTTCTGCGCAATGCGCTTAAGTTCCTGCCTTGGGAACTCGCCCACACGGCCATTTGGCATGTGCCGGGGCGGCCCTTCCTGGACCCGATGCCGACCTTGAATCTGGTGGTGTGCATCGCGGCGTTGCTGATCGCGGGTCTGTATGTTGTGACACTGTTTGGCCCAAGCCGCCGCACGCCCTATGACGTCTTGTCGAGGACAACTGTGTTTTTGCGTCAGCAAACGGTCCGGCAATAGGCTCCTCTGGAGCTTCCATCCATCAGTATGCACCACGATATGAAGTCATCGCGCGAAGCACCCTGGAGCGTGTGCAATAACGGCTCACCCAGCTCAAGGGGCAGCAGGCGACATCAACGCGCGTGGCTCAAAAGACACATATTCAAAAAAGTGCATGTCCAGTGCTTTTACCGTTCCTCCTTTCCCCAAATTTATTTACCTTACCATTCAGTAATGGCAGGAGTTGTGCAGGCGTCGAATGCGGGAATTCGGCGCCTTCTTTTAAGACACGCAGCCGCTGTATATGAATGATGAAAGGGATGTTCGAAATGGTTTCCGTCTGCAAATTCGTTAATCGCAAAACAGGGTTTGCGAGCCTGTGCGCTGGCGCTGCTTTCCTGATCGGCGCCGCCCTGCAACCGGCCCACGCTATTTTGACGGTCGATGTGACCGGCGCGCCCGGCAGCGGCGTCACCACCTGGACCTTCGGCGGGTCCTCCACCGCGAATGCCAACGGGACGATCCGTACGACCGGGCAAGGCGGCACTCAGTTCCGGGACGATGACTCCGTCGAATTCGATCTGTCCTACATCAGCGACAGCAGCATCCAGAATCAGTTCTTCGCTCTGGCCAGCGGCTCGGCCGAGATTACGATCGGCGGCGAGACACAGACGATTACGCAAATCTGGCTGGACGATGACCCGAGCGGTTCGGGCAGCCCGTTCGACGATTTGGCGATCCGCACCCAGAATGGTTTGAGCTATTCGACTGGAGAGGCGTCGTCCTGGACGGGAACCTTTACGGTGAACCTGGATATCAACAGTCTCGAAACCGGCACGTTCTTCAGCACGCCGGGCAATATCGCCGGTCCGGATTTTGCCGCCGGTCCTGGCAATGTGCGAATGACCATTGCCGCCGTCCCGGAACCCTCCACCTGGATCATGATGATCCTGGGCTTCGGTCTCGTTGGCATGCAGCTTCAGCGCAAGCGCCGGAAGGCTCTCGCCGCCGCCTGATCGGCGTACGGATAATCCGACGGATTTGAGGGCGGTCTTCGGGCCGCCCTTTCTCGTTTGAGGGCCGTCTTCATCCGTCTTCGGAAAAGCCGATGCCCAGATCCATGGCAACGGCGTTGAGGCGCGCGTCCCGTGTCCAAAGCCGCATGGGCGCCGATAACAGGGTGCTGGCCAAGAGGTGAGCATCCACATAGCCGATACCTCGTCCGTGAAGGCGGCGCTCGGCGATCATGTCCAGGACCTCGCTGTCTGTTGCTATCACCGCCTCGGGCAGATTGCGCAGCAGGGCGATGATCGTCTTTCTGTCTTTCAGCGATCCCAAAGACACTTCCCCGATGATGTGGGGATGGATGGCGATGGCCGTGGCGTTGAGACGGTCGGCCAAACGCTTGTCGCCCTTGCGCAGATGATCGATCCACACGGAGGTATCGGCGAGCAGCATCGCCGGGATTTACGCTTTGCCGGGCAAGCGCCGCCGGGGCGGCGCCCTGAGATCCGGTTCGGAGCCGCCCAACAGGGCAAGCCGTTTGGCGCTTTCCCGTTCGATCAGCGCTTCCAAGGCCTCCCGGATAAGGGCCGGGCGCTCCCGGATTTGCGATAAAGCCGTCGCTTCTTCAAGCAGGCTATCGTCGATGGTGATGGTGGTGCGCATGAGCTTATCCTGGCTAACTGTCGCGCTGCACCAAATATCGCATCAATTGATGTTCTTTTCAATGATTCATGGTGCTGCCCCAGAGGCGCGGCACCAGAACCGGAATCCCCGCCACCTGGCCGTCATAGTCGGGGTAGCGGGCACGTTTGCGCTTCAGCATCATGGGAATGCTGATGAACGTGAACAACGCGGTCATGGCCAGAGGGCCGATGATGGTTGCCCACCAGGCCGGATCGGCGGCGAGCGCGAACAGCCACAGGCCCCACCAGAACAGGATTTCGCCGAAATAGTTCGGGTGCTGAGAACGCCGCCACAGGCCGGTATCGCAGACCTTGCCGGGTACGGTATTGTCCCGCTTGAAGCGCACGAGCTGTTCGTCCGCCTGCGCCTCGATGCAGATGGCGGCGCCCGTGACGAGAACGGCGAGGGCGTCGAGCCAGCCCAGCGGTGTCTCCGAGACCGTCACCGGATAAAGCGCCACCATGCCGGCGAAGACCAGCAGGGTGGGGAAGAGCGCGATGCCGAACAGATTGACCAGCGGGAACCAGGGCCCGGATGCGGCGCGCAGGTCCCGGTAGCGGAAATCCTCATGGGCCAGATCCCGCCAGCGGCGCATGCAATTGACCGTCAGCCGCACGGCCCACAGGCTCACCAGCACGAGCGCCAGGGCTTCACGGATCGTCAGGGCCTCGAAGCCGCCATTGCGCCAGATCCAATAGGCCAGGATCAGGGGCGGGGCCACGCTCCAATAGGGGTCGTAGAGGCTGGCGTTGCGGAACCCCATGCCGATGGCCGCCACCACCAGGGTCGCGGCGATGTCGGCGGCGAACGCCACCCACAGCGCGGGCCCGTCCGCCCACAGCCCGCCAACACCGATGGCGGCGGCGAGGGCCGCGCCATAGGCCAGCAGGCAGGCGCCGCCAGGGCTCCAACGCCTTGAAATGACAGAGTTTTCACCCCCGCTTGTCACGCGCGCGGCTCCTTTGTGTTATAATCTTGAGTCAAGCAGTCGGTATTTATAAGCCATGAGCGGGCGCAGACCTGTGCGGCCCATTGGCGGGCGAAGGGGAAACCCGGTGGATCTCCACACCAAAGCGACACGGGAGGAAGGCCTGGCGCGGCTCGAGGCGTTCCTGCCCCAGGCCGGCACGGCCTATGCCCGCAAGCGCAACCACGATGTAGGTCCTCAGGCGCGGGATCATGTGTCGTTGCTCTCACCCTATCTGCGGCACCGCCTGATCCTTGAAGAGGAAGTCCTGACCCAGACCCTGCGCAAGCACAGTTTTTCGGCGGCCGAAAAATTCGTACAGGAAGTGTTCTGGCGCACTTATTTCAAGGGCTGGCTCGAACAGCAACCGGCCGTGTGGGAGCGCTACCGGGCGGAAGTGCCTGACCTCATCCATGCCCTGACGAAGAATGACGGTCTGCGCGAGCAATATGAGCGGGCCGTCGATGGGGTCACCGGCATCGAATGTTTCGATGTCTGGGTCCGGGAACTGCACGAGACCGGCTATCTGCACAATCACACGCGCATGTGGTTCGCCAGCATCTGGGTCTTTACCCTCGGGCTGCCCTGGCAGTTGGGGGCGGATCTGTTCTACCGCCATCTGCTGGACGGCGATCCGGCCTCGAACACCCTGAGCTGGCGCTGGGTCTGCGGGCTCCACACCAAGGGCAAGACCTATCTGGCGCGGGCGGACAATATCCGGCAATTCACCGATGGCCGGTTCAATCCGGAAGGGCAGTTGGCGCCTGCCGCTCCGGCGCTTCAGGAAAAAGAGCTGCCGCCGCGCCGGGCCGTACCGGAACTGGAGCGTGTGCCGGACGGTGAGCCCTTTATTCTGTTGATGACGGAAGAAGATTGCTATCCCGAAAGCCTGCCCCTTCCGGGCAAGCCGGCGGCGCTGATCGGCCTCCTGGCGACCGATGCCCGCTCGCCCATTCCTGTCGGCGGTCTGATAAAACAGTTCGCCAACGGAGCGGTTCAGGATGCGCTCGACCGGGCGTCGGTGCATTTCGATCTGGGTGCGGAAGCCCCGATTAGCGACGATTGGGCCGGGGCCCTGATCGGGAAAGCGCAAGAGGCGGGCGTCAAGACGGTCGTCACCGCCTATGCGCCGGTGAGTCCCGTGGCCGAGCGTCTGGCCGCCGCGCGCAAGACGCTGGAAGAGCAGGGCCTGCGCCTTTATCAGGTCAGGCGGGCCTATGACGAGGCCGCCTGGCCCCATGCCAATAAGGGCTTTTTCGGCCTGAAAGCCAAGATACCCGCGCTCCTGCAATCCCAGGGCCTGAGTGCATGAGCGATCCGCAGCCTGACTTTGGGGACGGCGCCAAGCTGTTCGCCCGCATCGCGATCTTGCAGACGGTGCTCGCGGTCATCGCCGTCTTCATCAGTGTCGTCGCCCTTTATGCCGCGCTGACGGAAGCCGACAGCGTGCGCAAGCAGCAGGCCGCGTCGGTCTGGCCCTATGTGGCGGTTTATTACACAATCAACCTGCCTTCGAATGAAGGCCGGCCCTTCCTGCAAGTGGGCCTGTCCAATGACGGGATCGGTCCGGCGCGCATCGAAGGCGCACGGATCACGCTCGATGGAACGGCCTATGACACATGGGCCGATCTGTTCGGCCGTCTGGCGCCGGATACGTTCAGCAAATACCGCACATCGGCATTCAGCCGGCGCGTGATCCCGGCGGGCCAGTCGGTCGTTTTCCTGAACATGGCCGATCCGGATGAAATCACCGCCTTGGCCGGCGCCTTCGACCGGCTCGATGCACGGATCTGCTATTGCTCCGTGTTCGATGACTGTTGGACGGCATCCCTGCAGGACCGCTCCCGTCCGGAGCCCGTTGCCCGCTGCGACGGCCTTGAAGGCTATACCTTCGCGGAATGACCAAGGGTCTGGATCCGTGGATAAGAAAACCCGGCCGGTTTTCTTGTGCTACCGCTCCCTTGTCAGGCAGAGCAGCGCCTAAACTGTCATCGTTCTGTCATACTATAGCGGTCGTTACCCCTAACGGCATGCTCCCTTTGGGCCTGTAGACCCTTATGCGTGTGTTCTTTAGAACAGCCTATGGATGAAACCATCAGGCCACGGCGGGACCCATGAGCATTATCGAAGATATCGACGAGTATTATTTGGAAGAAACCGACAAGGCGACCGAGCGGTTCGAGAAACGCGAAGAAACCATCAATAAGGTCGCGAAAAAGATCGAGAAAAAGGCCTCGGCCTTGGACCTCGACAAGAAAGACCGGATCGAGGTCCGCCGCAAACTTATTCATCCCAATGACGGCTTGGCGCTGGAGCGGCTGATCGGCGAGTCGGATCTGCTGCCGACCAACTATCTGGAGCAGGGATTGCATGCGGCGCGCAGTGTCGGGCGCGTGCAGGTGCGCGACCGCAGCGGCCGCCGGAAAGGCTTCGGCACCTGTTTCCTGATCGCGCCCGGCCTGATCATGACCAATAATCACATTCTGCGCTCTGAAGTGGACGCCATGCGCAGCCTGATCGACTTCAACTATGAGGACGATGTCAACTTCATCCCGCGCGTGACCGCCACCTTTCCGCTGGAGCCCATGCGGCTGTTCTTGACCAACGAAAAACTCGATTTCACCATCGTCGCGGTGCGTCAAACGGCGATCGACGGCACCCAGCTCAGCCAGTTCAACTACCTGCCGCTGATCGCGGAAAGCGGTAAGGCGCTGATCGGCGAGGCCGTATCGATCATTCAGCATCCGGAAGGCCAGACGAAGCAGATCGCCCTGCGCGACAGCAAGATCATCGACGTGGATCCGTCCGGGCCCTTCATCCGTTATTCGACCGACACCATGCCGGGATCGTCCGGCGCGCCTGTCTTCAACGATCAATGGGAAGTGGTCGCCCTGCACCGCGCCGGCGTCAAGAAGCGGGACGAGGAAGGCCGGATCATCAACAAGGAAGGCCGTCTGTGGAAACCGGAGCAGGGCATCGAAGCCATTTGCTGGATCGCCAATGAGGGCGTGCGGATCAGCCGGATCATGGATGCCCTCGAAAACTCGAAGGAAACCACGAGCGCGCTTGAACATATGGTGGACCGCAGCCACATCACGGCGCCGACTGTCCTCCGCGACGACACCTCCGACCGGCTCGTGCCGGAGGAAGACGAGGATGCCGAATGGGAAGTGGGCGAACTGGAGGATTACGACGGCGTCATGGGTTATGATGCCCATTTCCTCGACGTTCCCGTTCCCTTGCCGAAAACGTCCGCCGCCGTGGAGGCGGATCTGGCCCCCCTCAAGGACGGCAAGGGGCATGAACTGCGGTATACAAACTTTTCCGTAGTGATGAGCAAGTCCCGCCGCCAGGCGTTCTACGCGGTCTGCAATATCGACGGCAAGAACTTGAAATCGGCCAAGCGGCCGCGCAAATGGCGTCTCGATCCGCGCATGGATTTCGATTATCAGGCCGGTAACGAACTCTACAAGCGCAATCCGCTTGACCGGGGCCATCTGGTGCGCCGTCTCGATCCCATGTGGGGCCCTGATTTTCAGCAGGCGAACCGGGATACCTTCCATTATACCAACGCAGCCCCCCAGCATGCGGGCCTCAACCAGAAAACCTGGCTGAAAATGGAGGATTACATCCTCGGCAATGCCCGCAACAAGGACAAGAAAGTCACGGTGTTCACAGGTCCCGTCTTCCGGCCCGATGACATCGTGTACCGGCGTGAGTTTAAGATCCCGGCGGAGTATTGGAAAGTCGTGGCCGTGCAGACGGGCCGGGGGGAAATCCGCGCGGTCGGCTATCTTCAGACCCAGAAAAACCTGATCGGCGATCTGGAAATGGCCTTTGGCGACAGCTACCGGACCTATTCCGTGCCCATCACGACCATCGAGGCTCTGACGGGCTTCGACTTCGGCGAACTCAGGGATTTCGATCCGCTGGCGGATATTGAATCGACCGCGGGCCGCGAGATCAGCGGGCCTGACGACATCGTTCTGTAAGGGGCGCGTCAGCCGAGCGCAGGACGGCGTCGAGCAGGCCGGGAAAGCGCGTGTCGATGTCCGCCCGGCGCAAGGTATGCAGGACATGGCGTCCGTGCTTGCGCGTCAACAGGATGCCGGCGCAGCGCAGGACCTTGAAATGATGGGAGCGGGTGCTTTTCGGCACGGCGCCGCTCGGCAGCGCCTCCTCGCAGCACAGTTCGCCCGAGCGCTCCAGCATCTGAACGATGCTCAGGCGCGCCGGATCGCTCAGCGCATGGAGCGCCATGGCCAGGCTGACGTCATTGAGATCGGGATGGCTGAATTCGCTCATGGGTTTCATATTGTGTGACGACCCGCACAGGTCAACAGTTCGAAAATCTTGAACTATCACGAGCCGCCCCCATGTCCCCTCCAGTCGCATGACCGGCAGGCCCCATCAGGCTGCGCCGAGGCTTATAAGGAGAGGACCCATGTCTCAGAAACTCAACGGAAAAGTTGCCCTGGTGACCGGCGGGTCGCGCGGGATCGGCGCGGCCATCGCCAGACGCTTCGCCCAGGAAGGCGCCCATGTCGCCATCACCTATGCCAACAGCGCTCAGGCTGCTGAAGGTGTCGTCGCCGATCTGAAGAGCCATGGCGTCAACGCCATCGCCATTCAGGCCAATGCCGCCGATCCCGATGCCACGGCATCCGCCGTCCGTCAGGCAGCGGAGCAGTTCGGCGGGCTCGATATCCTCGTCCACAATGCGGGTGTCGCGGCATTCGCGCCGCTGGCGGAGTCTGATTTCGAGGAATACCGCCGTCAGTTCTCAGTCAATGTGGATGGCGTTTTCGCCGGCACCCGCGAGGCCGCAAATCATATTCGCGACGGCGGCCGGATCATCGTGATCGGCAGCGTCAATGCCCATTCCATGCCCATTCCGGGCGGCGCGGTTTACGGTGCGACGAAAGCAGCGGTCGCGGGTCTCGTACAGGGCTGGGCGCGGGATCTCGGTCCCCGGAATATCCTGGTCAATGTGATCCAGCCGGGTCCGGTGGATACGGACATGAACCCGGCGGAAGGCGATTTCGCCAGTTTCCTGACGCCCATGACCGCTCTTGGCCGCTACGGCAAGCCGGAAGAGATCGCCAATCTGGCGGCTTTCCTGGCGAGCGATGAAGCGTCTTACATCACCGGCGCGGCCATCGATATCGACGGCGGCATGACGATCTGACCGGATCGTGTGAGAAATGCGAAAGCCCCTCCCGGCCTCAAGCGGGGAGGGGTTTTTTTTGACAGCGTAGTCCAATCAGCCGCGGATCTTGACGGGCAGTTTGGCAAAGCCGTGGACGAAGCTTGAGCGGATGCGCACCGGGTCGCCCACCACTTCGATGGTGTGGAACCGTTTCAGGATCTCTTCCCAGACGATGCGCAATTGCAGTTCGGCAAGCCGCATGCCGTAGCAGCGGTGGATGCCGAAGCCGAACGACAGATGCTGGCGGGGCCGCGCCCGGTCGATGATGAACTCGTTCGGCCGGTCGATCACTTCATCGTCCCGGTTACCGGAAATGTACCACATCACCACCTTGTCGCCCTTACGGATCTTCTGGCCCCGGAGCTCATAGTCCTGGATGGCGGTGCGGCGCATATGGGCAAGCGGCGTCTGCCAGCGGATGATTTCCGGCACCATGCTTTCGATGAGGCGCGGATCCGAGCGCAGCTTGTCGTATTGATCCGGGTTCTGGTTGAGCGCAAGCACGCCGCCGGTGATGGAATTCCGCGTGGTGTCGTTGCCGCCGACGATCAGCAGGATGACGTTGCCCAGATATTCTTCCGGGCTCATATTGCGCGTGGCTTCCCCATGGGCCAGCAGGGAGATCAGGTTCATCTCCTGGGGCACGTTGACCCGCTGGTTCCACAGCTCCGTGAAATAGGTGGCGCATTCGATCAGCTCCTCGCGGCGCTGTTCCTCGCTGTCCACGATGCCGGAGAGTTCGTCCGCCGTCGCCACATCGGACCAGCGGGTCAGCTTGCGCCGTTCCTCGAACGGAAAATCGAACAGCGTGGCGAGCATCTGGGTGGTCAGTTCGATGGAGACCGTATCCACCCAGTCGAATTCTTCATTGAGGGGCAGGGAGTCGAGGATGGCCGGAACCCGCGACCGGATCAGCCCCTCCATATGGGCGAGGCTCTCCTGGCTCATCATGGGCGCGACGGTCTTGCGCTGCACGTCGTGCTTGGGCGGATCCATGGCGATGAACATGGGTAGCGGAAAATCTTCCTCGTCATCGACGATGACGATGCCGCCATATTTCTGATCCGACGAAAAGACCTGGGGGTGGGTCTCCACTTCCAGGATGTCGTTGTATTTGGTGACCGACCAGTAGGGTCCGGACGGCGAGTCCTTGCAGAAATGAACGGGGTTTTCCTTGCGCAGGCGCTCGAAGAAGGGCCAGACCCGGTCCTCGCGATAGAGTTCGGGATGGCTGACATCGATCTCGTCCAAGGGCACCGCGTAAGCATCTTGCGGCGGCGGGCCTTCATGGACCGGACGTCGTTTAATCACTTCGGTCATAACGGATCCTCCCCGTGTCCTTGTTTACAAATGTCCTTGTTTGCCAGTGTCTTTCAATGACGCTGCCGTCATTTTTATTAGGGCAGCGTCCGAGGCTGTAATCAAGAGTAGAATGGCGCAAACACGTTACTGTTTATCGGGCCAGTCCGCTTCCCAATAAACCTCGCACAGATATCCGTCCGGATCGGCGAATTTCACCGCCCGGAAACCGTCTTCGTCCCAGTCTTCCATAAGGGCGATGCCGTCCGCCGTCAGGCTCTGGCGCAAGGCATCGACCTGGGCGGCGGACGCGGCGAGAAAGCCGTGATGGCTGCCGTTCCCGGCCGGCGCGGCAGGGCCTTTCTGAAATGCCAGATCCGTGGTGGTGCCGTCGCGCAAATGCAGCGAGTCGCCGAGCCAGACCTTTCGGCCCTTGGGCATCAGATGTTTGAGATAGAAATCCGCCGATGCGTCGGGATCCGGCACCACCAGATTCACATGATTGAGAACGAACATGATTTTCGATCCTTCATGACGGGCGGGCATCGATTGGATAACCGCCTGAACTTCCTCATGAAACTGTGAAAATTGGCAGCCTGGGAAACATTGCAGGTTCCATATCGCACGCGCATGATCGCGGCACCGAATCACGCAAGCAAGAGAGGCAAGGGCCATGGCCGAAGATCTCGACGAAATGGCGCTCGAATATCACCGTTTCCCGGTGCCGGGCAAACTCCGGATCGAGCCCACCAAGCGGATGATCAACCAGCGCGACCTGGCGCTGGCCTATTCGCCGGGCGTGGCGGCGGCCTGCAATCTGATCGTTGAGGACGAGAAGGCGGCGGCCGAGGTGACGGCGCGGGGCAATCTGGTGGCGGGGGGCTCGAACGGCACGGCGGTCCTTGGCCTCGGCGCC
>CAZTCJ010000034.1:0-36258 GCA_964612085.1 uncultured Alphaproteobacteria bacterium
GGGTGGCACGAAATACGTCGTAGACGGACAGGCTGCATTGGGCGATATCGGTGGCGGTTGCCGCCGGGTCCGTCTGGCCGTCGGTCAGAAAGGCGATGTAAAAAGCGATCCGGCCGTCGCTGACAATACCGATGTCATTGACCACACCGTCCAGACTGCCGGTTTTATGGGCAACCGTGACGCTCTCGGGCAAGAGCGCGGGAATGCGCGTGTTGCGCAGATTGTTTTCCAGCGCGGTCCTGATGTCTTTGTACTGGCTCTCGCTGTGCAAGTGCGCCAGGATTAAAATGGCGTCGTCCGCACTCAAACGGTTTTTGCGGTTGAGTGGTCCCAGCTCCGCTTCCGTAAAGCCCGCGGCCATATACGCTTCCGTGCACCCGATTTGGCGCAGCAAAGCGTTCACCTCGTCAAAGGAACACAAGCTGTTGAGGAAGACGCTCACGGGATTGTCGCTGGTGATCAGCATCAACCGCATGATTTCCGCGACGGATAAATGTGTCTGCGGATCGAAAGCTGTTAAAATGGAACAGTACCGTGTCGGTGTGAAGGCGCTCATGGGATGACGCGTGTCGAGATTGAGCTTTCCTAGAGCCGCTTTTTCAACCAGCGCCAGGGCAAGGGGAAGTTTCAGGACGCTTGCGCCGGGCCGGGGCAGGGCGCCGTGTACGGACAGGCATTCCGTTTTCGGATGAATGCCTTTGAGGGCAACGCTGCGCCCTTCATCGCTGGCGCAAAAAGCCGCGAGATGATCAGCTAGGTGTGTGGTCAGATCCATGGTGGTTTTGCGTGTCTTGTACGAGTTTGTTTGAAAACGTCCTTAAGCCAAGCCGTTCTGCCGTGGTATAGGATCAAGGCGGTCCGGGCAAGGATCATGATCGAGGAAAAGGGGAAACGGAGATGAAACACGGTTTGACTATCGCTCTGGGTGTGGGCGCCGCCCTGTGGAACATGACGGCCAGCGCCCAGGAAAACTACAATGTGAAAGGCGCGCGCACCGAAGCGATCATTGCTACGGAGCGGGAACGCGATGTCCTGTACAATGGCGACTTTCAGTTTTCGCCTGCCGTGCGGGCCGGAGATTTCCTGTTCTTTTCAGGGGTCGTGGCGGGTGCCGGGCGGGACGAGCAGACGCCGTTCGATGAAGAGGCTTACAAGGCGTCGGTGCGGCGCGGCTTCGAGGCCCTGGGCCGGACATTGGCGGCGGCAGGCGCGGATTTCTCCGGAGCCGTCAAAATAACCACGTTCCATGTCTTCGACAGCCCGCTGGTTGCCTTGAGCAAGGTCGAGCAGGTGCGGGCGCTCGCCGAGGTGAAAAGTGCGTTCATTCCGGAGCCCCATCCGGCCTGGACCGCGGTCGGCACGACGGCTCTCTTGCCGGACCGGGGGCTGGTGGAGATCGAGATCACGGTCTACGCCCCGCAGGACACGAAAAACTAACTGTCCTTGTGGTGAAGGGCTTCGCGCATCCGGTGGATGTCGCTCATCATGATACGGATGAGCCGGTGAAACGCTGGCGATCCCTGCAGGGTCTGGAAATAGGCGTGACGTTCGATCGGGGCAGGGGCGATCCCGCCGGGATCGGGTGAGAAGGCGGTCCAGCGCAGGCGGAAGCCTTGCCCGATCGCTGCTTCCAGCTCTTCCAAGGCGGCATCCGGCTCCTCGGTCATCGCGTGGACGGCGGCGCGGGTGAGCTTGAACCAGGCCGGATCCGCGCCGCCGGGCCTGGGGGCCGTGCGGTCATAGGCATGGCGCAGGAACGCCTTTTGGCGGTCCGTATCGCCGAAGGCCCCATACACAAATCCCGTCAGAAGAGCCGTAGGCGGATCAATCCGGTCCCAAGGGACGGTGTCCAAGGGGCTGGTTAGGCTTGGGTCCAGGCGCGACAGGGCTTCAAAAGCGGCGTTCCGGTTGCCCAGGCTCACCGCCGCATAGGCCTGCCAGGACGGGGCCGTGTGGCTATCGCCGACAATGGCCGGAAAATCGCTCAAGAATACGGGGCCGAGCGTGCGTCGGCCCGGCGCCGCCGCTTCAGGCAAACGGTCGAGGACGGCGAAGACGGCCGGCATATCGTCGAGGCAGGCATGGGCGACCGCGAGGGCGAAAGCGGTGTGGCCGGAATGCTTACGGGCAGCCCGGCTTTTCAGAATGCGGACGGCCTCATCGAGGTGCCCGTCCTGGCTTGCGAGGCTGGCTTCGGCAAGGAGCGCCGCTGGCGCCGACGTTTGCGCGGCCGACAAGCGCATCAAACTTTCGCGGGCTGCTGGATACTGGCCCAATGCCGTCTGGACCTGGGCTCGCGCGAGAAGCGGGCCGGACGCCAGGGGATCGGCCAACAGTGCCGCGTCCAAAGCCTCCCGGGCGGCGCTCCAGTCATGAACCCTGAGTGCGAGCCGTCCAAGACCGGTCAGCGCCTCGGCCGCGTATGGCCCGTAGGTGCGCGCGGCGCTGTAGGCCTGCAGGGCTTGGGCCTGGTCGGGAAGAGCGGAACGGGCGTCCTGGCGCTCCGCAAGCAGACCTTTTGCGAACCAGGCTGTACCATTGTCCGGATCAAGAACAAAGGTTTCTTCGAGAGCCTGCTCCGCCTGCCGGAGCGTCTCTTCCGCTTGCGGAAGACCGGGACCGGCCGAGACGATCAGGGTCAAGGCCATTTGGGCGTGCGCTTCGGCGAAACTCGCGTCATGGCTGAGCGCGTCATGGAAGCGGCTCAGGGCTCTCATCCTGTCTTCGCCGGTATTCCTTTGGGCATAGCCCAGACCCTCCAGAAAAGCCCGATAGGCCTTACCATGCGCGGTTTTGGGTGTGACCGGCCCGGCCACATGATCCACCACGCTCTTGTTGCTGATAATATCGACAAGCCCGGTGAGGATGGCCCGGTGAACGGCAGGGGCGTTCTGCAATGGATGTACAAAACGCTCCGTCCAGAGACTGTCGCCGCTCTTGCTTTCCCTCAAATGCACTTCCAAATGCAGCGTCTTGCCGACGCGGTTCAACCGGCCCGTGAGGATATGGGCGGCGCCCAGCATGGTCCCCGCTTTGGCGGGAGCGGTGGTGGCGGAAAGCTGGGCCGATGAGGTTGCCGCGCTCACATTGAGGCTGGAGGCGGCGCTGATGGTGGCGCGCAGATCGGCCCCATAGCCTTGTGCGAGCAGATCCAAAGCCTCTTGGTCCGTGTCATTTTCGAAAGGCAGGACGGCAAGGTCGATGGTGCGCGTGCCTGCCAGGCTGAGGGCGTGGCTGGCCGTGCCATGCCCCTCCTTGCCGTGCGGGGCTGCGCTCAACAACGCAAAGCCCGCCAGGCCCAATAGCGCCAGGCAGATAACACCGACCCGCACTGCACGATACCCCATGGATGTACTCAGAACGCGGTCCACGACCACCCCTTACTGCAATAGGTGAATATGGCGATTTGACAGCGTTAACGATGCATAAGGCGTGCCTGTCCTCTGCCCCCCTGTCTTGAGGAGGGTGAGGAGCGGACGGTTCGTGTCAGGACAGGCCGGTGCGGCAAGGCTTTCGTCTGAGTGAAGTCTAGTCTGGGCAAGTCTCGTGCCAGGCGGCCTTGCGCAGGTCTTCCGCCCTGTGTCTGATATGGTCGAGATCGACGCCCAAGGCGCTGACGGCGTCTTGCAGGTGTTTGATCGCGGACTGCTCCACGCCGGCGGTCAGCGTGCCGCGCATATGGGCCGTGATGAAGGCTTCGGCGGCCGCATCTTCCAGGTCTTTCAGCTCCTTGGCCCAGAGGCCCTTGCGTCTGTGCTGTTGCGCATTCACGCGCAGCATATCTTCGGCGGGAAAAAGGGGGGCGGAGCGGTTTTGGGCTGTCATCACCGATGCCTTCATTACGGCAAGAACATAAGGGAGCGTTCTTTCCCTCAAAGTCGAAAATTAGACGAAAAGTCATGACAAAGAGTTCAGCCGGCCGCCGATTTTTACATATTCCGGTTGCGGAGTATTAAGGATAAGACAGGATTGCTTCTAACGCCAGGCGAAGGCGGGATCGTCGTAGTGATCGACGCGGATCACCCGGCCATTCACGGCCGATTCCCAGAACTGATAGAGAATGGCACCTGTGGGCGCGTTGACATCATACGGACCCAGATGAATGCGCAGGACCGGACGGTCCGGGTCCACGCCCTTGAGCAATTCCGGCGAGTCCGGCCGGTCGAAGGCCGCGATGGGGAACCAGTGGACCGACGCAACTTCCTCGGGATTGGGCCATAAGGCGGTGATGTCGTCCGCCCAGAAGACGAAGGGGCTGATCGCGTATCCGGACCGGGTGGTGTAATCGTCCAGGCGGCCGAGACAGGCGTCGGCGGGCAGGGTGAGCGTCAGTTCCTCATGGACTTCCCGGCGGGCGGCCTCTTCCGGAGTCTCGCCCTCATCGACCCGTCCGCCCGGCAGGGCCCATTGTCCCGCATGGCGGTTCATGCGCGCCGCCCGTCTGGTGAGCAGGAAAGAAGCGCCATCCCCCGCCTGTTCCCCAGGCACGATCAAAATCGCCACGGCGGCATGTTTGAGCGTGCTGTCGTCGGCGGCCTGCACCGGAAACGACCGCAGATGGGTCTCAAGCCGTGTCCGCAAAGCGGTCTCAAACGGAAACACCGTCTCGTCCCCCATCCTGATCCACGCCCCTGATCCACGCCAAGGCAAGGCCTCTGCCGTGCCGTCCTGCCGAAGCCCATTCGTCATATGAGGCTTAAAGGACCCTTCGCGCAAGACCGTGCGCCCGCCGGACGGCATTCAAGGGCTTTTTGCGGCCATGCCTCGCGGCCTGCGCGCCTTGGCCGTGGCGAAGCGGGTCCTGCAGGGGGAAGACGTCGGGGCGGGGCTGTCCATTCCGTCCGCTTGCGGAGCGCTTGATCACGCCGGGCGGCACAAAGTGGCCGCTTTTTTTCGCTGGAATTCAAAGGCTCTTTTGTGTAGAAGAGCGTCTCTTCGTGCAGACATGAGAGGTATTGCACCTATTGCGCGAAATTGTCCAGTCATATGACTGCTTCCCCTAACGCGTTGTTTCATCTTGTCCTTTGCCAAGGTAAGGGGTTCTTACATGCCGTCCATTCGCCCGGGATTTATCCTGCCGAGTGCCGCATATACGATCAACAAGGCCCAGATCCGCAACTATGAGACGCTCGACCGGGCGCCTCAGGCCGGAGACGTGGTCTACGGCCGGGTTTCGTATATCGGTAATCACAGTTCGCTCGAGAACAAGGAGGGGCGGATCCACATGATCGATGACGGCACGCGCGCCGTCTTCGTTTATGGCTCCCGCTATGCGCCCGACGCCTTCGAGGGCATCGTGCCCGACGAGGACCGGCGCGAGGTGGATATGCTGGCGCGCTCCGGCGTTATCGGCACCATGAAGGAAAAGAACACCGCCACCGCCGACCCGACCAAGGTCCAGGTGCTGGGCTATGTGGTCGATGATGACGGCCAGGTGCTCAATACACGGAATTTCCCGCTCTCCTTGCCGAAAAATCCGCTTGATGAGGGTAAGAAGCGGGCGAAGATGATCCTGCATGTGGGCACCAGCATGAATTCGGGCAAAAGCACCTCGGCGATTGCCTGCTGCTGGGCCTTGACCGTGACCGGCCATGCCGTGCGCGGCAGCAAGGTCACGGGCACGTCGAGCCTGAAGGACATTCTGCACATGCAGGACGCAGGCGCCGAGTCCATCTCCGACTTCAGCCATCTAGGTTATCCGTCCACCTACATGTTGGACGAACCCGAAGTCATCAACATCTTCCGCAATCTGGACGCGCGCTTCGCCAACAATCCGCAGAAATTCTGGGTCGTCGAATTCGCCGACGGCATCATCCAGCGGGAAACGGCGATGCTGCTCCGGGACGACTATGTCCGCTCCCGGATCCATAAGCTGATCTTCTCGGCGACCGATGCCTTCTCGGCGCTGGGCGGTTTGCGCACGCTGGAAGAAGAATTCGGCCTCAAGGCCGATGCGGTGTCGGGCCGGTGTTCCTCCTCGCCGCTGATGGTGCGGGAACTGCGCCAGCGCATCGACATTCCGGTCTTCAACAATGTGATCCGGGATCTCAAGCAGTTGAGCGAGATTCTGCTGTGATGCATGGGCGTGTCGTCCTGGCCATCCATGGCGGCGCGGGCCGTCTGGCCCAGAGCAAGGTCTGCCATCCCCGCAGGCAGAAATACGAGGCGGCCCTCGCCGAGGCCTTGCGTGCAGGCTACGGCGTGCTGCGCGCGGGCGGAGCCGCGGAACGGGCGGTGACCGAAGCCGTCCGCATGATGGAAAATCACAAGCTCTTCAATGCCGGCCGGGGCGGCGTCTTAAGCGCCAACGGGCGGGTGGAACTGTCCGCCTCCGTCATGAACGGCAAGGATCTGAAGGCGGGTGCTGTCACCGGCATTACACGGACCAAAAATCCGGTCCTGGCCGCCCGCGCCATGATGCCCCATATCCATGTGCTTCTGGCAGGCGAGGATGCCGACCGGTTTTCCGAGCGGACCGGGCTTGAAATGGTGGGGCCGGATTATTTCATCACCAAGTCCCGCACGCGCCAATGGAGCAAGCTCAAAGGCTCCGACGAGATGGCCCTCGATCACAACGAGGATGACGACGAGGACGATTCCGACGACAGCGACGATGACGACGAGGATGATGTTCAGGGCACGGTCGGCGCCGTGGCTAGGGACCGCCGGGGCACCGTCGCGGCCGCCACGTCGACCGGCGGGCTCGTCAATCAATGGCCTGGGCGGATCGGCGATACGCCCGTGATCGGCGCGGGCACCTGGGCGGACAACCGCACCTGCGCCATCAGCGCCACGGGCAAGGGCGACGTATTCGCGCGGCTTGCGTTCGCGCGGCGCGTGGCCGATCTGGTGGAGCTGTCGGGCCTCGATATCGAAGCCGCGTCCATGAATGCGCTCAGAGACATCTGCACCCAGGGCGGGGACGGCGGATGCATCGTGGTCGATGCCGAAGGGCGCCTGACGCTGCCCTTTGTGACGCCGCAAATGCTGCGGGGCTGGATGGTCGATGGCGGCCCTCCGACGGTCGCCATCCTGCCCGGCGAAGCAGTGGAATTGCCTGATTGATCAGCGCAGGATTGAGTGCGCAAAACTGAACGGCGCAGGGCTCAGCGGCGCAGACCCGGGGCCCACGCCGCCACTCTCACTCTCATTCTTAAAGCGCCCGGACCGACGGTGCCACCTCTCCGAGCCAGGCTTCATTGGCCTGTTCGCGGAACCGTTCGGAAACCATCCGCTTGCCCATTTTCTCGTAAGTCATGGCCAGGCCATGGAGCGCCCAGCCGTTGTTCGGGTAAGAGACAAGGGCGCGGCGGAATGCTTTTTCAGCCTCTTCCAGACGCCCCGCTTCCAGGAGCACGCCGCCCACGCTCTGATACACCGGATAGTACCAGAAGGGCGGTTCCGTGTAGGGAAGCTGATCCTGGAGGGCGGCGGCCTGTTCCAGATGACCAACAGCCGCATCGTAATCGAGTTCGAACCAGGCGATCCGCCCCCGGACGACGCTTTCCGCGACCTTGAGGATCATGGGCGCGGGGAAGTTGTAGGTTTCCAGCGCCTTGATCTCGGGCAATGCGGCGATGCCGGCGAGCGCATCGGCTTCGACGCGGGCCGCCGCCGTATCGCCCTTATAGGCACGGGCCAGCGCGCGGGCGTAATGCCAGTGGGCGACCATGAAGGGGAAGCGGTCGTCAGGCCTTTCCGCCAGCAGAATGGCGTCGTGGTCGGCGAACTGCACCTGCGCCATCAAAGGCGCCACCGCGATGGCCTGGAAGGGCGGCACATCTTCCAGGACCTGGGGACCCATCAGGCTCGCCAGCTTCTTGGCGTTGCTGAGGGCCGTTTCCTTGTCGCCCATGACCTGGGCCGAGACCATCAGGAAATGCACATTATGCGGATAATAGCCGAACCGGTAGGGCCCCATGTCCGGCGAGGTCTCCAGATAGGCCTCGTCGGCGGCAACGGCCTTCACATTGGTCTCAAGGGATTCCCTATACATGCCGATCCGGAAATAGGTGTGTCCGGGCATATGCACCAGATGACCGGCCGCGGGCGCAAGGGCGGCCAGACGGTCGGCGAAGGGCTTCGCCGCCGTGGGATCGCGGGAGGCTTCCGTCAGATGGATGTAGAGATGAATCGCGCCGATATGATCCGGATTGCGTTCCAGCACGGTTTCGACGAGCGCTATAGCTTCGTCGGCCATGCCTTTGGCCGAACCGTCCGCTTCCCAATAATCCCAGGGCTGGGTATCCATGATCGACTCGGCGGCCAGGACCACGATGTGATCGTCGTCCGGATACAGACGGGCGAGGGTCAGCATGGCATCGCGGTAGGCGGTGTCGAGTGCCGCGCGGTCGGCGTCCGGATCGGGGCTGTAGCGGGTGGCGAGCGCGGTGATCAGGGCGCGCTCCTTGCCGCTGGCCTTGGAAGCCAGGGCGCGGGCCTTGGAAATCGCGGCAAAGGCCGGTTCGACTGCTTCCGCACCCATGGGGATATTGATATTGGGACCGAGCACCAGCGCTTCGCCCCAGGCGCAGATGGCGCAATGGGGATCGATGATCTGCGCGGCGCGGAAGGAGCGCCCAGCCTCGAAATGGTTGAAGGCGTAAGACAGTTTCAGTCCCTGATCGAAATAGGTCTGGGCCAGCGGCTCCGTTGTCGAAATGGGATAGCTGAAATCGCCGAGCCCCTCATATACGGGCGGTAGATCGCTCAAGGGCTGGGCGGCGGCGGTCTCTGCAAGCGCGCTCGCAAAGCGCAGGCGCAAGCTTGGATTGGCCGCGGAAGACCGGCCGGAACACAGGGTCCGTGTCCAAAGCGCGGGATCGGTGAGCGCGGCGATGCCCGGATCCGCTTGGCGCTCCGGCCCGCGAAGATCGATTTGCACCATCAGCGCCGCCGCCGCGACGCTCGCCGTCAGACCGGCGCTCCATGCCAGTTTCGTCATGCTGCCCTCCATTCCGCTCATCACTGAACGCGGTATGCCCCGAAAGCCAAGACCTTAACGCCAACCCAGATTGGATCATGGTGCCGGGAACCCGCGCCTGCAAGCTGCGTTTCGGTAAGGATATGTTCTTTCTTCGTTCAAGCGTCAGCGCTCACACACTAATTAAGAGAGATGCGCAACTTAACATAGCAAAATCCTGGCGCCGATTACTCAGCGTCAGGGCCTTGTGCTTTCCGTGCTGTCAGCGCTATCGGCTCAGGGCTGTACCTCTGCGCCGTCCCAGGCGAAGAGCTTGCCGGTGCTCTCAGGTCCGAGGCCGTCGAGCACATCGAGCAGGCAGCCGGCCGAATAGGCGGGTGTGAACAATTTGCCGTCGGGCACATTGCCTTGGAACGGCTTGGACAGGCCGGTGTCCACCGTTCCCGGATGCAGGCCGACGCAGACCGCGTCCGGCCAGCGCCGCCCCAGCTCGATCGACAGTGTCTTGATGATCTGGTTGAGCGCGGCCTTGGAGGCCCGGTAGGCATACCAGCCGCCGAACCGGTTGTCGGAAATGCTGCCCACACGGGCCGAAAGCGCCGCGAAAGCCGTCTTCTGGCCGCGCGCCAGGAGGGGCAGGAAATGCTTGGCCACCAGCGCCGGTCCTGTTGTGTTGACTTGAAACACATGACCCAGGCTGGTGCCGTCGAGCGCGGTCCAGCTTTTCTCGACCGTGATGTCGCCGGTTTGCAGAATGCCGGTCGCCACGATCACCAGATGGAGCGGTCCCATGTCCCGCGCCTGACCGGCGGCGGCGGCGATGGAGGTCTCGTCCAGCAGATCCAGCGTGAGGGGTATCGCCTTGTCCGGCAGGGCGGCTGGCGCGGTGCGGGCACAGGCCAGGATGCGGCCGACCGCCGGATCTTCAGCCAGAGCATCGACAAAGGCACCGCCGATGCCGCCGGATGCGCCGATCACGACCGCGTTCAGATTGGATCCAAAGGAGCTGAGCAAGAGACGGTTCCCCGAATTGCATTGGTTTCACCACACCATACGGGCCTACCAAGCCAGCCGGATCACGCATAAAGGCCGCACAGGATGCAGTGCTCTCCGTTCAGCCCCTGCTTGAAGCGGGTGACGCCTTCCGCCATGGCCGGATGCACGCCGCCCAGATCGAAGGCCGTGGTGCCCTGGTTTTTCAAGGCGGCGATGGCCTGCCACAGCAGCAGGTGATGGGCGTTGGCGGCCCGGCCTTCCGCGTTCGTCCAGCCCGCCTGATAGGTGGCGCTACGCCCGTGCAGGAACAGCACAATGCCGGCGATAGGCTCGCCTTGTTTGAGGGCGCGCAGGATCCAGACATCGTCGAACAGCGCGGCTTCCTGGATCAGCCGGCTCAAGAACCGGGGGGAGGCGCCCCGGTAGCCGCGCCGGGCCTTGTCGGTGCCGTAGACGCCGGTGAACCAGTCGCCGAGCCGTCCTTTCGTGTCGTGTTCGATGGCGAGGCGGCTGCGTTCGGCCTTGTTGAGCGCGTTGCGCCATTTCTGTTTCAGCCCGCGGCGCAGAACCGCCAGATCGGGCGTCAGATCGACCCAGATCGTCTGATAGGGATCGCCCTTGGCGCGGTATCCGAGCGCGGTCATCAAGGCCTCGGTCTCGTCCGTATGGGGCAGGCTGGGCATGATCCGCCGCCAGCGCCCCAGGCGCGCGGGAAACGTCTCGTCGAACAGCTTGAGGAAATCGGCCCACTCGTCCCGGGACGGAGCGTCGTCGAGCCACAGGGGGCCGCGATGCAGATGAACGACGTGAAGCGGCCCCAGGGTCACTTCCTGGATCTGGAAGACCCCGCGCGGGGCGCCATGCTGCCGGACCACCGCCGTGCGCGTCATCAACTGGTTCTGTGCCCTGACGGCCCGGGCGTAAGGCCAGGACTGCAGGAGCGTGACCTGTGGCGCGCGCGCGAGGAAGGCGCGCCATTCCCGCACGGGGCGTTGCGACCAATCGAAATCCATGACTGTTCCGTTGCGATTCAAGAACCGCAATACTGTCAGTCAGGGGATTGCGACGCGGTTAATTAGAAACGCCCGGACAACGGATAGCCGGGCGGGAAGAGAAAATTCGATTAAAATATGAATGAAATGGGCGGCTTGCTTCAGCCGGTATGCGCGGGGCCAGGCCCGCGCCATACGGCTGTTGCTGCGCCGCGCGGACCGCCTTAGTAGAGGCGGTCGCGATGCATGCCGCCGCTGGTCCGGCAACGCCGGGCGCGGTCGAAGGCACGGTCCAGGCTTTTGGTCGATGTCCGCCGCTGACCGCGGGAAGCCACGATCAACGTGGTTCCGGTCAGAACAAGCCCCAGAATGAACCATCCGGTCATCATAGCATCGCCTCCTTCATGGGCACCGAGGACGAATAATCCGTAGACCGTCTAAACCCTGATTGATCCCCTCACGGATCCATCAAACTGCCTACGGGTCTTTTTCAGCGACTCAACTCAGAGCCAACTTTGTGTCTCAAGTGCGGCAACGTCATGTTTATTCCGCGTCATACCTTGCAGACTGTTAAGATTTCAGCCCACCGATATAGCTAATGAAACGAAAACCCTGACACGACAATCAAGTGATGGACCGCACACTGGCCGTGGCGGCTTGGCTTATCTTCAGCAAGTCTTTGCGATATCCAATTTGATAATTGCCCGGTCCCGCGCTGATCTTGTCCGCTCAGCGCCTTGAAGATGTTTGAGGCGCGCCCTTTGGGAAACGGCTCTCTTGGTGACGAGCGATACACCCGACGCTGGCTCTGTGGCCCGTGCTGAGGTGGAGACGCCACGGCGTGCAAGCGCGGGCCAGGGTCGATGTCGAGAGCGTACCGTAGCAACGCTTCAGCGGGCATGATCCGCCGCGAGAGTTTCGAGAAATTGCCCGGTTTCCTGGTCCGAGTGGAAAAAGAGTTCGATCTGAATATCCTGGGCCGTCGCATCTTCCGGACTGCCAAAGCACGAAACCGTCGAAATCAGGCTGATGGGTCGCCCCGCCACGCTGTACCGTTCGGGAACGATGCTGGCTGTAGGAAACCGGCGATCCTCAAACGCTCCAAAGCGGACTGTGGCTGGGTAGGTTTGCAGGCGCCGGTAAAGCGCGCGTGCTCCATCATGCCAGTCGGCCATGGACTGCACACGGCGGATCAGATGCGGAACGATCTCATCCGCATTTTGAAGAAATCGGATCAGCCCGTCCGGATGCAATGTGAGGTCGTAAAGATTACGCGGCCTGTCCTCACAGGTTTTTGTCCACAGGCAAGCCTGAGGGGAGGCAAAATCCAGGAGGCGGTCGAATGCGGTATTCGTCATGACCGCCGTTCCGTCACGTCTCGTGACGATGCCGGGATAGGGGGCGTGCTTTTCCAGAATCCTGTGCAAGACGGCACGGATGGACTGGAAATCTTCCGCTGAAAGACTGGTTTCGTCCGTCTGCCGTGTAAAGCCGGCGGCGGTGAACAGCCATTGTGTTTGCGCGGCCGGGAGCGCCAGACCATGTGCAAGATTTTCGACGGTTTCCCGGCCCGGAAGCGACCGTCCGGTCTCCAGAAAACTCACCTGCCGTTGTGAAACACTGGACCGCAAAGCCAGTTCGGCCTGAGACAGATTGGCCTGGCGCCGCAGCCGCGCCAGTTCCCGACCGAACCCGTGTCCCATGGCATCCTTCCGATTATGATCAGCATGTCATTGCGGCCGCCCTTCCATCACGGCGAAGATGTCTCTGTCAAGAAGGAGGACGACGGATGCTGGAGCGCTGGAAAGAGTGGATCGCAGCTTTTGATGCGGCGTGCGATGACGATCAATGGGAGCGGCTGACGCCCTATCTCACCGACGATGTCATCTATATCGTCAGTGGTGTGCCTTATGCCTGCGAACTGCGTGGAAAAGAGGCTGTCATTAACGGCTTTGCCAAGTCGATCCGCCATTTTGACCAACGCTTTGACCACCGGATTTGGGAAAGCGCCGGCACGAAGGTTTGGGAACCCAACGGCATCAGTACCAGGGTTTGTGGGACCTATCTTTTAAACGATAAGCCGCCGCTTCGGTTCAGCGCCTTCGGGCAGTGGTTTTTCCGAGGGGACCGGATCAGCGCCATGATCGATACGTACGACTTACAAGAAGCCGAGACTTTGGAAGCCTTTAACTGGCTTGCTGCACACGGCGAGGGGCTCGATCCCAGCTACTGTTAATGCGCGCAGAAATCGCGCATGGCGTAGCGGTTGCCCTCAAAAGGGCCGAAGACATCCGGAATGTCCGGATGGCGCACCGGCCTGCCCGAGGTGTCGGGCAGCAGGTTTTGCTCCGAGACATAGGCCTCGTAATGGGTGTCCTCGTTCTCGGCGAAGAGATGGTAATAGGGCTGGTCTTTCCGGGGGCGGATCTCCTCGGGGATCGACAGCCACCACTCCTCCGTATTGGCGAATTCCGGATCCACGTCGAAAATGACGCCCCGGAACGGGAACAGCCGGTGCTGCACCACATCGCCGATGCTGAATTTCGCTTGTTTCACAACTCTTATTCCTGGTTTTCCAACCTGCTTTGCGTCGGCCTATGGGTATCGGTGAACGACCCCGGAGATACCAGGGCCGCACAAGCCGATGCGCCGTTCTGCCGTCGCGCAGGTTGGTTTCAATCAATATCGAACCGCACGCCCTGGGCGAGCGGCAGCTCCGTCGAGTAATTCACCGTTTGGGTCTGACGGCGCATATAGGCCTTCCAGGCGTCGGATCCAGACTCCCGGCCGCCGCCGGTTTCCTTTTCGCCGCCGAACGCGCCGCCGATTTCCGCGCCGGACGGCCCGATATTCACATTGGCGATGCCGCAATCGCTACCCACCGCCGACAAAAACCGTTCCGACTCCCGCACATCGGTGGTGAAGACGCAGGACGACAGACCCTGCGGCACCGCGTTCTGGGTGGCGATGGCGTCCTCGAAGTCCCGGTAGCGCATCATGTAGAGGATCGGCGCGAAGGTCTCCTCGCGGACGACCTCCGTCTGGTCCGGCATTTCGACAATGGCGGGCCGCACGTAATAGCCGTCCGGATAGTCGTTCTGCAGAACGCGGCCGCCGCCATGGACCGTGCCGCCATGGGCGCGCGCCGCCTCAAGAGCCCGCTCCATGCCATCGTAAGAGGCTTCGTCGATCAGCGGGCCGATCAGCGTGCCGTCCTTCAACGGATCGCCCACGGGCAGGGAGCCATAGGCCTTGGTCAGCCGCTGGAGCAGATCGTCATAGACGGACTCATGCACGATCAGGCGGCGCAGGGACGTGCAGCGCTGACCGGCGGTGCCGACGGCGCCGAACACGATGGCGCGGGTCGCCAGATCGAGATCGGCCGACGGCGCCACGATCATGGCCGCGTTGCCGCCCAGCTCCAGCAGCGTCTTGGCGAAACGGGAGGCGGCGCGGGGGCCGACCGCCCGGCCCATCCGTGTGCTGCCGGTGGCGCTGATCAAGGCGACGCGATTGTCGTCGACGATCTGTGCGCCGGTCTCCGCATCGCCGATAATGACATCGGCAAGGCCCACCGGCGCTTCGCCGAAACGGGCGGCGGCGCGGGCGAAAATGCCCATGCAGGCCAGCGCCGTGATCGGCGTTTTCTCGGACGGTTTCCACAGGACCGGATTGCCGCAGATCAGCGCCAGCGTGCTGTTCCAGGCCCAGACCGCCACGGGGAAGTTGAACGCGGTGATGACGCCGGTGACGCCTAAGGGGTGCCAGCGCTCGACCATGTGATGCTCGGGCCGTTCCGAGGCGATGGTCAGGCCGTAAAGCTGGCGCGACTGGCCAACCGCAAAATCGCAGATGTCGATCATCTCCTGCACTTCGCCCAGACCCTCGGAAAGGATCTTGCCGCATTCGAGCGTCACCAGCCGTCCCAGCGCGTCCTTGTGGGCCCTGAGTTCCTCGCCCAGGAGCCGGACCAGCTCGCCCCGGCGCGGCGGCGGCACCTGGCGCCACTGGAGAAAGGCATCACGCGCCCGCGCGATCTTGGCGTCCACGGTGGCTCCATCGTCCGTATGCACCTGACCGATCGGCTGGCCGTCGATGGGGGAGCGGACGGTGAGGCTGCCGCCTTCGATCAGGCGCGGATCGAGGCGCAGATCGTCGAAGATCTGACGGATGGTCATGGGCGTCTCCTCCCTTTCAAGCGCTGCGTGGCCCGGCGATGGTGTGCTCGGGCGTGCGGTCCGGTGCATAGACCTGTCCGAACCGGTTGGCCAGGAAATCCTTAAGGCTGATCTGTTCCTGGCACACCAGGCCGCGGGACGGGATCAGGCCGTCATGGAGCAGATCGAGCACCGCGCACACCGCCGAGGCGGTGGTGATCTGGATGCCGGTCCACAACCGTTCGTCCACGGTCTGGGCGTAGACGTGATTGGCGTAGGATTCCTGCATGAAGCGGCCGTTCTGGTGGCCCGTGGCGGTGACGAAAATCACCACCACATCCTGGGTGGTGCCGGGAATGGCGTGCTCCAGGATTTCCTTCAAAATGTCGGCGCGTTCGCCGAGACGCAGATCCTGAATGAGCAGTTTCATGGCATCCCGGTGACCGGGATAGCGGATCGTCCGGTAATTCAGATGACGGACTTTGCCCATCAGGCTTTCGCCCAGCGTGCCGAGGCCGCCGGAGGTGTTGAACGCCTCGTATTGGGTGCCGTCGATGTTAAAATGCTCCACTTCCTCCAATGGCGGCACCAGTGCTTCCTGGCCGTGGACGATGGCCTCGCAGGGCTGGATATATTCGTTGATCACGCCTTCGGTATTCCAGGTCAGATTGTAGCTGAGCGCATTGGCCGGATATTGGGGCAGGGCGCCCACGCGCAGGCGCAGAGTGTCGAGCGCATCGAAGCGGCGCGCCAGATCGTTGCCGACAATGGAGATAAAGCCCGGCGCCAGGCCGCATTGAGGGATGAATGCCATCTGCGCATCGGGCGCCAGTTCCTTCACCCGATTCTTGGTGGCCACGTCTTCGGTCAGGTCGAGATAGTGCACGCCCGCCCCGCGCGCCGCGTCCGCGATATATTTGGTGACGTGATAGGGCGCGGCGCTGATCACGGCGAACTTGCCGTGCAAGGCGGTGGCGAGCGCCGACGGATCGGTGGCGTCGAGCGCCATGGTCTTCACGCCGTTCTCGCGGATGCGCTCCAGCGCCTCGACGCTGCGGTCGGCCACGGTCACGCTGTAATCGCCCGTGCGCTCCAGCAGCCAGGCGATCTTCTGGCCGATCTGTCCGGCGCCGATGACAAGAATATCGGTCATGATTGCAGTCCCCCTTCCGGTCTTTAAGTCCCTGTACCTACACGCCGATCCCTCTTGGCGGCCACCAAGCGGCGTCCTTTAAGGTTGTATTCCGATAAGTCTGTAAAAGTGCCTTAAATTGCGGTCGATCTGGAGCGTTGTTTTGACGGAAATGTCAGATAGTTTCGTTATAGTGACCGAAAAACGCGTCAAAACGACAAGACAAACATGGCTCTCAGTCCCCAGGACCAGAAACTGCTGACCCTGCTGCGGGGCAATGCCCGGCTGTCCACCGCTTCGCTCGCCCGCGCCCTCGGGCTCGCGCGTTCGACCGTGCAGAGCCGCTTGGCGCGTCTGGAAGCCGACGGGGTGATTGCGGGCTATACGGTGCGCGAAGGCGTGGGCGCGGCTGCGCCAAGGGTGCGGGCCCATATCATGGTCAAGCTCGATCCCGCCAAGGCGCGGCGGGTGGAGCTGGCGCTTGAGCAAATGCCGGGGGTTCGGTCGCTTTTCTCCGTCAGCGGACCGTTCGACCTGATCGCCATTGCGGTGGTCGATACGACGGAAGATCTCGACAAGCTGATCGATGCGATCCGCGATCTCGATGGCATCGCCGAGACCCATTCGGCGATTTTGCTCTCAACGAAGTTCGAGCGCTAACGAACGGATCGCAGGGTGCATTGGGCGATAGCGAAATGCGCGTCCTGATCTCGCGTTTACGTGCATTTCGCTGACGCTCAATGCAATCTACGCTGATTATTCAGGCTCTTTCTTGTCTTTGCTGTCGGACGAGCGGCGCAGCATGCGCGGCACCACCACGGGACCCTTGGGTTTGGTCAGGCTGCCGGGGCGCAGACGCGGCTGTGTCGGCAGGAACGGGTCCTGGGTATCGACCGGCGCCGGGACCGGGATCGAATAGGGCACGTCGGCTGCGGCGGCGGGCGCGGCGGTCTGGTCGGTTTCGATATCGTCCACGATATCGCCTTCGTCATCCCGCAACCGGCGCAGCAGCGAGCCCACCCGCGTGGTGGACAGCGGCAGAACCGAGGCCGCGTTGACGCGCGGCTCGCTCGACGGCGGGGCCGCTGGTTCCTCCGCGCGCGGAGCAGGCACGGGCTCGGGCATCGCCGAGGCCGTCCGCAAGCGGGGCTCGGGGTTCGCCAACGGGGTCGTGGCCACCAGCACGGGCGTTGCGCTGGCGCTGCGCCGCAGGTCCTGGCTCAACATGATCTTGTAGTCCTGCCCGCTCAGCAGATTGCGGTAGACGGTGGTGGTCTCCAGGATCCGCTGGACATAGTTGCGGGTCTCGCTGAAGGGGATGCTTTCCACCCAATCCACCGGATCGGTGCGGCTGTCGCGCGGATCGCCATAGTCCTTGATCCAGCGGTTGACCCGGCTCGGCCCGGCATTATAGGCGGCCGCCGCCATGATGTAGGAGCCGTCGTAGTCCTTCAGCAGATCGGCGAGATAGGCCCGGCCAAGCTGGCTGTTGTAGTCGGGGCGTTTCGTAAGCCAACTGCTGCGATAGGCCAGGCCGTGGCGCCGCGCCACCTGGCGCGCCGTGCCCCTCAGAAGCTGCATCAGGCCGCGCGCATTGGCGTGGGAGCGGGCGTCTTCCTTGAATTCCGTTTCTTGACGGATCAGCGCCAGAACCAGCGCCCGTTCCGGTTCCTCGCCCTTGCCGATATAGGGCAGCAGCTCATAGACCGGATAGGCGTAGCCGATGGCGGGCAGGCGGCGTTGCATGGCGCGCTTGCCGATCCTGACCGACATCCAGGTCTCGCCGATGAAGCGGGCGAGATCGGCCACCTGGGCGAAGCGCTCCGCCGTCGGATCGCTTTGCGCCATATGGCTGAGAATGTCGAGGGTGATCCGGTCGTCGGCGAAATCGCTGGCGATCATGGCGGCCTGGGCGAGTTCCGTCTTGAAGAAGGCCTGCCGTTTGGACGGGTTCAGATAGGGCGTCTGCGGCAGGCGCAGGAACGGATCGCCGTTTGCCACCCGTTCTGCCGCCAACTGGCCGTAGAACGTGGTGCTATGGGCGGCGGCCAGCCGGTAGGCGTGATTGGCCGCTTCAAGCCGTCCGGCCGCTTCCGCCGCCCGGCCTTTCCAGTAATGGCCGCGCGCCACGCTGATCGGAAAGGAGACATTGGTGGCCAGCGTTTCGAAATGGTTCTGGGCTTCCGCCGGCCGGTTCAGGAACCGCAGGGCCAGCCAGCCCGATTTCCACTCGGCGGTGGCGAAATCGGCGCCTTGTTCGAGACCGTGGTTGCGGACGAGCTGATAGGCGATATCCGCCTGGCCATTTTTGAGCGCCAGGCGCGCCTGGATATGACGCTCCGTCCACCAATGACTGGGCGAGCGCATGGTCTTGGCGTCGGGCGGCGCATTCAGAAGAAGCGGCCAGGTCTCCCGGTCCCGGTCCCGGCGGCGGCGCCAGCGCACCCGTTCGAAGACGAGGCCGGGATCCTCTTTCAAATGGTCCGGCACCGCCGAAATGGCCGCATCGACGCCGCTGGCGCTGGTGCGCAGGCGGATCCGCGCATCGGCGAGCTTGCGCACCGGATCGGAAACGAGCTCGTACATGCGCCGCGCCGCGCTGGTCTTGCCGTCCCAGATCAGCCGGTCGATGCGGTCGTTATGGTCGTCGCGGGACAGGCGTTTCTTGTGGCGGGCAAGGATCGCTCTTTCGCCCTCGCGGGTCAGGGACGGGTCGCGCCAGGCCCGGCGGATCCAGGCATCGCCGACCACGGTCTTGTTCATCTCCAGATAAGTCTCGCCCAGGCGCAGCATGCCGTCGCCCGTGAACGGGTCGCGGCCCGCGAACCACTGCATCACATAGGCCGCTGGCAGATCGTCCGGCATCGCCTCTTCCGCCCGGCGCAGCAAACGCTCCCGGCGCGGCCAATCGGGATTGGCTTCCAGAAAGGCATTGATGGTCTCGAAAGTCGCGCCGCTGCCTTTCGATTGCAGGTAAAGCCACTGCACCAGCTTGCGGGCCAGCGGATCCTTGACGCGGGAGACTTTCTGAATGGCCGCGCGCCAGCCGCGCTTGCGGGCCGTGCTAAGCAGATCCTTGAGTGCTTTGGCGTCATTGCGCGACAGCACGAGCGGTTCGGGTTGCTGGGGCTTCAGAACGGGATAGCGCCCTTCGGCGAGCGCCGTCTGCGGTCCGGCTGCCATGGTCAAAGCGCCCAGCGTCAGCGCCAGTGCGATGAAAACGCTCCGGCCGATGCCCGCGGCACGCCGCTCCCAAACCCGTATACGGATCATGAATGCCTCTTGCCCGTCTCCGACACGCGACCTTCGCGGGCGCCGGGTCCATGCCTCAGACCGCCAGTGCCCCCGCGCCCGACTCACAGCTTTAGAGTATCGGTTCGGCCTTACTCTCGCCAGGGGGATGCCGTAAAGATTACCGAATTGCAAAGCGCCTGGGCGACAGCCAAGCGACCTGAACACAAGGCTCCGTCGAGCCCTGGCGCCAAGTGAGAGGAAAACGGTCATGATCCCGTTAAAAGGCTCCATGTGTGCGCTCGTGACGCCGTTCCGCGACGGCGACGTGGATTTCGCGGCCTTCCGGCGCCTTGTGGAATGGCATATCGAGAACGGCACCCATGGCCTGGTGCCCTGCGGCACCACGGGCGAGACGCCCTGCCTGACGGCGGACGAGAAAGCCGAGCTGATCCGCATTTGCGTCGAGACGGCGCGGGGCCGGGTGCCGGTGATCGCGGGCACGGGCTCGAACGCGGCCGAGGCGGCCATCGCCGCCACCCGTCAGGCGAAATCCTTAGGAGCCGACGCGGCGCTGATCGTCACGCCCTATTACAACAAGCCGGGTCAGGCCGGGCTGATCGCCCATTTTTCCGCTATCCACGACGCCACGGACATTCCCATCGTGCTCTACAACGTGCCGGGGCGCACATCCGTCGATATGAGCGTGGAGACGGTGACCGAATTGAGCCAGATGCCGCGCATTATCGGCATCAAGGACGCGAGCGCCGATCTGGCCCGGGTCAGCCGTCAGCGGCTGGCGAGCGGCCCGGACTTCCTGCTGATCTCCGGCGAGGATGCCACGGCGCTGGGCTTCAACGCCCATGGCGGGGTGGGCTGCATCTCGGTCACGGCCAATGTGGCGCCCGCGCTGTGCGCTCAATTGCAGGAGGCCACTTTGGCCGGGGATTTCGCCAAGGCGCGGGACATTCAGGACCGGCTGATGCCGCTCCACCAAGCGCTTTTCATTGAAACGAGCCCGAGTCCGGCCAAATATGCCTTGAGCGTCTTAGGGTTGACCCGGGACGAAATGCGCCTGCCGCTCATCCCCGCATCGAAAACCGCGCGCGCCGCCGTGGACGCGGCGCTGGCCCATGCGGGACTGAAAGCGGCGGGACTATAAGACTTTTTGTAGAAAGGGCATCACCAGCCCACTCCCCCTCCCGGCCACCCACAAGGGTACCCTGAATTGGGTGGCCGGGAGGGGGAGTGGGCTGGCCAGGTAACATCTGCGGATAGAGAGAAGTAAAATGGCGGCGCCCGCGAAGGCAGGGGCCCGGCCCGGCATCCACAAGGTGGTGGCGGAAAACCGGAAGGCCCGGCACAACTATGCTATCGAAGACACGATCGAGGCCGGCATTCAGCTCACCGGCACCGAGGTGAAAAGCCTGCGCGGCGGCAAGGCCAATATCGCGGACGCTTATGCGGCGGTCGAAGGCAGCGAGATGATGCTCATCAACGCGCATATTCCGGAATATGCCCAAGGCAACCGCCAGAACCATGAGCCGCGCCGTCTGCGCAAGCTGCTGCTGCACCGGCGCGAGATCGACAAATGGGGCGGCGCGGTCGTCAAGGGCGGCATGACCATCGTTCCCTTGCGGATCTATTTCAACACGGTGGGCAAGGCCAAGATCGAACTGGGGCTTGCCAAGGGCAAGAAGACCCACGACAAGCGCGAAACCGAGAAGAAACGCGATTGGGAGCGGGAAAAGGGCCGGCTCCTGCGGGAGAAGGGGTAAGCATCATGACCCAAGCGGATCTCGTCGCTCAGATCAAAGCCATGGACCGCTGCTGGATGGACGGTCGGTTCGACGATCTAAAAGATCACCTGGCGGAGGATGTGGTGCTGGTCGCGCCCGATGGCGCGGGCCGTTTGACTGGACTCGCCAACGCGATCAAGAGCTATCGCCAATTCATGAGTGCGGCCACGGTCGAGCGCTACAAGACATCGGACCATCTGGTGACCCTGCGCGGTGATACGGCGGTGGCGGAATATGCCTGGGACATGGCCTATAGTCTGAACGACATGCGCCATGAGGAGCAGGGCCGGGAAGTGCTCGTCTTCGCCAGGCGGGACGGCGGCTGGCGCGTGGTCTGGCGCACGCAAATTCCGACGGCGGATGCCTCGCAATAAGCTCTCACGCCTTCGCAAGCACTTTGCGTGCGAGCGTTTTCATGCCGTCGATATAGCGTTTCTGCGACCAGCCGCACTCTTGGGTCAAGTGTTCCCAATTGCGCACCGATAACAGCGTCCACAGAAGATCCGTCGCCTGTGTCACCGAATGCTCCGGTGACAGATCGCCGTCCCGTTTGAGCGCCTCGACGGCGGCCTTGCAGCCATGGCGCATGGCCGCCATGCGGTCGGCCCAGGCAGCGGCCGCCTCTTCATCCGTGTCCTGCATGGCCATGAGCGCCTGGGCGACCCCGTAGATCTCCGGAATGTACTGCCCCCAGGCTTCGATATAGGCCTCAAGGCGCGCCAATCCCGTCTTGGCCGTGCGGCTCGCCACGAGCCGTGCGTCCATGTCCTTCTTCTCATCCACATACCGGGTGGTGGCGATCAAAAGCTCCGCCCGGGTGGCGAAATGCAGATAGACCGCCTGGCGCGAGATGCCCGCCGCCTTGGCGATGTCGGACATGCGCACCGCCCGGCCGTCGCCTGCTTCGAGGAGCCTCCAGGCGGCGTTCAAAATCCGGTTCCGCGTGTCCCTTTCCGTGCTTGACATGCTGTAAAGTAGCGCCTACTTGTCACTGTGTCAATTGACATGGTGTCAAGCAGAAAGAGGTCGGACATGACGAAGCGGATTTTCATCTGGGTGGCGCATCCTAAAGCGCAGTCTTTGTGCGAAGGATTGGCCGAGGCGTATCGAAGAGGGGCCGAACAGGCGGGCGCGGAGGTAAGGCTGCAGGCGTTAAGCGCCATGCGCTTCGATATGGCTTTTGAGGGCTATGGCGACGGCGCGCCGCCCCTGGAGCCGGACCTTCTGGCCTGGCAGCAGAATATCGCGTGGGCGGACCATCTGCTTTTCATCCACCCGTATTGGTGGGGCGCCATGCCGGCGCAGGCGAAAGCAGTGTTGGACCGTGCCCTGATTTCAGGCTTTGGCTTCAAATATCACGCCAGGGGCGTCGCTTGGGATAAGCTGCTCACGGACAAGACAGGGGATGTGATGATCACCTCCGATACGCCGCCCTGGCTCGACACGCTGCTTTATGCCAAGCCCGGACGGCGGGTGATGACAAACCAAGTGCTGGGCTTTTGCGGCGTGAAGACCAAAAAGGCCGTGCAATTCGGATCGGTCAAAACGGCGAGCCTGGAGAAAATCCGCCGCTGGCTGACGCGGGCGGAACGCATGGGCAAGGCGGCTGCTTAAAGTACCGTATCACCTTTGGTTCAACCATATTTTGTCAGGAGAAAGACGATGTCTGATTGGATATTCTATGCGTGCGTTCTGGCCGTTATTGCCGGCGGACTTGTGGCCGGGATCTTCATGGCCTTCTCGGATTTTATTATGAAAGCCTTGCTGGCCGCGAGCCCGCGCAGCGGCATCGAAGCCATGCAGGAGATCAACCGGAAAGTTTATGGATCGCTTTTTCTGATCCTGTTGATGGGCATGGCCGCGCTCTCACTGGCTTTGGCCGTGTCCGCCATGATTTTCGGCGCAGGCCCGGCGTCGTTTTGGGTGCTGGGCGGGGCGGGGCTCTACGGGATCGGCACGTTTCTGGTGACGGTGATCTTCAATGTGCCCATGAATCAGAAGCTCGACCGCATGGATCCTGCGGCCCCTGAAACAGCGTCTTATTGGTCCGTTTACACTGCCCGGTGGACGGCCTGGAACCATGTCCGGTCCCTGGCTTCGGCGGGCTCGGCCGTCTGCTATCTGATCGGCAGTTTGCTGTTGATTTAACGCGTCAGGTGGTGCCAAGCGCGGTCTCGAACACGGCACGGAACATCGCTTCCGTCAGGCGGCCGGTATTGGTGTTGTAGCGGGAGCAGTGATAGCTGTCGTGCAACACCAAGGCCCTGCCATCCGGACCCGTTAGATCATGGCGGGCATTGTGGGCAAACGTATAGGCCGAGCGCTTGGCGCCTAGCGCCGTCAGCACGCTGTCATGGGCGATGCGCCCGAGCGCGATCAGGGCCTTGAGATTGGGCAGGGCGGCCATGCGCTCCACCAGATAAGGGCGGCAGGCGGCGATTTCCGGACCCGTCGGTTTGTTTTGGGGCGGCACGCAGCGCACTGCATTGGTGATCATGCAGCCCTCAAGCATCAAGCCGTCATCGGGCCGGGCCCCATAGATGCCTTTGGCCAGGCCGAAGTCCAGAAGCGTTGCGTAGAGAAGGTCGCCCGCATAATCGCCCGTGAACGGACGGCCGGTCTTGTTCGCGCCCTGAAGACCCGGGGCAAGGCCCACGATCAGGAGCCAGGCATCCTCCGGCCCGAAAGAAGCGACAGGGGCGTTATGCCATGCCGGTTCGGCTGCCTTATTCTCCATGCGGAAATCGACGAGCCGGGGACACAGTGCGCAATCAAGAGGGGGCTCCGGACCCGTGGCCGGGTCCGGATGCTGCAAAGATGCCGTGCTCACGGCATCGCCTTGACGCCCGTCTGGTAATCCGCCGTGTCCAGATCATCGAGATCGTCGTCGAAATCGTCGTCTTCAACGATATTGCCGTTGGGCTGGCTGGCCTCGCGGTGATTGTCGGCGCGGCCGTTATGGGACCGGCTGATTTCGTCCGCGATGTCCTGCAGCTCGATGAACGTGTCCGCCTGGCGGCGCAGCTCGTCGGCGAGCATGGGCGGCTGGGACTTGACGGTGGAGACGACGGAAATGCGCTTGCCCTTGCGCTGGACAGCCTCCACCAGGCGGCGGAAATCGCCGTCCCCGGAGAACAGGACCACATGGTCCACATTGTCCACCATTTCCATCATGTCGACGGCCAGCTCGATATCCATATTGCCCTTGATCTTCCGGCGGCCCTGGGCGTCGGTAAATTCCTTGGTGGGCTTGGTGACGAGCGTGTAGCCGTTGTAATCGAGCCAATCGACCAGCGGGCGGATCGGCGAATATTCCTGATCTTCAACCAGGGCTGTATAGTAAAACGCGCGTACAAGCGTGCCTTTTTCGCGGAAAACATCTAAGAGGCGCTTGTAATCGATATCGAAATTCAAAGCTCTGGCGGCGGCGTAAAGATTGGATCCGTCAATGAAGAGGGCAACTCTCTCGTGTTTGTAGAACATGTGTACCTTCTAATCCTTTGAGTAGAGGCTCGGGTTGGAGGGGCCGGAAGCAAAAATATCCAGCTAAAATAACCGTTTTTGAAGCAATGAAGCAGAGCCTCAGCGGTAATGCATCACTCTGAGTTTTGAAAACGGCGAAAATCAGCCCTATCGGCTGGAATTACATGACAATATCCTTAATCGAATACCTACCCTCTGAAATATGTGCTTTCGTTCATTATGTGTTTCAAGTTGTGTTCGAAAAGAAACAATTTGGTCATGAAGCGCGGCCCCGTGGGCCTTTTTGGCGGGACCGCTTTACGGATCCGCTCGGTATTCCTTTAGCGTACCGCCCTTTGCGTAAGCGGACTATGAAATGATTCTTATTGCTTTCGGCTCCAATCTGCCTGGGCCCGGCGGCTCACCCGCTCAGATCGTGCGCAGCGCGATCGACACTCTGGACCGGGACGCAGGCCCTGTAACCGCCCGGTCTCGTCTTTACGCGTCGCCGGCGGTGCCGGTGTCGGATCAGCCTGATTTCATCAATGCGGTTGCCGGTCTTGAAACGGACTTGCAGCCGCACACGCTGATGGCCCTGCTTCACGATATCGAGGCCCGATTCGGCCGCACCCGGCATGTGCGCTGGGAAGCCCGTCTGCTCGATCTCGATCTTATCGATTACCGACAGTTTGTCACCTGCGGCATCGATGCCGTGCAGGCAGGGCGAAGCGGGGCGCCCCAGGCAGGCGAGGTGGCGCGTCCGGAGCCGCTGGCGCTGCCCCATCCCAGGGCCCATGAACGGGCCTTCGTCTTGAAACCGATTGCCGAGATCGCGCCCGACTGGCGCCATCCGCTCCTGAACCGGACCGCCGCGGACCTGCTCGCAGACGTGGCTGATGCCCAATCCTGTCAGCCGCTTGACGGGCTTTAAGGTAAGAAAGCTGACATCTTGTTCTCTTCAGCGCTTGTCAACCCTTCATAGGGTGAGTATGTCCTAAAACTTAATCGAAATTTTCGAGTATGAGTGGAGGGTGCCCTTATGGCCCGTGTGACCGTCGAAGATTGTGTCGACAAAGTTGAAAACCGGTTCGAACTGGTGCTGCTGGCCGCCCAGCGCGCGCGCGCCGTTTCGGCTGGCGAACCGCTGACCATCGACCGGGACAACGATAAGAACCCGGTGGTGGCCTTGCGCGAGATCGCTGAGCGCACGGTCGAAGTGGATACCCTGCGCGAGGATCTGACCCACAGCCTGCAGCGCCATGTGGAAGTGGACGAGCCGGAAGAGGAATCGGTCCCGCAACTGGCGGCGACCCCCGATCAGCCGGAAGCCGTCGCCATGACCGAGGAACAGTATTTGAAGGCCATGCAAGCGGACACCCAGTCCCGTGCGGAAGCCGCCAGCAACGCTGAACGCGAGAACGCCGATATCTGAGACCGCGCCAGAGACCTCTGCACCCATCAAAGCGCCGTCCGGACCGAAGCCGGACGCAGCGCCCCCTGCTCTTACACCTGAAGAAGCCAGCGCCGCCGCCGCGCGCGGCGTCATCCGCCAGTACGAATTGGTGGAACGGGTCACCGCCTATGATCCGGATGCCGATGAAGGGCTCTTGAACCGGGCTTACGTCTATGCGGTCAAGGCCCACGGCACCCAGACCCGGGCCTCGGGCGATCCTTACTTCTCCCATCCCGTGGAAGTGGCGGGCATCCTGACCGATCTCAAGCTCGATGACCGGACCATCGCGACCGCGCTGCTGCACGACACCATCGAGGATACCGGCGCCACGCGGGAGGAAATCTCCGACATGTTCGGTGAGGACATCGCCGAGCTGGTCGACGGCGTCACCAAGCTTTCCAAGCTCGAGCAGATGCCCGAGCGGGAGAAGCAGGCCGAGAACTTCCGCAAGCTGCTGATCGCCATGGCGCGCGATATCCGTGTGCTGCTCGTCAAGCTGGCCGACCGTCTGCACAATATGCGGACCCTGCATTTCATCAAATCCGACGACAAGCGCCGGCGCATCGCCCAGGAGACCATGGAGATCTATGCGCCGCTTGCGGGCATGATCGGCATGCAGGATATCCGGGACGAGCTGGAAGACCTGGCCTTCATGCATCTCAATCCGGCGGCGCGGGATTCCATCCTGAAACGGCTTGAATATCTGCAAGCCGGATCGGGCGACGTCATCGACCGGATCACGGCGGCCTTGAACAAGGCGCTCAAGGACCACAAGGTCGAGGCAACCGTCTATGGCCGGACGAAAAGGCCGTATTCGATCTGGCGGAAGATGGAACGTCAGCAGATTTCCTTCGAGCAGTTGTCGGATATTTTCGCCTTCCGGATCGTGGTTTCGACCATTCCCGACTGCTACCGGGCGCTTGGCGCGTTCCATGCGCGCTGGTCCTTCGTGCCCGGACGGTTCAAGGATTTCGTTTCCACGCCCAAGCGCAACGACTACCGCTCCATCCATACGACCGTGATCGGCCCGGAAAAGCAGCGCGTCGAGATCCAGATCCGAACGGGCGATATGGAAGCCGTGGCCGAACGCGGTGTCGCGGCCCATTGGAGCTACAAATACAGCGAAAAAGGCCGGGCCGAGGATAGCCGGGCCTTCCACGCCTTGCGCGAACTCGTCGATATGATCGAGCATGGGGCGGGTGCGGAAGAGCTGATGGAGAACACCAAGCTCGAGATGTTCTTCGACCAGGTGTTCTGCTTCACGCCCAAGGGGCGGCTCATCGGCCTGCCGCGCGGCGCGACGCCGGTGGATTTCGCCTATGCGGTGCATACGGAGCTTGGCGAGACCTGTGTCGGCGCCAAGATCAACGGCTATCACCGGCCGTTGCGCACACAGCTTGAAAACGGCGACATGGTGGAAATCATCCGCTCCGAGGCGCAGACGCCCCATCCGGAATGGGAGAATTTCGTCATCACCGGCAAGGCGCGCTCTTCTATCCGGCGCTTCGTGCGCCAGGCGGAGCGGGACCAGTTCATCAAGCTGGGCCGGGCGATCACGGGTCGGGTCTTCGCCGCCCACCGGGTGGAGTTTTCCGACAAGGCCGTCGAGAGCGCCCTGAAACGTCTGAAACATGCGAAGGTCGAAGAGGTGTTCGAGGCCGTTGGCAGCGGCGATCTGACGCCCGAGACGGTGTTGACCGCCGTTTACACCGGGATCGATCTCGATGCGGAGACGGAAGACGGCCGCTCCAAGACCCGCAAAAAAGCGCCCGAGAAAAAATCCGACACCGGATCGACGCCGATCCCGATCAAGGGGCTGGTGCCGGGTCTGGCCGTGCATCTGGGCCAATGCTGCCATCCGCTGCCCGGCGACCGAATCGTCGGAATCATGAGCGCGGGCGAAGGCGTCATGATCCACACCATCGATTGCGAGACTTTGAGTGACTATCACGAAGCGCCCGAGCGCTGGCTCGATCTGGCCTGGACGCCGGAAGACGCCGAGGGCGGGCATGTGCCCGTGGGCCGCCTGACCGTCCTGCTCACCCATACGGCGGGTGCTTTGGGCGCGCTCTCCACTATCCTGGCCGATCATGGCGCCAATATCAGCAATCTGAAGATCACCGACCGCAATCCGCTTTTCTTCGAGATCCTGCTCGATGTGGAAGTGGAAGACGTCAAGCATCTGACGCAAATCATGGCCGCGCTCAGGGCCTCGAAGCTCGTGGAGTCCGTGGAGCGCGCCCGGGGATAACCGCTTCAAGGGGACGAACTCATGACACCGGATGCCGTTCTCACCGAATTCCGGGAGGCCGGAGCCTTGCTCGAAGGCCATTTCATTCTGTCATCCGGTCTGCACAGCCCGGTCTTTTTGCAAAAGGCCCTTGTGTTTCAGGATCCGCAGCGGACGGAACGTCTGTGCAGGGCCTTGGCCGAGCGCCTGCGCGAGTTCACAGATGAGAGAATCGATCTGGTCGTCTCGCCGGCCGTCGGCGGCATCATTCCGGGGTATGAAACCGCCCGCGCCCTGGGCGTTGACGCTATCTACACCGAGCGGGAAGACGGACGGTTCCAGTTGCGCCGGGGCTTCGAGATCCCGGACGGCGCGCGTGTCGTCATGGTGGAAGACATCGTGACCACGGGCAAATCGTCGCGCGAATGTCTGGAGTCCATTCAAGATACAGGCGCTGAAATTATCGCGGGCGCTTGCCTGATCGACCGGTCCGGCGGCACGGCGGAGATCGGCGTGCCCTTGATTTCGCTCGCTACCGTCTCATTTCCCACTTATGAAGCGGATGCGCTGCCGCCGGATCTTGCCGCCTTGCCGGCGGTCAAACCGGGCAGCCGGCATCTTTCCCAGTAGAGTGAAGCGGATAGGGCGGTCATGACACGGATGGACTTAACGGAGCGGTTGCGGTTGGGCGTGAATATCGATCACGTGGCGACCGTGCGCAATGCTCGGGGCAGTCCGTATCCGGAAACGGTGCGCGCGGCGCTGGCGGCGGCGGCGGGCGGGGCCGATGGCATCACGGCGCATCTGCGCGAAGACCGCCGTCATATCCGCGACGAAGACATCTACGCCCTGAAAAGCGAAAGCGCGCTGCCGCTCAATCTGGAAATGGCGGCAACGGACGAGATGCGCGCCATCGCGCTCGATGTGCGGCCCCATGCCTGCTGCCTGGTGCCGGAAAAGCGGGCGGAGCTGACCACCGAAGGCGGTCTCGACGTGGCGGGGCAGCACAACATCCTGGCCCCATTCGTCCGGGAGCTGAGGGATGCGGGCATCCGCGTCTCCCTGTTCGTCGAGCCGGATGCGCGCCAGCTCGAAGCCTCTCAAAGCATCGGCGCGCAGATGGTCGAACTTCATACGGGTCCTTATTGCGATGCGGTGATCGAAGGCGATGAAGACAAGGCTTCGCGGGATCTGGAGCGGCTGCGGGAAGGCGCCGCGCGCGCTCACGGGCTGGGCCTTGAGGTCCATGCGGGCCATGGCATCACCTTCGAGACGGTCGGCCCCATCGCGGCGATCCCTGAACTGAAGGAATTGAATATCGGCCATTTCCTCGTGGCCGAGGCGCTGTTCACCGGCCTGGAAGGCGCGGTCGCGGAAATGCGCAGGCTGATGGATGAAGCGCGGAGCGGCGCATGATCCTTGGCCTTGGCAACGACATGATCGACATCAGGCGGATCGAGAAGACGTTGGCCCGCTTCGGCGAGCGCTTCGAACTGCGGGTCTTCACCGAGATCGAACAGGCCAAGGCCCGCCGCCGGGCGGTTCAGGCGCCCACTTACGCCAAGCGCTTCGCCGCCAAGGAAGCCTGTTCGAAGGCGCTGGGCACGGGCTTTGCCCAAGGGGTCTATATGAAGGATATCGGCGTGGTGAACGAGCGTTCGGGCCGGCCGACCCTGCATCTGACCGGCGGCGCGGCCACACGGCTTGCCGCCATGGTGCCGCCGGGCATGACGCCGCAGATTCATCTGACCATGACCGACGACTATCCCTGGGCGCAGGCCATCGTCATCATCTCGGCCATTCCGGGCCAGACGCCGCTTTAAGGGAAATCTGTCACCGCGCAGGGATGGGGGATCTCAAGGATCGCCGTTGCCCTTGCCGCGCAATACAAAGCCCGCAGTCACGATCAAGGCCCCGAGCAAAATCAAGACAGACAGAAGAGTGGTCGAATCCAACACGATACGCGTTCCTCAGCCCCAGACGCGATCCTTGTGAAAACGGCAGACCAGCCCCAAGTCAGATGGGATATCGCTTTATCGTCGGCATGCCGGCCGCAGGATCGAGAGTTTTTCGGGCGCGTGCCCGCAGGAAAGACGGAACGCCGATCGAGTGTTTAAAACAGGCACCCAGGCGTTCCGGCCGGTGGCGTTTTGCCACCGGTGCCAGGAATAGGATACCTGGGCCGTGCTGTATAGTCCCCAAAGTGGGAAAGAGGATGTCGTGAACACGGGCGCCTGAGATCTTTTCTGTCGTTTTTTCATCTCCGGCAACCGCTTGAAAGGCGCTTTTGGACTACCCTTGACGCGCTGGTTAGCGGCATACTACGTGCTAAGTTTGAAATAACGTGTTGGATCCGCCAGGATCCCCAAATCCATTAGGTTCCTTTGAGTGGGGTCGGAAAGGGCGAGGTCTCAATGTCGGTTCAGGAAGCGCGGGACGAGCAGACGGCGAAAAATGTGCCGTCAACGGGCAACGCGATCTGGGAAAATGTGAAGACCATCGGCGTTGCGTTGCTCATCGCCCTGGTGATCCGCGCCTTTTTCTTCCAGCCCTTCAACATCCCCTCAGGTTCCATGAAGAACACGCTGCTGGTCGGCGATTATCTCTTCGTGTCGAAATATGCCTACGGCTACAGCCGCCATTCGCTGCCCTTCAGCCCGCCTCTGTTCGAGGGCCGGGTGCTCGGATCGGCGCCGGAGCGGGGCGATATCGCGGTCTTCAAGCTGCCGCGCGACGGGCGTACCGATTACATCAAACGGGTGGTCGGCCTGCCGGGCGACCAGATTCAGATGCGCGAGGGCGCGCTTTTCATCAATGGCGAGGCCGTTGAGCGCAGCCGCATCGATGATTTCGTCGAGACCGATTCTTACGGCAATGTGCGCCGGATCGCGCGCTACCGGGAAATTCTGCCCAATGGGGTGAGCTATGACACGCTGGACGAGACGCCCAACGGGCGCGGCGACAACACGCCGGTCTTCACCGTGCCAGCCGGCCATTACTTCATGATGGGCGACAACCGGGACAATTCCTCCGACAGCCGCGAGCCCATGGGTGTCGGTTTCGTTCCGGCCGAGAATCTGGTGGGCCGGGCCGAGCTTCTGTTCTTCTCCACCAACAGCACGGCAGCGTTCTGGGAAGTCTGGAAATGGCCTCAGGCGATCCGCTGGGCCCGTCTCTTCCAGGGCGTGGAGTGATTCCTTTGCCGTCTGCCGGGACTGTTGTCTCCGGCTGGTTCTGACTGATGAGCACACCACACAAAGACACGGACAAGCCCTCGGGCGGGCCGCGTCCGCGCAAGCGCGGGTCCTCCCGGAAACGCCAGGGCTCGCCCGTCTCGGCGCCGCCTTCCGAGGACGCCCTGGAGCGCTTCGAGGCCCATATCGGTTATGCCTTCAAAAATCGCGGTCATTTGATCGAGGCGCTGACCCATGCCAGCGCCGATACCGGATCGCGCTTGCCGCGCCGGGCGGCGCGGGTCAATGAGCGTTTCGAGTTTCTGGGCGACCGGGTCCTGGGTCTGATGGCGGCGGAGTCCTTGTTCAAGGCGTTCGGCGACGCTCCGGAAGGCGCGCTCGCGCCGCGCCTGAACGCGCTGGTGCGCAAGGAGACCTGCGCCGAGGTGGCCCAGGAGGCGGGCATGGGGCCGCTTCTGATCCTGGCGGAGGCGGAGGAAGGCACCGGCGGACGGGAAAAGACCGCCATTCTGGGCGATGCCTGCGAGGCGTTGATCGCAGCCCTTTATCTCGACGGCGGTTTCAAAGCCGCGCACGGCTTTTTCGATCGGTTCTGGGGCGCGCGGGTCACGACGCTGGAGGCGGTGCCGCGCGATCCCAAGACCCGGCTTCAGGAATGGGCCCAGGCCCGCTGGCGGGTCACCCCCAGCTACGCGGTGCTGGAGCGCGAAGGGCCGGACCATGCGCCGGAATTCGTCATTGAGGTGAGCATTCCCGGCGTCGCTCCGGCGCGCGGGACCGGGCCGTCCAAGCGCCATGCGGAACAGGCCGCCGCCGCCGCGATCCTGGAGCGCGAGGGCGTGACTGCAGGCGATGAGGATGGCGCATCATGACGGCTCCGGACGATCATGCCCAAGGCGAACCGGAGCGCTGCGGCTTCGCCGCTATTCTGGGCGCGCCCAATGCGGGCAAATCGACCCTGTTGAACCGCCTCGTCGGCACCAAGATTTCCATCGTTACCCATAAGGTGCAAACGACGCGCGCCCGGATCCGGGGCGTGGCGATCCACGGGCGCACCCAAGTGGTGTTCGTGGATACGCCGGGCATTTTCAGCCCCCGCCGGCGGCTCGACAAGGCCATGGTGGAGGCCGCCTGGGGCGGCGCGGAAGATGCCGATGCCATCCTGGTGCTGATCGACGCCGCGCGCCTCACCGCCAAGGATAAGGGCGGCAAAACGCGGGAAGACACAGACCGGATTATCGAAGGGCTTGAACAGGCGGGCCGCAAGGCCATCCTGGTTTTGAACAAGATCGACGGCCTGCGCCGGGATACGCTGCTGCCGCTCGCCCAGGAATTCGGCTCGAAGGATGTTTTTTCCGAGACCTTCATGATTTCCGGTCTGAACGGCGACGGGGTGGAGGATCTGCTCAGCCTTGTGGCGTCGCTCATGCCCGAAGGACCGTGGCTCTACCCGGAAGATCAGGCAGCGGACATTACTCAGCGCCTGCTGGCAGCGGAAGTGACGCGGGAAAAACTGATCCTGCGCCTCCATGACGAATTGCCTTATGCCACCACGGTGGAGACGGAGGACTGGAAGGTCCTGAAGGACGGCGCGATCCGCATCGAGCAGATGATCTATGTGGCCCGCGATACGCAAAAGGCCATCGTGCTCGGCAAGGGCGGGCGCTCGATCAAGGAAATCGGGCAACTGGCCCGGGAAGAGCTGGAAGAGATGATGGGCACGAAAGTGCATCTCTTTTTGCGGGTGAAGACCCGGGAAAGCTGGCAGGACGAGCCCGCGCGCTACCGGGAAATGGGCCTCGATTTTCCGAAAGGGTGAACCGGCTTAAGCCCCATCCATGGTGATCGTAAAGCGCCCGTCGAACCCGTCCGTCAGCCGTTTCATATCCAGCGTCAGGGCCTCGACCATCCGCCTGTCGCCCCTGACGACGCCATCCCTCTCGATACTGACCGGTGTTTGTCCCCGTTCCGCATAAATACCGGTCGCGAACACGGCCTGTTCCACGTCGCTCGGCAGGAAAAGCTGGGTGCTGTGGGATGCCCGCTTCCCACCCACGGTCTTGACGTGAATATGGGGGATGCGGCCGCTATACCAGCTCGGGATGATGGTCTTGAACGCGACCTCGCCGTTTTCATCCGTTATCTGATGGCCGCGCAGAAAGGTCTGCCCGCGTGTATCCGGCGGCGGGGCGGCGCCGCGTCTGCCGGGGCCGAAGGAGAAGTTCCGGACATTGGAATACACCCCTTGCGCATCGCACTGCCAGACTTCGACGAGCGCGCCCCGGATCGGGTCGCACGCGTCCTGATCGAGGATTTTCAGGCGTAAATCCAAGGGCGCGCCCTGCCGGTCTTCGCGAATATCCGAGCGCAGCGGGCTTTCGGTGAGAAACGGGCCGGGTGTCAGCGGCAGCGTCGGTTCGCATACGTCCGATGCCGCGCCCCGGTCGTCGCTCCGTGCCCATGCGGACCGGGTGAAAGCGCCGGTCAGGAATAGGCCGCTGGCGCCTGCCATCCATTGCCGTCTGTCCATGATGGGCCTCCTCATAATCGTGCGGTCCGGGCCGGAACGCTTGTAATCGATCAGACCCGTCTCTCAGGCCTCGGTCAAGCCGGTTCGAGCCCTTCCGGTCCCCAGTCCACATCCGCCCCATGGGGATGGGCGAAACCAAGCCGTGTGGTTTCGCCGCCTGGCCACAGGGTGAGCAGGATCTCAGGGGGCGAAACGGGCGTCGGCGGCTCAAACCTCAGCCAGGCGAAGGGCCGCTCCGGCGTCGCTGCTTTGCCGGTAAGATCGATCAGCCTCAGAATGGTTTTCTGAGTATCGATCGGCATGTATTGCCACATGATCGAATGGAACAGAACCGTACACGTATCGTCCGGGCGCGCGGCAAACTGCTTGGCGAGCCAGTGCTGCGCGTCCTGCTTTTCCACCCGCACGCCCGCTTCTTGCGCCATGGCCACCGCCGCCTTGAAGCGGGCGAGCCGGTCCACCTGATCGGGCCAGATATAACACAAGGCCCGCCGCACATCCGCGTCCTGCGTCACGTCGACGGGATTGATGTCGCAGCCCGCCCGCGCCGTGACAACGGGCTGCACGCCGAGCGGTGGCAGGCTGCCGCGCCATTTCACGAACAGCCGCACCGGACTTTCCGGGTCGCCCCAGGTGCCGCCCATGAGATCGTAGTGAAACCGGTCCCACATCAGATTGAGCCCGGCGCTCGATCCGATTTCCAGCAAGCTCAGCGGCTTGTTCGTCCGCTGGCTGATTTCCAGGAAACCGCCGAGCAGGGCGCCCGAGCGCGCGGTCTCGTTGGTCTGGACGGCATGGTCGAGAAACGCCCGGATAAACGCCGCATGGGCCGCGACACTCTCGCGTGCCAGCGCGCCCAGCATCGCGGCATCGGGCATGGGGTTCGGCGGATAGACCGCCGCCAGCCTGGGCGCCTGGCCGTCGAGCACCAGCGCATGGAGCGCGCCCGCGAAGCGCAGGGTGAGGGCGGCGGCGCGCGGTTCCAGCACCCAGTCGGAGAGCACCTGCGCCGTAATGCCGTCGGCCTCCAGATCGTCCGCAAGCTCGCCGAGCAAAGCCGCCGTGAAGGGCGAGCCCAGGCGCACGCACCACTCCGCCTGAAAGCGGAAGGCGTCGAGAAGGGCGGGCTTGTCCATGGAGAAACTCCTGATGTGGTGCGATTTCGCATATGCAGTATAATGGCTGCGAACGGCTGACAGAAGGCGCATCATGGAGTGGACGGACGAAGCGATCGTGCTGGGCGTGCGCGCCCATGGGGAAGCCCATGCGGTGCTGACCGTCTTCGCGCGCGCGCAAGGCCGTCATCTGGGCCTCGTCCATGGCGGCGCCTCCCGGAAGACGCGGCCCCTGCTCCAGCCGGGCAATTTGCTCAAGGTTCAGTGGCGGGCGCGGCTTGCGGATCATCTGGGCACGTTCTCGGTGGAGTTGCTGCACGACCGGGCCTCCCTGCTGCTCGATGACCGGAAAGCCCTCCTGGCACTGACGGCTGTCTGCGCGCTCGCCGCCGGGGCGTTGCCGGAGCGGGAACCGGCCCCCGGCCTTTATGACGGCATGGAAGTGTTGCTGAGCGCGTTCGACAAGCCGGAAGTCTGGCCCGCCGTGCTGATCCGCTGGGAGTTGGGGCTGTTGGAGGTCATGGGCTTCGGCCTCGATCTGAACCGCTGCGCCGTCACCGGCTCTTACGACGACTTGACCCATGTCTCGCCGAAATCGGGCCGGGCGGTGAGCCATGAGGCCGCCAAACCCTATCTGGACAAACTCCTGCCCCTGCCGCCATTCCTGCTGGCGAGCCAGGCGGGCGCGCCGAGCCCGCAAGATATCGCCAACGGTCTCCGGCTGACCGGCCATTTCCTGGCCCGTCATGTCTTTGCCGTGAAGAACGAGCCGCTGCCGGAAGCCCGCCTGCGCCTGGCGGAGGCGCTGGCGGAGCCTGTGGATAAGCCTGCGCCGGGCGTCTAAACCCTCTTGTCCCGTCTCGATTCGTGCTAACACACCGGCCATGACTGACACACTCGACGACGATGTGCGCGATGCGCCATTAGGCTCCGCGCTGGGCGAGCGCTATCTCGCTTATGCGCTGTCCACCATCATGCACCGGGCGCTGCCGGATGTGCGCGACGGGCTCAAGCCCGTGCACCGGCGCCTGCTGTTCGCCATGC
>CAZTCJ010000035.1:0-35860 GCA_964612085.1 uncultured Alphaproteobacteria bacterium
TGACGCGAGCGGCGAACGTCGATGCGTTCAGTCCGTGATCCGCATGCAGAATGAAAATGCGGTCCATGGCGCGGGCAAGCACCGGGTTGACGCGGTATTCCTCCGCCGGCACGGCGAAGCACATGCGCAGGAAATTCTCCGCATAGCCCAGTTCGTTGCGCGGATAGATGAACGGTTGGCCCAGGGAATATTTATAGGCCCAGGCGGCGATGGTCGGCATTTTCGCGATCATGCGGTAGCTCGCGACCATGCGCTGGTACGGATCGTTGATGTCGGTGGAGTCGTGATAGAAGGCCGACAGCGCGCCGACGACACCGACCATGATCGCCATGGGGTGGGCGTCGCGCCGGAAGCCGGAGAAGAAGTTCCGCAACTGTTCGTGCAGCATCGTGTGATAGATGATGCCCTGCTCGAACTCCTTCATTTCCTTCAGGCTCGGAAGATCTCCATAGAGCAGCAGATAGGCTGTCTCCATGAAGTTGCCTTGCTCCGCGAGCTGATCGATCGGATAGCCGCGATAAAGCAGGGTGCCTGCGTCGCCGTCGATATAAGTGATCGCGGACTCGCAGGCCGAGGTCGAGGTGAAGCCCGGATCGAAGGTGAACGCGCCGGTCTGTCCGTAGAGCTTGCGGATATCGATGACATCGGGGCCGACGCTGCCCCGCAGGACGGGTAACTCCACCGTGCGCCCTTCATAGGTCAGTGCGGCGGTTCCGGCGGGGGTCCCTTGTTTGAGGACATTCGACATGGCGTTTTTACCTCATTGATAAGTCGCTTGATGCGTGACGGTCCCGGCGTCGATGCTCCCGTTGGTCTTCTTGTTCAGGACGCTCTTGCTCCATGACACGCAATCTTTGCAGAAACAGCTAAACGGACTCCAAGCCCCTGGCGGACCGGCGATCCGCAAGGCGACGATAACTCCGTTTATCATTATAGACGGTCTGGATGCGTGCCGTCAGCTACCGCGATGCACAATAACGTCACAGAACCGAAGCAGGCCGATCACAATCCTGTCGAAACCGCTGCGAAACCCCTTGGTCAAGCGGCCTGATCGGCGATCCGGGCCAGGGTTTCCTCTTTTCCCAGTGCCACCAGCACGTCGAAAATGCCCGGCGATTGGGGCGTGCCCGTTGTTGCGGCGCGCAAGGGCTGGGCGACTTTGCCGAATTTCAGCTCTTCCCGCTCCGCGAAGGCGCGAATCGCCGTTTCGATGGCGTCGGGATCCCAGCTTTCCAGGAGGCCCAAGGCGTCCTGCAGGCGGCGCAGCATGGCGCGGGCGTCTTCGTCCAGATGTTTGGCGGACGCCTCTGTCACCGGGATCGGCCGGGGCGCGATCAGGAAAGCCGCCGCCTCGCCCAGCTCCTTGACGGTCTTGGCCCGCTCCGTCAGGGCGGGAAGCGCCCGTTCGACCCGCGCCTGCTGCTCCTGATCGAGAGCAGCCCCCGCCTGTGCCGCCAGATCGTCCTCGATCAGGGCGATCAGCCGCTCCGGCTCGGCCGTGCGCATGTAGTGGGCGTTCACATGGTCGAGCTTGTCGAAATCGAGCCGGGCCGGGGACTTCTTGATGTCCTTGATATCGAACCAGCCGATCGCCTGTTCGGTGGAGAAGATCTCGTCGTCCCCATGGCCCCAGCCCAGCCGCGCCAGATAGTTGCGCATGGCTTCCGGCAGATAGCCCATGTCCCGGTAGGCCTCGACGCCCAGCGCGCCGTGGCGTTTGGACAGCTTGGCGCCGTCCGGCCCGTGGATCAGCGGCACATGGCCGTAAACCGGCACCGGCCAGCCCATGGCCTCCAGGATCTGCATCTGGCGGGCGGCGTTGATCAGGTGATCGTCGCCGCGCACCACATGGGTGACGCCCTGGTCGTGATCGTCCACCACCACGGCCAGCATATAGGTGGGCGTACCATCGCTGCGGAGCAGCACCAGATCGTCGAGCTGGTCGTTGGCGATCTCCACATCCCCCTGGATCACGTCCGGGATGACGGTGCTGCCGTCGGTGGCGGCCTTCAAACGGATCGCCGGGGCGAGGCCTTCGGGCGCGTCCGCCGGATCCCGGTCGCGCCAGCGCCCGTCATAGCGGATAGGCTTTCCGGCCGCCTTCTGGGCCTCGCGCATCTCGGTCAGTTCCTCGGGCGTGGCGAAACATTTGTACGCCTTGCCTTGGGCCAGCAGGTCCTCGGCCACGGCCTTGTGCCGGTCGGCCCGTTTGGACTGATAGACCGGCTCCTCGTCCCAATCGAGCCCCAGCCACTCCATGCCTTCAAAAATCGCGTCGATCGACTCCTGGGTGGAACGGGCCTTGTCCGTATCCTCGATGCGCAGAACGAAGCGGCCTTCCATGCGGCGGGCGTAAAGCCAGTTGAAAAGCGCCGTGCGGGCGCCGCCGATATGCAGGAATCCGGTGGGGGACGGGGCGAAACGGGTGACGGTGGTTTTGCTGTCGCTCATAGGGTCAATCTTGATGCTCTGGCCTGGGGGCTGTTTACTCTGGCGCGGGTGTAACACGAGATGGCGGGTGAGTGCCAAGCGCGCGGCCGGGAAGGACAGGGCAATGGCGGACGGACCGTGGACGCTTGAGTATATCGAGGCCAACGGCTTGATCTTCGAGACGGCGGTGACGGCGCCCACGGGGCCCGGCAACAGGCGGCTGGCCTTATGTCTGCACGGCTTCCCGGAGACCTATTATTCCTGGCGCTATCAGATGCCGCTGCTCGCCCGGCTCGGCTATACGGTCTGGGCGCCCAATATGCGCGGCTACGGCTATTCGAGCCGTCCGGAACGCATCGCCGATTATACGCTCGATCATCTGATGGCGGATGTTGAAGGCCTTTATGACGCGGCCGTGGCGCGGGGCCATACGCCGACGCTCCTGATGGCCCATGACTGGGGCGGTCTCGTGGCCTGGGCGAGCATTTTGAACCGGGTGCGGCCGTTCGAGCGGTTCATCGTCGTCAATATGCCGCATCCGGAACTGTTCCGGCGGAAATTCTTCCAGGACGGCCAGTTCCTCAGGAGCTGGTATGTCTACGCCTTCCAGCTTCCCTGGCTGCCGGAAAAACTGCTGTGTGCGAATAAGGCCCGCGCGGTCGGCAAAACCTTTCTCGACATGGCCCAGGACAAGACTCAGTTTCCGGACGAGGTGCTCGATGTCTACAGGCAGAACGCGCTGATCCCCGGCTGCGCCACGGCCATGATCAATTACTACCGAGCCAATTTCCGGCCGTTCGGCGGTCTTGGGGTTTTGGCCGATCCGCCGATCACGGATATCCCGACCCTGATGATCTGGGGCGAGAAGGATAGCGCCCTCGGCAAGCCTTTGACGGAAGGCACCGAGGAGTATGTGCCGAAGCTGACCCTGCATTACCTGCCCAACGTATCCCATTGGGCCCAGCAGGAAGCGCCCGAGCCCGTCAACCGTCATATCGAGGCCTGGCTGGAGCGTGTGGGGCCGGGGGGCGGCTGATCATGGGCGGGCGCGTCACGGCCGGTATCCGGAACCGCGCGCTCGCATCGGGGCTTTCCCGCAGCGTGACCGGGCTTGCGGCGCGGATCGCACGCGATGCGGCGGCGGACCAGAACCGCCTGGCCCTGTGGATCCCGGTTCTGTTCGGCGCAGGCATCGTTTTTTATTTTTCGCTTCATGCGGAACCGGGCCCGTGGGTCGGGCCGGCAGCGGCCCTGGCAGCCACGCTTGGCTTCGTCCTCGCGGGCCGGTCTGCGGTGTTCCGGTATATGACGATGGGTATGCTGATCGCGGCTCTTGGCTTTGCCGCCGCCCAGTGGCGCACGGCCCAGACCGCAGCACCCATAATCGAGCGCAAGACCCCGCCCGTCTCTGTGGAGGGCCGGGTGTTGTCCGTCGAGTTGCGCGCCGACGGCAGCCGCCGGGTGCTGATCGCGCCGAATGCCATCCGGGGGCGGATGGACTCAGCCTTGCCGGAGCGGGTACGGGTCACCATGCGCGGCGCGGAGCCCGTACTGGCGCCCGGCGACAGGATCCGGGTGCGCGCCGTCTTGATGCCGCCGCCCGCACCCGCAACACCTGGGGCCTTCGATTATGCCCGCGCCGCCTGGTTCGAACGGTTGGGCGGGGTGGGGTATGGTTTGGGCGCGCCGGAACGGCTGGCGCCGGACCGCGATCCCTCGATCAGTACACGCATCGCTACACTACGCGCGTCTTTGAGCCAGCGCATTCGCGAAGCCTTGCCCGGGCCTGCGGGAGCCTTCGCCACGGCGGTCATGACCGGCGACCGCAGCGGCATCGCGGAGGAGGACTGGGCCGCCATGCGCTCCTCGGGCCTCGCCCATCTCTTGGCCATCTCGGGCCTTCATATGACGGCCATCGCGGCGCTGATCTTTTTCGTGGTGCGGGCCGGTCTGGCGCTCGCCGAGCCCGTGGCGCTGACCCGGCCGGTCAAGAAATGGGCGGCCGCGGCGGCCATCGTCGGCGGGTTCGCCTATCTGGTGCTCTCGGGCGCGTCGATCTCCACCCAGCGCGCTTTCGTCATGATTCTGATCGCCATGATCGCCGTGATCGCGGACCGCCCGGTGCTCTCCCTGCGGACGGTTGCCGTGGCCGCTTTGGCGGTGATGGTAATGGCGCCGGAAAGCGTCACCCAGGCCGGGTTCCAGATGTCGTTCGCCGCCGTGACCGCGCTGATCGCTGTGTTCGAGACCTGGCAACGCCTGCGCCCGCCCTGGCTGACGCGCCATTATTCCATCCTGGGGCGGATCGTGTCCTGGTTGGCGGGGATCGCCGTCACTACCCTGATTGCCGGGCTGGCCACCGGTCTTTTCGCCGCCTTTCACTTCAACCGCTTCGGCAATTTCGGTCTGATCGCCAATCTCCTGGCGGTGCCGGTGTTCACAGGGCTCGTCATGCCCCCGGCGCTCGCAGGCTTCATCCTGATGCCGCTGGGTCTGGAGGCATGGCCGCTCTGGCTCATGGGCCGGGGGATCGAAGGTGTCCTTGCCATCGCCCATTGGGTGGCGGACTGGCCGGGCGCGGTCAGCCATATCCGCGCCATGCCGCCCGCAGCGCTGGGGCTCGCGGTCCTGGGCGGTCTGTGGCTGTGCATCTGGACGAAGGGCTGGCGCTTTGCCGGGCTGGGGGCGGTCGCGCTTGCATTCGTCTTGATGCTGACGGCCAGGCCGCCCGATATTCTGATCGACCGGGACGCGGATCTTGTGGCGGTGCGCGATGGGGCAGGGCGTCTGACCGTGCCCTTCGCCAACCGGGCCCGTTTTGCTGGCGATGTCTGGCTGCGGCGCGACGGGCAGGAAGGGCGTCTCAGAGAGTATGCGGCGCGGGCGGACGATCGTCCCGGTCCGGATCTGGCGCCCGGCCTGTGGCGCTGCGATGCCCATGGCTGCGCGGTACGGCTTGCGGATGGCAGGCTGTTGGGCTTTGTCCGGACGGCCCAGGGCGTGGCGGAGGATTGCGCGCTTGTGGATATTCTGGTGAGCGCCGAACCGGTGCGGGGCCCGTGCCCGCGCCCGGCGGTGGTCATCGACCGGTTCGATGTCTGGCGCAATGGGGCCTATGCCATTTGGCTCAACGGCACAGAAATACGCGTGCGGTCTGCCAGGCAGGCGCGGGGCGAGCGGCCCTGGGTGCTGCCAAGGCTCGACCAGGATCGCCGTTAATAATGGCGCAACAGGCCGATCAGCTTGCCCTGGATCTTGATCCGGTCGGGCCCGTAGATCCGGGTCTCGTACTGGGTGTTGGCGGCCTCAAGGGCGATGGTGTTGCCGCGTTTGCGCAGGCGTTTCAAGGTGGCTTCCTCGTCATCGACCAGCGCCACGACGATATCGCCATTATTGGCCACATCGCAGCGTTTGATCACCACCGTATCGCCGTCGAGAATGCCTGCTTCGATCATGGAATCGCCGCGCACTTCCAAAGCATAATGATCGCCCGAGGTGCTCAGCATGCTGACCGGCACGCCGATATGGTGACTGTTTTGCTGAATGGCCTCGATGGGCACGCCCGCCGCGATCCGGCCCATGACCGGCACCTCGACGCCGCTGTCAAGCGCAGGGCGCGCCGCGCTGCGCGGGCTGACCTCGCTGCGGCTGCCGTCGCCTTCGATGATGCTGGGCCGGAAGCCTTGGGGACGCTTGTCCGCGCCACGGGAGGATGGCGTTACATCGTCCGGCAGACGCAGGATTTCCAGCGCCCGCGCCTTGTGGGGCAGACGGCGGATGAAACCACGGTCTTCAAGGGCGGTGATGAGCCGGTGAATACCGGATTTGGAGCGCAGGTCGAGCGCTTCTTTCATTTCGTCGAAGGAGGGCGAAACCCCGGTTTCGCGGATGCGCTCGTGGATGAACATGAGCAATTCGTGCTGCTTGGGAGTCAGCATGGGAGGGCACCGAAAGGTTAGAACAAAACCGAAACAACTTATTCTTGTTCTACTTTGGTTCCAGACGCCGGTCAAGCCCCATTATGGCGAAAAACACAGCGCCATGCAGCTTTTGGTGAGTCAGGCCTCTAGGGTCCCGAGCCTAGGCCAATGGGCGCAACAGGATAACCGGGACGGGCGCGCCTGCTTTGAGGGCGGGGGCATGGGCCGGGCGCAGCAAAAGCGCACCGGCTGAAGCGTAAAGGCTCAGCATGGCGCTGTCCTGGCGCGCGAAGGCGCGGGCGACGAGCGTGCCGTCTTTGCTGCGCTCCAGCGTCGCCCGCATATAATCCGCCCGCTGACCGTTTGCTGGCAGGTCCGTCGCGCTCGTGGCCTCGATGGTCTGGTGCGCCGTGTCCGCCGCCCCCTGAAAGGCCGCCAAAGCGGGCTTGAGAAAAAGCTGGGCGCAGACGAGGCTCGAGACCGGATTGCCCGGCAGGCCCAGGACCGGCAAGGCGGGTGCGCCGGAGCGCGGCCGGCTGCCGAACATCAACGGCTTGCCCGGACGCATGGCGATCTTCCAGAAATCGATGGCGAAGCTCTCGCCGCGCAAAGCGTCCTGCACCAGGTCGTGATCGCCCACGGAGGCGCCGCCCATGGTGACCAGGATATCGGCGTTACCGGCCCGCGCGATGGCTGCGCGCAAGGCCTCCATCCGGTCCGGAGCGATACCGAGATCGATGGGCTCGGCCCCCCAATCGCGTACGCAGGCCATGAGACCGTAAAGGCTGGACGCGACGGTCTGGGCGGGGCCCGTGGGCTCGCCCGCGCGGGTCAGCTCGTCGCCCGTGGCGAGCAGGGCGACACGCGGACGGCGGACGACCTCAAGAGTGCCGTACCCTGCCGCCGCCGCGAGCGCAACATGGGCGGGCCCGAGCCGGGTGCCCGCCTCGATCAGCCGGTCGCCATCCTTGAAATCGAGACCGGCCGGACGCACATGGCGGCCCTTTTCCGTGTCGATGCCGATTTCGGCCTGGCCGCCGTCTTCCCGGACATCTTCCTGGGCGACCACCGTATCGGCGCCTTCGGGCACGGCGGCCCCGGTGAAAAGGCGCACGGCCTCGCCCGGGCCGACGCGGCCTTCGAACCGGCTGCCTGCGGCGACCGTGCCGATGAGGGTCAGCCGGGAGGGGGCCGTGCCCGTATCCTCCGCACGCACCGCATAGCCGTCCATGGCGGAGACCGGCAGGGCAGGCTGGGTGCGGCGCGCCACCATGGGACGCGCCAGACACCGGCCGCTTGCTTGATCGACCGGGACCGTTTCGGCCTCAAGCGGTCTCAGGCCTGCCAGAATGCGCGCCAGCGCCTCGTCAACCGGGATCATGAAAACCGTCCAACAACTGAGGTGGAATGGGTATCACGGATCATGCCATGGCCGTTTTGGAGCCGCAAACGGCAATCTTTAGGGCTCTTTAAGCCTGTTCGGTCAGTTTTCCGCCCTCGGAGCGGTCTATCGGGCGCCAATCCGCTTGTGAGGGAGGGCAGAATGACCGGACCATATCCGCCGGGCCGCGAACGGCGCAGACATCCGCGTTTTTACGTGACGGAATTCCTGTCCGTGCGCCTGGCGGGCGAGGTCCTGCCCATTGTCGAAGTGTCCGCCCGGCATGTCCGGCTGGCGCACCATGAAGAGTGGGACGTGCGCTACACGCTCCAGCCCCTCGAATTCATCAGCCAGTTGACGGACGATATCTGTTCTCACCGCGCCCTGGCCAGCCTGTTCCGTTTCGACGATCTGGTGTTCGTTTTGCACTATGTGCCTTTGACCCTGCAGGGCGCCGCATGGGAGCGCTGGCTGGAAACACACGACACGTTCTACCGCTCCCAAGCCCGTTTAATGATCATTTAAAAGGGCGTGCCGTGGACCGCAAGCTCCTCCAGTATTTCATCAGCTCAGGCCCTTCGAAGAAGCTCGATGTCATCGGTCTTGCGCGCGGCGAAGACGGCATCGACCGCTCGCTCTTCAAGACCAAGGTGATGAACCACACGATCATCTTCAAATATCTCAATACCCATGACTCCGATCTCGATATGCGCGCTTCGCCGCTCAGGACGCTTGTGTTCTTTCCCTACGATACCGAAAGCCCATCCGAGGGCGGAGAATCCGTCATCTTTTCCCGCGCCGCTCTCCAGGATTATCTGACCGGCACCAAGGGCTGCCGGCATCTCAATCTGGATCATTTCTACCATGACGTTTCGGTGCTCGAGGTGATGGACAGCATCCCGAGCCTGAGCCCATTTCTTCTCGAAGAAGCCTTCAAGCGCAGGGGGATCGTGCTCAACAGCAATCTGCAGATCCTGGAGAAAAGCGAAGGCGCCGTCTTGCGCGAGCGGATCCGGGCGCGTCTGCGGCCGCTCGTGCACGCGGCCATGGCGGGCATGCCCTCAAGGGCCGAGACGACGCTCGATAAGATCGTGGATGTGGTCTCGCGCGGCGCCAAGCTCGATCCCATCTGGCCCATGATCGACGCCTTGCGCATTCCCCGCAAGGACGCGATGGATATCCTGTCGAGCTGGGTCGGGATCTGCTTTTTCGAGTACGAATATAATCAGCTTCAGGACGGCTTCCGGGATTTCGCTCATTGGTTCTCGGAACACGATATGCCGAGCGAGCCCTTGCCGCGCGACGAGACGGAGACTTTACGGGCGAGCGCCGATTGCATCCGCAAGAAGCTGCGGCTCACCGTCGGGCAAGGATATCAGATTATTTTTGAATATCAGAGTACGTATAATGACTTCATTCAACCCCAGGGCAGCGTCGAACCGTTTCTGAAATTCCTGCGCAACGCCAAGCCCAAATTCTGGCGGCTTGGGGAGATGGTCGGCAAGATCGAGCAGACGGTCTATGCATGGCGCACCTATACGCGCCATTACGAAGACCGTCCGCTGCCGTATAACCGCCTGCTCGATTTCTACCAGATCCTGAACGCGTCGAACTGATCCGTAAAGAGACTGGCCTTACTGCTGACGCCGCATCTGCCGCCAGTCCCCGTCGAAATATTCGTTAGGATCGGTGGCTGCAGGCTCCACCAGAATGTACTCGTCAAGCCCGTTGGTCCATACGCTGTCATAGCCCGCCGGCATTTCCACTTGCGTGTTCGTGGACGGATCGACGAAGGGTTCCACATCGCGGATATATTGGGAGAAGCGCTCATGCGCCTTGTCCTGAACGGCCGAGGCATAGTCGAAGGACTCCTGGCGCATCTGCATGATTTCCTCGTTGGCCTTGCGGGTGATGGCCGCCCGGTCCGCGATGCCTTTCTGAATGATGCGGCTGATATTGTTCTGGGCCTGCTGATAGGCGCGCTGCCAGCCCTGATTGATCCGGATGGATCCGATCATCGCCGCGATCAGAGCCTCCTTGTCCTGAAGCTCGCCCTTGGGCGCGTAGAAGCCGTAGACTTTGTCCGTGAACGACATTTGATAGGTCTGCGTGCCGTTGTAATTGCCGTGCAGCATGGCGCCGGGATCGGGCGCCTGCTGGCTGATATAGCCGGTCGTCGCGAAGATCCATTCCTCGGTCTGGCCGTAGGATAGCGTGGCCTGCACCGCATCGACCTCGAAGGGCGGCGGTTGCTGGCCGTAAGCCGCGAAGCCCTTGCGCAATTCGTCCGCCGCCGCCTGGGCCACTTCGGGCCGGGCCTTGGCATCGACGATCTCGGCCCCTTGCCGGAAGCCCGGCACCAGCATTTGCGAAATGAAAGTCTTGGCATCGAAGGGCGGTCCAAGCGGACAGGCCTGCTGGCCTTGGGCGATCTGCTGCGCCTGGGCGTTGCGGGAAAACTCCGTCGAGTACCAATCCTGCGTGTAGAACGGAAAGGCCTCGAAGCCAGTGCGGCCATCGGGGCTGCGCACCCGCACATGAATGCTGGCAAGCTGGCGCAGGCATTTCCAGTCCTGATGCCAGGTGACGCCGCCTTCCATCTGCCAGTCGGCGGGCGCCAGGAACGAGGCCACGGTCACGGGCTTGGCGAAGCCGGTCTTGTCCACGATATCGAACCGCTTCAGCCGCATCAGGCCCGGATCGCCCGGCTTGAGCGTGCGGGATGGGGCGGGCCGGTTGGCGGCGGTTCGGGCCGGTTGCACCGCAGGCGGAGCATCGGCGCGATCGTTCGCGGAGCCGAGCTGCGGTTCGGGCTTCACCGCGAAGCCGCGGAAGGCATAGGCGCCCGTGCCCCAAGCGGCGATGCCGGTGGCCCCTTGGCCCATGCCGTCCGAACCCAGAGAGCCCATCTTCTTGCCATTCACCATGAGGTCGATCTCAGAGCCTTTTTCCTGGATGGCGAGCCGGTTCCACCCGGATTTGAGGCCGAAGCCGCCCGAACTCATCATCCGGTTGAGGCCGCTGGCATCCCGCCGGTAGAAACCCACCGTATCGTCCGGCTCCAGCAGGAACAGGAAATAGCTTTTATCCGCAGGCTGAAAGCCATAGATCAGGCCCGCATGGGAGGCCCCGTCGATGCGGTCGAGGCGCACATCGACGGCGATCTCGCGCTCGCCCGCGCCTTGGGCATTGGCGTCCACATAAAAGTAAGTGATGGCCTCGGGGTCTGTCTCATTCGTGAGAGTGAAGCCATCGTCCGTCTGCTGCGCGCTCCAGGCGCCATCCGTGCCGGAGGCTGGCAGAAAGCCCGTAAGCGGCCCCATGCCCGAAGGGCTCGATGACTCGCCGCAGCCGGCAAGCCCCAGGCCAAGACACAGAACGCCGGCCAGACCGGCGCGCGCAAGACGTTTGGACCATCCCGAATCCGTCATGTCCCTCTCCTTTAACGCATTCATCTTAAAGCTACGCCTGTTCGCGACGGGCGGCAATGCAGTGACGGGTTTCAACCCTGACGGGGAGGACCGGCCAATTTACAAAAGCCGCCGCGTGCAAGGGCCTGCCAGCGATGTTGCCGCCAGCGGTAAAAGCCTTGGGCAAAGGCCCAGACGAAGGGCGTCAGCAGCCCCGCCTTGATCTCGACCGTGTCCGTATACTGCGTTTCGGCCGGCCCGGCGGGGGCGATCTCGATCCGGTGATCCCATGTCTTGACGAGAAACCCGGAGCCATTGTCGCGGATCCAATGCGTCTCGCCCTCTTGCCCCCGGGAGATGTCCACCGTCTGGGGCCCGAGCGGAATAATCCCGAAGCTCCACATCCAGACCCGGTGAGGGCCGTCGGGCCAGGTCTCCGGGAAGCCGCCGGGCTCGCGGGAGGCAAAGACGATCAGCGGAAACGAAATATGCCGCAGCAGACGGGAGGTCTGCACATGCCGCCAGACCAGATCCGCCGGTGCCGGAAGAGTGCAGCTCACACGGACACGCATATCACTCGGCCTCGTAGTCGCCCGACGCGCCGCCCGACTTGCGCACCAGACGGACGGCTTCGATCCGCATGCCCCGGTCCACGGCCTTGACCATGTCGTAGATCGTCAGGCCTGCGACGGAGACGGCGGTGAGCGCTTCCATCTCGACGCCGGTCTTGCCGTCCACGGTGGCGAACGCTTCGATCTCGATGGCGTTGCGCTCCGGGCGCGGCGTGAAGTCCACCGCCACCTTGGACAAGGGCAGGGCATGGCACAGAGGAATGAGATCGCTGGTACGCTTGGCCGCCATGATGCCCGCAAGCCGGGCCACGCCCAGCACATCGCCTTTGGCCGCCTTGCCGTCGAGAATGAGGGCCAGCGTCTCTGGCGCCATCACCACGTCGCCGCGTGCCACTGCTTCCCGGGCCGTGACAGGCTTTGACGAGACGTCCACCATGGCGGCGTTGCCCTCATCGTCGAAATGGGTCAGGCGGCTCATGGCGCGGCGCTCGCGGTCTTTCCGGGGTCGAACAGGGTACGGAGGGCTTGGGCCACATCCGCCTGGCGCATCAGGCTCTCGCCGATCAGGAAGTGGCGCACACCGATGCGCGCCAGCCGCGCCAGATCGTCCGGGGTGCCGAGACCGCTTTCGGCGATCACCAGACGGTCCTTCGGCACCAGGGGCGCCAGCCGTTCGGTGGTCTCCAGTGTGGTCTTAAAAGTCTTCAGATTGCGGTTGTTGATGCCGATCAGCGGGCTTGTCAGTTTGAGCGCCCGCTCCAATTCCGCCTCGTCATGGACTTCCAATAGCGCGTCCATGCCCCAGGCGAAGGCGAAGCGTTCCAGCTCGGCAGCCTCTTCGTCGGTGACCGCGCCCAGAATGATCAGGATACAGTCTGCCCCGAGCGCGCGGGCTTCGGAGACCTGATAAGGGTCGAACATGAAGTCCTTGCGCAGCACGGGCAGGCTTGTGGCTTCGCGCGCCTGCACGAGAAAGGCATCCGAGCCCTGAAAGGACGGCCGGTCGGTCAGGACCGAGAGACACGCCGCGCCCCCTTGCTCATAGGCCTTGGCCAGGGCAGGCGGATCGAAGTTCTCCCGGATCAGGCCCTTGGACGGGCTCGCCTTCTTGATCTCGGCAATGATCCCATACGGATGGATTTTCAGCGCGCCCATGAGGCCTGCCCGGAAATCGCGCACGGTGGGCGCCTTGCGGGCGGCTTCCTCCACTACTTCGCGAGGGCGGGCGGCCTTGCGGGCCTCGATTTCCTCGCGCTTATAGGCGGCGATGGTGTCCAGAATAGTGGTCATGGCCGTCCCGTCACAGCGATCAGCGCATCGAGCGCCTTGCGGGCCTTGCCGCTGTCGATGCTCTGGGCCGCCATCGCCGCGCCCTCTTTCAGGTCCTGCGTTTTGCCCGCCACGATGAGCGCGGCGGCGGCGTTCAACAGCACGATATCGCGATAGGCGCCCTGTGCGCCGTCGAGCACGGCGGCCAGCGCCTTGGCGTTTTCCTCAGGCGTGCCGCCTTTGAGATCATTGAGGGACCACAGTGGCAGGCCCGCGTCCTCCGGCGTGACCTCGAAGGTCTCAACCGCACCATTCTCGAGCGCCGCCACATGGCTCAGGCCCGTAACCGTCAGTTCGTCGAGACCGTCAGACCCGTGAACGACCCAGACCCGTTCCGAGCCCAGATTGCGCAGCACTTCGGCCATGGGGGTGAGCCAGCGGACATCGTAAACGCCGATCAACTGACGCTTCGCGCCTGCCGGATTGGCCAGCGGCCCCAAAAGATTGAAGACGGTGCGCACGCCCAGTTCGGTGCGGACCGGGGCCACATGTTTGACCGCCGCATGGTGGCGCGGCGCCATCAGAAAACCGATGCCCGCCTCGCGCATGGCCTCCGACACGCGCTCCGGCGCCACGTCCAAGGTGACGCCCAGCTTCTCCAGCACATCCGCCGTGCCCGACTTGGACGAGGCGGCGCGGTTGCCGTGCTTGGCCACCGGCACACCGCAGCCCGCGACCACGAAGGCCACGGCTGTCGAAATATTCACGCTGCCTTTGGCGTCGCCGCCGGTGCCACAGGTATCGATCGAGCCCTCAGGCGCGTCCACATGGAGCGCCTTGGCGCGCATCACCCGCGCGCCCGCCGTGATCTCGTCCACCGTCTCGCCGCGCATGGCAAGCCCGACGAGAAAGGCCGCCATCTGCGCCGGGCTCGCGGCGCCCGACATGATGGCCTCGAAGGCGATCATGGCATCCGGTTCATTAAGCCGTTCGCCGGCCACCACACGCTTGACTAGGCCTTTGAAAGCAGACGCGAAGTCTTCCGTACGCATTCTCATTCAGGCCTCCACGGGAATCGCTGCCGTCATACTTAAGAAATTCTTAAGTAGATCATGGCCGTGCTGTGAGGCGATGCTCTCCGGGTGGAACTGAACGCCGTGAATGGGATCGTCCCGATGCTGAAGGCCCATGATGATGCCGTCGTCTGTCTCGGCGGTAACCTCCAGACAGGCGGGGAGCGTGTCGCGCTCCACGATCAGGCTGTGATAGCGTGTGGCTTCGAACTCATCGGTGAGACCCGCGAAGACGCCTTTGTTCCGATGGCGGACACGGGAGAGCTTGCCGTGCATGCATTCGGGCGCGCGCACGACGTGTCCGCCGAAAGCCTGGCCGATGGCCTGATGGCCGAGGCAGACGCCCAGAAGCGGGATCTTGCCCGCGGCGCGTTTAACGAGGGCGAGGGAGATGCCCGCCTTGTCCGGATCGCAGGGGCCCGGCGAAATCACGATGCCGTCGGGCCGGAGCGCCAGGACGTCGTCAACACTCAATGCGTCGTTACGTTCAACGCGCACATCCGCACCCAACTCGCCCAAAAAATGGAGCAAGTTGTAGGTAAAGCTGTCGTAGTTATCGAGGAGGAGAATCATTCAATGTCGACGTCCGGTGAAGCGCGTTTCAGGCGCGTAGAATATGGCCATGGCGGAACCGCCGAAGTATGCACAAGGCTCAGGCCCGTGCAACAAAGCCAGTGCTGGACACTCAACATTTAGTGTGCCATTATCGGACAATCACCAAATCTGGTAGTGTGATATAAACCGGTATCCGGGGGGAGCCGGCTTTCGCCGTCAAGGGGGCTTTCGTGCTCAAAGGTCCAGTAGACTACCGCCGCCGGCTCGATCCGGCGGAGCCGCCGCATCATCAGTTCGCCCATCCCCGCATGCGGGCGGCGGGTCTGCTCGCCGTGAGTATCATGGCGGGCGTTCTTGCGGGTCAGGCGACTCTGTCGGCCTGGCCGACCGCCCTGGCGCCCCAGGCGGAGCCCGTATCGGTGCCCGCGGAACCGGGCACGCCGCAGCCCCAAGCCCAGCCCTTGATCACCTCGGCCCGTCTGGACGCGCCCGAGACCGGGCCTGCGCCCATGCCGCCGCTGCCGTCCGCGCCTCTGCCGGAACCGGAGGATGCCGCGAACCCCGATGCTGTCGCGGCCGATGCCGCGCCGCCCATTGAACCGGCCATGCGCCGGCAGCCGCTGCCCGCCGGTCCTTTACCCTCGGCGGTGATGATGGCCGATGCCCTGACCGGCGTTTCCATGGCCGCCGTGCCGCAGACGGATATTCCCGATTATGACGAGCCCACCGAAGCGCCTGATGATCTTTCGGACGAGACCGTCCCGGAAGACGCACTGGCGCCTGCCGATGAGGGGGCCGCGGAGGATGCGATGGCCGCCCCGCGCCGTCCCCGGATCGCCCTGGTGATCGACGATCTGGGCCTCAATGCCCAGCGCACCGATGCGGTGATCGCTTTGCCGGCACAGATGACGCTCGCCTTTCTGCCCTATGGGCGTCTGGTGCGGCCTTTGGCGAGCCAGGCCTCGCGGGCCGGGCACGAGCTGATCGTCCATCTGCCCATGGAGCCCCATGACGGGGCGAAGAACCCGGGCCCCAACGCCCTGTTGCAGGATCTGCCCGCCCCTGAATTCTTGCGGCGGGTGGCCTGGTCGTTCGAACAGTTCGACGGCTTTGTTGGCTTCAACAACCATATGGGCAGCCGTCTGACGGAAGACCGCTCGGCCATGAAACGGGTCATGGGCGCCATGCGCGACCAGGACCTTTACTTCCTCGACTCCCTGACGAGCGGGCGCAGCGTTGCTTTGGCGTCCGCGCGGGCGGCCGGCATTCCTTCCCTGGCCAGGGATATCTTCATCGACCATGTGGCCACGCCCGAGGCGATCCGCGAGCAGCTCGACCTGATCGAGCGCAAGGCCCGGTCGAAAGGCCGCGCCATCGCCATCGGCCATCCGTTCCCGGACACCATCGCGGCCTTGGCGGCATGGATCCCGGCGATGAAGGACCAGGGCTTCGAGTTCGTACCCGTCAGCACACTGATCGCTCCGCGCGGGCAAACACCGGCGCGGGTGGCCGCCAATGTCGAAAGCCGTCCGCCCTCGCGCCGCGAGACGCCCGCGGCCTCCGGAGCGGCCTTGCTCGGCGCTCTGAACTAATTGCTGAAACCGTCTGCATAGACGCAGATCAGGTTTATTCCTTCCGGCCCGGCCGCAACAGCAAGCCCGAAAGCGGCGGCAGGTTGAGGGACAGGGAATAGGGCCGCCCATGCATGGGATGGGCTTCCGCCTGAAGCGTGCCGTGATTGCCCTGGTTCGAGCCGCCGTAGAACATGCTGTCGGAATTCAGGATTTCATGCCACGGTCCGTCGAAGGGCACGCCGATCCGATAAAAATGGCGGGGCACCGGCGTGAAGTTGAAGACGGCGAGCACCGGCTGTTCCCGGTCGAAACCATAGCGCAGGAAAGCGTACACCGAATGGGCCGCGTCATCGGCGGCGACCCATTCGAAGCCCTCCGGCACGCAATCGCCCTGGTGAAGTGCCGGGGTCTGACGATAGGCCGTGTTGAGATCGGTGATCAGGGTGCGGACACCGCCATGGTGCCGGTCGGGCATCAGGTTCCAGTCGATGCTGCTGTCGTGATCCCATTCCCGTTCCTGGCCGAACTCGTTGCTCATGAACAGGAGCTTCTTGCCCGGATGGGCGAACATGAAGGTGTAATAGGCCCGCAAATTCGCGAATTTCTGCCAGCGGTCGCCGGGCATCCGGCTGATGATCGAGCCCTTGCCGTGTACCACCTCGTCATGGCTCAAGGGCAGGATGAAATTTTCGCTGAAGGCGTAAAGCAGGCCGAAGGTCAGGTCGTGGTGATGGTGGCGGCGATGGATGGGATCGTGCGACATGTAGCGCAGCGTGTCGTTCATCCAGCCCATATTCCATTTGTAGCCGAAGCCCAGACCGCCCGCATCCACGGGCCGTGAGACACCGGAAAAGGCGGTGGATTCCTCCGCGATCGTCATAATCCCGGGATGTTCCTGGTAGGCGAGGGTGTTCAACTGTTTGATGAAATCGATGGCTTCCAGATTTTCGTTGCCGCCGAATTTGTTCGGGATCCACTGGCCGGGCTGGCGGGAATAATCCAGATACAGCATGGAAGCGACCGCATCCATTCTGAGCCCGTCGATGTGGTACTTGTCGAGCCAATAGAGCGCGCTGGCGATCAGGAAATTGCCGACCTCCCGGCGTCCGAAATTATAAATGAGCGTGTTCCAGTCTTGATGGAACCCGAGACGCGGATCGGCGTGCTCATAGAGCCGTGTGCCATCGAATTTGGCGAGCCCGTGGGGGTCGCTCGGGAAATGGGCCGGCACCCAATCGATCAGCACACCCAGATTGGCCTTGTGGCAGCGGGCGATGAAGCGGGCGAAGTCATGGGGGGTACCGTGGCGGCTTGTCGGCGCGAACAGCCCCAAAGGCTGGTATCCCCAGGAGCCGTCGAACGGATGTTCCGTGATGGGCAGAAGTTCCAGATGGGTGAAGCCCAGCTCCTTCGCATACGGAATGAGCCGGTCGCCGATCTCGTCATAGGTGAGATAGCGGTTGTCATCCTCCTCCATGCGCTGCCAGGAGCCCAGATGCACCTCGTAAATGGAAATGGGCGCTTCCCGGGCCGTGCGCCGCCCGCGTCCTTCCATCCAGGTGGCGTCCTGGAAGGCGCGTATGTCCATATCGTGCACGACGGATGCGGTCATGGGGCGCAGTTCGGCGCGTTTGGCGAGCGGGTCGGCCTTCAAGGGCAGCAGCGTGCCGTCCTTGGCCTTGATTTCGAACTTGTAAAGCGCGCCGCCATGAACATCGGGCACGAACAGTTCCCACACGCCGCATTCCGGACGGAAGCGCATGACGTGGCGCCGCCCGTCCCAATTGTTGAAGTCGCCGACCACGCTGACGCGCTTGGCGTTGGGCGCCCAGACGCTGAACAGCGTGCCGCTCGACCCGTCCTGCTCAAAGGCACGCGCGCCCAGGCAGTCATAAAGCTTCAGATGGGTGCCTTCGGCGATCAGATAGACTTCCAGATCGCTCAACAAAGGCGGGAAGCGGTAGGGGTCGTCCGTCTGCCATGAATTGCGCCCGGCATCGATATGGAGTCGGTAGGCCGAAAGCTCGCGGTCCTGGAAAAGACCGGCGAACAGGCCTTCGTCATGCACTTTGCGCAAGGCGCCCCAGGGCTGGCGGGTCTCGGCGTCGAGAATGGTGATCTGCTCCGCATCGGGATGAAAAACGCGGATGATGACGCCCGCCTCACTGGCATGGGCCCCGAGCAGCGAGAACGGATCGCTGTGATCTCCGGTGACGAGCGCCTGATAGGCGGCACCCAGCCGGTAACGGTCCGGATCGGCCAGGGCTTGGGGCAGGCCCGGGTGCTCGTGGGAATCTTCCGGAGTGTCGCGGTCGCTCATGGTTTATGCCTCAGTCCTGCTCAAGCCAGTGTGCGTGTCATGTAACGGATGGGAGAGGGTCTTGGTCAAGAGTGCTATGATCTGGTTCACTGACGCGGGGAATTATCGGTTCTGAAACCGAAACTCCTGTATCGGGCGCTCTGTTATGACGCTTTTTCATGTCTACCCCGTTCACAGGACGCATCTTCGTCGTATGATCGAGGGGAGAGAAGCATTGCCTTACGGGTGAAGTGTGCGCCCGTGTTTCAATCATTTGGGGGCTGGACTTGCGGGTCCTATTGGTAACGTCTGAGGCCTTTCCGCTCGCCAAGACCGGCGGACTGGCGGATTTTTCCTGGGGGTTGGCCAAGGCGCTGACCGCCCTGGGCTGCGATATCCGTCTGCTCATGCCGGCCTATCCGCAAGCCTTGGAGCAGGTGCGGGCGGATGCGGAAATCGAGGATCTGATCTCGATCCCGGGCGGCGGCATGGTGGCCTTGTGGTCGGCGCGCATGCCCGGATCGGATCTGCCTGTCTGGCTGGTGGACTCGCCCGCGCTGTTCGACCGGGCAGGCGGGCTTTACCAGGACGACCAGAGGCGGGACTGGCCGGATAACGGTATCCGCTTCGGGGTGCTGTCCCATGTGGGCGCGGCGATCGGCCTTGGCGAATGGTCGGGCGAGTGGCGGCCCGATATCCTGCATCTGAACGACTGGCAGGCGGGCATGGTCGCCGCGATCCTGGAACAGCATGACGGCCCGCGCCCCGCCGTCCTCTTCACCATTCACAACATGGCCTTCCAGGGTTTGTTTCAGCCCGATGTGCTGCCGTCCTTGGGCCTGCCCTGGGAGCTGAATACCCCGAGCGCCATCGAGTATTACGGCGATGTCTCTTATCTGAAGGCCGGATTGCAGTATGCGGACCGTGTGGTGACCGTCAGCCCCACTTACGCGCGGGAGATCCTGTCGAGCGAATTCGGTTTCGGTCTCGACGGGCTCTTGCGCCAGCGGGTGTTCGAACTGATCGGTATCCGGAACGGTATCGATCCGGATGTCTGGAACCCGGCCGACGATGCTTTCATCGCCCAGCCTTACATGTATGGCTGCCTGGCGGGCAAGCGCCAGTGCAAAAGCACCTTGCGGGCCTTGTTCGGCCTTTATCCCGATGACGACCGGCCGGTCTTTTCCTTCGTCAGCCGCCTGACCCATCAGAAGATGGCCGACTGCCTGGTGGATATCATTCCCGGCATCGTCGAGCAGGGCGGCCAGATCGTGGTGCACGGCCAGGGCGACAAGGCGATCGAAGGTCAGCTCAAGCAGCTCGCTAAGGAGCATCCCGGATCGGTGGGCGTTCTGGTGGGCTATGCGGAATCCTATGCGCACCGGATCATCGCCGGGGCCGATGCGCTGTTGGCGCCGGCCCGGTTCGAGCCCTGCGGCCTGACGCAGATGTATGCCATGCGTTACGGTACCCTGCCCATCGTCACCCGGGTCGGGGGCCTGGCGGAGACCGTGGTCGATGCCACGCCGACCGCGCTCGGGCTCGGGACGGCGACCGGGTTCATCGCGCCGGAGGTCTCGACCCGGGGCGTCATGGCGGCGGTTGACCGTGCGCTGACGCTCCATGGCGACCGGGTTCTGTGGCATGCGGCGCAAATGGGCGCCATGCGCGAAGATTTTTCCTGGCGCCGGTCGGCGGCCCGGTATCTCGACCTCTATCAGGATATGATGCGTCACCATAAACATGGCGGCTTGCGGTTCCGGACCTGATGCAAGCCGGTCAGGCATGGTAGACTCACAAACGATGCGCCGGGGTCGCGACGGGGCTGCGTGACCATGGCGCGCGGTCCGGCAAACAGAGATCGAGGGATACAAACGCAATGTCAGACTACCGGGTATGGCCAGGCGATCCGTTTCCCTTGGGCGCCACATGGGACGGGGTGGGCACCAATTTCGCGCTGTTCACGGCCCATGCGGAGAAAGTCGAACTATGTCTGTTCGACGATCACGGGGAACAGGAGATCGCCCGTATTCCGCTTCCGGAATACACCCATGAGATCTGGCACGGCTATCTGCCGGATGTACGCTCGGGCCAGCTTTACGGCTACCGGGTCTACGGGCCCTATGCGCCGCGCCACGGCCACCGGTTCAATCCCAACAAGCTTCTGATCGATCCTTACGCCAAGGCCTTGCGGGGCTCGCTGGTCTGGGACGATTCGCTGTTCGGCTACCGGCTGGGCCATCGGGACGGCGATTTGTCCTTTGATACGCGCGACAGCGCCCGGTTCATGCCCAAATGCCAGGTGGTGGATCCGGCCTTTACCTGGGGCGAGCGGCCGCCGCCGCGCCCGCCCCATGAGACCGTCATTTACGAGATGCATGCGCGCGGCTTCACCATGCGCCATCCGGAAGTGGCGGCGGACGAACGGGGCACGTTCGGCGCCCTCACATCCGCGCCCGTGGTGGACTATTTGAAGGGCCTCGGCATCACGGCGGTGGAATTGCTGCCGATCCACGCCTTCGTCCATGACCGTCATCTGACGGAACGGGGTTTGCGGAATTTCTGGGGATACAATTCCATCGGCTTTTTTGCACCGCATCCGGAATATCTGGGCAAGCGCGGCCTCAAGGACCTCAAGACCTTCGTCCAGGTGATGCACGATGCCGGAATCGAGGTCATTCTCGATGTGGTCTACAATCACACTGCGGAAGGCAACCATCTCGGTCCGACCCTGTCCTTCAAGGGTATCGACAACAAGTCCTATTATCATTTGAACAATGAGAATTTGCAGTTCTATTACGATTACACGGGAACGGGTAATTCGCTCGAACTGCGCCATCCCATGGTGATCCGTATGGTGATGGATTCCTTGCGTTACTGGGCGGAAGAAATCCGGATCGACGGCTTCCGCTTCGATCTGGCCTCGACGTTGGCGCGGGAAGACGGCCACTACAATGAAAGATCGGCCTTCCTGATGGCGGTGGCCCAGGACCCCGTTCTGGCCCCTTTGAAGCTGATCGCCGAGCCCTGGGATACGGGCCCCGGCGGCTATCAGGTCGGTAATTTCCGCCCAGGCTGGATGGAATGGAACGATCAGTACCGGGATGTGGTGCGCCAGTTCTGGCGCGGCGATCCGGGCATGCTGCCCGCGCTGACCTCCCGCATCTCCGGATCCTCCGATATCTACAAGCACCGGGGACGCCGCCCCTGGGCCAGTGTCAACTATGTGACGGCCCATGACGGTTTCACCTTGTGGGATCTGGTGAGTTATAACGGCAAACACAATCTGGCCAATCTGGAAGGCAACCGCGACGGCACAGACAACAATCACAGCTATAATTACGGGGTCGAGGGGCCCACGAACGATCCCGCCATCCTGGAAGTGCGCAACCGTCAGGTCCGGAATTTTCTCGCCCTGCTGTTGCTGTCCCAGGGCGTGCCCATGCTGACCGCCGGCGATGAACTGCGTCGGACCCAGGGCGGCAATAACAATGCCTATGCCCAGGACAATGAGGTGAGTTGGATCGATTGGGAGAGCCTGCCGCAAAACGAGGATCTGCTGACCTTCGTCAAGGAACTGATCGCGCTCCGGCACAGCCATATCGTCTTCCACCGTCACCGCTTCTTCAAAGGCGACACCATTCCGGGTACGGATGTGAAAGACGTGGTGTGGCTGAAGCCCGAAGGCGGCGAGATGACCATGGAGGACTGGCACGACGGGTCCCGCCACGCGGTCGGCGTGCTGCTCAGCGGCGAAGCGGGCCTGACCCATCTGACGGCCCATGGCGAACAGGAGATGGACGACACGTTCCTGCTGTTGCTCAATGCGGGCCGGAGCGACAGTGCCTTTGTCCTGCCGAAACTGCGTCTGGCCGGGTCCTGGAAATCGATTATAGATACGAGCCAGGAAACGGGCTTTGCAGCCGATGGACCCGGCCGCGCCAGCGGCACGCGCCTCGCGATGGGCGCCCATACGCTGCATCTGCTCGAGTATGAGAATAACCGGCGCGAGTAAGCCATGACCACCACCCGCAACCGTCTTCCCCATGGCGCGATCTGGCAAGGCGACGGCGCCTGTTTCCGGCTTTGGGCGCCCGGCGCGCGATCCGTCGATCTCGTCTTGTACGAGGCTGAAGGCAGGACCGCCCGCCATGCCATGGAGCCCAAGGACGAGGGATGGTTCGGCTGTGCCATCGAAGGCGCGGCGGCCGGTGCGCTTTACATGTACCGGATCAACGACGAGATCAGCGTGCCCGATCCGGCGTCGCGGTTCCAGCCGGCCGGGGTACACGGACCGAGCGCCCTGGTGGATCCGGGCGCTTATCGCTGGCGCTGTAAGGACTGGCGCGGACGGCCTTGGGAAGAGGCCGTGCTTTATGAGCTGCATGTGGGCACCTTCACGGACGAAGGCAGCTACAAGGGCGTGCGCGACCGCTTGCAGCATCTGGTGGAGACGGGCATCACCGCCATCGAACTGCTGCCGCTCGCGGCCTTTTCCGGCCAGCGCAATTGGGGCTATGACGGCGTCCTGCCCTATGCGCCGTGCGCCGTCTACGGATCGCCGGAAGACTTGAAGGATCTGATCGATACGGCCCATGAGCTGGGCCTGATGGTGATCCTCGATGTGGTCTATAATCATTTCGGTCCGGACGGAAATTATCTGGGCGTTTACGCGCCGCAGTTTTTCGACAAGACCCATCACACGCCTTGGGGCGCGGCGATCGATTTTTCCCGGCGGCCGGTGCGGGATTACGTCATCCAGAATGTCCTGTACTGGCTTGAGGAATACCGGTTCGACGGCCTGCGCTTCGATGCGGTGCATGCCATCCGGGATGACGGGCCGGTTCATGTGCTGAACGAGATCGCCCAAACCGTCCAGGAGCGCGTCGGCGGGGACCGGCATATTCATCTGATCCTTGAGAACGGGGACAATACCGCACGCTATCTGGAGCGCGACGACACGGGCACGCCGCGCCATTATACGGCGCAGTGGAACGACGATATTCACCATACCCTCCATGCGGCCATGACCGGCGAGGGCGAAGGCTACTATGAGGACTATACGGACGATCCGGTCGCCATGCTGGGGCGGTGCCTGGCCCGGGGCTTCGCCTATCAGGGGGAGCCGTCGAAACATTTGAAGCGTCCGCGCGGAGAGCCGAGCGGATCCTTGCCGCCGGCGGCGTTCATCACCTTCCTGCAAAACCACGATCAGATCGGCAACCGGGCGTTCGGCGAGCGCATCCTCCATCTGGCGAGCGAGGAGGCGGTCAAGGCCGCCATGGCGATCCTGCTTCTGGCCCCGAGCCCGCCCATGCTGTTCATGGGCGAGGAATGGGGCGCACCCGAACCGTTTTTGTTCTTCTGCGATTTCGCCGATCAAGGCTTGGCGGCGGCGGTGCGCAAGGGCCGGCGGCAGGAGTTTTCGGGCTTCTCCCAATTCCGCGACAAGCAGGCGCGCGAGCGGATCCCGGATCCCAACGCGCTGAGCACGTTTCAGGCCTCGGTTCTGGATTGGACCCGTCTCGACGCGCCCGGCCACAAGGCGTGGCTGGACGACACCAGGACCCTGCTGCGCCTGCGCCATGAGCATATCATTCCTCTGCTGAGCGCCTTGCGGACCCCGGCCCTGAACTGGACCAAGACGGATCCGGCGGGCCTGGCCTTGACCTGGCTGTCGGGCAATGGCGCGCGCCTGGGCCTGCGGGCGAATGTCTGCGCCGATCCGGCCCCGTTGCCCGATCGCCTGCTGGACGGGCCCATTTTGTTCAGCACCCATCCCGAGACGCCGCCTCCCGATGGGCAGACGCCTGCGCCGCCCTGGTATGTGGAATGGGTTCTGGACGACCGGGGCGCGTCCCATGCCTGATGCTTTGGGGACGCCTTTGGCGCTGCTGTGCCGTGCTGCCGGTCTGGAGCGGTCTTACATCAACGCCATGGACAAGCCTTGTGTGGTGCCTGACGCCACCCTGATCAAATTGCTGAAGGCGCTCGGGCATGAGGCGGATACGGACGAGGCGGTCGATGCCTCGCGGCAAGCCGTGATCGAAGCGCGCTGGCGTTTGGGACTGCCGCCCGTGCTGGTCGCCGAAATAGGCGCCGATGAGATGACCGTTCCGTTCGTCCTGCCGGCCGAGGCTGCTTCGGATACGGAGCTGAAATGGGTTTTCGGCGACGGCGTCGAAATCGAGTATGGCGATACGGTGCGCGTCGAGGATCTGAAGGCCCATGAACGCGCCCGGGTCGATGGCGTGCTTCGGTGCCGGTTTGAATTTAAGATTCCTCTGCCCTCGGATCTCGCGGTCGGACTTTACGATCTCACCGTTACCGCCAAGGGCTGGGAAGACGCCGTTCGCATGTGCCGGGTCCTGGCCGTGCCGGAGCGCTGCCATCGCCCGTTCGAAATGGAAGAAGGCGCGCGCTATTGGGGTTTTTCCGTTCAGCTCTACGGGCTGATCAGCAGGCGGAACTGGGGGATCGGCGATCTGACCGATCTTGCCATGCTCATGGACTGGGCAGGCCGTGAAGGCGCGGATTTCATCGGCATCAATCCTCTGCATGCGGGCTTTCCGCTCGATCCCAGCCGGATCAGCCCTTATGCCGCGTCGAGCCGTTTGTGGCTCGATCCCATCTATCTCGACATCGAGGCGGTGCCAGAATTCAAGGGCTGTCCGGAGGCCTGCGCGCGTGTGGCTTCGGATGACTTCCAGGCCCAGCTCGACGCGCTGCGTGAATCCGAGGAAGTCGAATACGGCCGTGTCCGTGGGCTGAAGGAAGAGCTGGTCGGTCTGCTTTACGATCATTTCCGCGATCACGATCTGAGCGGCGAGACGCCGACCTCGCGCGGTCTCGGCTTTAGGGCCTTCCAGGAAAAACAGGGGCGGGGATTGCGCTGTTTTGCCTTGTTCAACGCCCTGTCCGCCTATTTCGCGCAGGATGACGGGACAAGCCTCGACTGGCGGCAATGGCCCGAAGCTTATCGCGATCCCGCTTCGCCGGACGTTGAGCAGTTCGCGGCCGATCATCTGGATGTGGTCGAACGGTTCGAATACGAACAATGGCTGTGCGAAACCCAATTGGCCGTCGCCAGGGCGCGGGGCCAGTCCGCCGGTATGCGCCTGGGGCTTTACATGGATCTGGCGGTCGGGTCGGCGGCGGACGGTTCGGATATGTGGGCCGATCAGGATACGGTGCTTCAAGGCGTCAGCATCGGCGCTCCGCCCGACAGTTTCAATACCCAAGGGCAGGATTGGGGATTTCCGACCTTCGCGCCGAATGCCTTGCGCGATGCCGCCTATGATCCGTTCATCCGGATGCTGAGCGCCAATATGCGCCGGTCGGACGCCATGCGCATCGACCATGTCCTGGGCCTGTTGCGGCTTTATTGCATGCCGGAGGGCACGGGCGCCGCCGATGGGGCCTATCTCCGGTTTCCGCTCGCGGACATGCTCAATATCGTGGCCATGGAAAGCGTCCGGGCGGGCTGCCTGATCATCGGCGAGGATCTGGGCACCGTTCCCGACGGGCTGCAAGAGCAGCTCCAGGACAAAGGGCTTTTGTCTTACCGGGTCTTTTATTTTGAACAGGACAAAGGCGCTTTTCATCCGCCTGAGGCCTATCCGTCCGACGCGCTCGTTTGCATATCGACCCATGATCTGCCCACGCTGCAAGGCTACTGGGCCGGCCGCGATCTGGAGTGGCGGGACCAGTTAGGCCATTTCCGGACGAAGACCGAAGGCAACCGGGAGCGCACCGCCCGCACCAAGCAAAAGGCGGCCATCATGGAAGCGCTGAGCCAAGCCGGGCTGGGCGATCAGCCCGTGCCCGCGAAAGCCAAGGCATCGCGGTCGCGCCGGAAGAAACCGCCGGCTGCGCCGCCGGTCGAAGCCATTCACCGGTTCCTGGCATCAACGCCCAGCGCCGTCTTCGCCGTTCAACTGGAAGATGTCCTGGGCGTCACCGAACAGCCTAATTTTCCGGGCACGGTTCACGAACATCCCAACTGGCGGCGCAAGCTGCCCGTATGTATTGAAGATTTATCCACTGTTGACTTGGTCACGCAAGTCACGGGCGCGGTCCGGGAGACGCGGCGCGCCGCGGAACCGGCGGTGACGGAACAATCCGGACAAGAGGGGCGGCAGGATGGACGCTAAGGAACAGATGGCGCATGGGCAGCCGAGCGCGATGTGGAGGGCGACATACCGTCTCCAACTCTCGCCGTCCTTCGGATTCGACGATGCGGCGGATATGGTTCCGTATCTCGCCGCCCTCGGGATCAGCCATCTTTATCTCTCTCCCATTTTCAAGGCCCGGCCTGGGTCGTCTCATGGCTACGATGCCGTCGATCTGAGCGAACTCAATCCCGCCCTGGGCGGCCGCGCGGGCTTCGAGCGTTTGAGCGCTGTCGCGCGTGGCCACGACCTGGGCCTGATTGTCGATTTCGTTCCCAATCATATGGGCGTCAGTACGGATAATCCGTGGTGGGAAAGCGTTCTGGAATGGGGCCGGGCCTCTCCTTATGCTTCCTATTTCGATATTGACTGGAAAACAGTGAGCGGACAGGGCGATGGGCGCATCCGGCTGCCGGTTCTCGGCGCCTGGTTTCGCGATATCATGAACGAAGGGCAGCTCGGCCTGGAGTTCGACCGCGCCCATGGACGCTTCGCTTTGCATTATTTCGATCACCGCTTTCCGGTCGCGGCCAAAAGCTATCTGCCGCTGCTGCGGCAAACCATTGCGGCCTATCCGGAAGCGCGCTCCGTGCTCGGACCGATAACGGTAACCATCGCCGATGCGGTCGGGCGCATGGCGGTCTTGCCCGGTGACGAAAAGGCGGCGGCCTTGTTCGCTGAGGCCAAGGGCGGTTTGATCCGCGCGGCGGAAGACGGGGGTATCGCCGAGGCGATCGAACAGACCGTGGCGCAGGTCAAAAGCCCGGCGGCCGGGGCCCGCAGCGTGCTGCAGGAGATCATCGCCCAGCAGGCTTATCGCCTGAGCTATTGGCGTGCTGGGTCCGAGACCGTCAGCTATCGCCGGTTTTTCGATATCGACGATCTGATCGGCATGTGCGTCGAGGAGCCCTTCGTTTTCGACGCCATGCATGACGGCCTGATCGGGCTTGTCCGCGACGGGCATGTTCAGGGCCTGCGGCTCGATCACATCGACGGTCTGAGGGATCCTGAAGGCTATCTCAACCGGTTGCACAGTGCCTTGCAGGGCGCGCTCCGTGAGGGCGGCCAGGCGGATACGGCGCTGCCGGTCTTCGTGGAAAAAATTCTGGCGGCGGATGAAACCCTGCCGGAGACCTGGCCCGTGGCGGGCACGACGGGCTATGATTTCCTCAATCAGGCGGGCGTCTTGTTCATCGACCGGGAGGCGGAGGCGCATCTGGGCGAAACGGCGCGCCGGCGGGCCGGAGCCGAAGGCGATTTCGCCGCGATCGTGCGCGCGGCGAAACAGGCGCTTTTGGGCGGCTCCTTGCGCGGCGATCTCAACCGGATCACCGGTCTGTTCGCGGATGTTCTGAAAAGCAAGCCGATCGCGCAGGACATCGAGACATGCGATCTGCGGGACGCCCTGGCCCGCTTGATCGTCGAACTCGACGTCTACCGGACCTATCTGCGCCTGGATGGGGCGAGCGAGACGGATGTGGAGCGCTGGCGCGGCGCCGTCAGCCGGGCGGCCGGAACGGCGGATTACGCCCAGGCTGATGCGCCGTTGCACGCGGTCGCCGCCGTGATCGATACGGCCTTGGGCGGGGCCGAGCTGCCGGGTGTCGATCGTCAGGCTGCGGCCGATGCCGTGATGGGCTTGCAGCAGATGACGGGGGCGGTGATGGCCAAATCGGTCGAGGACACCGCGTTCTACCGCTACACGCGCCTGCTGTCTTTGAACGAGGTGGGGGGTGAGCCGGACCGGTTCGGCGAAGGGCCGGGCGCTTTTCATGCCGCCATGGCGGCGCGCGCCTCGCACAGACCCGGCGCCCTGTCGGCAACCGCGACCCACGATCACAAAAGGGGCGAAGATGTCCGGGCCCGCCTCAACGTCTTGAGCGAATGCCCCCATGCCTGGGACGCGCGGGTGGCGACCTGGCGGCGGTCCACCGATCCGTACCGTCTGCGGATGAACGGTGAAGCGCTGCCCAGCGACCACGACATTTATGTCTTCTTCCAGACCCTCGTCGGCGCCTGGCCCTTTACCGCCGAGCTGGGCCGCGATCAGGATCCGGCCTCCGTCGATGGCTTGAGCGCTTTTGCCGACCGGCTCTCCGCCGTCATGCTCAAAGCGGCGCGCGAGGCCAAGCTCAAGACAAGCTGGCACGCGCCCGACGCGGCCTATGAAGACGCCTTGGACCAGTTCGTGCGCGCATGCCTCGACCCGGCGCGCTCGCGCTCCTTCCTGCGCGATGTCAACGGATTCGTGACCCGCCTGGCGCCGACCGCTGCCGTCAACGGGCTGGCGCAGACGGTTCTGAAGATGACGGCGCCGGGGGTGCCCGATTTTTATCAGGGAACGGAAGTCTGGGACCTGTCGCTGGTGGATCCGGACAACCGCAGGCCGGTCGATTTCGCCGGGCTTGCGCGCGCGCTGGCCGCTCAGGCCGGGCAGACGCCCGATCTGGCGGAACGGGCTTTGCGCGACTGGCGCACGGGCGGTGTGAAGCAGATGATCATCCATCGTCTGTTGAGCCTGCGCGCCATGTGGCCGGAGGTCTTCGCCAGCGGGTCCTATGGGCCGCTTGCCGCCGACGGTCTTCATGCGGAGCGTGTGATCGCCTTTTCGCGGACGGCAGGGGAGCGCAGCGTCCTGGTGGTTGTGCCACGCCTTGTGCTGCCCTTGATGCGGGACCGGTCCTATCCCCTGCCGCAGGGCTGGGCGGACACGGCGGTCTTCACCGGCATGACCGGTGCGCTGCGCAATGTCTTCACCGGCGAGACCGTGATGGTGGAAGGCAATGGCCGCCTGGCCATCGAGACGGTGCTCAAGACCCTGCCGGCGGCGGTTCTGGTCAATATCTGATACGGTTTTGGCTACCCCCATGAAAAAGGCCCGGGCGCATGCCCGGGCCTTTCATATGTTCGTCCTGACAGGGGCGGTTTAGAAGATGCCGACCGCGCGCAGCAGCAGTTGCACATGCTTGCGGTGGGCCTTGGTTTCCGCGTCCAGCGCCGGGCCGCCGAAGCCGAAGAATTTCGGCGCGATCATCTGGCGAATTTCGCCCAAGGCAGCGAGCGCCGCCGACTGGCTCACATCGTCATAGAACGGCAGGAAGATGATCGCCAGAAGCCGCGTCACATAGCGGATCTGGAGATTTTGCCGGTAGGTGTTGACGTTGCCTTGGGCGTCGTCCTCGAAGATCGCCTTGCTCAGATCGCTCAAGAACGCCTTGACCGTCACCTCGTTCCCGTACAGACGGGAATTGGTCATCCGGCCCAGCACCACCGGGCTCATGACATGGGCCAGAGGACTGTCCTGGATGAACAGCACGATCTCATGCAGCTTCGGATCCTCGGTGATGCCGAAGAAGTCGAAGCCCCGGCGCTCCAGCTGCAGATAGTTCAGCAGCTCCGGCGGGAAGTCGAAGGCATCAGGCGCGAAGATGTGCGTGCGAAGCTGTTCCAGCGCCCTGGCCTGGGTTTCCGCATCGACCGGTGTGAAGGGCTGGAGATCTTCCGAGCCCTGCTGACCGGCCACGAAGCGCTCGACTTGGACACCGCCGATATAGCGGCTGATGGTTGCGGCCGAACCGATATATTGACCGATCATGATATTGAAGGCCGAGCGGGTCTGGTGCCAAGTCTCGCCTTCGTCCACGAGGCGCTCGCGGATCTGCGGAATGGTGTTGTTCACCAGACCGATCCGCTGAGCGGCGTAGCCGATGGCGTCGGAGGTCAGGTCACTGACCATGACCCGCGGGTCGATGCCCCACCAGCCGGCGGCGCGCATGTCGTCCGCATCGTTACCGAAGGCGAGGGCCGGATCCGTGGAGCGGGCCAGGATCTCATTGCGGGCCGCTTCATGGGCGTCCGGATCGCTGGGCAGCGGCTTATAGCCGAACTCGATGGCCCATTTGTCGTACGGCCCGACGCGGGTGGTCCAATAGAGGCCCTGCTCGGTGCCTTCCGGTGCGATATTGATGGCTGGATAATCCATCACCGAGCCGTGCAGCACGCCGCCGGTCTTCTCCATGTCGTGGATGTCGGCGAGCGGATGGAGCTGGCTCGACTTCATATTGTGATTGAGGCCCAGCGTATGGCCGACTTCGTGCAGGGTCAGGAAGTAAATATATTCCCTCACGAACTTTTCTTCGGCGAGTTCGTCCACATCCATCATATCCAGCATGTGAAGACCAAAGGCGGCTTGGTGCCGCATATGATCCGTAAAGCTGCAATGGCGGTGATAGCGCAGGGCCAATTCCGGAGACGCATGCAACGGATGTTGGATCATCGGAGCCGGACCTTTCGGCTCGACAGGCGTATTATGGGCCAGTTCCGCGATGGCGGCGCTGACATCGCCCGTGGCTGCGGCCGTCGCGATCTTTTCGATGGCGGCTTCGACCGTCTGGTCCCGTTCCAGGCCGAGATGGTGGGTATGACCGTCCTGGAACAATTCAACAAAGAGGTGATCGTTCCGGACCGACGGCCATTCCAGCATGATGTCGGCGCCCAGGATTTCGCCCGTACGCGGATTATAGAAGCTCGGACCGTACCCGCCGAAGACCGGATTGGGCGAGGAGGTCCAGCGCAGGACATTGTAGCGGATATCGCCCGCGTCCCATTCGGCGTCGTCGGGCTGGATTTCCACGCGAACGGCATTGGAGAAGCCCGCCGCCTCGAAGGCCTCGTTCCAGCGCAGTGTGGCGTCGCGGATCGTTTCGCGGAACTCAACCGGCGTGGTGTTCTCGATCCAGAAGGTGATTGGCTCAACGGGATCGGAAATCGCCGCGTCCGGATCCTGTTTGATCAGCCGCCAGCGGTTGATCAGATCCCGGTAAGGCGTCACATCGCCGGTCTTTGTCAGATCGGTGACGCGTTGCTCGAAATAGCCGACGCGCTGATCGGAGATGCGCGGCTCGAAGCCGTCATCGGGCATGGCGATCAGACTGTGCTGCAGCGTGATCGTGACAAAACGCGGATTGGTGATCGAGGTGGACGGCCAGCTCAGAATGTTCTGATTGTCGAAGGCGTAATCGACGACGATGTCGGTGTTTTCCGGATAGTTCCGGATCTGGGCAATCGTCGTCTTATCCTTGGACAGCTTGCCGAGGCCGAACACAAAAGGCGGCGTGTTGGGCAGGCGCGGCTGCTTGATGCGGTCGAGCGTCTCCGTCAGGAACAGCTTATCGACAGGCAGCAGATAGGTGCTTTCGTCTTCGCTGGTCGCCTTGATCTTGGTGGAGTAGATCACCGCTTTCGAGATGTTGGCGTCCTTGGCGCGCGACAAAGCGCTGTCCGGATCGAAATAATAATACGGGTTTTCCTGAACGAGCTGGATCCGGTCGTAATATTTCTTCAGGCGCCAGATGCCTTCGCCGCGATACTGACCGCGAAAGGCGCCGCCGAAGACCGTGCCGTCCACCGCGTGGGAGAAGTAGATGTAGTCCTTCTCGAGCTGGTCCTCGCGGACCGCCATGTAGAGGGTGCCTTTCTTCTTGTCCCGGTAGAGGGTGAACAGGCCTTCGATCACCTCGAAGTCCTCGACCATCTCTTCCATGGTCTTGTCTTTTTTCTTCTTGTCGTCGTCACCGTCTTCAGCGTCGCCGTCATCGGACGAGCCGCCGGAGCCGCCTTCGGATTCGCCATCTTGCTGGGTGGTGGTGCCGTCATCCGCATCCGCGTCGTCGGACGTGTCGTCGTCTTCCTGGACAGTCGGGTCGATGGCGGCCTGGCCGGGCAGGACCACGGCGGTTGAGAACGCAATGGCGATGAAAATCGCGGCTGCCGAACGGATCCAATCAATCACGGTTTAGTCCCCCGCTGCTCCGGGCATGACCATCCGGGACCCGCGTTCGCGCGCTATCCGGTCAGCCCCCAACACCCCAACACAAGCCGGCTCCCCCGGCTCTGTCGATCTCCAGCCAGACTCGGCTGCTGCTTTAGACTAGCTTGCAACCATGCCACATTCGAACGTTTTCTTTGTCAAAACGGCCCTGTGGGCAGGTTTGGTTACTCGTTGAGAGCGATCTGAGCTTCCGTTTCGTCCCGGAGGCTGCGCGCGGCCCGCGCCGAGCGCGGCGACAAGGCCAAAATGGTCAAGGCTGCCCGGCGGTCCGGCCAATCCACGACCCGCGCGGCGCCGTGGATTTCGGTCTCTTCGCCGGACGCTCCGCCTTCCGCGAGTACGGAGAACCGCTTGTTCCACTGCTTGGCCTTGAAAGCCCCGTCGCCGATGCCGGCCTTGGCGAGGGCTGCCCGCGCCAGCCGTTCCAAGCCCGTGCGCTTGTCCCGCCAGGGGCCCGAGAACTCCGTATAGGTGACGAACACAAGCTCCCGGGCCTCCCGGCGGGAGAGCAAGGTGACCGTCATCAGAGAGTGGTCACCGGTCCGGCTCGGGCGGCGGTCGATCTCGATCAGAAAGGGCAGGTCCGATGTGATGGACAGGGGCGCGGGCGGGTAGGGCCGGGCTTCGGCTTTCGGAGCCCAGTCCGCGCCGAGCAGCAGGGCGAGCCGGGCGCTGGCCGCATCGAAACGCGACAGCGCTTCGCGTACCAGATCCGGGGAGACGGGCTCGGGCCCGTTCGCCGTCGGCACATCGGCGCCCGCGGCGGCGGCCTTGAGAAGCTGATCGGCACTGGCCACCCCAAACAGGGCCGGCGCGGATCCGGAGGCGTCGAGCGCTGCAGTCCTGGCGGCTTCGAAGCCCGGCGTGAAGCGCACGGTTCCCGCCTCGGCGCTGAGCGCCATGCTGTGCCAGGTCTCTTTTTGAAAGCGGGTGGCGGCATCGAGGCGCGCGAGCAGGGCCGTCCGATACGCCTGCCAGGCGTCCTTGTCCTTGCGGATCGCCTGGGGCAGGGCTTTCCAGAAAGCGGTGTGCATGTCCTTGGTGACATAGCCGTCCGGCCGCATGACCACATCCAGGATGAGCTGCTGTTGCGCATCGAGGGCCGCAGCCGTCTGCGTCTGGCCCCGGCTGGTTTGCGCTGACGGCGATGGGGCGCCTTGCGCCTGCGCGGGCCATGTGAAGGCAGGGCATGTGAAGAGCGTCATCATCGCGGCAGAAAGCGCGGCGGTGCGGACCGCATGGGCGCCAAGCGTGACGGGTCTCTTTAGAAAGCGAAGGCGATTTGTCTTGGTCACGGTGATGTCACGACTCGGTTCGATGTTGGCCTGCGGCATTCTAAGAAGTTTTTGTGCAGGCGCCTAATCCATCGGCTTCATCACCCATCAGCACTGCCTTGACGATAATCTGTGTGCCAACCTCTCTTTGCCAGGGCGCGGGCCAGGGGCTTGGCGCCCGGGCCCCGGTCCCGCCCGGGGCTGGGCAGGGTTCTGTCGGGCGCTCTGGGGAAATGCGGACACGGGTTTTCCGCCCTGAATGCGTTCTTGAAAGTCGTCAGTCCGCGTCCGACCAGGTGCCCCTGTCGAACTCGTCGAAAGACGTGACGCGTCCCCTGAGCCGTTCGGTATTCGCTTCCAGATCGCACAACGTATCCTCGATGGCGCCGATCACCGCTTCAGCGGCTTCGGTCACGTCCTCGTGCTGGGCGGCATCCTCGAAGGCCCCTTGCGCGGTTTCGAGCTGGGCGCGGGCTTCATCGAGGCTGACGAGCGCGCGCACGGCTTCATGATAGGAAAACGCATCCTTGAACGGCATAATCTGCTCCTGATGGAGTTATCCGGGAAACTTATTATATCTGATTTTCAGATATTTGTGGATAAGCTTGTCAGAGCGGCGGCAAGATGGCCCGCAATGGCCGGGCGGCGGTCACGGCGATACCGTCCAGGTCCGGAGCGCTGCGGGCGCTGAGCCGGAAGCGGGGGCGCGGTCCGGCGCTGAGAGCGGTCAGCCGCCGGACCAATGTGCCGTGATGGCGGGTCTCGGCAATCGCCCATTGGCCCGGTGAAAGTGTTGCCGGGTCCTGCGGCGCAGCCTGACAAATCACAACCGCGTGCCGTTCGAAATCCGCGTGAAATCCGTCATCGAGAACGGCCAGGGCATGGGCTTCGAATGTGAACTGCACGGCGCCGAGCGCTTCACGCCATATTGCCGCATCCGCTGGCAGGTTCTGGCAGATATAGCCGCCATCGATAATGCCGCCGACCAGCTCCGGCGTCCGCGGGCGCCCCTCGCCATAGCGCAGATAGCCCGGGGAGACATCGAACAGTTCCGCCAGCGCCGTGAGATAAGATTCCGACGGGGCGCTGCGCCCTTGCTCCCATTCCGAGATGCGCGATTGGCCCGCACCGCCGATCTGCTTCGCCAGCTCTTCTTGCGACAAGCCCTGGGCGCGCCGGTTGTCACGGATGCGGGCCCCCATCCCGGCCAGCAGGCTTGGTATATCGTCCCGGCCGGGCGCCGGTGGGGTATGGGGGGTCGCCTTCATAGCAGAACTGTAGCCGCACCCGCAGTCTGCAGCAAGACGGTTTGCGGATTTTTCTTGTAAAATATCTGATTTACGGATATACTGTGATCCGTTAGTCCTGCTATTCCGTTGCCTGGCGGCGCAATCGCTTGCGGGACGGGTGGCTCAGAATGTCCGCAAAGAGATCAAGTGTCTGGCGCGCCTGTTCCAGAGCCGGATGGTCCGGACCGGAGCGGGCTTTGGACCGCGCTTGAGCGGCCAGATCGTCCGGGTCCGCCAGACCGCTGGCGATCAGAAACTCCGCGAGAAAATCGGCAAGCACAAGAGCGGCGATGACATCCGCAGGCAGAGAGGCCTCGTCGCTGTCCATATCCGGAGGTGAGGCATCAGAGCGTGAACCCGGCATGACCGCCCTCCCTTCGGTCCGTTGTACTGTGCTTGCAGTGCTACCCTACAGGGTCCTCGCCGCCTGTGGATAACTCTTCACCCTACGATGAAGGAGCCTGCCATGACCGAGTGCCCATCCGCTCCCAAGACCATGGACGATGTGGAAAGCCGTTTGCTGACCGCGATCAAGACCCTTGACGTGGCGAGCGATCCCGATCGGCGTTTTGTCTACGGATCGGTGACCCGCTGGCCCGAGACGCGCACGGAGTTTTCCGATCTTGTGGGCAATGAAGAGGCGGCGCGGGAGCGGGCGCGGCTGGGCCGGTTCCGTCCTACGGCGGAAGATGTCGATTTGATGCTGCCGACCCTGGCCTGGATCGGTCCTGAGGTAAAACCCTGGCTCTGGCTGTTGCGCATGCGCGCCTATGGCCACAGCTACCGGCAAATCGCTTATGTGCGCGGGCGGTC
>CAZTCJ010000036.1:0-33716 GCA_964612085.1 uncultured Alphaproteobacteria bacterium
CGCTCGGGGCTGGTGTTTGGGCTCTGGGCCCGGCTGCTGGGTCTGGGGTTCCGGCTCGGGCTCAGGCTCAGGCGGTTGAGGCTGCGGTTCCGGTGCGGGTTCGGAGTTCTGGACCTCTTCAAAAGTGAAGCTGACGGTCTCCGACAGAAGCACCGACCCCGTCGCGTCCGGACCGCTGAACACTTCAACGGTCAGGCTGTTGGCGCCGTCCTGGAGACCGGCTCCGACGAGATAATCCTCTTCCCTGTCGCCGAAAAGGGCATAAGGCGCGACACTTTCCGTCTGCGTCTCACCGGTTGCCCCGTCTGTGAACCGGATGCTGCCGATCTCACCGGCAAGCGCGCCGCCATTCTTGGCGGTGATCGAGACGGTCAGGTTTTTCAGATCGTGCCCCTCAAGCAGGGCCGCACTGATCGTCCCGCCCGGTTCGATGGCCGCGATAAGGCTGTCATCGGAGGCGTCGATGAGCTCGATGGTCAGATCGCTCAGATCCGCGCCCGTCACAGGCGGTTGGGGCTGGGGTTCCGGCTCGGGCGGTTGCGGCTGGGGTTCCGGTTCCGGGGGCTGCGGTTGCGGCTCCGGCTCAGGCGGTTGGGGCTGGGGTTCCGGTTCCGGGGGCTGCGGCTGAGGCTGCGGTTCCGGTTCCGGCGTACCGGAAACGAGCGGCGATTGCGGCGCGTTCGCGTCCCTCAGATAACCGTCATTGCTCAGTGTAATGCGGTCCAGCACGTAGCCATCCGACCGGCCGCTGATTTCCAGCCGGTACTGAGTATTGGGATCCAGGTCGAGTTTCGCATCGTGGTGACCTTTGCCGTCGCCATCGAACTTGGTGCCCCATCTCAGGTCCCGGTCGGAACCGCCCAGACCGGTGAAAAGCTTGGTGGGGTTCTTGATGACCTCACCGGTCTCCACATTGATGATCGACAGATAGGCGTCGTTGCCCGTGTCGGTGCGCTCTTTGTTGTTGCTGTTACCGCCTTCATAGCGGTCGGAATTGTTCATCACCGATTTGATGCGGCCGGAATGAAGCGCGATGGAATAGGTGCCGCCTTCGTCCGTCAGGAACTCGTAAACGAGGGTCTGACCGTCAGGCACCCGGCCGTAACTGCTGCTGTTTGCATCCCACAGAAGACTGTCCTTGCCGTCGACCCTGACAGCTTCCCAATTTCCGACGGGCTCGGCGGATTCCGCTTCGATGATCACTTGACCGTTCTGGCCTTGGAACAGGGTTCCCTCCGGGGTCGGCGGTGTCGGTGTGGGTTCGGGCTCCGGTTCCGGAGTGGGGGTCGGCGTCGGTTCGGGGGTCGGCGTCGGCGTGACCGTGCCGCCATCGAGATCGAATGCGATGGTTTCGGACAGAAGCGTCGTGCCCGATCCGTTGCCGCCGCTGAACACTTGAATGGTGAGGCTGTTGGCCCCGTCCTGCAGCGCCGATCCGGTCCTGTAGTCGCCGCCATCGTCGCCATAGAGCGCGTAAGGCGCGATGTTTTCCGTCTGCACGGCACCGTTATTGGCTTGCAGCCGGACACTGCCGACTTGGCCCTGGAGATCGCCGCCACTGACCGTCTTGACGGCGATGGTCAGGTCGTTGACGTCGATGCCGTTGAGCGCCGCCGCATCGATGGGCTGGCCCGGCACGATTTCGGTGACGAATGTGTCGTTGGCGGCGTTGTACAGCTCGATCTTGAGGTCGCCCAGATCCACATTATCCGGCGTGGGCGGTGTCGGTGGCGCGGGCGGGGTGGGCGGTGTCGGCGCTTCCGACGGCGGGACGCTCGGCGGCGTGTCGGGCAGGTCGCTGTTCCGGACCAGGACGACCCAGTCCTTGCCGCCGGAATTGGGCGCGCCGCCGATCTGTTGGACCGAGCCGCCCGCGATGGTGCCGCCGTCGATCAGCGGGCCGCCATTGCGCGGATCGTACCAGAAGACCTCGAAGTCCTCGCCGCCCTGGTCCGACAGGTCGAGCCGGATGTCGCCTGCCTGGCCGTAGTCGGCATAGATGACGTAATACTCACCGGCCTTGGAGGAGACGAAATCGTTGCCGTTCAGGGTAACGCCATCCGTCTCCGTCATTTCCCAGAACGGAATATAGGTGTTGTAAAACTCGAGCGCCGCCGCGGTCCAGGTCCAAAGCGATTCGAACCCGCCGAGATCGTCAATGTTCTGATCGAAGGAGTGGCCGCTGCCGCTTTGCTTCAGATACCAGTTGACGCCCGAGCCGCCCGCCGTGAGGTGGCCCCAAAAGCCTTCGCGCAGGGTCTGTTCGTTATTGGTGTCCGCATTGCTGTTATAGGGGACGATGATGGCGTTGCCGCTCGAATCCTCGTCCCAGGACAGCACCCACGGATCGCCGGCCGCTGCCGATTTCTCGAGATATTCCGCCGTTTCCCTGCGGATATTGTTTGCATTGGTCTGGAAGGACGGTCCGTCGAAGTCCTCTTCACCCAGAAGGCCGTTGTAAACTTGGTCGATCTGGCCCGGGAAAGTATGGATCGTGACCAGATGATCGTATCCATCGACCGCCTTGGTCCATTCGGCCATGGCTTCCCGTTCGGCATCGGTGTTGGTGTTCTCTTCGCCCAGATTCCACTGAATGCCGTTGTTGTGGCCGAAGCGGGCGATCATCTCGCGCATATAGACAAGCCGCTCGACACTCAGGGGCGAGCCTTCCATATCGGTGCGATTGTTGAGAAGCTGATCGTTTTCCGTTTCCTGGAACAGGATGTTCTTATAAATGCCTTGCTCGTCCATATGGTCGAACAGCATTTCCCACTGGGCCAGCTTGGAGACGTCGTAGGTCGCGAAATCGTCGTCCGAGAGCGAATTGACATTGCCATAGATCTCAGGATTGACCCACGGGCCCACATCCTTGCCGTCGCCCTTGACGGTGTTTGTCAGGATATAGACCGTGTTCAGGCCTTGATCGGCGATGTAGTTCGCGGCGCCGAGGATGTTTTTCGAAAGCTGCTGTTGTTGCGCCGTGTCGCCCCAATAGTCGCCCTCGCCATTGTAATCGCCGCTGTGGTCCGCCCAGTCGTGGCGGCCATCGCCCGTGTTATCGAAGGCCTCGGTGGCCAGGAAGTTCTCCGGCACGCCCGGTCCGCCGCGTACGAAGTAATCGCCGTCGCCCTGGTGCTGGAGGAAGTGAGTGCCTTCGTCCTGAAGGATCATGCCCTTGGCGCGAAAATCATCGCCGGTCTTGTCGGTCGGGGCGATGGTCAGGCTGCCGGTCTCGCCGTCCATGAAGCCTCCGGACGATCCGGCGGTCTCGCTCATGGTGGCGGCGATGTTCTCGCCCGTGCGGAAGGAGGCTTCATAGGTCCATTCACCTTCGAGCGGCGGATTGAAATTGACCCGCCAGACATTGCCTTCGGTCGCGCCCGTATTGGCGGCGTCGCCGTCGGCGGCGAAGAACCCCGGTATGGTGATCGTTTCACCGGTTTCGGTATGGGTGAACGTGACGTTCAGACGGAAATCGGTGAAGGTCGCCGCATTCTCGGACCGCTCTGGGCCTTCAAAGTCCAGCGTTACCTTGTGCCACGTCTTCAGTTCGCCGCTTATCATGCTCGATGTCCCCGTATTGGAAAGTGTTCCGCATCCCAATCACTATGTTTTTGAGGAAAAAGACCAGCTCACAACCATGCGCCTTGCAGCGGTTATCGTCAGCCGTGTCAGGGCTCCTCAACGCCCGCGATGGTTCTATCACCTTGACGCTTGGCTGCCTCGTGACGAATTCCTCATTTCCGGAGCGGTCTTTCGGGCCGACCCGGTGCTGTGACGGTCCGCACAGGCCTTCCAATAAGACGAAACACCGGCCGGGCTTTCAGGCTGGGATTTCCAGGCATTTTGAGATGATGCGTATCCAGAACGGTTTGTTTCAGTTTCGTGTCGAAGCGATCTGGCGCTTTTACAGGGGCTGAATTCAATCCACCTGCGCGCGTGTAGCCACATGGCCGGGCACATGGTTTGGGTGCTGGCGGCTGTGGCGCTGCGGCGCTATCGTCGACCGGTTGCAGCCATAAGGGACGAGGAGGTTTCCCATGCCCAGAGGGATCATCACGCTTGTGTGCACTGCGTTTCTGGCCGGCGCGCCGGCCTTGGCCGCGGACCTTTCGACGGCCCCGGGCGCACCGGTCCAAATCGACGAATGGCAGGTGCCTTATGAGGCCTCGCGCCCGCGCGACCCTTTTGCCGAAAGCGCCGATAGCGTCTGGTTCGTGGGCCAGCGGACCGGTTATCTGGCGCGCCTGGACGTGGAGGCGGGAACATTCACGAAAGTGGATCTGCCGGACGGCGAAGGGCCCCATAATCTGATCGTCGGCTCGGATGGCATCGTCTGGTATGCGGGCAACCGCACGGGCGTGATCGGCCGGTACGATCCGGCCAGCGGCGAGATCGAAGAGATCCCCATGCCCGACGACGCGGCGCGGGATCCGCACACGCTGATCTTTGACGCGGAGGAGGAAAACATCTGGTTCACCGTCCAGGGCGGTAATTTCATGGGGCGGCTCGCCCTCGACGGCCGCAAGGTGGATCTCATTGCGAGCCGGACGGAGCGCTCCCGGCCTTACGGCATCAAACTTGCGCCCGACGGTCACATCTGGGTCGTTCTGTTCGGCACCAGCAAGCTCGCCCGTATCGATCCCGAGACGCTGGCCCTGACGGAAATCGATCTGCCGCGTACCGAGGCCCGGCCGCGCCGGCTCGAGGTCGGCGCAGACGGCAGGGTCTGGTATGTGGATTATGCCGGCGGCCGTCTGGGTGCTTACGATCCCGCCACGGACAGTTTCGAGGAATGGACGACGCCGTCGGGCGACGGTTCGCGCCCTTATGGCACGGCCATGGACGGGCAGGGCCGGGTGTGGTTCGTCGAGACAAGTCCCGAGCCAAACCTGTTCACGGGTTTCGATCCGGAAACAGAGACGTTCTTCGGCGCGACGCCCGTGCCGTCCGGCGGCGGCACCATCCGGCACATGCATTATCACGCGCCGACGGGGGCCGTCTGGTTCGGGACGGACACCAATTATGTCGGCCGGGCTATGGTCGCGCCTTGAGGACGCGGGCGATGGCATCCGGCCCATGGCGGTGTTTTGCGGCGGGTCTCGCCGTTTGGGCCGCCATGGTGGCCTCTGCCGGTCCGTCAGCCGCTTATCGCGACGGCGCGCCCTGGGGGGCGGCGTTTCCGGATACGGATGAAACCTGCGCCAGTTGCCATTTCGAGAGCCCGCCCGTGGAACGGGCGGCGGCGATCACGGTCGACGGCCTGCCGCAAACCGTGGAACCGGGCCGGGCCTATAGTCTCGCGATCCGCTTTGCGCCTGCAAAAGAAGATACGCCGGACGCGGTCGTGGCCGGATTTCTGGCGGGGGTCCGTGCGGATACGGGCCAGGCCGGCGCGTTTCTTCCGCCCAAGGACGGAGATGCTTTGGACATTGATGGTGCCCAAGTCCGCTCGACCGGGCCGAAGCCCGGCTTTCCCGTGACCTGGAGCGTCACCTGGCGGGCGCCCGATACCGTTCCCTCCGGCAGCGACGCAGCACCTCTTTTCCTTTATGTTGCGGTCATGGCTTCGAATGACGACGAGTCCCCGTTCGGCGACCGGGTGCATTATCGTGTTTTTCAGACCGCGCTTGGAGTTGCTGAATAGCTCGGTCATGGCGGCGCGGTCGTCTTCAGAAGACGCAGACAGATAAAAGACCAGAAAGGGATCAGGACACATGGTCAGCGGACAAACGGCAATCGATCTTTTGGTGCGCAAGGATGCGCTGGCCCAAACCCAATTCGCCCATCCGGCCCTTGCCGAACCAGGGCCCGGGGAAGCGCTGATCAAGGTCGATACCTTCGCGTTCACCGCCAACAATGTCACTTACGGCGTGGCGGGCGAGCAGCTCTCCTATTGGGCGCTTTTTCCGGCCCCTGAAGGATGGGGGCGTATTCCCGTCTGGGGGTTCGCCGATGTGATCGCGTCCCGGGCGCCAGGGCTTGAGGTGGGCGAACGGCTTTACGGCTATCTGCCCATGTCCACCCATCTGACGATCAAGCCGGACCGTTTGAGCCCGACCCATTTCTACGATGCCGCGCCGACGCGCGGCGGACCGCATCAAGTCTATCACCAATATATGCGGTGTGCGGCCGATCCGGGTTACGATCCGGCCCTGGAAGCGGAGCAGGCGATCTTCCGCCCGCTCTACACCACCTCCTTTATTCTGGACGACTATTGCGCCGATCACGGTTTTTTCGGTGCCAAGACGATTATTCTCGCCAGCGCCTCTTCCAAGACGGCGATCGGCACGGCTTTCCTGCTGTCCCGGCGCGCCGGCCGTGATTATCGGGTCGTCGGCCTGACCTCACCGCGCAACCGGGCTTTCGTCGAAAGCCTCGGGGTTTACGACACGGTGGCCGTTTATGACGACATCGATGGGTTGCCTGTGGACGGTCCGGCCGCGTTCATCGATATGTCCGGCAGCGCCAGCGTCATCGGCGGCGTCCACCGGCGCTTCGGCGACGCCTTGGTCGAAAGCTGCATTGTCGGCATCACCCATTATGAGGAGCGGGGCGATACCCGTGGGCTGCCGGGGGCGAAACCCACGATGTTCTTCGCGCCGAACCACATCCAGAAACGCCATCAGGACTGGGGCGCGGCCGGGTTCCAGACGCGCTTGAAAGAGGCTTGGACGGCATTTATCGGGCCCGGCACATCCTGGCTGCGCGTTGTGGACAGCAAGGGTCCCGAGGCCGCGCTTGCCGCGTACCGGCGCGTTCTGTCCGGCGAAGCGCTGCCGGAAGAAGGCCATATGCTGTCCCTTTGGGATGAATGAGCCTAAGCTCCGCACACTTACGCTCAGTGTTGTGTTTGATTATCATTATCAGCTAGCCGCCGGAACGGCGTTGTCCGCCTAAAGATGTTGAGTGCCGGTTGCGCAGCGCTTAGCATGACCGCCGAATATGCATGAAGCGATGCCGGGAGGAAGGCTGCGATGACCACATTCAAAGTCAATGGGCAGGCGGTGACCGTCGAGGCCGACGAGAACACGCCCTTGCTCTGGGTTCTGCGGGAACAGCTCGGCCTGACCGGCACGAAATACGGCTGCGGTATCGCCCAATGCGGCGCCTGCACGGTCCATGTGGACGGCGCGGCGGTGCGCGCCTGCGTCTATCCCCTGGCCGCGGTGAACGAGCAGACGGAAGTCACCACCATCGAAGGCCTGTCCGAGGATGGCAGCCATCCGGTGCAGCAGGCCTGGGCGGAATTGGACATCCCCCAATGCGGCTACTGCCAGCCCGGCATGATTATGGCCGCCTCCGCGCTCTTAAACGAGAAGCCGCAGGCGACGGACGAAGACATCGATCAGCAGATCACCAATATTTGCCGCTGCGGCACCCTGGCCCGGGTGCGCAAGGGCATTCATCTTGCCAAGAAGAAAGCCTGAGGGAGGGACCAGCCATGACCGACACATTGTCTTTATCCCGCCGCCGCTTTCTGATCGGTACCGGTGCCGCCGGCGCGGGCCTGACGATCACATTGCTTTCGAACAGCGCCGTCGCCGGTGTGGCGGACCAGGGCGCGCCTGAAACGTTCGGCTCGTCTATGCCCGAAGTCAATGCCTGGGTTCATATCGCCACGGACGATACGGTCACCATACGGATCGCCCGCTCCGAGATGGGGCAGGGCACCTTGACCGGCCTCGCGCAGCTCGTCGCCGAGGAGCTGCAATGCGACTGGGACAAGGTGGTGACGGAATATCCCACACCCGGCCAGAACCTGGCGCGGGAGCGCGTCTGGGGCGATTTCTCCACCGGCGGCAGCCGGGGCATCCGCAACAGCCATCAATATGTGCGTGAAGGCGGTGCCGCCGCGCGGGCCATGCTGATCGAGGCGGCGGCCAAGGCATGGGGCGTGTCCGCCAGCGAGTGCTCGGCCAAGGATAGCGTCATCACCCATGGGCCCAGCGGCAAGACAACTACTTACGGCAAAGTCGCGACGGAAGCGGCGAAGCTCGCGCCGCCGCTTGAGGTGACGCTCAAGGATCCGTCCGAATGGACCGTCGCCGGCAAGCCAAAGAAACGTCTGGATACGGCGGATAAGCTCACGGGCAAGCAGGTCTACGGCGCGGACCTGACCCTGCCGGGCATGCTCAATGCCAGCATCAAACAGGCGCCCATGATCGGCGGTACGGTGAAATCCTTCGATGCCTCCGCCGCGAGCGGCATGCCGGGCGTCAAGAAAGTGGTTCAGGTCGGCGAGAACGCCGTGGCCGTGGTGGCCGACACCTGGTGGCAGGCGCACTCCGCCCTTCAGGCCATGCCGGTCGAATGGGCGGCGGGCGAGGGCTCGGATTATTCGAGTGCGGCCTTTGAGTCCGAGCTGGACGATGGTCTGACGGCGGAGGAAGCTTTTATCGGCAACCAGGCCGGCGATATCAAAGCGGCTTTCTCGAACGCTGCTCAGGTGGTCGAAGCCACCTACAACATGCCCCATCAAAACCATGCCTGCATGGAGCCGATGAACGCCACCGCTCTGTGGACGGAAGACAAGTGCGAGGTCTGGTGCCCCACCCAGAACGGGGAAGCAGCACTTGCCGCCGCCGCCGAGGCGGCCGGTCTGCCCGTCCAGCAATGCGAGGTTTACAAGATCCATCTGGGCGGCGGTTTCGGCCGGCGCGGCATGAGCGATTATGTCGCCCAGGCCGTGATGATCGCCAAAGAAATGCCGGGCACGCCCGTTAAGCTTCTGTGGTCGCGCGAGGAAGACATGCAGCACGGTTTCCTGCATCCGACCACCAAGGCGCGGGTCAAGGGCGCTCTCGATACGGACGGAAACGTCACAGCGCTCCATATGCGGATCTCGGGCCAATCGATCCTGGCCACCCTGGTCCCCCAGGCGCTTCGGGACGGCACCGATTACCTGACCTTCCAGGGCTTCCTGCCGTCGGGCGTCGACGATCGCCTGGAAGATCAGACGATCAAATACGCTTTCCCGAATCTGCTGGTGGACCATGCCATGCGTAATCCGCCGGTGCGTCCGGGCTTCTGGCGGGGCGTGAACGCCAACCAGAACGCCATTTATATGGAATGCTTCATCGACGAACTGGCCCATGCCGCCGGACGCGATCCGCTTGATTTCCGCTTGGCACTTTTGAAGGAGTCCCCGAAAAGCGCCGCCGTCCTCAAGGCGGTGGCCGAGAAATCGGGCTGGGGCGCGAAGGACGGCAAGTCGCGCGGTCTGTGTACGTTCTATTCCTTCGGAGCCTATACAGCGGCATGCGCGGAAGTGACGGTTGGCGATGACGGCCGCCTCAAGATGCATCGCATCGTCGCCGCGACCGATCCGGGCACGGCGGTCAACCCGCAGCAGATCCAGGCGCAGGTGGAAGGCTCCTTCGTCTACGGACTGTCCGCCATGCTTTTCGGCGAGATCACCTATGAGAACGGCGAAGTGCAGGAGCGCAATTTCGATACGTTCGATTCCCTGCGCATCGCCGACATGCCGGAAGTCGAGACCATCGTCATGCCGTCGGGCGGTTTCTGGGGCGGGGTCGGCGAGCCGACCATCGCGGTGGCCGCCCCCGCCGTTCTTAATGCGATTTTCGCGGCGACAGGCAAGCGCATCCGCCAGTTGCCGATCAAGGACCAGGATCTGAGGCCCGCATGATCCGCTTCCGGGCCATGGTTCTCGCAGGCGCCGCGTTGACCGTTCTGGCGGTGAGCGCGGCATTCCCGGAGGCCAAGGCCGGCAAGACGGACAAGGGCGAGGCAGGCGGGCCGCTCAGCCGGGCGGCGAGCTTGGCCGCGTCCTGTTCCGGCTGCCATGCCGGTCAAAGTAAGGGTATTCCGTCCTTGGACGATCTGGATGCGGCCGCTATAGCGGACACGCTCCTGACCTATAAGACCGATGAGGCGGGCACGACCGTGATGCACCGGCTGGCGCGCGGCTACACTCAGCAAGAGATCGACCAGATCGCGGCTTATCTCCAGTCCGAACGGGAGTAGTTCATGCCGGTACGGATGACCAGGCGCGGCGCGATGACAGGGCTGGCCTCCTTTGGCCTTCTGTCAGCGGGCCTGCCAGCGGCATTCGCCAAGACATCCGCCCGCATCGTGGTGATCGGCGGCGGCTTCGGCGGCGCGACCGCCGCCCGCACCGTCAAGCGGCTTTTGCCGTCCGCTGCCGTGACGCTCATTGAGCCGAACGAGACCTATCTCGCCTGTCCGTTCTCCAATCTCGTGATCGGCGGCACGCGGGATCTCGATCAACAGGCCTTCGGCTATGGTGGCATTGCGGCGGAAGGGATCGATGTGGTCCGGGACCGGGCCTCGGATGTGGATCCCGTTGCCCGCACGGTCACGCTGCAAGGCGGTTCGGCGCTCTCCTATGACCGTCTGATCGTCTCTCCAGGGATCGATATCCGCTGGGGCGCGCTGCCGGGCTATGATGAGGCCGCTGCTCAAACTATGCCCCATGCCTGGAAGGCGGGTGCACAGACCATGTTGCTCCGCCGCCAGCTTGAGGCCATCGAAGACGGGGGCACGGTTGTGATGTCGGCCCCCTTGGCGCCTTTCCGCTGCCCGCCGGGGCCTTACGAGCGGGCCAGCCTGATCGCCCATTATCTGAAGACCCGCAAACCCCGTTCCAAGCTGATCGTTCTGGATGCCAAGGACCGGTTCTCCAAACAGCCTTTATTCCTGGAGGCCTGGGCCGCGCAGTATCCGGATCATTTGGAATGGCGCGGCGCATCGGATGATGGGCGGGTGGCCCGTGTGAATCCCTCGACGATGACGGTCGAAACGGATTTTGATAGTCTGCAGGCGGATGTGGCCAATATCATCCCGCCCCAGAAAGCCGCCGCGATCGCGGACCGCGCCGGTGTCGCCGATGCCACGGGCTGGTGCCCCGTGGACGCGGTGAGTTTTGAATCGGCCTTGCAAGCGGGCATCCATGTGATCGGCGATGCGGTCATCGCCGCGCCCATGCCGAAATCGGCCTTCTCCGCCAATCTTCAGGGTAAGGTCTGTGCGATCCAGATCGCGCGTCTGCTCGCAGGCATGGCGCCGGAACCGACCGTGCTCGCCAATACCTGTTATTCCTATGTGACGCCCGATACGGCCGTGTCGATCACTGGGGTCTATAGCAATGACGGTAGCGCTTTCGCCAATGTGCCCGGCGCCGGTGGTCTGAGCCCGATGGGGGCCGCGCCCGATGTGCGGACGGCCGAAGCGGCCCAGGCGGCGGATTGGTTCCGTACCGTGACGGATGAGGCCTTCGGCTGATGCGCCGGGCGGCGGCATATCTTGTCGTGATCTGCTTCGTGAGCGCCTGCGACCGCGAGCCCGCGCCGCTCGTCTCGCCCGCGCAGATCTCGGGCGATGCCATCCCCGCACCCTTGAGCACGGTGCCCGGCAACGCGCTTGTGGGCGAGGCAGTCTTTTCCAGCCGCGAGCACGGCCATTGCGTGCTCTGTCACGTGGTTGACGGCCTCGATGTGCCCTTCCAGGGCAATGTGGGACCTGCGCTGACCGGGATCGGCGGCCGTTTGACGGACGGACAGATCCGTTTGCGGATCGCCGATCCGGCCCGTCTCAACCCGGAGACCGTCATGCCGTCTTACTACCGTCTCCAGGGGCTTCATCAGGTCGGCGCGGCGTATCGAGGCAAGCCTGTCTTGTCCGCCGAACAGATCGAGCATCTGGTCGCTTATCTCTCTACCCTGAAGAGCTGATGTCATGACCGAGACCTCCAGGATCATCCTTACACGGCGCAGCGTCTGTTCCGGGCTTGCCGGTACCGCTGCGCTCAGCGTTCTGCCACAGGCTGCCGGCGCCCAGGTGCCTCAGACGGCCGCCGAGATGCAGAAGAAGCTGCAGGCCGCCATGCGGGAGCTGTTCGGCGACCGCGAAATGACGGAAGGCCGGGTGACCTTGACACTGCCGCCCATTGCCGAGAACGGATTTTCCGTGCCCGTCTCCATTGATGTGGACAGCCCCATGATTGAGGCCGACCATGTCCGCCGGATCGCCGTTTTCGCCGAGCGCAACCCGATCCCGACTCTGTTCCAATGCCATTTGGGGCCGCGCGCGGGCCGGGCTAGCGTCGCTACCCGTTTGCGCCTTGCGGGCTCGCAGACCGTGCGCGCCGTCGCCGAGATGAGCGACGACACCCTCTGGCTGGCGCAGACAGAAGTGGTCGTGACGCTGGCCGCTTGTGTGGTTTTGTAAGGAGGGGGATCATGTCGAACGCCATCCGCATCTCGGCGCCCGAGACCGCCGCACAAGGCGAGATCATCGAGCTGAAAGCGCTGATCCAGCATCCGATGGAAAGCGGTTTTCGGCGCGGCGCGCGCGGCGAGGTCATTCCGCGCGACATCATCACCGAGTTCGTCTGCCTCTACAATGGCGAGGAGATCTTCCGGGCCGATTTCTTCCCTGCCGTGGCCGCCAATCCGTTCTTGACCTTCTACACGCGGGCGACCGCAAGCGGCACGCTGGAATTCCGCTGGACCGATCAGCATGGGGAACGCTGGTCCGATAGCGTGGACTTGACCGTCACATGAGGCAGGCCCTCGCGATGACCGTTCTGGCCTGGGGTTTGGCCGCCTGCGGTCAAAGCGAATCGTCCGGCGCGGTCAGCCGCGAGAACCTCGATCCGGACGAGATCCGATCGGGCTATGCGTTTCTGACGCCCGAGACGCAAAACCTGCAAGATGACGAGTTCGCTAATCCCGGTTTCCTCTGGGCCGACCGGGGCAAGGCGCTGTTCGAGTCCGGCGATGGCGCCGCTCAGGCCTGTGCTGCCTGCCATGACGGGCCGGATACGGATCTTCGCGGGACCGCGACGCGCTATCCGGCCATGGATGAGGAAACCGGCACCCTGGTCAATCTGGAAGCGCGGATCAATCTGTGCCGGACCCGCCATCAGAACACGGACGCGCTGGCTTATGAAAGCGAGGATCTGTTGAGCCTGACGGCCTATGTGGCGAGCCTGTCCCGCGGCCTGCCGGTTGCCGTGTCCGTCAGTGACCGCACGCAACGGTCTTACGATCTGGGTGAGGCGTATTTCTTCACCCGGCGCGGTCAGCTCAATCTCGCGTGCAGCCAGTGCCATAATCAGTCCTGGGGCAAGCAGCTCAGAGGCGATACCATCAGCCAGGGGCATGGCAACGGCTTTCCCGCCTACCGGCTCGAATGGGAAACCCTGGGCTCGCTCCATCGGCGTTTGCGCGATTGCGATGTGGGCGTGCGGGCCGAGCCTCACGCCCTGGGATCCGAGACCTATACGGCGCTCGAGTTCTATCTGGCGGTGCGGGCCAAGGGCCTGCCGGTCGAGACGCCTGCCGTGCGCCGGTAGCGCCGACCCGCTTGGGACCCACCGCTTTCGATTTCCATTGACAATTTGTAATGTGAGTGTAAGCCGAGTATTGGCTCCGTTCCACTGTTGGTCATCCCTTATCCATCGGCATGATCGCAAGACAGCAGGAACGGTGCATGGCCTTTCTTTCATCATCGGGGGATGATCATGCCACAGATTCAATACTTTCAGGATTTCAACATATTCAATGTTGATCCGAACAATTTCGATGACGCCTTTCCAGTTCTGAGCATGCCGAACGTCATCGACGTGATTTTCGAGCCGAATTTCGATTCGATCACCATCACGGGGTTTGGCTTTGATGTCGACACGAAACAGGTCGAAGGCGTCGACGCTGTGAAGAAAGTCAATGGGGGGACGGTTACCTTCCTGTCCGCCTCGATCGACAATTCTCTTGTCCTGTCCATCTCCGGGTTGCTGACGCCGCTCGAGGATCTCGAGAAGCTCATCAAGAAAGACAATTTCGTTGGCATCGTCGATCTGCTGTTCGGCGGCAATGATACGATTACCTTCGTCAGCTTCGGCGGCAATGAAGGCGTTCACGGCGGCGCGGGTACCGATACGGTCGTCTACACCGGAAATATCGCCGACTACACCATCACTGAGACGGAAGATTTCGTCACGGTGACGGACAATGTCACCGATATCGGCCTTGATGACGGTACGGACACGCTGCGCGGCGTCGAGTTCATTCAGTTTGCAGATGAACTCTATACGGTAACCAATGCCACCGGCAATGGTCTGCTTGAAGACCTTGGTCTGAGTTCCGGTAGTGGCGGAGGCAAGGGTTCCGGCAAATCCGTCATTACCGGGACGGCCGACGATGACGATCTCGATGGAACCGATGGCAAGGACACCATCGAAGGTCTTGCCGGTAACGATACCCTTAATGGCGGTGAGGGCAAGGATAAGCTTTTCGGCGGCCTGGGCGATGACACCTATGTCCTCGGCAAAGGCGACAAGGCCATCGAGGAAGAAGGCGAGGGCACCGATACCGTCGAAGGCGCCGGCAAACTGAAGGTCCGCAAGAACATTGAGAACGCCACGCTGACTGGCACCGAAGACGGCCAGATCAAAGGCAACAACGAAGACAATGTCCTGACCGGCAATGCAGGCGACAACAAGATTGACGGCAAGGGCGGTTCGGACACCATCACGGGCGGCGACGGTGACGACACCATCAAAGGCGGCAAGGACGCCGACACCTTCATCTTCAATGCGGTGAGCGCCAACGATACGGACACGATCCGTGATTTCGATATCGGTGAAGATACCGTCGATCTGTCGGGTGCGGGCATCACGTCCTTCATGGCGTTCCAGGACGGCGCCGTGCAGGATGGCAAGAACGTTGTTTTCACCGCCGACAACGGCGCTCAGCTGACCCTCAACAAGACCGACCTGGAAGAGCTGTCTGCGGACGATTTCACCTTCGCAGTCATTGCCTGATCGGGTCAGAGGTTTGGATTTAGAGCGTTTTCAGCGGTGAGCGCCAGCGAACGGGTGCGTTCGGCTTCGCCTCACTGCGGTTCGAAAACGCGACAAAGATAAGACATAGAGCGCATTCAATGACCTGGAATTCACTGAATGCGCTCTAGGGGATCGGTCTGCTGCCCGGCGGGCCGCTCTCTCTTCCTCAAAGAGCGGCGATCCGCTCAAACGTCCAGACCGTGGCCATGGTGCCCATGGCATAGGTCAGGCCCAGCCGGGCCAGGGAGAGCCGGGGTATATGAAGCGTCCGTAAAGCCGCGACCAGCACAAGCGCGCCCGCAACGATGATGATCTGGCCCAGTTCCACGCCCAGATTGAACGCAAAGAGCGCGGCGATCTTGGCGTCGCCGGGCAGGCCGATCTCGCTCAGCGCGCCGGCGAAGCCGAACCCGTGCAAAAGCCCGAAGGCGAAAGCCACGAGCCAGGGCTTGCGTCGCGTGAGGCCCGGCGGATCGGTTCGACTCCGGACGATTTCCACGGCCAACAACAGGATCGATAACGCGATGACGGCCTCCACGGGCCCCGGCGGCAGATGAACCAGGTTCATGGCCGACAGACCCAGGGTCAGGCTGTGGGCGGCGGTGAAGGCGGTGATGGTCCACAGCAATTGATTGCGCGCGATCAGCAGCAGCAGGCCGAGCACGAACAGCAGATGATCCAGGCCTTCCAGAATATGGTCGATGCCGATGGGGACGTAGTGCAAAATGCTTGGGTTTGCGTCGGCTGAGACAGTCAAAGCCGGTTTGCCCGCCCGCAGCACGCCGTTTTGCGTTCGGCCATCTTGAAACGTGACGCGCACGAACACATCCGTCAGGGTGCGTTCCAATCCGGAGACGGAGAGACTCTGCCCTTCCAGGCCCTGCGGACCGCAATCCACCTGCCAGCGCCGCATATAGGCCGTCGCGGTCCGGTGCGGCGTGACCGGCCCGGCACTGGCGCAATGAGCGGGCAGGACCGGGTCGATCCGCAGTCGCCTGTCGCCCCGCACGGGCTGTTTCCAGTGAATATCGAACTGGCCGGGCGCCATCTCCTGCACGTCCAGGAAAGCCGGACGCATCTCGTGGGACTGCGCGGCGGTCGCGGTCAGGATCACGACCAGGAGCGCCAGGCAGAGCCGTTTCATGGCGCCGGATCCTTAATGACAACCGTGTAGCGGTCGGCCAGCGCGTTCAGGAACGCGTCCTGGGCTTTCGCGCGGGCCGCCTCTTGATAATCCGTCAGCACACGGCCGCGCACCTCCTCGAAAGCGGCCGGGCGGGCCGCCGTACGGTCCGCGAGACGCACCAGATGCACGCCGAGGGAAGAGCGGATCGGGCCGGTCCATCGGCCAGGTTCGAGAGTCGCGAGGCGGGCCGCGAAGGCCGGGCCGAACAGATGGCCGATATCCTCCTCGGTGCGGTCCGCATAAGCGCGCGCGAGCATGAAGGGATCGCCCAGGGCTTGCCAGCCGCTGCCGTCCCGCGCCAGGGCGGCGCGGGCCGCCTCGACCAGACCTTGCGTTCCGTCCCCGTGCCGTTCCGGATTGAAATAGATATGGGCGAAAGTGTAGTGCGGCGCGACGGCATAGGCCTCCCGGTCGGCCTCGAAAAAGGCTTTCAACGCGGCTTCGTCCGGCGCTTGCGCGTTCGACAGGTCCGTGAACAGAAAGGCCGCCTTCTGGGCCAGGCGGCGGCGGACGATCGTGTCGTCTTCATCGAGGCCGAGCCGTTTGGCTTCCCGGTACAACATCTCCTCACGGATGAAATCCTGCTTGAGGGTGTCCAGTTCCTCTGCCGTCGGTGGCCGGGCGTTCTGCGCCTGCCAGGCCAGGCGCAACTGGTCGAGCCTGTCGGGCGTGATGACGATCCGGGTGTCCGTGTCCGGCTCAGCGCTCGGCCAGAGCCAGCCCACGGCAAACACAAGAGCGCCCAGAACGAGAAAGTGAAGGAGCGGATCCCGCAGGATCCGCCCGGCTGCAGAAGGCTGTCCGCTCACGGTGTCTTAGCCTTCCGGCACATACCAGATGGGAGAACTCCAGGCCCGTTCCTGGATCGTCTTGGGTAGTTCCGGATTGGGCTCCACACCGGCGCGCAGGGCATCCCAGGTGGACCAGCGGCAAGTGGGGTTCTCCAGCACACGGACATAATAGAAGGCCCGTTGTTCCGGCTCGAAGGTGGGATCGCGCCACAGGGTGCGCAGTTCTACATCGCCTTTGTCTTCGCTGAAGCTGCAATCGGTCAGATCGACGGACGCGCCGTTGTCCGGGCAGCGGTTGGTTTCCGGATCGGGCGTTAGACCGTCCGAACACGCCACGTCGAAAACGGCCTCTTTCGAGGCGCCGTCCTCGATCCAGCCTTTGACGATCTGCAGCCGTTGTAACCAGGTGCTGCGCGGATCGCGCAGGGCCCAGACCAGGAAGGCGGGCGCGGTGTCGCCGTCCGCCGGCAGGTCGGACCCCATGGGCACGCCGGTCTGATAGGCCATTTCCACCATGTCGGTGCTGTCGGCAATATCGTCCGGGAAGGCGTATCCGGCGAAGAAGCGCACGCGCAGCCGGGTTCCGGAGGTGGCGAAGGTTTCCTTCCGGCGCAAAGCCGCATAAAGGGAGTCGCGGGTGTTTTCCTCCGCCCACACACCGGCGAGCCCCGACGCGCCCCAGCGGGCGAAGCGGGCCGAGGAAGCCTCGTCCAGCTCAATACCGTGCCAGTGTTTCGCGCCGCCGGGCGGAACGGAGCCCCGATTTTCCGGCGTGCCGTCCACCACACCGATCTTACTGGCGTAGCGTTCTTCCTCGAACGTGCCGCCTGCGTTGTGGGTGTCGCTCGCGCCGATCATGCCGAACTTGTAGGGATTGAACCCGCTTGCTTCCTCCATTTCAAGACCGTGGCGATAGGCTTGGCGCACATAGCCGTTCTCATATGCGCTGACACGCGTATCACCGAGCAGCACTTCATAGATCTCGAAATCCGCCCATTCGTCATTGGGCGACAGGGCCGGGTGGGTTTCCGACGTGCCCTTGACCTGGGTCATCTCCACGATGGGTTCGTTGCGCATGCGCAAGGACGCATAGTCCGCATCGATCGGATTGCCCGCATAATCCGTCCGCTGAAACATCAGCGTGTTCGAGACATTGGAGTTATGCGGAATGGCCAGCCCTTCAATGCCTTCCTCGCGCAGGTCGTCAAGCCAGGCCCACAGATCTTCCGGGTTCTGAGAGTCAAGCGAGCTGAACGGCAAGTCCGGCACGTTTGAGTCCTTGAAGATCACGTTCCGGTGCAAATTCGCGCCCTGGGGCGGCGATGTGAATTCATAGCCGATGAAAGTGGTGAATTTGCCCGGTTCGTAATGGCGTTCGGCGGCATCGATGGTTTCCGTCCAGGCGGAGCGCATGGTCGCTTTGTCGTTCAGGTCGTCGATCCACACGCCGTCTCTGAGCGAAGTACCGACTTTCAGGAAGGCTTCGCGGATCGCTTCCGGATCCGTACTGATCAAGCCTTGCCATTCTTCGAGGTTTGAGAGCGGGTTATCCGGATCGGCGATACCGGGCAGGACACCCATATATTCCGCATGGTCGGTCACCGCGATGAAATCGAGCGGCGCGCCGCGCAAGCGGATCTTATATCCCGCAGCATGGGTGATCGCGTCGCCCTTGGCGTAGCGGTAGGCATCGTCCGGCGTCACGCGGACATTGAAGATATAGGCGTCGAAGGAATTTTTCGTGTGGATGTGCAAATCGCCAAAATAGGCGTTGCGCAGGGGATTGTAAGACGCGGTCTCGCCTTCGGCCTGGGCTGCGATCATGCCGAGGGACAACAGTCCCAGTCCCGCTGCCAGACCGGTCAGATAGCGTGCCGGCGTCCTGATGTCGCGCGTTTTGCCCATAATCCTTCCTCCCGCCGTGTCGGCATCGAATTATCGATAATTAGACTAAGGCCTGGGCATGGGGCCGTAAAGCACCGTTCCTAGGCCCTGTCTCGCGCCCCTTTAATATGTGATCGTTAGCTCCGCGCCGTAAATGCGGGGACGGCCCGTCGCGCAGCGTTGGACCGACTCGTTTTCCGCCGCGGTGACGGCCGCGAACAGCCCGCCGGCCACCTGGTTGAAGGTCCGGATGCAGTAGCCCTCGTCGAAGGCGTTGCGCACGAAGCCGGCGAATCTCCATCCCCCGTCGATATCCTGAAGGCCCAGCCGGAAATTGGCCAGATCGAAGCCTTCCTGGAAGCTTTGCGGGTTCAGGTTGGCATCGAGGAACTGGCCGCCCGTGTACTGATATTCGCCCCGCGCGAACCATTCCATATCCGTATCGCCGAACTGATCGGTCCATTGGGCCGCGACCGAGACCTGCCATTCGGGAGAGTCCTGGCGGCGTTCGCCGGTCAGATCCTGCGGTGTGCCGCCGGGCAGACTGGGCGCACCCTGAAAGTCGGTGAACTCGGAATCGAGATAGCTGACGCCCAGCAGCAGGTCGAGCTGTTCCACGGGCTGGGCCTGCACGTCCAGTTCCACGCCCTGCTGGCGCAGAGATCCGGCATTGTCGACGAGGAAGCCGAGGCCCTGGAACTGGCGCTCCTGGAAGTCGTCGATCTCGGTCCGGTAGAGGGTCGCATTGGCGATCACCAGGCCGTTGAACAGGGTGCTCTTGATGCCGACTTCATAGTTCTTGGCGCTTTCCTCGTCGAACACCCGGTCGCTGGCGCCGGGCTCGGAGTTGAAGCCGCCGGACTTGAAGCCGGTGGAGGCCGTGGCAAACACCATGATGTCGTCGGTCGGATAATACTGAACATTCACCAGCCAGTTCAGGTCTTCCGCCGTCTGCTCAAGCCCTGTGACATCCTCGTCCACCGGCGCGAGCACGCGGGCGGCCGGGTTGAGCACGCTCCGTTGGAAGACGCCGTTGGTCTTTTCGTCCCGCGTCCAGCGCAGGCCGCCGGTGAAGCTCAGATCGTCGAAGATATTGACCGTCGCCTGACCGAAAAAGGCGATGCTTTCCAGTTCCTGGGAGAACAGGTCGATGACGGCGTTGTCCGGTGCGGCGTTGCAAGTGTCCACAAGTCCGCCGGCGCCGACGCTGGCCAGCGTTGCGTTACAATAATCCGGACCCAGATCGAAGACCGTGTCGATCGTATAGTCTTCCTGATAATAGAAGACACCGGCCACATATTCGAACCGTTTGCCCGTGGGCGAGGCGATACGGATTTCCTGGGAGAAATTGTCGGTCGCCGAGACCCGGTCGCGCGGCAGAATGACGGCGGGCAGGCGGACCACCTCTTCGTCCCGGTAATCGTCTTCCCAATCCCGGTAGGCCGTGATCGAGGTCAGGGTATGGTCGCCCCAAATGTCGAAATCGGCCTGGAGGGTGACGCCCCATTGCTCGTTGCTGGCGTTATCGGTATGGGCCTGGGCCACGCGGTTGTCGAACGTGTCCCTGAAATCAAGCGCCGAGCCGTAAACGCTTTCAAAGCGGCTGATGAAGGCGGGCGTCACCGTCTCGCTCAAAAGCTCGATTTCCGCGCCCGTATAGTTGATGAGCTGATAATCGGCGATCAGGTCGATGCTGACGAAATCGGCCGGATCCCAGGCCAGCCGTCCGCGCATGCCCAGGTCTTCGCGCGCCAGCTCTTCATCGTTCTCGAAGGTATTCTCCAGGAAATCGCCCCGGTCGTCATAGCTGATGGCGAAACGGGCGGCGAGGGTGTCCGTGATGCCGCCGGTCACGAAGCCGCGCACGCCATAGGTGCCGAAATTCCCCACATTGGCGGTCAGGCTGGCCCCGAATTCCTGTTCCGGCGCGCGGGTGGCGATGTTCAGGGCGCCGACGGGCGTGTTCCGTCCAAAGAGCGTGCCTTGCGGCCCGCGCAGCACTTCCACCCGCTCCACATCAAACAGATTGCCGATCACCGCGCCGGGGCGGGGTACATAGGCGCCGTCGATGAACACGCCCACGCTCGGTTCGATGCCGCTGTTGCCCACAGAGGTCACGCCACGGATATTGATCCGGGTGTTGATGAGCTGGTTCGACTGCACGAACTGGAAGTTCGGCACCAGGAAGGCCAGATCGGCCAGATCCTCGATGCCCGAATCCTCGATCACCTCGCCGGTCACCGCCGTGATGGAAATCGGCACGTCCTGAATGTCCTGCTCGCGCTTTTGCGCCGTCACGATGATCCGGTCCACTTGCGCGGCCGCCTGTTCGGCGATGGTGATGGCGGATACGGCGACGGTGCAGCCCAGGACCATGGGCAGAATGGAACGGCTCATGATGGCGTCTCCCCTGTTTTTGCCGCAGGTCCCTGAAGGACTTAGGATTTTTCTGTGTGTCCCATTCCCCTCGGGCCACCGTGCGGCATGCATTATTGTCAGACTATACCAGAAAGAGCGCGCGACCTTGCGCGTGCTACCGGTAAACTCTCGCCGATCTTCACCGGACGTGCGGGTTGTTACACGACTGTGACATTCGTGCATCACGGGGCCGGGGCGATGCGCGCAAAGCGTGTCAATAACCCGTCATTCCACCCCGTTGTGAACAAATCCGTATACGGCGCGCAGCATGGCGGCGGCCATGGGGGCGAGCAGATCCGGACCGGTCTTGTCCGGACGGTCTTCCGGCGAATGATGGAACATGTGTCCGCCGAAGCCGCCGAAAACGCGGGTATAGCCTGCTTCGAGCACGGTCTTGAGTTCTCCGGCCGCCGTCTCGGCGGTGGCGGGCAGAACGTTTTCAAGACCGCTCACCCCACGGAACGCCGTTTTCAGGCCTGGCAGGAGATCGGGCGTGCCCATCAGAATTCGCCGGCTGTCGGCGCTGGGCAAAGGGATGAGATAGGGCGGGAAGACCTGGAAATCCCGCGCCGCGAGCCCCGCGCCCAGATGAACCCATAGGGCGGTATCGTCCGGATCCGGCGCATAAGCATCGAGCGCGTGTTCGGCCCCGGCATTTTCCAGTTCGTGGCCGGAGTTCGAGACGAAAAGCAGCCTGTTCGGCAGGTCCAAAGCTGGCAGCCGGTCTGCGAGGGCGAGAAACACGGCGATGCCGGGGCCCCGTTCGGCGGCGCAGTGAAACCAGCCGCTTTGAGGCGTTGAGACGACGATCCAGCGTCCCTTGTCGCCATACCGTCCGACCACGTTGCGGGCCGTACCGGTCTTGAGGGGCGGGCCGTCGATGGTCAGAGTCGCGCGGGCGCCGCGTGAGGCCGCGCGCAGGACCGGCTCGCTGTCCTTTGGGGCGATCACAAGGAGCGGGATGGTGATGCCCTCAAGGCTCACCGGCGCGTTCAAGGCGATCAGGGTCTCCGATGGGCCGGTGGGGATCAGGGTGACGCCCACGGCCCCCGCCGCCACGGCTTGGCGTAAGGGCGTCATGACGACCGGGCTCATAAGGCTGGAGTGGCGCCGGTACGGCAAGTCGATCACCGCGATGCGCCCTGTCAGATCCTGGCTTTCCGCATACGGATTGAAGAGAGCCAGTGGCGCGCTCAATCCGTCCGGCCCGGTCAGGCTGACGGGCCACTGGGCATGGCCGTCGATGACGGGCGTCCCGTCCAGCCGCAGATCGGCGCGCAGAGAATCGGCGACCGGCACCGGGAACCTGTGCGTTTTGATGCTGAACCCGGCTTTCTCAAGCCTTCCCGCGATCCATTCGCCGGTCTGCCGGTCCGCGTCCGATCCCGCCCTGTGATGGCCGAAGGCGTCATAGGTTTTGACGTCCTCGAACAGGGTCTCGCCGCTCACAGGCGGAAACCCGCCGGAACCGCCTTCCGCCGCTTGGGCATTGGCGCGTTGCGTGCCGCTGGCGAGTGCGGCGCCCGCCATGAGGCCGAGGCCCGCGCGCCGTGTAATGCCTGTTTCGTCCGTCTTCTGTGTCATGGTGATGGCCCTCCGCCGGATGCGTGATAACCTAAACCCAAAGATACGCCACGTTAAGGCTCAATCAGCCGAGGGAGGACCGACATGATCGATCGCAGAACCGCGCTTTACGGGCTTGGCGCCTTGGCATCGATGCCTGCCGTCTTTCCCGTTCGCCAGGCGCGGGCGGCTTGCAAGGCGGCCGACGAGGCCGCGACGACCTTCAGTGAGTCGATCCATTCCGGTGCGGTGAGTGCCGATGGTCAGTATGGCATCAATACAAGGCTGTGCCGCTATCCCGCCCTCGGCGCCGCCTGGATCTGGGTTCATGTCTACACGCCCGACGGATTTTGGGCGTTCACCGATCATTGCGCACCGTCGGGCGTGGACAAGACGCCGGTCGATGCCCAATCCGCCACGTTTCATGCCACCAATCCGGATCTGCTGCGCTATGACCGCACGGGCCCGCGAAGCGCGCCGGAAACCGTTCGGGCCTCCGCCGTGGTTCAGGCGCGGGCGAGCCGGACGCCGCGACACGGGCCCGGGACCGTCCCCCTGTCCCTCGATCTGTCCTTCAAGGCCGGCCTGTCCTATGAGGGATTGCTGGAGGGCCGTACGGAAGTGTTTGGCCGATCATCCGTCCGCGTCATCATCGACGGGCAGGTGATCACTTTCGAAGGACCGTCCCAGTACCATGAACAGGTTCAGGACACCCCGCGGTTCACCGAACCGTTCGTATACGCGACACTTTGGGGGGAGAGCGCCGCATCGACCCTGCTTTCGGGCAATCAGGGCTCGGGCGGCTATCTACTCCGTCCTGATCAAACCCTCGGCTTCACCAGCTTTTCGATTTCCCCGCCGGGGCCCGAGCGGCGTCTGACCGTCACGCGCGAGGATGGCTCAAAGATCGAAGGCCGCGCGCTACGCCGCCAGCGCTACGCCATCCCCGTCTACGATCACATCTGGCTCGGCAGCATGGCGAGCGTCGATCTGGCCGGCCAGAGACTCCTTGGCAATATCAACGAGTTTCTGCCTGAACAGCTCACCTATTTATAAGCGATCTAACGTTGGAGGGGCGCCGTGACTCTCGATGAAATCCGCGCGTTCTGCGATATGCTGGAGGCGGGCGGCGCGCAGAGCTTCAGCCCCCGGTGGGGCATCACCGAAACCGCCCTCATCCGTGGCGCGGGCCGCCCTGTCGAGACCATTGACGGGTCGGATACAGACAGCCGTCTTACGCTTTACAGGCTGCCGGACGGGGACATGCTCTGGGTCGTCCATCTCCATGGGCCGGATGACCGGGACGGCGTGCCCTGGTTCACCCGCGATGTCATCCTGGGATCATCCGCCGTCATTGTCCGCGCCAAGGCGATCGAGGACTGGCTCGATCAACATCCGCAGGCCTACGATCTGTTCGTGCCCATCCGCTGGTCGGCCGCGCCGGACAAGGCCCGCGATGCGAGGGACTGGATGGACGCCCATTGGACATTGCTGGAATCCTCGCCCCTTGCCGCGCTTTATCGCGATCTGTATGCGGAGCTGACCGCCGCCATCGAGTGACGCCCAATCGTTCGCCTGCCGTTCCGGGGAAAGGCATCATCCGTCCTGGGTGACCATGCCCGGCCTGGCGGTGTGCGCAGAGGCGTGGCGGTGCTCTCGTTTTCGTGTGTTTTTGTGATCGGGGACCGGTCTTACCTTCAGATCAGCGGGCCGTTCCGGTATGCATGAAGGGTTCGAGAGCGCTCGCACGAATGGTTTGAACGTAGAGGGAACATTCATCATGACGACACTGAAAAAGACAGGCTTTTCCGCCTTTTCCCGCATGATTGCGGTCTTCGCCCTGATGCTGGCCGTGACGGCCGGCTGGGCCGGCAGCGCGCAGGCGGAAGATCTCGCCGGCGGCACCTGGGCGGTCCAGGAATACAAAATCAGCGGCACCTGGCGCATCTATACGGAAGGCGACAAGACCTATATCGAGCTGAGCGATGATTTCCGCACGCGCCGCGCGCCGGATCTGAAGCTGTTCTTTTCGCCTCTGGCGGCCGATCAGGTTCGCAACAAGAACGCCACGGACGGCAGCCTGCTGATCGCCGAACTGGACAAGGCCCGGGGCGGTCAGCGCTATGAAATTCCGGCGGGCACGGATTTCTCGGCCTACCAGTCGCTAGTTCTGCATTGCGAGAAATTTTCGAAACTCTGGGGCGCGACGCCGCTCGCCATCGAGAACACCATGTAACCGGCAGACCGGAACGCAAAAAAGAGGGCGGCAGTCGATCAGACCGCCGCCCTTTTTCATGTCTTTAATCAGGATCAGAACCGTTTCGTGACATTCGCGAAATAGGTCCGTCCGAGGAAGTCGAAGCCCGCCGCCGTCACCGCATTGTTCCGGTTGGAGAAGATCTGCCCAGGCAGCGAGCCGCCATTGATGTCCTGGTCGATCCGCGGCGGTTCCTTGTCGAACAGATTGTTCACGCCGAACCGGAAGGTCCAGTCCTCGTTGTCATAGGTGATCGAGGCGTCGTGATACCAGACATCCTCCACGATGCCGTGGGAGATCCAGGTCGGCACCGTGTTGGGATCGCCGTCATTGAACAGGGGATCGAGCCGGATCGGGTTCGCCGGATTGACGAAGCCTTCCGAACTCGTGCCGTCGATGAAGCGCGAACGCCAGAAGAAGGTGACATTCTCCCAGTTGATCAGCAGATTGTTCACGCTCTGCCATTCCGGCGTGCCGATCAGGCCCACATTGTCCTGCACAGGCGAGGTGTCGTCGATCTGAACAAGCTGCTCGCTCATGAAGGTGTTGGACGAGGACACTGACACGTTGAAGGTCTCGCCGTGGACATCGAACTCGATGCCGAAGCGGGCATTGAGGTCGAGGCCCTGGGCCGTCAGCGTACCGATATTGATGAAGCCCGCATCGATCTGCGTGATCACCTGCTGCTGGGGATCCGGCGAGGGCGAGCGCGTGATGCGGTCGCAGGCCGTCTGGTCGCGGTTCGACAGTAGATAGCATCGGTTCAGGATGTTCCGGGCATCAATCGATTCCACCGTATCGGCGATGTCGATATTGAACCAGGTGGCCGCCAGTTCGAAATCAAAACGGTCGAACCAGGGCTGCCGGAACACGGCCCCGAAGGTCCAGGAGGTGGAGGTCTCCGCCTTCAGATCTTCCGATCCGCCATCGAGCACGTTGAAGTTCTGGGTCGCACCCAGACCGATCTGTGTCGGATCGAGTCCGTCATCGAAGCAGTTCTGCAAGGTGGCCGGGTTGCGCGGATCGAGTGCAGGCACATAGATCACCTGATTGGTGGCCGGATCGAGGATCTGCGCCTCGCCGGGCACGCCGCAGGGGTCGAGATTGTTCGATTCCGCCCGCACCGCGTCGGCCAGGAACTGTTCCCGCAAGTTCGGCGCCCGGAACGAGGTGCCGTAGGTGCCCCGGATCGTGAACCACTCCACCGGCTCGTAGACGCCCTGGGCCCGCCAGGTCCACTGGGAGCCGAAATTGGCTTCCTCGGTCCAGCGGGCGGCGGCATTGACTGTCAGGCTGTGGGCCAAAGGCAGATCCCGGAGGAACGGCACTTCCGTCTCGATGAAGAACTCCTTGAAGTTTGTTGCCCCCCGCGTGTTGCCTTCCTCGTTCGCCGACTCGCTGGCGAGCTGGAAATTGGTGGTGAGCAGATCGTTGTTGGAATCGATCTTGTCTTCGCGGAACTCGAAACCGAAGGCGAGCGGCACCGCGCCTGCGGGCAGTTCGGCGATGTCGCCGGTCAGGAACGCGGAGGCGACCGTCTGGGTGACCACGGTCTGGTTGGTCCGCAGGCCGATCAGATAGTCCTTGTCCGCGTCCGTGAACTGCTTGGTGCGCATCACATTGAAGAAGTCCGTGACTTGACACCCGGGTGCGCCATTGAGGAAGCCAAAATCGGCGCCGTTCCGGTTGGGCGACACCGGTCCGCAGATCACGGTTCCGTCCGTGTCAAGACGCATGGTGTCGAGCATGAACGCCAGGTTCGGCTCGTTCATGGCATCTTGCGAGGAGGTGCCGCGCGAGCGGCTGTAAATGCCGGTGAACTCATAGGTCCAGTTTTTCAGGCCAAAGAGGCCGCTGGAGTCCGGTTCCCAGCTCAGCGGAATGTCGCCGCGCAGGCCCAGCACGCCCCGCCACTGATCCACTTCCACGTCCCGCACCTGGCCGAAATCCGGGCTGGAGAAGACCGGGAAGGCAATGATCTGATTGTAATCCGTGGCGCCCAGGGTGCCGGCGGCCCGCTGATCCGCCGTGCGCTGAAGAGCGAGCCCCGCATAAGGGTTCTGCGGATTGGCGAACAGCATCAGATTGCCGTCCGCATGGGCCATCAGATTGCCGTTGCCGTCCACTTGCGGAATAAGCGACGGGATGCCGGGAAAGATCTGTTCTTCCGCCGCCCGCAGGATCTGCTGGCGGTTGTTGTAGGAAAACTCGAAGAACAGTTCGTCCGACTCCCAGAAATTAACGTCGAACGCACCGTTCACGAACAGGCTGAAACGGCGCAATGGGGATACCAGATCGGCCTCCCGGCGCTCGTCTTGCAGATTGTAGAAGTCCTGAAGGTCAGCGAACCGGCCCGTGGCCACGCCGGCGGGGCCACCCAGATTGGCTTCCGTCTCGAATTCCGGGATGCCGGTCGAGGTATTGAAATTGCCTGGCTGGAAATAGAGGAAGAAGGGCAGGCCGGTCTCACCGCCGAGCGCAGCGGCGGCATTGTCCGGCGTGCGGTCCTCGCACGGACCGGTGACCACGCGGCCATTGTCCGGGTTGCGTTCGATATTCCGGTTACAGAAGGAAAAGTCCCGGTCGCCGGTGGCCACGCGGGCCCGTTCGAAATATTCCGCCGCGATGGTGATATGGCCCCGGTCGAACACGGTGCCCATGATGCCGTTGAACTGCCAGGTCTCGCCGCCCTCTTCCTCGGGCCGGGCGTAGAAACCGTTCAGTTCCAGGCCCTCGAACTCGTCGCGGGTGATGATGTTCACCACGCCCGCCACCGCGTCCGCGCCGTAGACGGACGACGCGCCATCGGTCAGGATTTCCACCCGCTCGATGATGCTGCTCGGGATCAGGTTCAGGTCCGGCTGGGTCGGCGCGCCGCGCACGCCCGCAGGCGCCAGGCGCCGTCCGTTGAGGATCACCAAAGTGCGTTCCGGCTCCAGGCCGCGCAACTGCACGGTGGCGCCGCCCAGGCCGTTGACCGGCACGTCTTCCAACACCGCCGTGCCCGAGCCGCCGGAGAAGGTGGCATCGAGCTGGGTGCCGGCCGCCACAGTCGATTGGGTGATGATGTCGGCCGTGTTCACAAGGCCGATGGAGCGCGCCAGTTCCCCGTCGATCACCTGAAGCGGCGAGGCGCTGGTGAAGGTGTCCCGTCTCAGGCGCGAGCCCGTGACGGTGATCCTCTCTTCTTCTTCGAGGACCTCTGTGTCGGTATCGTCAGTTTCTTGAGCGTAAGCGCCGCTGACAGACAAGATCAGAGCGCTCACGGAGGCGAGCAGAAGCCGCCGCCGCGCACGGCGATCCGTTTGGATCTCAGTCATGGATCTCTCCCAAACCCCAATGATGCAATCCGCCGACGCCCCCAGCTCGCGGACCGGATGGGTTCTGGCCCCATCGCTTTGTTTTCGGTGTCCCGGCCTCTCAGGCCCTTATTTTTCTGTGTAAGGATGGCATTTCCTACAGGACCGGTTCATGGAAGAGGGAAAGCTCAAGTCTGGCAAGCATTTGTACGCGGACCGCTGGTCGGCGCCAGGCGGCCATTCGTCGAATGATGATGTTCCAGGAACCGGTTACACCGTTCGTCGCAGGCCGCTTTGCTTGGTATGCGGATCAAAACGGACCCGCATTGTGATGTTTTTGTCACGAAAGGCGCGCTCGGGCGACTGGGATCTTAGAGTCTGTTTGCAAAGGGGCACCACCGGCCCGCTCCCCCTCCCGACCGCCCAATTCAGGGTACCCTTGTGGGTGGTCGGGAGGGGGAGTGGGTCGGCCAGGCATGCGGAAACGCGTTGAAATGCGTTTCCAAACGGACACTTAGTTCTGGTTCGCGGGCAGGCAGGGATCACGGCTCAAATATGAGAATAATTTTCATTTGCGCTTAAGTCGGGTCTGCTTTAAGGGTGTTATTGCGATGCATTCGCATATCCCTTGTCAGGCTCGGATGCATCGTTCCCGAGGACTGCTGCTCAGCACCTCACCCGCATCCGGACGGCGATCCAAGGGATTGTCCACCCCTGCTTTTGCCGTCTGGATGCGGGCTTTTTTCAGGCCATCCGGCCGATGACAGACAGGTAGTCTCATGAGCGTTTCTCAGACCCCCCGCGACAGTCTTATTCCGGAGCTGGGCTTTGCCGCCGGTTTCGCCCTTTGGGGTTTTCGGGGCTGTGCCCTGGGGTTTTCTAAATGCTGCGTACTTGCGCGAGGGTATGAGCGGGAGTTGGGCGCCCAGGCCACGGATGCCTTGAATGGCTTGCTGGTTCTGGCCCAGATCATCGGCCATGACGGCCGCCGGAAAGTGAAGCTGGGCTTTCCGGGCTGTATCGCCGCGACACCGGACGAATTGAGCCTGGTTGCCGCTTTGTCGGCGGCCCAGAGCGGCCAGGATCATCTGGCGGATGCGCATTTGACATGGCTTTTGGCGCGGATCCCGAGCGAGACCGCGAAAACCGCTGTGGCCCGGATCGCGGAGGCGTTTCTGAAAGCGGGCCTGATCATTACGCCGCCCGATGACGTGTCGATCAGTGTGCCCGACATTTCCCATCCGGCGTTCGGCGGGCGGCTTGTGCTCCATGAGGGCGGCCGGGCGTGAGGCCGCGCGGTCAGGACCCGGCGCGTTAAGCCACTGCCGCCGGGGCCGTTTCAAGCTCTTTGCTCTGACGGGCCGGTTTCCCCGCCAAATCCCGCAGGCGGAGCACATCGGTCGTGTGGTCCGGAAACAGGGCATAGCCGATGATCACGCCAAGCTGGATCATCCGGTTCTGCCTTGGAACCGGTTCGGACAAACACGTGCCTATTTTTTGCGCGGCGTGTTGCACGCCTTCAACGGTCGCGCCCGAAGCCAGCAGAACGGCGAATTCCATATCGTCGATCTTGGCGGCGATGTCGCCGAACCGGGTTGTCGACCGGATCCGCTTGCCGATCAACTGCAATGTCTCCGTGTCCAAAGTCTGTTTCGGCCCGGACGGACCGGTATTCGGGACGGGGTCGGATAAATGAATGGAGAGATAGGCGAGGGAGTTTTTATTGCGCTCGGCAATGGCGGCCAGCACGGTCAAAGCCTCGGCGAAATGGGTCACCGTCATGAGGCCGCTGACCGGATCGCGCGAACTGGTCTGCTGTATGGCGGCCTGGTTTTTCTCGACCGATGCCAGTTCGGACTGGTGTTGCTGAATCTGCTGTTGGAGCGTTTTGACTTCGTTCTGCAGGGTCAGGGATCTCGTCAGGGCATCGCGCGTGGTATCGACGCGTAGCATGATCAAATGGCCCGGCACCTCGACGGGCATGGGCATGCGGCATCCCAAAATGGCTGCCTCGGGATCGAAATTGAACCGGAAGGCGGTCGGCACGGGTTCGGATGAACAGGCACAGGTCTGCAGGCTTTCGGCGATCCCTTCGGGAGACGTGGCGTAATAGGCGAGATCGTCACCCGTGCAGAGATCGATATTGGTCTTGAGCGTTTTGTTTCCCGCAATCAGCCGTCCACGCATATTGACGACGAGAATGGGTTCGGATAACGCGTTGATGACGCATTCGCAGGTGGTTTTATCGATGCTTTGTTCGGGCTGCTCGATCTGGCGGTTAAGCGTTGTGAACTGATCGACCAGCTTATGTTTCTGGTCGATACGCAGCAGGATATGGATCTGGCCCGATCCGTCGGGCTGGCCGAGCCGGGAGCCCAAGGTGAGCTGATCGGCAGCCCCCTTGAAGGACAGCCGGATTGGGATCGGCGTGGAGGATGCGGCACACTGACGAAGATAATCGGTGACATTGTGCTCGCCTTCCAGATGGAAGGCCAAATGGTCGCCATAGAACGCCCCGACCAGATCTTTCGCCGCGTGATTGGCAATGGTCACCTTGCCTTTTTGGTCGACGACCAAAAGCGGGTCCGTGAACGCATTCAGAACCGTTTCGCAGATCCGCATCCCTTCCATGCTGATCTCATCCTCATGCTCAATCGAGCTTGTAGTATTCTCGACCCTGAACGGTGTCGCTCGTCCGCGTGAGATGGACGGTCACCATGCATTCCGGGTCGCGGTTCGCGATGGCCGCGCTGATGTCCACGCGCGCATAGCCCAGATTTTCCGCTGCGATCTTCCCGAAGACATTCGATGTCATCATGCACAGGGACGGGCGGTCCTTGACCAGATCGCCGAAAGGGCAACGCCGGTTCTTGAAGACGATTTTCTCTTCGTCTTCATGGATGACATAAAAATCGCCGCCGATTCTGCGTTTCAGGTCGACCAGAACGTCGGCCACCTGATGTTTGGACAAGCTGCTGACATTCCAGGCGGCGCGATATTGCTTGTTGATGGTGTCGCCGATCCGGCCGCCGACCACATTGATGAAGCCGCGCGCTTCTTCCAGTCCGACCACGTCCTGCAAGGTTCCGCTCAGCTCTCTGATCAATGTTCTGAAAAAGATATCGCTTTCGAGGGGGACATCGACGTCTTCGGCATGGGGCACGGCTTTTTGGCCAGGGGCGTTGAGAGACATGGGCTTCCTTTCTATGAGGAAAGACGGCCACTACCCTAAGCCCACCACCCCTAATTGAGCTTTAAGCGATTGACCCGCATTTGACGAAATGGCTTTCGCCATTTCCCATAAGATTCACGACAAACGGGGCGCGCTCTGGCATACTCCCGCGTAAGATGACGGAATCACATCCGTCGCTGGGGAGGGATCGGCTACTCATGCCTCAAAAAAATGAAAAATTGCGCCAGGCCGTGCGGCAGGAAAAAAACACCAGCAAGCGCGGCATTCTGGAGCACATGTTCGTCATGGCCTTTTCCGGCCTCGTCTATCCCCAGATTTGGGAAGATCCGGATGTGGACATGGAGGCGCTGGGTCTGGAGTCCGGCACGCCGGATGCGTCGAACAAGCGGATCGTGGCGATCGCGTCGGGCGGCTGTAATGTGCTGAGTTATCTGTCGGCGCGCCCTGCGGCCATCGAGGCGGTCGATATCAATCCCGCCCATGTGGCGCTTGTGAAACTCAAGCTGGCCGCGCTCCAGCACCTGCCGAGCCACGAAGCGTTTTTCCGCTTCTTCGGCTATGCGGACGAAAAAGCCAATATCAAAGCCTATGACCGGTTCATCCGGGATCATCTGGACCCGGAATCGCGCGCTTTCTGGGAAAACAGAAATCTCCTGCATGCCCGCCGGATCACCCTGTTCGCGCGCAATGTCTACCGCTTCGGCATGCTGGGCCGGTTCATCGGCGTTGCCCATTTCCTGGCCAAGCTTTACGGCAAGAATCCGCGCCGTATGCTGACGGCCAAGAGCCTGGAGCAGCAGCGCTGGCTGTTTGAGACGCAGCTCGCGCCCTTGTTCGACACCAAGCTTGTGCGCTTTTTATGCAATATGCCCGTGGCGCTTTACGGTCTCGGCATTCCGCCGGCGCAATATGATGCGCTTGCGGGCGGCGGCTCCATGTCGACGGTGCTGCGCGAACGGCTGGAGCGTCTGTGCTGCGATTTTCCGCTGGAAGACAATTATTTCGCCTGGCAGGCCTTCGGCCGCTGCTATGACGTGGAAGGGCGCCAGGCCATGCCGCTTTATCTGCGGGCGGATCATTATGGCACCTTGCGCGACGAAGCCGACAAGGTGCGGGTGACCCATGCCTCCATGACGGAGTTTCTCGCTGGCCAGGATCCGGACCGGTTCGACGGCTATCTGCTGCTCGATGCCCAGGACTGGATGACGGCCCAGCAGATGACCGATCTGTGGACGGAAATCACGCGCACGGCACGCCCGGGCGGCCGGGTCGTCTTCCGCACGGCCGGGGAAGACAGCCCCCTTGAGGATATCCTGCCGCCGGAGCTGCTCGCCCGCTGGTCCTATTCGGCGGATCAGTGCCGGGAGATGACCGCCCGCGACCGCTCGTCGATCTATGGCGGCGTCCATGTCTACGAATATCAGGGCTGACCGTGGCGGCTGAAGACGGCGATCAGCAACAGGCCATGGACCGGATGTACCGGCTCCAGCGCCATATCTACGATCTGACACGCAAATACTATCTTCTGGGCCGGGACCATCTGATTGCGGAGCTTCAGGCGCCCGAGGGCGCGCAGGTGCTGGAGCTTGGCTGCGGCACCGGGCGCAATCTGATCGCGGCGGCCCGGGCCTATCCGGCAGCCCAGTTTCTGGGCATCGACATTTCCGATGAAATGCTCAAAACCGCGCGGGCGTCCATCGCCAAGGCGGGCTTGAGCGGCCGGGTGGAGGTGGCCCAAGGCGATGCGACCGCCGTCGCGGCGTCCTCGGTGCCCGAGGCGGTTCGAGCGGCGGGTGGGTTCGACCGGGTGTTCATCTCTTATGCGCTGTCCATGATCCCGCCCTGGCGCGAAGCGTTGGAAGAGGGGTTGCGGCTGACCCGTCCGGGCGGGCGCTTGAGCGTGGTCGATTTCGGACCCTGCGACCGCCTGCCCGGTGGCGTCAAATCGATCCTGTACGGATGGCTTGACCGCTTTCATGTCTATCCGCGCGAGGATCTGGCCGAGGCCATGGAGACGGTGGCGCAAGACAAGGGCGGGGCCGCGCAAGTCGAGGCACTGTATCGGGGCTATGCCGTCTACGGCTCGATCCTAAAGCCCTGAACTTATTCCCGTCTTTCCGAAATGTCGTTAAATCGTCATGCTCTCGCGGCACACTTTAAACGTTAGCGCTTATTGTGCTGGCATATGAGAAGCGGGCAATCTTTATAATCGGATACGGTATTACTGACAAAAAAGTAGTCTAGGGTCCAAACTCAATCGCCAGCGTGGCCGTGACGGGTGCGATTTTGTCCGCT
>CAZTCJ010000037.1:0-33374 GCA_964612085.1 uncultured Alphaproteobacteria bacterium
GACGATGCCAAAATTGCCGAAGGCAAGAAAGCCATCGACGCCTGGATCGCCATTGTGGATGCGGGCGAGTATGCCAAGAGCTATGACGAGGTCGCCCAGGCCTTCAAGAATGTGGTGACCCAGGACCAATGGGTCGCCGCGCTCACACAGTCCCGTGGTCAATTGGGCGCGGTCCAGACCCGCAATCTGACGGGCGAGCGCTACACCACGCAACTGCCCAATGCGCCCGCGGGCGAATATGTGGTCACCCAGCACGAAACGGTGTTCGCCAATGCGCCCGGCCAGATCATGCTGGAGCTGACATCCGTTATGCTGGAAGACGACGGCGTCTGGCGCGTTGCCGGGTATTTCGTTCAGCCCAAGCCGGCCGCGCAATAATGATCGGCATGCGGAGGGGTGTCAGTCAGACGACCGCCCCTTCGGCAGGGCGACGGCCGGGTCCAGATTGCCCTTGCCCGGCACATAATTCACTTCCAGCCGGATCCCGTCGGGATCTTCAAAGAGAATGGAATAATAGCCCGGCGCCCAGGGGCCGTCCTCGGGCGGATGGATGATCGTCACGCCCCACTCCTGCAAGAGCGTGTGCAAGCCATCGATATCCTCGCGCGAGCGGGCGCGGAAACAGATGTGATGCAGGCCGGGTTTGCGCTGATGGTGACGCTCGCCCATAAATTCCATCCAAACGGGTGTGAGCGCGATGCCCGTACGTCCCCCGATGCAATAAAAGCCTTCCGGCTCGTCATACTGCACATGCATGCCGAAACAATCGACCAGCAGACGCCGGTAAAAGGCGCGGCTGACCTCCAAATCCGTCACCGAGAGCTGGATATGCGCGATTCCGTTGATTTCCATGCCGATGATCCTTTAAAGGGCGCTGACGACCGGCGCAACCGTAAGGCACAGAGGGGCCAAGAGATTGACCCACCAACACTTATCACACATCATCGGACCCGAGCAGCCTTGAAACGGCCGGGAACGCGAGGGGAAGGAAAACACGCGCCATGCTTGAGGAAACACGGCAGGTGGTCCTCGCCGCCTATTGCGATGGACCGCCTCAGCCGAGCGATTTCGAGATCGTTTCCGTGCCTATGCCGGAACCGCGCGACGGACAATTCCGGGTACGGCATATCTGGAACTCGGTCGATCCGGGCACGCGCTCCCGTTTATCCGGTGGCGATTCCTATGCGCCCGCCCTGCCCTTGGGCAAGCCCATCGACGGCTTCTCCGCCGGCGTGATCGACGCCTCCCGCCATCCGGACTGGCCGGAAGGCACCCAGGTTTTTTGCGCAGGCGGCTGGCGCAGCCACTCCATCCAGACCGGCAAGGGCTTCATCGGCAGGATCCCGCCCTCGCCCCTGCCGCTCTCCTATTGGATCGGCGTCCTGGGCGTGCCGGGCCTGACCGCCTGGTTCGGCCTCACGGAGACCGGCCGCTTCCGCGAAGGCGACCATGTGCTGGTGACCTCCGCCGCCGGGCCCGTGGGCGCAACGGCCGGCCAATTGGCCAAGGCCTGGGGCGCGGGCAGCACCGTGGGCATTGCGGGCTCCGACGAGAAATGCGCCTGGCTCAGCAACGAGGCCGGGTTCGACACGGTCATCAACTACAAAACGAGCTCGGATCTGGATGCGGCCATCCGGGCGGCCCTGCCCGACGGCGTCGATCTGCTATTCGACAATGTGGGCAATGCCATGGTCAACCGGGTGCTGCCCATGATGCGCCCCAAGGGCCGGATCTGCATTTCCGGTCAGGTGGCCGATTACAATCTGCCCCCGGAGGACACGCCGGGCATCGTCAATACCAAACCATTCATTACCCACCGTGTCTTGATGCAAGGGCTGGTGGTGTTCGACTTCGCGCGTGGCTTTTCAGACGCCCTCGGACAGATGGCAGCGATGATTGCCGATGGCCGGATCAAACTCAAGGAAGAGCGCTTTCATGGGATCGAGACCATGCCGGAGGCCTTTTGCGGCTTGTTCCGGGGCGAGAATTTCGGACGGCGCGTCGTCCAGGTAGGAGAGGAACCATGAGCGAGCCCTTCAAGATCGAAACCGAGACCTATTCCCGCTTCACCTTCGAGCGGACCGGCCGAGTACTGACGGCCTGGATCACCTCAGACCATCCTGTGAACGGGGTGGACGGGGCCATGCATGACGAACTGGCCCGCGTCTTCACCGATCTTCAGCGCGATGAGGACAGCGACATCATCGTGCTGTCGGCCAAGGGCCGGGCCTTTTGCGCCGGCGGCGATTTCGACTGGTTCGACGAACAGATCGCCGATCCGGCCAAGTTCCGCGCCATCGCCTGGGATGCCAAGCGCATCGTCACCAGCCTGTTGGAGATGGAGAAACCCATCCTGTGCCGGATGAACGGCGCGGCGGCGGGCCTCGGCGCCACCATCGCGCTTTTATGCGACGTGATCGTCGCCGACGAGACGGCGGTGATCGGCGATCCCCATGTGAAGGTCGGTCTCGTGGCGGGCGACGGCGGCGCGCTCATTTGGCCGCAGCTCATCGGCTTCGCCAAGGCCAAGGAGCTGCTCATGACCGGCGATCTGCTCACCGCGGGACAGGCGCAGGATCTGGGCCTGATCAATTACGCCGTCCCCGGAGAACAGCTCGACGGCAAACTCAATGAGATCATCGCCAAGATGCAGGCCAACCCGAAATGGGCCGTGCGCTGGACCAAGACGGTGACCAACATCCCCTTGCGCGCGCTCGCCGCCCAACTGATGGATGCGTCCGTCGGCCTGGAAAGCGTCTCGAACTTCCTTAAGGACCGCAAGGAAGCCGTTGACGCGTTCCGGGAAAAGCGCGCGCCCAACCTGACAGGAGACTGATATGAGCGCCTCCGGCTTTCAGACCGAACCCGATCACATCCAGGAAATCCGCCGCCAGTTGCAGCGTTTCGTGGCCGAAAAGGCGCCGCGCGAAAAGCGCCGGGAGTGGGACCGCACTCACACCTGGCCGCGCGATCTCTTCCGCGAACTCGCCGATATGGGCCTGATCGGTCTGACCATCCCGGAGGAATATGGCGGCGCGGGCCAGGATATCGTCGCCTCCGTGGCGGTGATCGAGGAACTCTCCCAGGCCGGAGCATTTCTGGCCGGGCCTTACATCCATGCGGCCTATTATGGCGGCATGAATCTGTCCGAGAACGGATCGGAAGCGCAGAAACAGGCCCTGCTGCCCGCCATCGCCAAGGGCGAGATCCTGCTCTGCTACGGCCTGTCGGAACCCAATGTGGGCGGCGATCTGGCGAGCGTCGAGACCCGCGCGGAAAAACGCGGCGGCGAGATCGTCATCAACGGCGCCAAGCGCTGGTGCACCGGCGCGGATTGGTCCGAGTACATCTATTGTCTGGTGCGCTCGGGGCCTGAGGAGGCGCGCTACCGCAACCTCACCTTTGTCCTGATCCCGACCGGCACGCCGGGCATCAGCATGCAGCCCATCGAGCACGCGAATTTGCGCTACACGGCCTCCATGGATGTCTATTTCGACGATGTGCGCCTGCCCGAAGAGGCAATCGTCGGCGGGCCCCATATGTGGAACGAGGGCTGGTCGCTGCTCGCCGGACGCGCCCTCGATGTGGAAAAGATCGAGATCACGGCGGTCGCTTACGGCATCGCCCGGGCCGCCCTGGATGAGGCCTGGCAATACGCCCAGGAGCGTGTCCAGTTCGGCAAGCCCATTTCCCAGCACCAGGCGATCCGCCACAAGCTCGTCACCGCACGGACGAAGCTGCAGGCCGCCCGCCACATGCTCTATCACGGCGCCTGGCTCGCCGATCAGGGCCTGCCCTGCTCCATCGAGACCTCCATGGCCAAGCTCTTCGTCGCCGATACGGGCGTGGAAATCGCGCTGACCTGCCAGCAGATCATGGGCGCCTATGCCATGTCGGACGCCTATGACATGGAACGCCATGTGCGCGATCTTTTGGGCATGCCCATCGTCGGCGGCTCGTCGGACATGCAGAAGAACAATCTGGCGAGCCTGATGCGGCTTTAGGGTCAGGACCCTAAAATTGCCGGGTCCCTGCACAGGTCTACATATGGGGCAATAGTCGTTGCGCGATTGACGCGGCGTGCGTGGACCGGCATAGAACCACTATGAACACTTTAAAACCCTTATTTTCTTACAAGAAATACTGGGCCGAACGCTTCGGCACGGCGCCGTTCCTGCCCATGTCGCGAGCGGAAATGGACCTGCTCGGCTGGGATTCCTGCGACATCGTGCTGGTGACGGGCGATGCGTATGTGGATCACCCCAGTTTCGGCATGGCCATTGTCGGCCGCCTTCTGGAGGCGCAAGGATTTCGGGTGGGCATTCTCTCCCAACCGGACTGGAAAAGCGCGGACCCGTTCAAGGCGCTGGGCAAGCCCAATCTCTATTTCGGCGTCACCGGCGGCAATATGGACTCCATGGTCAACCGCTATACGGCGGACCGGCGCCGGCGCAGCGACGACGCTTACACCCCCGGCGGCGAACCGGACAAGCGCCCGGACCGGGCGGTGATCGTCTATGCCCAGCGCTGCCGGGAAGCCTATCCCAAAGTGCCGATCGTGCTCGGCGGCATCGAGGCGTCCTTGCGCCGGATCGCCCATTACGATTACTGGTCGGACAAGGTGCGCCGCTCGATCCTGTTCGACGCCAAGGGCGATATTCTGCTTTACGGCAATGCGGAACGCGCGCTCGTCGAGATCACCCACCGCATCGCCAGGGGCGAGGCCATCGAGACCTTCGACGATCTGCGCGGCGTCGCGCTGATCAAGAACAAAGTGCCGGACGGTTGGACCGTGGCGCCTGCGGACGATCTCGATGACGCCGATGAAGCCGCCCGCCATCACAAAAACCAGACAGTGATCCGTCTGCCCTCCTACGACCAGGTCTGCGAGGACCGCGAGGCCTATGCCCGCGCCTCCCGCGTGCTCCACCGGGAAAGCAATCCCGGCAATGCCCGCGGCCTCGTGCAGACCCATGGCGACAAGGAACTGTGGATCACACCGCCGCCGATCCCCCTGGAAACCAAGGAAATGGACGGCGTCTATGAGCTTCCCTACGCCCGCGCGCCCCATCCCTCCTATGACGGACAGAAGATCCCCGCCTGGGAGATGATCCGCTTTTCCGTGACCATCATGCGCGGCTGTTTCGGCGGCTGCACCTTCTGTTCCATTACGGAGCATGAGGGCCGCATCATCCAGAACCGCTCCCACGATTCCGTGTTGCGGGAAATCGAGATGATCCGGGACAAGACGAAAGGCTTCACCGGGATCATTTCCGATATCGGCGGGCCGACCGCCAATATGTACCGCATGGCGTGCAAGGACAAAGAGACGGAAGCAGCCTGCCGCAGGCTCTCTTGCGTCCATCCGGGCATCTGCCCGAACCTGAACACCAGCCACAAATCGCTGATCGACCTTTACCGGAAAGTGCGCGAGGTGCCCGGCGTCAAGAAGGCCATGGTGGCTTCGGGCGTGCGCTACGATCTGGCGGTGGAAAGCCCGGAATATGTCGAGGAGCTGGTGACCCACCATGTGGGGGGCCTCTTAAAGATCGCGCCGGAACATACCGAGGACGGACCGTTGGGCAAGATGATGAAGCCCGGCATCGGCACTTATGACCGCTTCAAGGAGATGTTCGACGCGGCGGTCAAAAAGGCGGGCAAAAAATATTTCCTCATCCCCTATTTCATCGCCGCCCATCCGGGCACGCGCGATGAAGACATGATGAATTTGGCCCTGTGGCTCAAGCGCAACCGGTTCCGGGCGGACCAAGTGCAGACCTTCCTGCCCTCGCCCATGGCACTCGCCACGGCCATGTATCATTCAGGCGTCAACCCGCTCCGGGGCGTGCGCCATGGCGGCTCGGAAGAGGTGGAAACCGTCCGGGGCCTGCGCCAGCGCCGCCTGCACAAGGCCTTTCTGCGCTATCACGACCCGGAAAACTGGCCGGTGATCCGCGAGGCCCTGATGAAAATGGGCCGCGCCGATCTGATCGGCCCCGGCAAGCACCAGCTCGTGCCCCGCCATCAGCCGCCGGGCACGGGCCGCGCGGGCGGCGAAGGCAAACGGCTGGGCAAGAAAAAACGCGGCCAGACCTTCACGACAAAAGGCGTCTTCGGATCATCGAAAAAGGGCAAGCGCGCTTAAGCGGAAGCTGTCTGTTCGCCTTTCCTATTTCTGCACTCCACACTCGAAACGGCGCAAACCCGCCGCATTGTCCTTTTTTCTTTTAATCTAGACAATGTCTAAATTAATTGCTACTAGAGATGCATGACACAGTCCCCGGCTTCACAGACGGCGAAACCTAAGGCGCCCTATCACCATGGCGATCTGCATCGTGCACTGCTGGATGCGGCCGAGATCGAATTGACGGAAAAGGGAGTCGAGCGGTTTTCTCTGCGCGGCGTCGCCAAACGTGCAGGCGTCAGTCACGGCGCGCCGGCGCACCATTTTGGCGACGTACAAGGATTGTTAACCAACCTCGCAGCCCGAGGCTATGAGCGCTTCATCGCGGCGCAGGACAAGCGCGAGAAAACAGCTGGCAAGAGCCCGAGGGCCAAGCTGGCGGCATCAGGACTGGGCTATCTGGATTTCGCGACGGGGAATCCAGCCTTGTTTCGTCTGATGTTTTCCTCGGACCTCCCCGACAAGTCGGATCCGCAGCTTGCCAAAGCCGCCACCGCAGCCTTTGAAAAACTGGCCCGTCATATCGAAACGATCAGACAGTCTGATCCTCATACGGATCGCTTTGCCATGACCGACGTTCTCGCCAGTTGGGCGGTGGCCCATGGTCTTGCAGACCTCATGATCGCGGACAGGCTCGGGCGGGCCACCTTCCTTTCCTCCATAAGCTCCGCGAAACGCGACCGGGTGTTCACCGATATTATTCTGAGGGCGATTCCACCGGACCCGGACGGATCGGATGAAAGCCCATGACCCAGGCAACAGACAGCGAGCGCCGGCAGGCATGGCGGATAATCCGGATCTATTTGATCCTGACGGCCTGCCTGACCGGCCTGTTCGGCGGGCTCATGGGATATCAGGGCGCAACCCCTACCATTCTTATCACAGGCGTCATGTGGTCGCCGGGACTGGCGGCGCTCCTCACCTGCCTTTTTACTGGGAAACCTATATCGAGCCTGCCCTGGAGATGGGGCCCGTGGAAATGGAATTGGTTCGCATGGGGACTGCCGATCCTTTACGGGCTTGCCATCTATATGCCTGTCTGGGTGTTCGGCCTTGGCGGCAGCGGTTTTGGAAATCCGGAGACGATGTCGGCTTGGACCAACCGGCTGCTTGGCCGTGATGATCCCAGCATCATTGCATCTATCGTCTTTGTCGTGATGTTGGCGACGGTCGGCATGGTCGGCTCGGCCGCGCGCGCCCTTGGAGAGGAGATCGGCTGGCGCGGGCTCCTGATATGGGAGATGCGGAAGGTTATGCCGTTTTGGGCCGTCGGTCTGGTTTCCGGCGCGATTTGGGCCGTATGGCACTGGCCTGCCATTCTGTTTACGGATTACAATGCCGGGGAAGGCAGTTTCGTCCTCCAAATGGCGATCTTCACCATGGCAATCCTGCCCCAAGGCATTGTCTATGCCTATCTCACGTTCAAGTCGAACAGCCTGTGGCCTGCGGTCATTCTGCATGCAAGCCATAACCTCTTTATACAGCAGGTCTTCACGCCGATTACCACGCGGGGCCCGGACACACATGTTTACATCGACGAGTTCGGAATTATCATGCCGATACTGGGAAGCGGCATGGCTTTTGCCTTTTATCTGTGGGCGAAGCGTGACGGTTTGACCTCGCCCGATGGCGCGAGATCTCAGGGCTAACCGGGGCCGTCTGCACAAGGCCTTTCTGCGCTATCACGATCCGGAAAACTGGCCGGTGATCCGCGAGGCGCTGATGAAAATGGGCCGCGCCGATCTGATCGGCCCCGGCAAGCACCGGCTCGTCCCCCGCCATCAGCCGCCGGGCACGGGGCGTGCGGGCGGCGAAGGCAAGAGGCTGGGTAGGAAAAAACGCGGCCAGACCTCCACGACAAAAGGCGTCTTCGGATCATCGAAAAAGGGCAAGCGCGCCTAACCCGGCCCGTTGGTCCTTTCTTAGGGCTTTTTCGTGTACCCAAGGGGAAACAATTCCTTAAACGGGACCGGAGGAGCGCACATGCCTTTGATGACCTGGGATCCCTCGCTCGATGTGGGCGTCGATGCGATGAATGCGGAGCACCGCGACATTCTCGCCGCCATGAACGCGATTTTCGACGCCCATCAGGCGGGCAAGAGAGGCGACGAGATCAACACGGCGGTCGCGAAACTGGGGGCCGTCTGTACCCGGCATTTTGCCGACGAGGAAGCATTCATGGAAAAGATGAACTTCCCCGGCCTGCGCACCCACAAGCTCATTCATCAGGAATTGCTGACGGAATTCGGCAAGCACGCCGCCGCCATCAAGGCCGCCAATGGCGAAGTGCCGGACGAATTTTTCAGCTTCCTGAAACGCTGGCTGGCCGCCCATATCAAAGGCATCGACACCAAATACGGCGCCTACGCCAAGGACCACACTTCCTCCGCCGCGTGAGGGGCGAGGTGTCGTTAAGGACCCATGGGGCGCTGCGGAGAGAGCGCTTACTCAGCCGCCTCGGCCGGTACTTCTGCCGCGAAGGCCGCATTCATGACATGAAACACCGCGGTGTTGTCGACAAAGTCGCCCGTCCAGCCATAGGCTTCGCCCCACAGCTTGCCAGCCTTCAAATCCGTGCGGGTGAACTCAGCGAAGCGTTCGGCACCAGCACCAATCGCCCAAAGCGGCACCAATTCATTGGTGTGATTTGGCGACGCCCATTGATATCCCGGCATCGTCCCGGCGCCCCGGTCCTGCACGGCGAGATAGTCGTTGAAGACATCTTCCGTCGGATCAAAGCGCGCCGCTTTCAGCGCCTCGTCGCTGCGGTCGGCCGCCACCGGTCCGCCCACACCGTTGGTCCAGGTGCCCTCGCCCCAGATGCCGCCACATTCGTGATCGGACGTGACGATCAACAGCGTTTCATCCCAGCTTGAGTTTTCTTCGACCCAAGCAACGACCGCGTTCACGGCTGCGTTGAAATCGATCTGTTCCTCAATGAACCGGGGCATGTTGTTGGCGTGACCCATCCAATCCACCGCGCCCCCTTCCGACATGAGGAAGAAACCATTTTCATTCTGGCTCAAGACATTCAGGGCACCAATCGTCATAGTGGCCAGATCGGGCACGGCGGCGTTATAGGCCATGCCGGAGGGCGTGTCCGCATCGTCCAGCTCGTCCCTGAGAGCCTGAAGGGTGGCCCCAGACCGCGCGATCCCAACGACGCGCGCCGGCACGTTCTGGCCCGCGGCCAGAGCCTCAAAGTCCTCCTTGGCGTCCATGAACGCAAAGCCGTTCAGGCCCTCCTCATCGTTCAAGGCCGCGAATGTCTCGGCGCCGCCGACAAATTGATACGCACTGTCTTCCTGCGGCTCGAACGGAGCGCCACTATTGTCAAAGAACGGATGGCCGGCGCCCATAATGACGTCGAGATCGCTGGCCAGCATTTCCTTGAAAATTTCGACATAATTGTTACGCGACAGGTTGTGGGCGATGACCGCAGCCGGAGTCGCGTGGGATACCATCACAGAGGCAACCGATCCCGCCGAACGGCCCTGGTCCATCGCGATTTGCGCAATGGTCCGCAGATCGTTCTCGTCGGCCCAATCCCTGTTGATGCGGCCATTCGCGGTTTTGCGGCCGGTCATGAGGGCGGTCCCGGCCGCCGCACTATCCGTATACGACGTGTAGCGTTCGCCCACCGGCGCATAGTCGTTGCGGAAGGTGTTTTCAAAACGGGTCCAGCGGGTGGTCGGGTCGTATCCCTGGGAGACGGCACCGGCTGCAAGCTCCAGATCGCTGCCGCTGGGCAAAATATTTCCCGCGCTGTCGATCAGATTGAGAGCGTCGTGCGCAAGACCGTAAACGACCGGGACCGTACCGTCGGGCCGCGTCATCTGATAAGGCTGCTTCCCGGCAAGACCTTGGTAGTAATCGGTGGCCAGCCACCCGTTGAAGCCGATGCCATCGGCGACCATGATGATGACGTTTTTCGCCCGGCGCTCCTCGGCGACCGCAGGGAAGGCGAGCACGGCGGCAAGGGCCGTGGCCATAAGCAGTTTCATTGGCTTCATTTTTGCGATCTCACTGATTTCATTCAACCAATAAGCCTAACGCCGGACTACAACGTAGATGTGACGGTCGCGCGCGAGCTTACACCGCCAAGGCGGGCGCGGATATCCCGTTGAGGCCACTGTTTTGTGAGGCCACTGTTTTGGGCCGCCCCTCTTCCGCCGCGTGAGAGTCTGGCGGGGTCCATATGACAGCCTTGATTGCCACTTCATCCGTATCAGGGCCTAATTGCACCTGTTGGATGGACGGCAGCGCTTACCGGTAGGCCGCAGCTTGCAACAGTCGGAGGCACACTGAGCGCTGCGGCTACAGGCGGAGCCTTGGCTCTTCTTGGCCTTGCACTTGTTGACACCGATCCCTGCCGTGCCCTTGTCGCAATATTTGTTGCCCGGGCAATCGGAATCGTTGGCGCATTCGTCCTGCGGCTTACAGGTGCCCGCGTTGCACCGTCCCGATTTACATTGTTTGGCGGCGGTACAGCCCTGGCCATTGTCCTTCAGCATCTTGCAGGTGTTGCGGCCGATACCGGCAACGCCCTTATCGCAATAGGCCCCGGACGGACAATCTCTGTTCCTGCGGCATTCATGGGACCGCATGCAGGCTCCGGCCTCGCACCGGTCGGAGGCACATTGCGCGCGGCGGGTGCAGGTATCGCCATCGGAACGCTTGCGGCGGCAGTCATTGGCCCCTGCTTTGTGACAGTACTGGGCGCTGCCGCAATCGCTGTCCGTCTTGCACGCTGACGATTTGCAGGACCCCAGATTGCACCGCCCCGATGCGCATTGTTCTTTACGCGTACAGCCTTCGCCATTGGGCCTCTTGGGCCGGCACTGGTTGTCGGTGACGCCCGGCAGATTTTTCTGACAATAACGGTCGCTGCCGCACTGACTGTCTTCCCGGCAGACGCACCGGTTGCGCACACAGGCACCGGATTCGCAATCGAGATTGATGGAGCAAGACGCGCCGACCTGAGCATTCCCTTGTGCCGCGGCAGGGGTGAATCCCGCCAGCGAAATCGTCGTGAGCACGATCACGGCCAGCATCGCGCTGGCCATACGCACCAAAGAAATGGCCTTGAAATCCCCCATGATCCCCTCGCCTCATGTGCTGAGGGACCGTCAGACGGCCCCTCGTTTCATGACAGTCTTATAACCATAGGGGAAACAACCGCTCAGCGCCAAGCCCAGGCTGAGTCATCGGGACCTGCGGACGGACTTCGGCAACCCCGCCGCCGCCATCAAGGCTACCATCAAGGCCGCCAGTGGCGTGGTGCCGGACGAATTTTGCAGCGTCCTGAAACGCTGGCCGGCGGCGCCTCTCAAGGGCATCGGCATCCAATACGGGGCCTGCGCCAAGGACCACGCCTCCTCCGCCGCGCGAGGGGTGGCGTTTTAAATCCCGTGCGGTTGGAGGACAAATCTCAGATCTTAAGAAGTGCCGTTCCTGTGCTTCCATGGTGGAAGCGGATTATCGTCCCGCCACAGACCAACACGTTTGCTCTTTGCCCATCTCTGAACTCTGAATAATTCATCGCGCCGATGCTTGGGCAGCCCCTGGCATGTTAGCCCTGAAACCCAGGCATGGCCTAACACGACCATGCGGGTATTGACATTCATCCATTCGGACCGGTCCTCCCACCACACATAGATTGTCGCAACCGTTCGCCCGTATTGATCGATGCAACGTCCTTCGACGCGAATGTGCTTCCCGCCGATCAGTTTGATCAAACCGGCTTTCGCCACATTGCCCCAGCGCTGCCCGTTCTCAGGGCAGTCGATACCGTCCAGGCGGAGGGTCACTGTCTGGCGATCAATCCTTACAGTGACGGTATCGCCGTCAATGATCCTCTGAACGACCGCAGGCTGGTGCTGTGGCGTGGTTTGCGGTTGCCTGGGAGCCCTAGACGGCGGACGTCCCGGTTCAGGTCGAAACGGCCATATGCAAATGAGAAGGACCAAGCCAATCACGATCAGCGCGACGACTGCCTCAGCCATTTTTCCAACCCCACCGCATCCGCACCAAGACGCCTTTCAGCCCAGGCGTCCCTGCAAACCTCCTCAACCCCGTGAAGTTTGCCTTCTCCCGGTTCGAGCCGTCGAGTGATGCGTGGCGTGCTTTCTGAGATTTCTTGAGCTAATCGCCCATGGGGCTGGTGTCTTGCAGGACGTGACGAGTGTCGCCGAACTTCGTCTGGCGTATCGCAGCGCCAGGAACAAGTCCTAAACGCGAGGGTGACCGTCTGGGCGAACAGGGTGAACGGATTGGCGCTCCCTAGGGGAATCGAACCCCTCTTTCCAGATTGAAAATCTGGCGTCCTAACCGATAGACGAAGGGAGCGCGGACGCGCCGGCCGGCTGATGAGCCCCCATGACCGGGCGAGGCGTTTGTCTAGCGGATTTCACAGGGCTTTGGCAAGCGGTCCGTGAAAAGACCCGGCAGACAGCGGCATAGCTTTAAAAATGCGGGTTTCAGCGGGTTCGTCAAGGCAGAGAGGCCAGTCAGGGGCCTGCCGCGTCAAGACGCCCGCGCCAGATCCTCGATATGGAGCTGAACGCCGTTGCGGCCCTTCCAATTGTCTGCGCGCAAGCGTCCGGCCACATGGAGGGTGGCGCCTTGGGCCTCCTGGAGCAGACGGCCCAGCTCCGTGTCCCGCGCCCGGAAGGCGATAGCGCTCAGTTTCGCCCCTTCCGGCGTCGCCAGGGTGCAGCGCAGATGGCCGTCGCCCACCTCGCTCACCCATTGAACCAGCGCGTCGCGGATCGCCACCAAAGGCTCCGGATTGCCGGACCCGAACGGCCCTGCCCGTTCCACCCGGTCGTACAGCTCCCGCGTGGCGCCCGCCAGGCTCACCGTGGCGTCGATGGTGAGCGCGATTTCGGCGCGCGCCCCGGCCATATCGGCCTCGAGCGCCCGGGTCAGGAACGCCTCGACATCGCCGATGCGCTCCGTGGCCACGGTGACGCCCGCCGCCATGGCATGGCCGCCGCCGGCGATCAGCAGCCCGTCCGCCTTGGCCTGAAGCACCGCCACGCCCAGATCAACGCCCTTGACCGAGCGAGCCGAGCCCTTGGCTTCCATGCCGTCCACCGCCAGCACGAAGGCCGGGCGCTCGTAGCGGTCCTTGAGGCGGCTCGCCACGATGCCGATGACGCCCGGATGCCAGCCCTCGCCGGAAACCATCAGTACGGGCCGGTTGGGCCAGGCCTCGATCAGCGCTTCGGCCTGGGCGACAGCGGCGTCCAGCACCGCCTGTTCGATCTCCCGGCGCTCCTGGTTCAGCCCATCAAGCTCGCGGGCAAGCGCGGCGGCCGCGTCCCAATCCTCTTCCGTCAGGAGCCGCGCCCCCAGATCGGCCTTGCCGACCCGCCCCCCTGCATTGATGCGGGGGCCCAGCACGAAGCCCAAATGATAACAGCCGGGCGGATCCGTAAGGCCCGCCACCTGGGCGAGCGCCGCCAGACCCGTATTGCCGCCGCGCTCCATGACTTTCAGGCCCTGGACGACAAAGGCGCGGTTGAGGCCCACAAGCGGCACCACATCGCAGACCGTGCCGAGCGCCACGAGATCGAGCCAACGGCGCAGATCCGGTTCCGGAACGCCCGCTTCCTCGAACCAGCCGCGCTGACGAAGCGCGCGCGTGATAGCAACCACCAGCAGGAAGGTAACGCCGACAGCGGCGAGCGTGCCGAGGCCGGACGTGTCATCCTCCCGGTTCGGATTAACCACCGCGCGGGCCTTCGGCAGACCATCCCCAGGCTGATGGTGATCGACCACGACCACCTCAAGCCCTGCGTCCGCCGCCTCGTCAAGCGCCTCGAAGGCGGTCATGCCGCAATCGACCGTGATCAGAAGCTCAACGCCGTCACCGGCGAGCGCGCGCATGGCCGGACCGTTGGGTCCGTAGCCCTCGTCGATCCGGTCGGGCACATGGAGGCGCGCATCGCGGTTTAAGGACCGCAGAAAGCGCAGCAGCAGGGCGGACGAGGTCGCTCCGTCCACATCGTAATCGGCGAAAACGCCCAACGACCGGCCTTGGACGATGGCCTCGGCGACGGCCTCCGCCGCCCGGTCCATGTCGCACAGTGTCGAGGGATCGGGCATCAGGGCCCTTAAAGTGGGATCGAGATAAAGCGCCGCGTTGTCCGGCCCGATGCCCCGGGCGGCGAGCAGGCGCGCCACCATTTCGGGCAGATCGTGGGTGCGGGTCAGCGCCTGGATATCGCTCAACGGCACATCGGTCAGACGCCAGAGCAATCCGCGCGCCGACTGGGTGACCTCCCACAAAGCGCGCGGGCCCGGGTCAAGCGCCTCGGGCGCAGCGGATACGCCCTGCCCGGCCAGACGCTGGCGCGCCTTCGACGGATCGGGCAAGGACGATTGCGATAGGACGGTGTCTGACGATTGGGCGCTTACGTCCACTTTTTCTCCGCCATGTGTTGGGCCCGGATCCAGCGCACGGTGCGCGAATGGGCGCGCATGACCACCGTGTCGCTGTGCACGACCCCATCTTCAAGGCGGATGCCGTTGAGCATGGTGCCGTCGGTGACCCCTGTCGCCGCGAACATCACATCGCCGGATGCCAGTTCGTGCAGCGTATATTTTTTGTTCAAATCTTGTACGCCGATTCGGTGGGCGCGATTGCGCTCGGCATCGTTGCGGAAGACCAGGCGGGCCTGGATCTGGCCACCGGTGCAACGCAGGGCCGAGGCCGCCAGCACGCCTTCCGGCGCGCCGCCCACGCCGAGATAAATATCGATGCCGGTCGAGGGATCGGTGGTGTGGATGACGCCCGCGATATCGCCGTCGGGGATCAGCCGGATCGACGCGCCGGTCGCGCGCACCTGGTCGATCAGCTCCTCATGGCGCTCCCGTTCCAGGATGCAGGCGGTGATGCGGTCCGGCGTTTTCTTCTTGGCCTTGGCCAGCTCGGTGATGTTGTCCGCCACGCTGGCATCGAGATCGACGATGCCTTCGGGCAGGCCGCCGCCCACGGCGATCTTGTTCATATAGACATCGGGCGCGTTCAGAAGCGTGCCGCCCTGGGCGATGGAGATCACCGCCAGCGAGTTGGGCATGTCATGGGCGCACAGGGTGGTGCCTTCCAGCGGATCGAGGGCGATATCGACCTTCGGGCCGTTGCCGGTACCCACCCGCTCGCCGATATAGAGCATGGGCGCTTCGTCCCGCTCGCCCTCGCCGATCACCACGGTGCCGTCGATGTCGATGGAGTTGAGGGCCTTGCGCATGGCGTCCACGGCCGCCTGGTCGGCGCCGCGCTGGTCGCCACGGCCGACCAGTTCAGCCGCCGCCACGGCCGCCGCTTCGGTGACGCGGGCGATTTCCAGGATCAGAATACGGTCGAGAGCGGGTTGTTGGTTCGGTGACATGGCGGCCCCTCAAGTCTGTTTATGAAATTTTACAAACGTTTCATGGTTATACGGCTTCGATGCGGATAAGGCACGGGGTCTCGATCACCGCCTCCAGGCTGGCGACTTCCTCAAGCGCCTTGGTCATCACGGCGTCCCGCGCCTCATGGGTCAGCATGACCACCGGCACCGCCTCGCCCGGCGAGCGGCCGCGCTGCAGCAGGCTGTCGAGGGACAATCCGTGCTCGGCGAAAACGCTCGTCACCTCGGCCATCACGCCTGGCTTGTCGATCACGCCAAGGCGCACGTAATAGGTGCCCACACGATCCGCGATGGGTACGGACGGATAGGTCTTCATCTGATCCGTATGGGTCATGAAGACGGGCAGACGCGCACCGCGCGCCAGATCGATGATATCGGCCACGACCGCGGACGCCGTGGGCCCTTCGCCCGCGCCCGGCCCTTCGAAGAAGGTGCGCTGGACCGGATCGGCCTCCACCTGCACCGCGTTCATCACGCCGCCGACATCCGCAAGCGGCGTGCCGTGACGCACCAGCGCGGGATGAACGCGCGCCTCGATACCGTCCTCGCTCAGGCTCGCGATGCCGAGCAACTTGATGCGGTAGCCGAATTCGCGGGCGAATTTGATGTCTTCGGCCTCGATCCGTTCGATGCCTTCCACATGCACCGTCTCGAAAGCCACGCGGGTGCCAAAGGCGACGCTCGCCAGGATCGCGGTCTTATGGGCGGCATCGACGCCGCTCACGTCGAAACTGGGATCGGCTTCCGCATAGCCCTTGCGCTGGGCATCCCGCAGCACGTCGAGGAAGGAGCGCTTGGTCGCCTCCATTTCGCTCAGGATGTAGTTGCAGGTGCCGTTCAGAATGCCGCTGACACGCCGCACCGCGTTGCCCGCCAGGCCTTCGCGCAAACCTTTGATGATGGGAATGCCGCCCGCCACGGCGGCCTCATAGCGCAAGGACCGGCCCGTCTTGTCCGCCGCGGCCCCGAGCATGCCGCCATGCATGGCCAGAAGCGCCTTGTTGGCGGTGACCACATCCTTACCCGCGATAAGAGCGGCCTCCACGGTCTCCCGCGCGATTCCGTCGGCGCCGCCGATCAACTCGACCACCACGTCCACGTCGTCGCGGCGCGCCATCAGCACGGGATCGGCGACCCAAGGCCAGGCGCTGACATCCACCTCCCGGTTCTTGCGCGGATCCCGCGCGCATACGGCCGTGATCTCGACGGGCCGTCCGGCGCGGGCGGCAACCAGTTCGGCGTTTTCCACCAAGGTCCGCACAACGCCGCATCCGACCGTCCCGAGCCCGGCAATTCCGATCCGCAAGGGTGTTGTCATGAAGCTCTCCAAATTCGGCGTCTCACGCGCTCCTGCAAACGCAACGCCACCATCGGACAAAGGCGTTAAGAAGGACGGGACGACCGGATCGTATGTAGCACGGAATGGCCCTTGAGTGTCCGTTGGAGACTGCTCAGGCGCCATCAGCGTCGTTCGATCCGCTGCCGCCCGCGGGCAGGACCGGCGGCATAGCCGAGGGCGGCGGCGCGGGCGGCACGTTTTGCGGCGCCGCCTGGGAGGGCGATAGCCGTCCCGTATCGATAAGCCAGAGCGGCAGCATCGGGTCCGGATCGGGCATGGCCGGGATCGGAATGCGCCCTTTGAGATCCGGCGGCATCACCCCGCGCTCCAGCGCCGCGTAAAGACGCCGCGTTTCAAGCTGGCGCGTGATCCCGGCGCGCTCCTCGCGCGGCGTGATGCGGCTCGCCGCCGGCGTATCGCCCAGATCCGGGAACGGCGCATCCACCGGCTCCGGCAAAGCCGGCTGCGGCTCGGTGAGATCGGCGGTCCCTTCGCCGAACGGCGACAGACGGCCCATCATCCCGCATGCCGTCAGGCTGACAGCAAAAGCGCAGGCCATCCCCATCCGCAGCATTCGGCTGGTCAAACGTCCGTTCACGGTTCCACGATCCTGTCGTCGATGATCAGAAGCACCCGGTACCCGTCGACCATGACCGTGTCGCCGTTTTCATCCGTCTCCACACGGCCGTCCCGGAAAGTCAGCCCCTCTTCTTCATCGAACGGAAACTCCGGCACGGGCGCGCGGTACTCGCCTTCGCTGATCAGCTTGAAGAGATCTTCCGCATGCACCAGCGACAGCCGTATGCATCCGGCCGACGCCCTGCGGCCCAGATGATTGTGGTATTTCGGAACGGCCGCATGGATGGCGTAGCCCGATTTCCGCGTGCGGTAATCGTAATCGAAGAACATGGCCCAGGGCATGGCGACCTGGTACTGGGTGGACCAGCCACGGGCGAAGAACCGGTGGGGGTCGAGCCGGAACAGGCCGATGGGCGTGGTCGTCCAATAGCGTTCCCGCTGCTCCCGGCCGGTGGACACCAGCCAGCGCCAGCGCAGGTTCAGATCAAGGGTGTCTTGCGCCTCTTGGTCAAGCACGGGCGCCGTTTCGGTGCGCGCCACGGTCTCGGCGACCGGCGCGGGGTCGACCGCCTCCACCGCATCGGCGGGCGGCTGCGTCTCCACCCTGTCATAGACGAACATCTGCTGCGCCCATAGGCCGTGTACGGCCTTGTTCACATAGATATAAAGATCGAAATGGGGATAGAGATGCGCCGGCACCATCTCCCGCACCCGCTCAGCCGGATCGCGTACAAGGCCGCTCGCATCCTCCGGCGGCGTGTAAGGCGGGGTTTCGAGATTGGGCTTGGGATCCTCCGCCTTGATCGGCGGATCGGCGACCAGTTCGAGGAAGATCTCATCCTCGCTCATGAACTCCTCGAGACGCGGCGCCGCAAAGGCAGGCCCATCGCCAAAACCGGTCTTGGTATCGCCCTTTTGACCCGGGCGCTCCTCAAGCGGCGGCAGAATGACGGGCTTGGCGTCTTCTTCGTCCGGCTCGTCCGCCACAACGGGCGCGCCCACGCACAGCACCGCGCCCAAGGCCGCCATGCCGATCACCCATGCTCTCGAAGACACCGCCAATGCCATTTCTCCCCCCGTTTCGCCTCGTTTTCCGCTTTTACGCTCTTACCTTATAGAAACACCGTTCGTCCAAATGGGTGCCTTGCTCCGCGCAGACGATGCGCTTACACACATTTGGAAACCAGTGCGGCGAGTATAGGCCTGCATGGTCCTTGTGACGAGAAGCCGTCTGACGCGGCCGCCCCGTCCGCCCGCCCCGCTTGACACCCAACAGAAGATCGAGACGCCCGCGAAGAGCATAACAATCATGAGCACTCAAGACTTCGAACCCAACAAAACCCCGCCCTTTCCCATGCCGGACCCGGCCGAATTCTCGCGCAATCTGGCGCAGGTCGCCGCCCAAAGCCAGCATGCGCTGACCGATTTCATGGCCCATCAGAGCGAGAGCATGGAGAGGACCGGTCCCGATCCGTACAATCTCGGCGAGGCTTTCTCCGACCTGCTTTCGCGCATGGCGTCCAATCCGCAAGTGATGATGGAAGCCTATGCCCGCTTCTGGCAGGACCAGATCACCCTCTGGCACACGAGCTGGCGGCGCCTCATGGGCGAGGATGTGGAGCCCGTGATCACGCCCGCGCGCGGCGACCGGCGCTGGCGCCACGAGGACTGGTCGGAGGTTTTCATCTTCGATTACATGAAGCAGAGCTATCTGCTGACCTCCCGCTGGCTGCTCGACACGGTGGATTCGGTCGAAGGATTCGATCCGCACACGAAGGCCCGCGTGGAGTTCTACACCAAGCAGATGGCCGATGCCGTGTCGCCCGCCAATTTCGCCATGACCAATCCGGAAGTGATCCGCGAGACCATGCGGACCAATGGCGAAAACCTGGTCAAGGGGCTGAATAATCTCCTGAGCGATCTGAAACGCGGCAAGGGCAATCTGTGGATCCGCCAGACCGATCTCGATCATTTCGAGGTGGGACGGAACATCGCGGTGACGCCCGGCTCGGTCGTCTACCAGAACGAGCTGATGCAGCTTATTCAGTACAGCCCCACGACCAAGCAGACCTATGAAAAGCCGCTTCTGATCTTCCCGCCCTGGATCAATAAGTTCTACATTCTCGATCTGCGGGAAGAGAACTCCTTCATCAAATGGGCGGTCTCCAAGGGCTATACGGTGTTCGTCGTCTCCTGGGTCAATCCGGGCGCGGCGTTATCAGACCGGTGCTTCACGGACTATATGCACGAAGGTGTGCTCGATGCCCTCGACGCGGTGGAAAAAGCCACCGGCGCCAAGAGCGTCAACGCCATCGGCTATTGCATCGGCGGCACCCTGCTCGCCTCGGCGCTCGCTTACATGGCGGCCAAGGGCGACAAGCGCATCGCATCCGCCACCTTCTTCGCGGCCCAGGTGGATTTCGAACATGCGGGCGAGCTGCAGGTCTTTATCGACGAGCGCCAGCTTGAGTCCCTTGAGGCGCAGATGAAGGCCAATGGCGGATTTCTGGACGGGGTCAATCTGGCCAACACCTTCAATGCTCTGCGGGCGAACGATCTGATCTGGTCCTTCGTGATCAACAATTACCTGTTGGGCAAGGACCCCACCCGCTTCGATCTGCTTTACTGGAATTCCGACCAGACGCGCATGCCCTTGACCATGCAGATGTATTATCTGCGGGAGTTTTATCTCGACAACAAGCTGGCGCGCGGCGAGATGGTCGTGGACGGCGTCCATCTCGACCTCTCCAAGATCAAGATCCCGGTCTATATCCAATCCTCCCGCGAGGACCATATCGCGCCTTATAAATCCGTTTATCAGGCAACGCAGCATTTCGGCGGACCGACGCGCTTCATCTGTGCCGGCAGCGGCCATATCGCGGGCGTCATCAATCATCCGGATGCCAAGAAATATATGCACTGGACCAATGACGACCTGCCCGGCGACGTGGAGGACTGGTGGGAAGGCGCCGAGGAACATCCGGGCTCCTGGTGGCCGGATTGGCACCAATGGCTGTCCAAGAAATCCGGCAAGAAAATCCCGGCGCGCAAGCCCGGCGACGGCAAGCTCAAAGCGCTCGAACCGGCCCCCGGCTCTTACGTCAAGGTGAAGAGTTAGGGTCTGGCGAAAGAGGTATCATGAAACGGCTGTTCACGAACATTCTGACGGAAGACGTTACCGCCACGGCGGATTTCTATGTGAGCCTGTTCGGCATGCGGAAGCATTTCGACTCCGACTGGTTCGTGATCTTGGTGCATGACGACATGCCGGGCCATGAGTACGGCATTCTGCAAAGGGACAATCAGATCGTGCCTGCTGACATCCGCAAAGCACCGGAGGGCTGCATGGTCACCTTCGTCGTCGAGGACTGTCAGGAGACCTTCGATAAAGCCGTCAGCCTTGGGGCCAAGGTGATCGAAGACCCGGCGGACATGCCTTACGGCCAACGGCGCGCCCTTGTGCGCGATCCGGCTGGTACGGTCCTCGATATCAGTGCGCCGATCCCGTCCTGACGTTTCGGAGACCCGTCCATGGCTGACGACCGCGCCCGCTGGATCGCAAAAGTGCTGGGGCCGGTCCTCATGGTGCTCACATCGTCCGAGGCCTTGAACCTTTCGATCTGGCAGACGGTGGAACCGCGCCTTGTCTATCTCAACGGTCTTGTTCTGTTGACCGTCGGCGTGGCGATTGTCCGGACATATAACCGCTGGACATGGACCTGGCCTGTGCTCGTGACCGTCATGGGCTGGCTGCTAGCTTTCGCGGGCGCCTATCGGATGTTTTTTCCGGCGGCGGAGCAATTGGATCCGGGCCCTGTCGCCTATGGCGTGATCGGCCTTTTGTTCCTGACCGGCCTTGTCCTGACCGTGGCGTCTTTCGGACCGAGCGCCAGCGACCGGCCCTAGTGGTTCGACTCCGACATGTGCATCCCACGCGCGGCACCTGCATTTGCACATGTCGGAGTCATAAGAACCACTAGCAAGTATATGGTTCTAGTGGAGCTTTTGAATTTGACATTTGAGAACGGAACGCGCCGCAACGGGGACTCAAATGTCAAATTCGCTCCACTAGACCCGGTTGCCGTTCTCGTCGATCACCACTTCGCCGTCTTCCTTGGTGAACGGGCCGGTTTGCGCATCGGGCAGGATGTCGAGCACGGTCTCGGAGGGGCGCGCCAGTTTCACGCCCAAAGGCGTGATCACGATCGGCCGGTTGATCAGGATCGGATGCGCCATCATGAAATCGATGAGCTGATCGTCCGTCCACTTCGGGTCATCGAGTCCTAACGCATCGTAAGGTGTGCCCTTGCGGCGCAGGAGGTCCCGCACGGAAATACCCATGCGCGCAATAAGGTCGATAAGCGTCTCTCGCGACGGTGGCGTTTTCAGATATTCGATGATCGTGGGCTCCACGCCGGAGTTGCGAATGAGCGCCAGGACATTGCGCGAGGTGCCGCAGTCGGGATTGTGATAAATGGTAATATCCGTCATCCGTGTATCACCCTTTCGTGATTGCCAGGTAAATCCTAGGGAATCTTATCATCACCATGTTTTAGCCGTCATTTGCCCACGACCAATCGCGACTTATATCCGTATAAGAATTTAGAACGCGCCATACATATTTCTGCCCGCTTTGACGGGCCACATGGTTTTCGATGTTACAAGCGCTGTTGCGTGCAGTTCCGGCTTATCTCACTTATCGGCTCGCGCCGAAAAAGCGGCTTATTACCCTCCTTGTCGGCCTGGCGCAGGATCTCGAACGCTGCGAGGCGGCCTCCAAAAGTTTCAAAAAAGAGCACACCGTCAAGGCCTTGGAGCAATGGCTCGATGCGCTCCGGTCGCTGACAATTCGTCTGGTCCTGGCCAAGGACTATCTGAAGCTCGCCAATCCCGACCTGCTCTATTCGCTCGATGCCTATCACAGCGAGGAAATCGAGGCCTTGCGCCGGATTACGGCCGATGAGGCCGTCCCTGTCAACGGCCGGTCCCTGGGCGCCAAGCCGGGGGGCGTGTCCAGCGATATCCGCTTGCGCAACGCCCTGGGGCATGCCTCGTCGGCGGGGACGCGCGGGCGCACGGGCATCGAAAAGCGGATCGTGGACAGCATCACCGGGATCCTGTCCGACAGCCATCTGATCGCCCGTCATATAGAGGCCGGACGGGCCCGCCACGCGGAAACGATAGCGGCAAAGCTCGGGCATCTGGAAACGCGGCATGAGCGCGCCCGCAAGGCGATCCGCCGTTACATCATGGAGACCTTCGGGCCTGAGGACGTGTTCGGCGTCACCAATGACGTTTTGAAGATGGACAAGCTGATCGCCCAGGTCCGCCAGGACTTGCGCTATTAAACCGCTTACGGAAAAAGCGGCGGCTGGGCGATGGCGGTGGTTTCCGCCAGCCCATGCATCAGATTGAAGTTCTGGATAGCCTGACCGCTGGAGCCCTTCACCAGATTGTCGATCGCCGCGATGACGATCACCCGGCCCGGAAGCCGGTCGGCGAAGACATTGATCACGCAATGGTTGGAGCCGCGCACATGGCGCGTGGCGGGCATCCCGCCGTCGCTCAGCACATGGACGAACGGCTCATCCGCATACGCCTTTTCCAGCGCGGCACGGGCGTCTTGCACGCTCTGCCCGTCAGCCAACCTGGCGTAACAGGTGACCAGTTCACCCCGGTTCATGGGCACCAGATGGGGCGTGAAATTGACCGTCACGGCGCGGCCCGCAGCAACAGAGAGTTCCTGTTCGAGCTCCGGCGCATGGCGGTGGCGCGCCACGCTGTAAGGATGCAGGCCTTCCGCCACTTCGCAGAAGAGAGTGGCCTCCTTGACGCCCCGCCCCGCGCCCGAGACACCGGACTTGGCATCGATGATCAGATCGTCCGTCCCGATCGCCTGCGCTTTCACCAGCGGCAGAAGCGCCAACAGCGTCGCGGTGGGATAACAGCCGGGGCAGGCCACCAGCCGGGCATTGCTCAGGCCCGCCCGGGCGTGCTCGGTCAGGCCATAGACCGCATGGGCCTGAAGCGTCAACGCCTGGTGTTCATGGCCGTACCATTCGGCGTAGGTGGCCGGATCCCGCAGGCGGAAATCCGCCGACAGATCGATCACTTTCAGCCGTTCGGGAAGGCCCGCCACGATCTCCTGGGTGGTGCCGTGGGGCAGCGCGCAGAACACCGCTTCCACCTGATCCCAATCGGCATCCTCCGCCTTGATCAGATCGGGCGCGCCGACCATGCGCAGATGCGGGAAAACCGCGGCCAGCGGTTTGCCCGCATGGGTGTTGGCTGTGAGCACGCGAAGATCGGTCTGCGGATGGTCCGCCAGCAGGCGCACCAGATCCGCACCCGTATAGCCGCTGGCTCCCAGAACGGCGACCGGTATCCGAGACGCCGACATAGGGACCTCCTAAGTTAGCGGCATCACCGGCCCGCTCCCCCTCCCGACCGCCTAATCCAGGGTACCCTTGTGGGTGGTCAGGAGGGGAGCGAGCCGGCAAGGCGATCGAATGATAAGACCGCTTACCGTTTCGAGAACTGGAAGCTGCGGCGCGCTTTCGCCCGGCCGTATTTCTTCCGTTCCACCACGCGCGGGTCGCGGGTCAGAAAGCCGTGCTTCTTCAGCACGGGCCGCAGATCCGGCTCATAATAGGTCAGCGCGCGGGACAGCCCGTGGCGCACCGCACCGGCCTGACCGGAAAGCCCGCCGCCCTTGACGGTGCAGACCACGTCATACTGGCTGTCGCGCTCGGCGACGATCAGCGGCTGGCGCAGGATCATACGCAGCACAGGCCGCGCGAAATAGGTGGCGATGTCCTTGCCGTTCACGGTCACCTGGCCGGTGCCGCGCTTGACCCAGACGCGGGCGACCGCGTCCTTCCGCTTGCCCGTGGCATAGGCCCGGCCCTGCTCGTCGATCTTCGGTTCGCGCGGGCCACTGTCTTCGGCGGCGGCCTGAACGTCCGTGTCACCCATTTCGCTCAAATCTTTCAGCGTGCGGCGTTCGGCGGCCTCGGGCGCTTCCGTTTCGGTTTCGGTCTTGGTTTCGGTATCAGCGGCCATGTCAGCCTCTCAGCGTATTTTTGGGATTGCGCGAGGCCACGTCGATCTTCTCGGGCTGCTGCGCATCATGGGGATGATCCGGGCCCGCATAGACCCGCAGGTTCGAGAACTGGCGTTTGGCGAGCGCGCCTTCCTTGGGCAGCATGCGCTGCACGGCCTTGTAGAGCACGCGCTCAGGATATTTGCCGTCGAGCAGTTGCTCGGCCGTGCGCTGCTTGATGCCGCCGGGATAGCCCGTATGCCAGTAATAGGTCTTGTTGGCCCGCTTGTTGCCCGTGAACACCGCCTTCTCGGCGTTGATCACGATGACATTGTCGCCGCAATCCACATGGGGCGTGTAGTCGGGCCGGTGTTTGCCGCGCAGGCGCAGGGCGATCAGGCTCGCCAGGCGTCCGACGACAAGCCCTTCGGCGTCGATCAGGATCCATTTCTTTTCGACATCCGCAGGCTTCAGCGAATAGGTTTTCATGGTCATTACCCTCGTCTCCGCGCAAGAAAGCGGAGGCACTGTCTGTTCGAAGGCCGTGGTATGGCCATAACGGCGCATAAGGTCAAGCCCGATTTGCCCCGGAGGCCCGCAGAATCCAAGGGATTCCGCCATGGGGTAACATTTTACCACATAAAACGAGGCTCCCATGTCCCCTTCTGAAGACGCGCCCCTCCTGATCGAGACCCGCGACGGGCCGGTGGCAACCCTCACCCTGAACCGGCCGGAGCGCCGCAACAGCCTGTCCACCGATATGATGCAAGCGCTGCAGGACGCGCTCGACCGGATCAAACGGGACCGGGAGGTGAAAGCAGTGGTGCTGGCGGCCAATGGCCCGGCCTTTTGCGCCGGCCACGACTTGCGGGAACTGCGCGCCGCCCGCCGGCAGTCCGACAAAGGGCAGAGTTTCTACACAAGGGCATTCGACCAGTGCAGCACGCTCATGCGCACGATCCTGCGGATCCCCCAGCCGGTGATCGCCCAGGTTCAGGGGATCGCCACGGCGGCGGGCTGCCAGCTCGTGGCCACATGCGATCTGGCGGTGGCCTCGCGGGAGGCCCGCTTCGCCACGCCGGGGGTCAATATCGGCCTTTTCTGCTCCACGCCCATGGTTGCTCTGTCGCGCGCGGTGGCCGCCAAGCCCGCCATGGAGATGCTGCTGACGGGCGATCCCGTGGATGCTTATGAGGCCCGGCGCTTAGGCCTCATCAACCGGGTCACCGCGCCGGAGACCCTGCCCGAGGAGACGCTGGCGCTTGCCCACAAGATCGCCGCGAAAGCAGCACCGGTGGTGGCGATCGGCAAGAAAGCCTTTTACGGCCAGCTCGGTCTCTCCGTCGCCGAGGCCTATGCCTTTACCTCCAATGTCATGGTCCGGAACATGATGATGGCCGACGCGGAGGAAGGCATCGACGCCTTCCTGGACAAGCGCGATCCCGTCTGGACCGAACGGCTGGAAGAGGATGGAGACGAATCATGACCCATACGGATTATACGGATGCGTCTCTCCGGGAGATCCTCACCAGCGTGCGCACCATCGCCGTGGTCGGCGCCAGCGCCAATCCGGCGCGCGACAGCAACCATGTCACGGAATTCCTGATCGCGAAGGGCTATACGGTCTTTGCCGTCAATCCGGGCCTGAAGGGCGAACCGCTGTTCGGCCGGCCCAGCTTCGCCAGCCTGGCCGATATCCCTGAACCCATCGACATGGTGGACCTCTTCCGCCGGTCAGAAGACGCGGGCGCGGTGGTGGACGAGGCCATCGCCATCGGCGCCCGCGTGGTCTGGATGCAACTGGGCGTGGTCGACGCGGACGCCGCTCAACGGGCCGAGGCCGCGGGCCTCAAGGCCGTCATGGACCGCTGTCCCCAGATCGAGATCCGCCGCCTGGGCCTGTAATGGGCGGAAGATACTCATCAAAACCGGACAGATCTTTAGAGATCCCCCAAAGGAGGGGGCCGGAAAAGCACGCCCGGCCAGCCCTTTGCGGCAGGATGCCCGCCAGTGCTGTCGCGAGTTTATCTTTGAGGCCCCCTGGTGAAAGGATATAGTTCTTTAAGGGGTTAAGTCGTTGGAACGCGGCGCCCAAATGGCGGGGGACCGGATGACAGGACCAACTCTAGAGCCGATCCAGAGCGCGATGCTCGAGACCGATGTCGAGCGCGGCGCTCTCTTGCTGCTCGCGATCTTCATCACGACAGGTCTTGTCCTGGCCAAGAAGAACCCGTTCATCCTGGTCGCCCGGTTTTTCAAGCTCATCTTCAGTCCGTTGATCCGCCTGCTTAAGTTCCTCCGGATCATCAAGCGCTCCGCCGCCGGCGTACCCTCGGTCGGGCCCAACCCGTGGGCCGTGCTCGCCCGTCCCTTCAGTACGGAAACCGCCACGGAATCCATGCTGCGGGATATTCAGGAGAGCAAGAACCGGAACGTGATCCGCAATAACGGACTTTACTTTTGCTGGCTCCGCCCCGGTGACGGCTGCGTACCCGAGCAGGACGAGGACTACACCCAGGAGAACGCCGAGGAAGACCTGGACAAGGCCAAGCGGTTCCTGAACTACGACATTCCGGTGACCCAGGCGCTGCGCTCGCGCGAACATCAGTTTCTGTACGAAGATATCGAAGGCGCCATGATCTCGGATCTGTTCCGGGACAGCGACCGGGTCTGCTTTTACGTGCTGACCGAAATGCGCAAGGTGATCAACTCGAACATCCGCAAGCTGGCGGTCTCCTATTCGCTGATCGTCTTTATCGTGTTCATCGCGAACATCTTCCTGTCGGGCGGTATTTCGTTCACGACCATGTTCCAGATCGAACCGGTGACCGTCGGTCAAGTCACCTTCAATGAACTCTTCATCAACAAGGCGATCTTCGGCGTGGTCTCGTTCCTGTTGGGCGTGATCATCATGTGGATGCTGTACAGCATGGAGTACAAGCATTATCAGCGGAACAACGGGCGTGAACTGAATTCCTACATCACCCGCTATCTGGCCAACCTCAACAGCCATTACCGGCAGGCGGACGCGGAAGCGCGCGGCGCCATTCTAAAGCAGGAAGGCAGCTCGTCCGCCATGGGCGATCATGCCCAGCTCTGGTTCATCAATCTGCAGTGGATCGGTTTCCGGTTCTTCTTTATCGAATGGTTCCTGCGCAACGTTTTTTATCAGATCACGCGCAACAGCAGCTATTACCTGGCATTCGTGCCTTTGGGCTTTGCCGTCGTCATTGCCTTGCTGGCCATCCTGTTCGACATTCAGGAACTCAATCTGCTCAATACGGATGCCGCCATCTATAAGCAGAACACGTTCTATATCCTGTTCCCGCTGCTCTTCCTGCTGTATTACCGCTATCTCAGCCGGGCGCTCGAATTCATCCAGGACGCCATTCAGGAACGCGAATGGATCGAGTTCCATAATCTGCGGCTGGACAACACCACACGGAATATCATTCTGCGGTATATCGACGAGGTGAAGATCTGGCGCGAGCGGTTCCGCGGCTCCGATTCCATGGGGAACTGACGGTTTGCTCAGTTCCGGCGGGCTGGCGTGAGCCGGTAGGCGGCGTGCAGGGCGGCGGCGAAGACCAGGACGGCGCCCGCCTGATGGGCCACGCCGAGCGAAATCGGCACCACCGCCAGCAAGGCCCAGATGCCCAGCAGGATCTGCCCGGTAACGGCAAGGCCCAGCAGCAGGACCGCCTGGCGCGCGCCTCGTCCGACAGGACGGCGCCAGGCCAGCCAGACCAACAGCCCGACAAGCGCCGCCAGGATGTACGCGCCGATCCGGTGCGTGAACTGCACGGTCGTGACGTTCTCGAAGAAATTGACGATCCAGGGCGACTGCATGAACAGCCCGCCTGGGATGAACGCGCCATCCATCAACGGCCAGGTGTTGTAAGTGAGGCCCGCCCTGAGACCGGCCACGAAACCGCCCGCCAAAATCTGCACGAAACACAACGCCGTCACGCCGAGCGACAAGGCCGGCAGGCCCGGCGCGGCCCCGGCCCGCACCTTGCCGCGCTCGCCGATCAGGAGATCGAGCGCCACCCAGGTCATGAACGCCAAAATGGCGAAAGCCAACCCCAGATGGGCCACCAACCGGTACTGGCTGACATCCACCCGGTCCACCAGGCCGCTCTGGACCATGTACCAGCCCAATGCGCCTTGCAGACCGCCCAGAACGAACATGGCGGCGAGCTTGATCGTCAGGGGACGGTCGAGTTTGCGCGCGATGAGGAAATAAGCGAAGCCTGCGGCAAAGGCCAGGCCGATCAGACGGCCCAGAAACCGGTGCCCCCATTCCCACCAATAGATGTATTGGAACTCGGCCATGCTCATGCCCTTGTTGATGAGCTGGTATTCGGGGATCTGGCGGTATTTGTCGAATTCCTCCTGCCAGGCGTCCGCGCTCAAGGGCGGGAGGGCCCCGGTGACCGGCCGCCATTCGGTTATCGACAGCCCGGATTCCGTCAGCCGCGTCGCGCCGCCCACCACGATCATGGTGAACAACAGGGCGCACATGCCCACCAGCCACCAGCCCACCTGCCGCCGCCCGGCCATGGCGGCCCGGTTCGGCCGGTATGCTGTCCTGTCTGGAGCCATTTCGACGGCGGTCATGACCTGGCTTGCTCCCTCAAAGTGCCGCAGGCGCCAGCGGTTGCGCGGGGCACCCCTGGCTGCTTATCTCGAAATCAGATCTAAAGAGCCGCGCCGCGCCGGGCAAGCGGCATGGGGTCGCGAAGGACCGGAAAGCCATGAAAGCCAGAACGCGCAAACTTGTGGGCGGCCTGGGCCTGATCTTCGGGCTCCTGCTCTATATTGCCGTGGTCTCCTGGATCGCCACCGCCATTCTGCCGCAGAGTGTATTGATTCAACTTCTTTTCTACCTGGTTGCGGGCATTGCCTGGGCCTTGCCGCTGCGGCCTGTGCTGATCTGGATGAACCGGCCGGATTGACCGGCTCTCGGTCACCAACGGTCTTTTCGCGGCGCCCGCAACACGCTACATCTTTTCTGAAGCCCGATTTCGAGCCATAGGAATGACGTCATGGAAGCCATCATCGCCATCGCCATTTTCGTCCTGGTCTTTTTGATCCTGAACCGCATCGAGTTCGGCCGGTTCGACTGACGCGAGCCTGACCCGCGCCATCACGTCCGGCCCGAGGGGGGACGCCCGTGGATTACGTCGTCTTTGCGGTCGCGGGCTTTCTCGGGCTCCAGATCGCCATCGGGCTCTGGGTTTCCCAATTTATCCGCAACGAAAGCGACTATCTGGTCGCCGGGCGCAATGTCGGTCTGGCGTTTGCCAGCATGTCGCTGTTCGCGACCTGGTTCGGCGCGGAAACGGTCATCGGCTCCTCCGCCGCGATCGCCGAACAGGGTCTCGCCGGAGGCCGCGCCGATCCTTTCGGCTATTCCCTGTGCCTGCTCGGCATGGGGCTGTTCCTCGCCTACCAACTGCGCAAACGGAACTATCTCACCCTCGGCGATTTTTTCCGGGAGCGCTATTCCCGCAGCGCCGAGATATTCGGCTCCCTCCTGTTCGTGCCCGCCGTGCTCACCTGGGCCGCCGCCCAGCTTCTGGCGCTGGCGCAAATCATCGTGGTGCTGACGGGCGTGCCGCTCGCCACCGCCCTGCCGCTGGTGAGCGCCTTCGTCATCGCCTACACATGGCTCGCCGGTCTGATGGGCGATATCATCACCGACTTCATCCAGGGCTCTCTGCTGATCGCCGGATTGATCGTCATGCTGATCTTCGTAGTATCCGCGTCGGGCGGGCCGGAGGCGGCCTTGGGACGGATCGAGCCTGCGCAATTGAGTTTCGTCGGTGAAAACGAAAGCCTGATGGCCCGCCTCGACATCTGGGCGATCCCGATCCTGGGCTCCCTGGTCAGCCAGACGGCGCTCGCCCGCGTGTTCGCCACGAAATCGGCGACGGTCGCCCGCCGGGCCTGTTTCATCGCCTTCGGGCTTTATCTCACGGTGGGTCTGATCCCGGTGATGATCGCCCTGACGGGCACCCATCTGGACCTCGATCTGGGCGCGCGCGACGAGTTTCTGCCGACCCTGGCCCAGGAAATCCTGCCGCCCTGGCTCTTCGTCTTTTTCATGTGCGCGCTTATCGCCGCGATCCTCTCGACCGTGGACAGCACCATCCTGACCGTCTCGGCGCTGATTTCGCACAATGTCATTCTGCCTGCGGTCAAAGCGCCCAGCGAGCGGTTCAAGATACGCATGGCCCGGACGATCACGCTCGCCTCCGGCCTGATCGCTTTCGCCATCGCGGCACTCGGCGACACTGTGCTGGGGCTCGTATTGCTCGCCGATTCCATCGGCACGGCGGGACTGCTGGTCACGGTGCTGATCGGTCTGTATCTGCCGAAATTCGGCGGCCCTCGCGCGGCGCTCGCTGCTTTTTCGGTCGGACTTCTCAGCTTCCCCGTCAACAGCCTGCTCCTCGATCTGGAAGCGCCTTATCTTTTCAGTATCGCTCTCGCGCTCAGCGCTTATGTGATCGCGGCCCTGACAGACGGGCGCAATGGGACGCCCCAAGAGGTCCGCCCATGATCGTTCACGAACTGAAATGCGTTTTCGTGCATATCCCGAAATGCGCGGGCCAGTCGGTCGAAGCGTTACTGCTTCAGCATCTGGGTCTTGACTGGGAAAAAGACCGGGCGCCTTTTCTGCTGCGGCCTTGCACGGACAAACGCTTTGGCCCGGAGCGCCTCGCCCATCTGACGGCGCGCCAATATGTGGACTGCGGCCACATGACCGCGCAGCAATACGACAGCTATTTCAAATTCGCCGTCATACGGAACACCTGGGACCGGGTGCGCTCCATGTATGTCTATTTCTACGACATCGGCGCGATCAATCTGACCTTTCCGCACTGGCTGCGCGAGAGCCTCAAGAAAGTGGCCGCCAACGGCGATTACTTTTTTCTTCCGCAAACGGCGTATCTCACGGACGGCAAGGGCCAAACGATCGTCGATGACATCATTGCCTTCGAGCGGTTGAGCGACGGCATCGCCCGCATCGCTGAGCGGCTGGACCTGTCATGCCGCAGCCTGCCGCACCGCAACCGGTCCGATGCCTTCAAGAACCGGCCCCTGCCCGCTTATGAATGGACCCAAGCCGATATCGATTTCATCGCCGCTCTCTACCCCGAGGATATCGACCGCTTTGGCCATGAACCGCCTGCCCAGGGCACGCCGATCGTCCCGCGCTAAACTGCCCGTTTTAAGAGCAGACGCGCACCGGTCTCGTGAAAGCCGATAATGACGGCGTCCCGTCTCGACGGACGGGAACGAACATGACAAGATTCAACTCGAACGGTCTTTATCGAGGGATGAAGGCCAGAGCGTCACCACAAGAACCGATGGAACCGCCCATGCCGAAGCCAACGCAAAAATCCGTACAAAAACATGTGGACCAGTTCATGGCCGGATTGTTTCGCCGCAATCCGCATGAGCCGGAATTTCATCAGGCCGTCGAGGAATTCGCCTCCTCCGTCATGCCCATCACTCTCGACCGGACCGATTACGCCAAGGCGCGGCTGTTGGAGCGCATGACCGAACCCGACCGTATCGTGATCTTCCGGGTGACCTGGGAAGACGACGACGGCTGCGCCCGCGCCAACCGGGCCTGGCGGGTTCAGTTCAACAACTCGATCGGCCCGTATAAGGGGGGCCTGCGCTTCCATCCCGACGTGACCCAGAGCGTGTTGAAATTCCTAGGCTTCGAGCAGACCTTCAAGAACGCGCTGACGGGCCTGCCCATGGGCGGCGCCAAGGGCGGCTCCAACTTCAATCCCAAGGGGCGGAGCGAAAACGAGGTCATGCGCTTTTGCCAATCGCTGATGACCGAGCTTCACCGCCATATCGGGGAGCATACGGATGTTCCGGCGGGCGATATCGGCGTCGGCGAGCGGGAGATCAGTTTCCTGTTCGGCCAGTACAAGCGCCTGGCCAACCGGTTCACGGGCACGCTGACCGGCAAGGGCCTGTCCTTCGGCGGCAGCGTGGTGCGCAAGGAAGCGACGGGCTATGGCGCGGTCTATTTCCTCAAAAACATGCTGGAACATGCCAGCGAGGGCCTGGAGGGCAAGACCGTGGCCATTTCCGGTTCGGGCAATGTGGCGATCTATGCCGCCGAGAAAGTCATCCGCTTCGGCGGCAAAGTGATTTCCCTGTCCGACAGTTCCGGATCGGTTCACGATCCGGACGGTATCAATGAGGACAAACTCGCTTTCATCAAGGAGCTGAAAGAAAAAAGCCGTGGGCGGATCAGCGAGTATGCGGACAAATATAAGGGCGTGGTCTTCAAGAAGGACAGCCGTCCCTGGGTGTTCCCCTGCGACGTGGCCCTGCCTTGCGCCACCCAGAACGAGCTGGACGCGGAAGATGCGGCCACGCTGGTCTCGAACGGCGTGAAATATGTGGCCGAGGGCGCCAACATGCCCACCACCCTCGATGCCGTGCATTATTTCACGGAAAACGATGTACCGCTGGGGCCCGGCAAGGCCGCCAATGCCGGCGGCGTTGCCGTGTCCGGCCTGGAGCAGAGCCAGAACGCCTTGCGCCTGTCCTGGTCCCGCGAAGAGGTGGAAGACCGCCTGCGCCACATCATGGAGTCGATCCACGGCCAGTGCGTGACCCATGGCGAGGGCAAGAAAAACCAGGTGGATTACGTCACCGGCGCCAATATCGCGGGCTTCATGAAAGTGGCCGACGCCATGCTGGCCCATGGCTACACTTAGGGTCCAAACTCAATCGCCAGCGTGGCCGTGACGGGTGCGATTTTGTCCGCTG
>CAZTCJ010000038.1:0-32212 GCA_964612085.1 uncultured Alphaproteobacteria bacterium
TCCACACGCCCTCATAAAGGCAATTGTGGAAGTAGAAATATTCCATGTGCTTGAATTCGGTGCGGGCGGCGGAAAACAGTTCCTCGCAGACCTTGACATGGGGATCCATCGATCCGCCCACGTCGAAAAACAAGAGCACCTTGACCGTGTTGTGGCGCTCGGGCACCTCGACGATATCGAGATAGCCCTTATGGGCCGTGCTGCGGATGGTCTCGTCGAGATCGAGTTCCATATCCGCGCCTTCCCGGGCGAACCGGCGCAGGCGGCGCAGCGCCACTTTGATGTTCCGTGTACCAAGCTCCACCGTGTCGTCGAGATTCTTGAAGTCCCGCTGGTCCCAGACCTTGACCGCGCGTCCGTGGCGGCCTTCCTCCTGGCCGATGCGCACGCCTTCCGGATTGTAGCCGTTATTGCCGAACGGCGAGGTCCCGGCGGTGCCGATCATCCGGTTGCCGCCTTCATGGCGTTTTTCCTGTTCCTCTAGGCGCTTTTTCAGCTCTTCCATGAGCTTTTCCCAGCCGCCCATGGCCTCGATCGCTGCCTTTTCCTCTTCCGTCAGGAATTTTTCGGACAGCGCCTTCAGCCAGTCCTCCGGAATGTCCGCCCCCAGAATTTCATCCACATAGTCGAGGCCTTTGAAGACGTGGGAGAAGACCTGGTCGAACCGGTCCAGATGGCGCTCGTCCTTCACCAGCGCGGCGCGGGACAGATAGTAGAAATCGATGACGCTCTTGCCGGCGAGGTCGGCCTTGAGCGCCTCAAGGAGCATCAGATACTCCTTGATGGAAACCGGCACGCCCGCCCGGCGCAGCTCATGGAAAAAGTGCAGGAACATGGTCTGTCCACTTACCCGTCGCGGCGCGCCAGGAAGGCCAGCCGTTCGAACAGTTGAACGTCCTGCTCGTTCTTCAAAAGCGCACCATGGAGCGGCGGGATCAGCTTGTTGGGATCCCTTTCGCGCAAGACGGCCGGGTCGATATCCTCAACCATCAAGAGCTTGAGCCAGTCCAGAAGCTCCGAGGTCGACGGTTTTTTCTTCAGCCCGGGAACGTTCCGGATCTCATAAAAGGTGTTGAGCGCTTCGCGGATCAGATCCTGCTTCAGGTTCGGGAAATGGACCCCGATGATCGCGGTCATGGTTTCCGGATCGGGGAAGCGGATGTAATGGAAGAAACAGCGGCGCAGAAAGGCGTCCGGCAGTTCCTTTTCATTGTTGGAGGTGATGAACACGATGGGCCGCTGAACGGCCTTCACTGTCTCGCCGGTCTCGTAGACGAAGAACTGCATGCGGTCGAGTTCGAGCAGCAGGTCGTTCGGGAACTCGATATCCGCCTTGTCGATCTCGTCGATCAGGAGCACGGGGCGTTGAGCGGCGGTGAAGGCTTCCCAAAGCTTTCCCTTCTTAATGTAGTTGCGAATATCGCGTACCCGCTCGTCGCCCAATTGGGAATCCCGCAGGCGCGACACGGCGTCATATTCGTAAAGGCCCTGTTGAGCTTTAGTGGTCGATTTGATGTGCCATTCGATGAGCGGTGTGCCGAGCGCTTCGGCCACTTCATGGGCCAGAACGGTCTTGCCGGTGCCCGGTTCGCCCTTCACCAGAAGCGGGCGCTCAAGGGTGTTGGCGGCATTGACCGCGACGCGCAGATCCTCGGTGGCGACGTAATTCGTTGTGCCTTCGAACTTCATTAGGGCTCACTCCAAAATGGCAGTTTGTCATGGTCAAGCTAGAGGTAGGCTGGATGGGAGGCAAGGCGCGGACCCCAAGGGCTTTACGCCCACGGTTCCTGGCTGCCGTGCATCCAAAATTTCCGACACGCGTTCGTTGCATTGATCTTGCTAAAATAAGTGGCTGGCTTAAAATCCAGCCATCGCAATGGAGGATCTTGGGGCAGGCCTCCAGCACTTCAGCCCGGTCCATAGGGGCCGGTTGAAGCGTCTGGCGCGGGTGCATACCGTTAAGGATGGGCCGCCTAGGTGATGGGGACGGAAAGTTGGAACGTGTTCTGGGGGCACTGAACACAGGCTATATGTGGTTCAGGCAGCGGCCGATGGCCGGTGTTGCGGCTGCCTTGTGCGCCGTCTTTCTCATGGTCTTCGTGGCCTTCACGGGCGGCCTTTACATCGGCAAGAAGACGGCCGGCGTCGGCATCGAAAAGCTCATCGCGCGCTGGTGGGACGACCTGGTCGGCGCCAAGAACACCTTCAAGACCGGTTCGGCGACCGACCGCATGGCCTGGGAAACCATGTATACGGGCCTGCATGGCCTGCAGGTCGCCCGGATACCGCTTGGGGATTTCCCGGCCGTGGGCGGCGGCATCGATCTTGTCGGCGACAACATCCTGTTCGTCACCCCCAGAGGCGGCATCGGCTATGTCAGCGGCCAGGGCGAACTCCGTACCCTGCCGGTCTCGATCGATCTGCGCTACCAGGAACTGACCAAGCACGCGGCGTTCGCGCATCCGAAGTTCAACCGCGAATGGGTGCGGGTCTCCGATATCATCACGATACAGAATACAGAGCGCTCCTACGATCTGTTCGTCAGTCATCACTATTATCAGGACGACTGCATCGAGTTGCGCATCAGCCGGGTTCATCTGGAAGTGGTGGGCGATCTGATCCGGGTCACCGATCCCAATCCGGACACGGTGTTTACCGCGACGCCTTGCGTTCCGTTCAACACGGAGGCCAAATTCGTCTTCGGCGGCCACCTTTCCGGCGGGCGGATGCTGCGCTATGACGACTACACGCTTCTGTTCTCCGTGGGCGATCATCTGCTCGATGGCGTGGACGATCCCAAGATGGCCATGAACACCGAGGTGACGCTTGGCAAGATCATGCGCATGGATCTGGGCACGCTGGAATCGGAAATTTTCGCCATCGGCGTGCGCAATCCCCAAGGGCTTTATCTGGACGATCAGGGCCGGATCTGGGAGACCGAACACGGACCCCAGGGCGGCGACGAACTCAATATCCTGTATGAGGGCGAGAATTACGGCTGGCCGGAAGTCACTCTGGGTACGGAATACGGCAACCAGCCCTGGCCGTTCAATCCCTCCCAGGGCCGCCATGAGGGCTATCGGGAACCGATCTACGCGTTCATGCCGTCCATCGGCATCTCGAACCTCACCATGGCCGATGCCCGGCAGTTCCCCAACTGGAAGGGTGATCTGCTGGTCGCGTCGCTCCGCAAGCAGACCTTGTTCCGCCTGCGGCTGCGCGGCGAGTCGGTGGTCTATGCCGAGCCGATCCCCTTGGGCGAGCGTCTGCGGGATATCCTGACCCTGCCGGACGGCAGTCTCGCGCTTTATTCGGACTCCGACAATATCATCCTGATCCGGAACAAGGATGTGGAGCCCGGGCCGGAAGCGCTGCAGATGCAGGTCGCGCAACTCGACCGCTCCAGCCTCGGCGACAAGCTGGCCATGCTGGAAACCGACATGAATGCCCATCCTTACGCGGATCCGGGCGAGACCGTCTTCCAGTCCCGCTGCGCATCGTGCCATTCCATGGCGGAAATCAACCAGGTGGGGCCGCATCTGGCGGGCCTCATGGGCCGCCCGGTCGGTTCCGTGGAAGGCTATCCCTATTCGGTGAGCCTGAAACGTCAGGGCCGCAACTGGGACGGGCCCCTTCTCAGAGCGTTCCTTGAAAACCCGCAAGGCAAGGATTTCGGCCAGAACAACATGCCCAATCTGGGCTTGTCGGCCGAAGAGGTGGACGCGCTCGCCGCTTATTTCGCCAAGACCGCCACGAAGTAGAACGAAACGCTCTGCACTGTCCTTCGATCGTTGGACTTAGAGACTTTTTGGAAATGCGCCGCCAAACGCATTTCCATGTGCCTGGCCAGCCCGCTCCCCCTCCCGACCTCCCGATGAGGGTACCCTTGTGGATGGTCGGGAGGGGGAGCGGGCTGGTGATGCCACTTTCCAAAAGGGCTCTTAGCGCTTGCCCTTGCGCCAGTCGTCCCATCGCACATAAGCGATGTAAAGCGACGCGATGATCACGATCAGGCCCAGGACGATATAGACCTGTTGCGGAATGCTCTGGAAAAAGCGGTAGAGACGCCCGATCACTTCGTTGTTCGGATCGAGCTGATTGAGCAGGCCGAGCGATTGATTCAGGAAACTGATAAAGCCCGCGATACCCGCGATCCCGGCGCCGCGTATGGTGCGGCTTTTGGCCAGGGTCCTGCGCCGGTCCGGACTTTCCTTGTCCGGCCGCACATGGGTGCCGCCATCCGTCTGCTGTCCCGGCTGGTCCTCGGGGGTCAGAAAAAGTGCGGCTTCCGCCGCGCGCCGGCTCATCAGGCCGGGGATCATTTCCGCCCGGCCGCCGACGCGGGCCTTGGCCCACCAGAAAAAGGCCTGGGCGGCGTTGACCCTGTCGCCCGCATTCAGGCGCTTGACGAGCAGGGATTTGGCGAAGCGTTTCGGCCCAATATTGAAGGCGAGCGAAACGAGGGCGCTGTATTCGTTTGCGTTGAGGGGCACGGTCACCGCTTTGGAAACGGCGCCCTCGACCTCGGCCAGATCTTCCTCAAGCAAGACGTCAGCATCCGCCTGGGTGATGGTCTGACCGGCCTCGGCGGTTTTCCGGTGACCGTAGCCGATCACCCAGGCGCCCGTGGAATCCCTGACCGCTTCGAGGCCCACCCATTCGCCTTCGCGGATCAAGGCCAGTCCGCGCTCGTTCACTTGCGTCGTCATCTGCCAGTACCCCTGAGGCCGCAACCGGGCGCAGCCTAGCGACTTCGCGCCTTCCGGGGAACCGTTAAGACATCACACCACCTGATTGAGGGTGAGGGAGGCCGGGGCGCCGGCCGCCGTCTGGCGCAGGCCCGCGTCCTGGCCGTAGCCCGTCACCGCCTGGGTCTTGGCATTGGCGTCCTCGGCCACGGCCTTCAGCAAGCCCTCCGTCACCATGCGGATGGATGACAGCCGCTGTCCATGGGCCGCCTGGACGTCGCGAAAGCGGGCGGTGGCCGATTTGAGCGCGACAAGGCTCGCCCCGTCGGCGCCTTTGATGAGACGGTTGTCCTTGCGGATCAAGGCCATTTCCTGGGCATAGACGGCCGCCAGCTTGTCGCGTTCCGGCGCATGGTCGGCGAGCACGGCGGGCCGTTTTTCCATCAATGCCACAATCTCCGATTCCAGGATGGCGGTCAGGCGCTCGGTCAGAACGGTAAGCTGGTCGGCCCGGTCGGTGGGGCTGTTGGCGGCAATCGGCATCACACACCCTCCTGCAGGCGTTGAAGCTCGCTCATGACCTTGTCGGCGATGCCGATGCCCCCTTGGGCGGCGACCGATTTGGCGTATTCCTGATTGAGCAGGGAGCGGAACATCTGTTCGCTCTGGCCGCCGCCGAAAGGACCGTCGGTTTTGACGCCCTGGAACAGGCCGTCGAAAACCGTAGCGAGAAAGACCGCTTCGAATTGTTCGGCGGCCTCGCGCGCGGCCGTCTTGTCATAGCCCTGGCCGCTGCGGGCGGTGCGCGCGATCGCGTCGAGCGCTTGGGTTCCGGTGTTCTGTTGGGCCGGAGCGGCGGCGAAAGACTGTGTGCTGACAGAATCCATGGGGTCTTTCCTCAGTGAACGATCAGGTCCGCGTGCAGCGCGCCCGCTGTCTTGATGCTTTGCAGGATCTCGATCATGTCCCTGGGGCCGATACCGAGGGCGTTGAGCCCGTCCACCAACATTTGCAGGGTCACGCTTTCGGCCAGCACCGTCAGTTTGCGGTCGGCCCCGTCATTCACCTGCACATTGGTCCGGGGCACCACTTCCGTGGTGCCGTCTGCGAAGGGGGCGGGCTGGCTGACCTGCGGTCGTTCGGTCACGCGGATGGTCAGATTGCCCTGGGCGATGGCGATGGTGCTGACACGGACGGCCTCGCTCATGACGATGGTGCCCGACTGTTCGTTAATGACGACGCGGGCGATCTGGTCCGGATCGACCGTAAGCTGTTCGATCTCGGTGATGAGCGCGACCATATCCCCTTGATAGCCAGACGGTCGTTTCAGGCGCACATTGGTGGTGTCGAGCGGCGTCGAGGCGTCGCTGCCCAGAAAGGCGTTGATGGCCTTGGAGACACGGGTGGCGGTGGTCAGATCCGGATTGCGCAGGGAAATGCGCAAACTGTCCCGGTGGGCCAGATCGAATTCGATCTCCCGTTCCACGATGGCGCCGTTCGGGATGCGGCCATTGGTGACCACATTGCTTTTGACGCTCGCGGCCTCTCCGCCGGCGGAGAAACCGCCGACCGTCACCGGCCCCTGGGCCACCGCGTAGACCTCGCCATCGGCGCCGCGCAAGGGCGTGACCAGCAATTGCCCGCCCAACAGGCTCGATGCATCGCCCAGGGTGCTCACCGTGATATCGATCCGTGTGCCTTGGGTAGCGAAGGCCGGCAGTTGCGCCGTCACCAGCACGGCGGCCACGTTCCGTGTGTTGATGTTCTCGCCGCGCGTATTGACGCCGAGCTGTTCCAGCATGGCCTGGACGCTTTGCAGGGTGAAGGCGCTGTTGCGCAGGCCGTCGCCGGTGCCGTCGAGCCCGACCACCAGCCCGTAGCCGATCAGATGGTTCGAGCGGATCCCTTCGAAATCCGCGATGTCCTTGATCCGCGCCGCGCCGTGGGCGCCGGAGGGGGCGAGCATGCCCAGCGCCATGACAAGGGCGCAGAGCACAAGCGCGCACGCGCCGGGGGCGCGGACGGATCCGCTCGAAAGGCTCGGCCGGTCGGTCATGAACGCCTCCTTCGTATCTTGGCGGGGGATACCCGGATTTGGGAAAAGCGAGCGCCGTGCCAGCCGGAGCAATGGCGCAAATGCGCGCTTTTCCAGCGGTTCCGCACGTCCGGCCGGGGCCGGAGCGGCGCTTTTTGCCGGTCCTGAAGGGGCAGGCGGGCAGAAACTGCCGTCCGGCGTTTTAGCGGCGTCTTAAGCGCAACGAGGCACTGTGTCGGGGCCGTATATGATGGGAGAAGGCGGAGCACACATGAAAGTTGGCGGGCCGGGTCGGCTGCAATCAACAGGTGTACGGGCAGGGGGCGCGCGCAAGGCCGCAGGCGGTTTTCAGGTCGATGGACCGCAAAAAGGCGCCAAACCGGGCGGCCCGCAGGCGGCGTCGGCGGTGGCTTCCGTCGGTGCGCTGATTGCGCTGCAGGGCACGGAGGACGCGACCACGGGACGCCGCAAAGCGGTGAAGCGCGGCCATGCCTTGCTCGATGCCTTGTCGGAGATCCGCCTGGCGCTGTTGTCCGGCGGCATTCCGGCCGACCGCTTGCGGGCCTTGCTGGCGGCGCTCGAGGAGGAGGCCAGCGCGGTGAGCGATCCGCGGCTTCTGGAGGTATTGGACGAAGTCGAACTCCGCGCACGGGTGGAATTGGCAAAATACGAGCAGCATTTGTGATCTTTTCGCCTGCATGGCGGTTCAAAGGCTTGCGCGTTTTGCTATTCCAACAGTCTTACTCGTGTTTGCCATTGCTTGGCCGGGTGTGCGCCGATATAGTCCCGGCGCTTTTACGGCGGAGGTCTTTGTAGTGAAGGGAGGATCGGTCGTGAACGTCGATTTGCCGGATGGCTATGCCCCGTCCGACGACGAGCCGTTCATGAACGAGCGGCAACGAGAGTATTTTCGTCAGAAACTGCTCGATTGGAAAGAAGACATCCTGAAGGAAAGCAAGGAAACCTTGCTGAATCTTCAGGAAGAGCACAATCAGCATCCCGATCTTGTGGATCGCGCCTCTTCCGAGACCGAACGGTCCTTGGAATTGCGCACCCGGGACCGGCAGCGCAAGCTGATCTCCAAGATCGATGCTGCATTGCGGCGGATCGAGGACGGCTCTTACGGTTACTGCGAAGAAACCGGCGAGCCGATTTCGCTCAAACGGCTTGATGCCCGGCCCACGGCCACGTTGAGCATCGAGGCTCAAGAACGGCACGAACGCCGGGAAAAAGTCTACCGGGACGATTAGAGCACCGGATGACGGAAACGGAAAAGAAAAGGGCGGGTGCCTTGCGGTGCCCGCCCTTTTCGTTTTTCCATGGCTGTGAACGCCCCTTCGATGGTTCGTGCGGAAACGAGAGGGAACGCCATGGCGGCATCGGCAAAATTCTGGGACAAGATCGCGGAAAAATACGCGAAGCAACCGGTTGCCGACGAGGCGGCCTATCAAAAGAAACTGGAGATCACACGCGGCTATTTCACGCCGGATATGGAGGTTCTGGAGCTGGGCTGCGGCACCGGTTCGACGGCACTCGCCCATGCGCCTTACGTAAAGCATATCCTTGCTACGGACATCTCTTCCAAGATGATCGCGATCGCGCGGGACAAGGCGGCAGCGGAAAATATCGGGAATGTGACCTTCGAGCAGGCCACCGTCGAGAGCCTGAGCGTGCCCGATGACAGCCTTGATGCCGTCCTGGCGCTCAGCCTGCTGCATTTGCTCGAAGACAAGGACGCGGCCATCGCCAAGGTCCACCGCATGCTCAAGCCCGGCGGCATCTTCGTGACAAGCACCGCGTGTCTTGGCGACTCGATGTGGTGGCTGGTGCCCGTACTGCCCGTGGGGAGAATGCTGGGTTTCTTCCCCCTAGTGAAAGTCTTTACGCAGGCGCATTTGCGGACCAGCCTGACCGGCGCGGGCTTCACCATCGATCACGACTGGCAGCCGGAAAAGAGCCCTGCGGTTTTCATTATCGCGAAAAAAGCCCCGTAAGGATCATTCCCGCGCAGCCCGTCAGAACGGCGCGATGATATCGTAGATCTGTTTCAGATACCGGTCCTGCTGCAGATCCGTGATGTGGCCCTTGCCGCCATAGGAAATCCGCGCCTCGGCAATCTGGGTGTGTTCGATAATGTTCGTACTCGAAATATCTTCCGGCCGCACCACGCCCATGATCTGCAGTTGGCGGACTTCGAAATTCACCCGCACTTCCTGACGCCCGAAGATCACCAGGTTCTGATTGGGCAGTTTCTGGATGACCATGGCGGCCACTGTCAGTTCGATATCTTCCTCCCGGTCGATCTCGCCGCTGCCCGCGCTGCTCGAACTCGACCCAAAACTGGCGAGGGAGTCCGGCGACACCGCTTCAGGCAACACATTGGCGAGACTGCCTTCGATGCCCAGCAGATTGGTCAGATCCGCGTCTTCCGTGCTTTCCCGGCTGCGGGTCGTGGTGTTTTCCAGATTGGCCCGGTCAGTGATATCGATCCGGACCGTGAGGATATCGCCCACATCGCCCGCACGCTGATCTTTGAAGAAGGCCGTCGCGCCGTTACGCCACAGGGAATTGGCGGCATAGGTGCGCCGGTCCGGCGCGGGCATGGGCAAGGCCACGGGTTGGTAGTCCGGCTGCGATACCGGATTGTCGATGGGCGACAGGGGCGGGGCCGCGCCGACGCGGGACAGCCGGTCGAAAGTGCTGCAGGCGCCGAGCATTAAGACGCTGGCGAGGATCAGCGCTTTTTTCAGAGCCGGGAACAGGGTCGTCATGATACGCTTCCTTTACCGCCGCATTTCGGCGGTGCGCACGACCATGGGCTGAACCAGGGCCATGCCCGCGCCGTCGATGCGGGCTTCAACGATCTTCAGGGAGGTGGTGTTCCGGATCCGGATGACATCGCCCAAAGCGCCGTCTTCGAGGGCGCGGCCCGAGGCGGTCAGTTCCATGCCGGGGCGGCGGAAGATCATGGTCACGATGCCACCTTTTTCCACCAGGGTCGGCGCCATCACATCGTTCAGCCGAAGGGGCGTGCCCGCGCGCGTGGTCCGGCGCAATTCCTGCCCGGTCAGGCGTACCGGATCGAGGATCGCCCCGCGTGGCAGACGGTCAGCCCGCAGATCGGCCCAATCCCAATCCCGTTGCCTGACCACATCGCCCCTGGCCATGGTCTGGCGCAGAACCGGGACCTGAACCAGGCTGTGGATCCGGCCGGACAGGCGCAGGCCCGCATCGGCCCCGTCCGCCGCCGCAGGACGGACCGCCGCGCGGAAGCGGCCGCTGGCCCGGTCCAGATCCTCCAGGGTCACGGTTAGATCCGCCGTCTGATCGAGGGCGACATGGATCGGCGCCACATGGCCCATGATGTCCACCTCGATCCGGTCGCCAGGGGCCTCGGACTCCAAAGCCGCCGTCACGGCTTCGAGAATGGCGGCCTGATCGATGATCCGGCTCATGCGCGTTATGCTGACATACCGCAGGCCGAGCGGATTGGTCCAGGCAAGGCCACGGGTCCTGGCAAGAGCCGCAAGATGTTCCGCATCGAGCGTACTGCGTTTGCCGGGTGCCGGCGCCTGTGCGATGGCCTGACGGCCGGTTTCGCTGTCCGGCTCTACCACAAAGATCTCGCCCAGGAGCACCATGGGGCCGCGCGCGGTGATCTCCGGCCGGAGCTGGACCGTTTTCGGCCGGTCGGCCTGGGATGCCGCGGCCGGAACGGGCAAGGCCAGGATCAGAGCCATGGCAAGGAGAACCGAAAGCACACGGCCCGGACCATCCGGCAGGATATGGGCAAAAGCGATGGACATGATCAGTCCCCGGTCAGGTTAAGGGCCTTAGCGCAGATTGGAAGTGGTGGACAGCATTTCGTCCGAAGCCGAAATAACTTTGGCGTTCATCTCATAGGCCCGCTGGGCCGTGATCAGAGAGGTGATTTCGGAGACGGCATTGACATTAGAGGTTTCCAGAAACCCTTGCCGAATGGTGCCGAAACCGTCCGCCCCCGGCGTTCCGATATTGGCCGGGCCGGAGGCGTTCGACTCCGCGAACATATTGTCGCCCATGGCCTCGAGGCCCGCTTCGTTGAAGAAAGTCGCAAGCGCGATCTGCCCGACCTCCTGCGGCGCGGCCTGTCCCGGCAAGATGGCCTGGACCGTACCCTGAGCATTGATCGCCACATCGACCGCTTCCGGCGGAATGGCGATGCCGGGCTGCACCACATAGCCGTCGCTGGTCACGAGCTGGCCTTCCGGGCTGACGGAAAAGGATCCGGCGCGGGTATAGGCCTCCTGGCCGTTGGGCAGCAGGATCTGGAAATACCCTTTGCCCTGGATCGCCAGATCGTAAGTATTTTCCGTGGACGCCATGTTGCCTTGGGCGGTGATGCGGTAGACGGCGCTTGTGCGCACACCGACGCCGACCTGAATGCCGCTCGGCGTTACCGTGCCCTGGTCGGAGGTGGCAGCCCCCACCCGCTCCAGATTCTGATAGAGCAGATCTTGAAACTCCGCCCGCTGACGCTTGAACCCCATGGTGTTCATATTGGCGATATTGTTGGAGATCACCTCCACATTCGTCTGCTGCGCCAGCATGCCCGTGGCGGCAATGTTCAACGATTTCATGAGGGGGTACTCCTTCTCGGTACTTGGATACGCAATGGGCCGGTCCGCCGGGTCACGACTGGGTCCGTCCCAGCCGTTCGATGGCCTTGCGGCTCAAATCGGCGGTGTTTTCGTTCATCTTGGCGGCCGAGCTGTAGGCCTGCATGGTCTGGATCATTTTCGTCATTTCACGGATCGGTGAGACATTGGACCGTTCCAGCATGCCCTGCTGGATCCGGAAGTTCTCGGCCGGTTGGGGCGGCACGGCCGCCTTGTAAAGGCTCGATCCGTCCTTGATCATGTCGGCGCTGTTCTCGAAGGCCACCACCATGAGCCGCACCGGCTCGGCCAAACGGCCGGTGTTCACCGATCCGTCCGGCGCGATCGTCAGATTGGTGTCTTCAAGGTCAACGATAATCGGTTGTCCGTCTTCCGACAAAACCGGATGATTGTCATGGGTAACGATCTGGCCGTCCGCGTCGAGGCGCAAATGGCCGTTTCTCGTGTAGCGTTCCCCTTGCGGCGTTTCCACCACCAGAAACGCATCCCCGGAAATGGCGACATCCATCGGATTGGCGGTGGGCTCGAAATGCCCTTCCTGAAAATTCATGCTCATCCCGTAGTCCATGGCGAAAACCATCGGGTCCTGCTTATGTTTCGCCCCTTTGAGCGGCTCCAGATGCTCCTGAAACAGCATGGTTTCCGCCTTGAAGGCCGTCGTGTTCATATTCGCGAGATTGTTCGCGATCACATCCATGCTGCGGCGCATGGACATTTGCTGGGAGAGATTGACGACGGCCACATGTTCCATCGGGAGACATCCTCTGTTTGCGGACTGCTCCCCGTCTTCGCATGGGACGTGCCAGAGCTGTAAAGCGCGGTTTTCCGCGACTGTGGTGCGGCCGGGCTGGCACAGGGTACGAAAACTGCCGGGCAGGTTTTGCCCGGCGGGACGTTCTGCAAACGGCGGAAACGCGGCCTTAACCGCACTGTGGCTATGCTCGGCCGTTGTTTAGGCTTGACGGAAAACGGGGTGCGGCATGGTAGCCGACGCGGAAGACAGCGCCGGCGGTGAAGAAGGGGCGGGCGGCGAGGACACCGGGGCGAAGAAGAAGCTTCCCGGTAAAGTCCTTGTTCTGTTTATCGGCGGGCCGCTGCTCGTGATCATCATCGGTGCCGTATTGTATCTGTTCGTCTTCAGCGGCGGCGGCAAGGACGAAACCCAAGCCAAGGGCGGTGCCGGGGACGGGGACTATGCCGATTACGATACTGAAGGTGCGCACCGTGATGAAGGCCATGGCGACGGCACAAAAAAGGCGCATTGGCCGGAACCGCTCAAGCCGGAAGATGCGATCTTCGTCGAATTGCCCGACCTGCTCGTCAATCTCAAAACGGCCGGCGACCGGCCCGTTTACCTGAAGCTCAAGGTCGCGTTGGAAGTCCACAAGGAAACGGACACGGCCAAGCTCGAGGAGACCATGACCCGGGTCATCGACAAGTTCACGGTCTATTTGCGGGAAATGCGCTCTGAAGACCTGAACGGTTCGGCGGGACTCTTCCGTTTGAAAGAAGAGCTGTTGCACCGGGTGAATTTGGCCACCCATCCGATCCGGGTCCATGACGTTCTCTTCAAGGAAATGCTTGTTCAGTAAATGGATGATTGGGGATGGCAGACGAGCCGGAAATAGGGTCAGACAGCGGTCCGGACGCCGGTTTGACGGAGTCGGAAGACCAGATGTCGCCCGAGGAAGCGGCCGAGGCGGAGAAATGGGCCGCCATGGTCGAGGACGACGGCATGGAGATGTCGTCCTCCGAACGCGTTCTGGACCAGGATGAAATCGACAGCCTTCTGGGCTTCGATTCGGGCGAACAGGGACGGTCCGACCGCAGCGGCATCCGCGCCATCATCAATTCCGCACTGGTGTCTTACGAACGCCTGCCCATGCTGGAGATCGTCTTTGACCGGCTCGTCCGGATGATGACGACATCCTTGCGGAATTTCACCTCCGATAATGTGGAGGTCAGCCTCGATAATATCTCCTCGATCCGGTTCGGCGATTACCTGAATTCGATTCCGCTGCCGGCGATTCTGGCGGTCTTCCGGGCCAAGGAATTGGATAACTATGGTCTGTTCACGGTCGATTCCAATCTGATCTATTCCATCGTCGATGTGCTTTTGGGCGGTCGGCGCGGTACGGCGGCCATGCGCATCGAAGGCCGGCCCTATACGACGATCGAGCGCAATCTGGTCCAGCGGATGATCGAGGTCGTGCTGGCGGACCTGCAGGCCGCTTTCGAACCTTTGACGAAAATCTCCCTGGTACTGGACCGTATGGAAACCAATCCCCGCTTTGCGGCGATTGCCAGGCCCGCCAATGCCGCCATTCTCACCAAGCTGCGCATCGATATGGAGGACCGGGGCGGGCGCATCGAGTTGATGATTCCCTACGCCACCCTGGAGCCGATCCGCAAGCTTCTGCTCCAGATGTTCATGGGTGAGAAATTCGGGCGTGACTCCATTTGGGAAAGCCATCTTGCTACGGAATTATGGTCCACGGAAATCGAGATCGAGGCCGTGCTCGATGAACTGACCATGGGGCTGAACGATGTGATGAACCTGCAGGTGGGTCAAACCATTCTGCTCAGTGCGGATGTAGACTCTCCGGTGGAATTGCGCTGCGGGCCGGTTTCCCTGCTGCAGGGGCGCATGGGCCGCATGGGCCGGAATGTCGCGGTACGGATCGATAATACCGTGCGGCGGCGGGCGACGGAGCGGTTTTGATGCCGGTGTTGCCTGTCGATCTTCTTCTGGAAGGCATGTTGGCCGTGCTTCTGGGGGTCACCGTGTTCTATTGCGTGCTGCTCGACCGGCGGCTGCGGCAATTACGGTCGGGTCAGGACGGCTTGCGCGACTTGATTTCCGGCCTCGATATGGCGACCAAGCGGGCGCAAGCCAGTATTTTCGATCTCAAGGCCGCAAGCGAAACAGCGTCTACGGATCTTTCCGGCATGATTGCCAGGGCCCGGTCCTTGGGCGACGAGCTCTCACTCATGATTGAGTCGGGCAATAATCTCGCGGACCGTCTGGAGGGCGGACGGACCGCCAAGACAAGTCCGGCCCCTTCGTTTGCAGGGCCGGACCGGCCTGTGGCGGCGGAGCCATCTGCGCTTTCACTTCAGAAAGGCCTTGATCGGGAGACGGAGGATGTGAATGCGTTGCAAAACCGTCTGCTGAAGGCTTTGCGGGAAGCGCGTTGATCTGGGATTGCGAAGGGTGTAGGGACGGCGATGGATGAACGGCTGAAAATTCTGCCCATGGTAGCGCTCGGGGCCCTGATCCTGTTCTCGGTCAAACTGTTCGGCGTGTGGACCGGATTTCAAGGCGCGCTCGATGCGGTTGCCCCAGCCAAGGCGGGCGATGCCGAACCGTCCGGTCAAGAGACGGAGCAGGAGAATGAACCCGGCGGCGGCAGGGAGACCGGGGCAGACAATCCTCCGGCGGATGAACAAGACCAGGATGATCCGCTCTATGACGCGCCGATCTCGAATGGCATGGCCGTTTCCGATCCTGCTTTCATGAGCGAGTCCGAAATTCGTGTGCTGCAGAGCCTGGCCGATCGCCGGGCGACCCTGGAGGCCCGGGAACGGGAACTGGCCATGGAGCAGAAACTGCTGGTGGCCACGGAAAAGCGGATCGAAGAGCGCATTGCGGAACTCAAGGCTTTGGAAGCCCGCATCGAAGGGCTGCTCATCCAGAAAGACGAGGAAGAAGAAGCCCAGATCGCGAGCCTTGTGAAGGTTTACGAGAACATGAAGGCCAAGGATGCGGCGCGTATTTTCGAAAATCTTAACAAGGATATTCTGCTCGCTGTCGCAGTGCGTATGCGGGAACAGAAAATCGCGGCGATCCTGGCACAAATGAATCCTACCGTGGCACAGGATCTGACCGTCCTGATGGCCAAGCACGCGGCGCCGCCGGTTACCGAAGGGTAAAAGCAGCAGGCTGCCCGATGGTTACCGTACGCCCTAACGCGGCTTTAACCAGCGTGCCGGTACACTGGAGACAGATCCAGTCGTCTCATTCCGGCAACGGAGACACGGCGTGACCGATGAACCGGCTGACGGCATGGCACGGGGCGCTCTGCGTGTGCGGATACGCCCACATTCACGGCCGGATAATGCTGAGCAGCAGAGCGTTCAGTTCTATCTGCCGCTCTATCTCGTGCTGCTGGTTTTCTTTGTCGCTTTGACGGCTGACGGAACATATGACTCTCACCGCGGATCGCGTGCCATGATCAGTTTGAACGAGGCGTTCTCGGCCGTCATGCCTGCGGGCTCGGGATTGTTCGGATACGGCAAGGCCTCCAGGCTGGAGCGGGCGCGGCTCGCGGCCGACAGCGCGGAGCGCCTGCTTGAGGACTCCGGTTTCGAGATGCGCGCCATGCCCGGCCTTGACGGGCGGCTGACCATGTGGGCTCCGTTGGACCGGATCTATCCATCGGGGGAATTTCTGCCGACGGCTGATTACCGGTCCGTGCTCGGCGATCTGGCCGGTATTCTGAAGCAGAGTCCGGGAAGCGAGGTCCGGTTTCTGATCGGCGGGCGGGCCTATCTCGACCGGGCGCGCGCCGCCTTCCTCGACGAGCACTGGCCCTTGATTGCGCCTTTCGTGCCCGCGGATATCGGTCTTTTGCCCGAAGACGGCGGCTTGACGGTCAGTATTGCCTTGCCGGATGCTTCTTTCTGACGCGCCATGATGGCTGCCTTCTTGTATACAGAAGATCCCGATACGGTCGATTTCGTCTCTGCCGGGTGGATGGTGACGTTCGTCGATCTGTTGGGGCTCTTGATCGGCATGTTCGTGCTTACCCTGTCAATGCTCGATCCTCAGCGCCTGCCCATCAGCGATCATCCGGCCTTCTCCACGTTCCGGGAACAGGACGGACCGGCGACAAACACGGATTATCTTGGAACCGTTCTGCGCAACGCTTTGAACCGCGAAGAGGAGGCAGACCGGGTCGCTGTCCAGTTACAAAAAGACCACATCGTGCTGCGCAGTTCTCTTGACCGATGGCTGGCCGACCGGATCGGGCCCGACGGGACCGAACCGGCGGCGTTGCTTCGCGATCTGTCCGGCGTCCTCGGCAGGCTGAACAACCATATTTATATCGTTGCGCACATGGAAGAGGAGACTGGACAGCCGGGACCGTCTTTGAACCTGCAAATCGCCGTGTTGACCAAAGGCCTGTCCGTGGCGGACCGGCTCACCGCCTACGGATTGTCGTCCCGGATCCCGGTCCTGCTCGGGACGGAAATGGGGCAAGGAGAGGATTGGGACGGAACGGATGGGCCGCTCATAGACATTATTGTGTTGCGCCATGGACCTGCTTAAGCGCCTGTTCTTCATCCTGATCGGTCTCCAGGGGCTTCACGGCGCATCCGCCTTGGCGCAGTCCACCGCCGGTGAGCCCGTGGAAATCGCCGCGCGTCTTGAAAGCCCTGTCGGGCGGATCGTCATGGACTGGGAACGGGCCGTAGACGTTGAGATCAGTACCGTGAGCACGGTTGTTGTGGTCCGGTTCGACCGCCCGTTTGCGGGACCGGTACAGACCATCGCGCAGGCGCTCGAGCCGTATGTGGCGCTGGTCCGTCAGGACCGGGACGGCCAGGGTCTGCGGATTGCCCTGAAATATCCCGTGGAGCCCCGTTTGCAGACCAGGGGACGGCGCGTGGTGATCGATCTCGTGCCGCCCCGGTTCGAAGGCGCGGTGCCGGCCGTCGCGGAGGCGCCCGTCTTGGAGACGGCCGACTTGGAGACGGCCGAGCCCGACAGGGCCGCGCGCTATGCGTCGGTGCGCCCCCGCCCGCGGCCCGCCGGGCTGACAGCCGTGACGGCCGTTGAACCGGCCGCCGATCCAGACCCGGAAGAGCCGAGTGGACCGGAAACGCCGGAGGCAGTCAGCGAAGCGGAGGTTACGCTGCGCATCGGGAACAATGCGGACTATACCAGGCTCGTCTTCGAGTGGCCGGATGTCATCGGATACCGGGCCGAACCCGGCGAGGCATCGCTGACACTGACCTTCGACCGTCCGGGGACCGTGGACCTGACGCCGTTGACCGTCTCCCCGCCGCCCTTCGTGACAGGGGCGGAGCCCACCTCGGACGATGGCGTCTTGTCGGTCCGGGTGGATCATGATCCGCACAGTAACACCCGCCATTATCTCGATGGCACGCGAGTCGTGGTCGATATTCTGAAACCGGACGAGGATCACCAAGACAAGGATCAAGAGGCGAAGGCACAGGATCCCCCTGCGGACGGCCTGCCGGGAGAGACTTCTGACGCGGTTGAGCTTGGGCAAGTGGCCGAAGGCAGCGAAACCCCCGGCGCGGCGCTTGAGCCCGGCTTGAGCGATGCCCCGCGCGTGCCCGTGTCCTTCGAGCCGCGCGACGGCGGCGTGGCGCTGGTCTTTCCCTGGGAGACGCCGCCTCCGGCAGCGGTTTTCCGGCGCGGCGATCATGTCTGGGCGGTGTTCGCGGCGCAAGCCGCTTTTAATCTGTCTGGGGACGAGCGCCGGTTTCGCGATATCGTCACCGACATGAAACAGATCCCCCAGTCCGGCGTATCGGCGCTGCGCATCGGCGTGCGTAATCGCATGCTGGTCACCGTGGAACGGAGCGATGGGGCATGGACGATCGTCCTGGGGGAGACCATCACGGCGCCGTCCGCGCCGATAGTGGTGGAGCGGATCCTGGTGAGCGACGACGGCGCCCATCTGGCCGCCACGCTTCCCGGGCCCATCGTGGTGTCCTGGATCAAGGATCCCGAGACCCGCAGCCATCTGGGCGTGGTCATGAGCGGTGGGGAAGCGCACGGGGTCTCCCGGGCCTTGCGCCTGGTGGATCTTGAGATCCTGGCGAGCACCCATGGCCTTGCTCTTGAACCTGATGCGGACGATATCGAGCTGAAGGCGGACGATAACACGGTTTTGATCCTGCGGCCTGCGGGCTTGCGCCTGTCGGGCATGGATACGCGCGGACCGGTCCAGACCGGCCTGGCCCAGGCCACCAGTCCGGGACATATGGATTTCATCAACTGGGCGCGGGGCGGCCAGGCGCATATGACGGGTAATCTGCAGGCGTTCTATGCGGATGTCAGCGCCATGGCCGACCAGGCGGCGCGTATTCCCGCACGGATGGATTTGGCCCGGTTCTACCTGGCCAACAGTCTGGAAGTGGAGGCGTTGGGCATTCTGGCGCAGATCAGTACGGATCAACCGGAAATGGAGGTGGATCCCCGGTTCAGGGCCTTGCGCGGCGTCGCCCGGTTTATGACGAAACGGTTCGAAGACGCCCTGACGGACCTGTCCCACCAGACGCTGCGGTTCGATCCGGCTGCTGCCTTGTGGCGCGGCGCGGTCCATGCGGCTCTGGAGCAATGGCCGGCCGCGCGCCGGGATTTGGAGGAAGGCGCGCCCGCGTTCAAGGAGCATGGCAAAAAGGCCCAGCACTTTTTTCTGATGGCGTCGGCAAGGGCGGCGCTCGGCGTCAATGATCTGGGGGCGGCGGAAGACGCCTTGCGGCGGGCGCGCGCCTTGCAGATCGGCGGCCGTCTCGATCTGGAGGCCCGCCTGCTTGAAGGCCGTCTGGCCGAGGCCAATGGCGTGCCGGAAGAAGCGCTCGGGCACTATCAGGCGGTGATCGATGCAAAGGATCTGCCCACGGAAGTACAGGCTGTCTTCCGTAAGCTGATGCTGTTGCAGGCTTTGGATGAAATCGAGCCGCCGGACATGATCGCGGCGCTTGAGCGCTTGCGCTTCCGCTGGCGGGGCGACGATCTCGAACTGTCGGTCATCGAGGAGCTGGGCCGGCTTTATGTGGCCCAAGGCGAGATCCGCAAAGGGCTTGTGGCCATGCGCCTGGCGGTCCAGAGCTTCCCCGCGACCGAGAAAGCGCGCAAGATCGCGGACGATATGGCCGCCGTTTTCACCGGCCTTTTCCTGGACGGCAAGGCCGATGCCATGACGCCGGTCCAGGCGCTGGCCCTGTTCTACGATTTTCCCGAACAGGTGCCCATCGGGCGCAAGGGCGATGAGATGATCCGTAAGCTGGCGGACCGTCTTGTGGATGTGGACCTCCTGGAACAGGCGGCCGAGCTGCTTGATCACCAGATCAAGTTCCGCCTGACCGGCGTGGCCCGGGCGCAGATCGCCACCCGGCTCGCCATGGTGCATTTGATGGACCGTAAACCGGAAAAGGCTCTGCAGACCATCCGCTCCACCCGCCTGGCGCGGCTGCCCGAGCGCTTGAACCGGCAGCGGCGTCTGCTTGAGTCCCGTTCCTTGAGTGAGCTGGGCCGCTATGACCATGCTCTGGAAGTGATCGAAGAATATGAAGGGGACGACGTTCAAGGTCTGCGGGCGGATATTCTGTGGCGGGCCGAAGACTGGACCGCTACGGCGCAGGCCTATGAAGCGCTGGCGCTCGACCGGATCGCCGATGACGCGGATCTGGACGCGGAAAACCGGTTCGCCATCATGCGCGCGGCCATCGCTTATGTGCTGGGCGACGACCCGGACGGCCTGGCCCGTTTGCGTCAGCGCTATGCGGGTCAGATGGGGGACAGTCCCGACGCCAGGGCCTTCGACATCGTGACGCGGCGGATCGAAACCCAAGGTATCGAGTTCCGCGACCTGGCGCGCAAGATCGCCGCCACCGATACGCTGGACGCCTTCATGGCCTCGTTCCGCGACCAGTTCGACCGGTCCATTCAGACCGGCGGTTGACGGTCTGGCAAAACCCCGTAGACGGAACTATCCTTCCGCAAGGAACGTTTTCGTGACTCAAAGAGAGCTTCTTTCAGCCGCCACCGGTCCCGAAGCTTTGCACCAGCGAGCCCGCCACCAGATACCAGCCGTCCACCAGGACGAAAAAGATCAGCTTGAAGGGCAGGGAGATGATTACTGGGGGGAGCATCATCATGCCCATGGCCATGAGGATCGACGCCACCACCATGTCGATCACCAGGAACGGCACGAACAACAGAAAGCCGATCTCGAAGGCGCGGCGCAGTTCGGAAATCATGAAGGCGGGCAGCAGGATGCGGAACGGCGTCGTCTGCGGCGTCTCGGGCGGTTCCTCGCGCGCCAGATCGATGAAGAGGCCCAGGTCCTTTTCCCTTGTATGGGTGAGCATGAAGGTGCGGAACGGCTCAGCGGCCGCTTCGAGGCCGGTCATGGTGTCCATTTCCTCGTTCATCACCGGCGCGATGCCCGCCTCGTAAGCCTCCTGCAGCACCGGTCCCATGATAAAGACGGTCAGAAAGAGGGCAAGGCTGATCAAAACCGGGTTGGGCGGGCTCTGCTGCAGGCCCATGGCCGTGCGCAGGATGGACAGCACAACGATAATCCGCGTGAAGGAGGTGACCATCACCAGGATCGACGGCGCCAGGCTCAGCACCGTGATGAGGGCGATGATCTGAACGAGGCGCTCGGTCAGCGTGCCGGTCTCACCCAGATCGAGCGACAGTTCCTGGGCCTGGGCACCCTCCGTCAGAACCAGAAAGAGACCCAGGCTGAGGAAACCGGTCTTGAAGGCCGTGCGCAACATCAGGAGGCCGCGCGGTCGAGGCTGTGAACGGTGGCTGGCCCTACTGGATGCAGGGCCTTTTCCACATCTCCGGGTTTAAGCGGACCGGTCAGGCTGGTGCCGGTGGGGCTGATCAGGGCCAGATATTCCTCAGCATCGACGCGGGTCAGAACGAGCCGTGTGCGGGGGTCGAGCGTCAGCGTGTCGAGCACTTCCAGGCGGCTTTCGGGCGTGCGGAACAGGCTGAGCCAGCCCAGCCGGCGGCCCACCCAGCCGAAGCCGCCGATCAGACCGATCACGAATATCAATGCCAGGACCATGCGTCCTATGTCGAGCGCGTCCATGGGCCGAACCCCCTTTAACCAAATCTCCTCCGTATGGTGAACACAACGATACGGGTCAGGGTTTAAGGTCCTGTAAAGCACGGTGCGGGGCCGTCTTCACGCCCCCTTTACCTCCGTGGCGTATCGTTGGAGCGGGTGAAGATAGGCGTGGGTTCTCATGGCACTGAACGATATTCCCCTGTTTGGGATGCTGAAGCACAAGATGGGCTGGCTGAGCGCTCGCCAGGAAGTCCTGGCGAAAAACGTTGCCCATGCGGATCTGCCGGGCTATCAGGCAGTCGATCTCAAGCGTCCGGATTTCGCCTCTTTTCTGGCGTCGGAAGACCGCAGCGGACCGTCCGGCGGTCAGGCCATGCAGATGACGCAAGGCAAGCACATGGCCAGCGTCCGTGCCGGTGCGGACCAAAATTTCCGGACCGAGAAGACCGACGCCTGGCAGGTGACGCCCGATGGCCGCTCGGTCTCCCTTGAACAGGAGATGATGAAAGTCAGCGAAACGGTGGGCGAATACCGCATCGCGGCGGGCCTTTATTCCAAAAGCGTCAATCTGGTGCGCATGGCCATTGGCCGGACATGATTGTTCCGGCTCAGGAACAGGTAAAGCGAGGATCTCATGGATTTGACCAAACCGATGATGATCGCGGCTTCCGGCATGCGCGCGCAAAGCGACCGGATGCGGATCCTGGCGGAGAATATCGCCAATGCGGAGTCCTTGGCGACCGCGCCGGGCGGCGAGCCCTATCGCCGGCGGATCCCGTCTTTTTCCTCTGAACTCGACCGTGAGATGGGCGTTTCCATGGTGCGCATGGACAAGAGCGTGCCGGATCAATCCGCCTTCGGCAAGAAACATGATCCGGGTCATCCGGCGGCGGACGAGATGGGTTATGTGGCGACCCCCAATGTCAATAGTCTGATCGAATCCATGGATATGCGCCAGGCCCAGCGCAGCTATGAGGCCAATCTCAACGTGATCGAGGCGGCGCGCACCATGATGGCGCGGACCATCGATCTGTTGACCCAGTAAGACGAGACGAAGAAGGAGTGATCCGCCCATGGCCATCGAAGCTGCGAAGGCGATCAATGCCTATGCCCAGGCGGCCAAACGTACGATTACGGAAGAAGGCGGTGCCGAGGTCTCCGCTTCTGCCGGTGCGGGCGGGGATTTCGGCCAGATGGTGCGCGCCGCCGTCGATGGCGCCGTGGAAACCGCCAAGACCGGCGAAGCGATGGCGGCTGCGGGGGCCGCGGGCGAAGCGCCCCTGGTCGATGTGGTGACCGCCATCTCGGCGGCGGAAGTGACCGTTCAGTCCGTCGTGGCCGTGCGCGACAAGGTGATCGGTGCGTATCAGGACATTATGCGCATGCCGATTTAAAGGATACTTTTCTAGAAGCGGCACCGCCAGCCCGCTCCCCCTCCCGACCACCCAATGAAGGGTACCCTGTGGGTGGTCGGGAGGGGGAGCGGGCTGGCCAGGCAACGGAAAACACAGCCTGCAACGCGCCCTTAACGGCAGCCGTACTATGATAAACCATCTTTTTTAGGCGGGGCGGCGTGTGACGGGACCGGAGGCTATCGATATCGCGCGGGATGCGATCTGGCTGCTGATCAAGGCCTCGGCGCCGGTCATGGCCATTGCGCTCGTCATCGGTCTGGTCATCGCCTTGTTCCAGGCACTGACCCAGGTGCAGGAAATGACCCTTGTCTTCGTGCCGAAGATCATCGCGGTGTTCATCTCGCTGCTGATGGTGCTGCCGTTCATCGGCGCCATGATGGCCACTTTCATGGACACCATCGTGTCACGGATCATTGCGGGGTAGCATGGTTCTTGGGTTCGATATGGTGCCGGCCCTGGCCTTTTCCTATCTGCTCGTCTTCGCGCGGGTGGGATCGGCGATCATGCTGCTGCCGGTGTTCGGCGAGCCGACCGTGACGCCACGCCTGAGACTGGCGATCGCCCTGGCGCTGACGATCATCGTCATGCCGATCGTCCGGGATGCCTTGCCCGAGGTCACGGGGTCCTGGCCTGCGGCCATGATCGCGCTCATCCGCGAAGTGCTGTACGGCGTCATGCTGGGCGGGCTGGTGCGGCTTCTCGTGAGCGCCGTCAATGTGGCGGGCACGGTGATCTCCATGCAGACCGGTCTGGGCCTTGCCATGTCGTTCGACCCGAGCCAGGGCCAGCAAAGCGCGATTTTCGCGACCTTTCTGACCTTCCTGGCGATTACGCTGATCGTGGTCACCGATCTGCATTATCCCATGCTGGCAGCGATCATCGACAGCTATGTGCTGTTCCCGCCGGGGGCGGCCCCGGCCCTGGGCGATATCTCGGCCCTTGCCACCCGCTGGATGGCGGATGCGTTTCTCCTAGGGCTGAAAATGTCCTTTCCGTTTCTGGCCTTCGGTCTTCTGCTTTATGCTGCCGTGGGCATTCTCTCCCGCCTGATGCCGCAGCTTCAGATTTTCTTCCTTGTGATGCCCGTCAACATCTTCATGGGCTTCGTCATTCTGAGCGTGACCTTGAGCGGGATCATGCTGTTGTTCCTGACGGTGTTCGAGACCCGGATCGCCGATCTTCTGGCGGGCTAGGGCGGGTTCATGTCGGACGATCAGGACGACAGTCAGAAGACAGAAGACCCGACGGACCAGCGCCTGCGCGACGCCATCAAGAAGGGCGACGTGGCCAAAAGCCAGGAAGTGACGGCGCTGGCCGTGCTGCTGGCGGCTACGGGCGTGCTTCTTGCGGCCTCCGGCATGATCGCGCAGGGCCTGAGCGCGCGGCTCGTGATGTTTTTCGAGCGTCCCCATACGATTCCGCTCGACCCCGGCGGTGCGGCAGACCTGTTCGTGACCCTGTGCTGGACGCTTCTGATGGCGCTCGCCATCCCGTTCGCGGCGTTCGTCTTCGCAGGGATCGCGGGCAATGTGATCCAGCATGCGCCCGTCTTCACCGCCGAGAAGATGAAACCCGAACTGAAGAAGATCTCGCCCATTGGCGGCTTCAAGCGCATGTTCGGGCCCCAAGGCTGGGTCAACCTGCTCAAAGGCGTGGCCAAGATCGTGGTGATCGGCGCGGTGATCGGCATGGTCGTGTGGCCGGACCGGGGATTGCTCCTGGTGCTGATGCAGGAAGAGCCCGCGCGTCTCATGGAAGGGCTGAAGGATCACACGGTGTGGGTTTTCGGCGCCTCCTGCGCGGTGCTGGTCGTCATTGCCGCCGCGGATATGGCCTGGCAGAACCATTCGCGCATGAAACGGCTGCGCATGACCCGCCAGCAGGTCAAGGACGAGCACAAGCAGCAGGAAGGCGATCCCCAGGTTAAAGGCAAGCTGCGCCAGATCCGGATGGAGCGCGGGCGCAAGCGCATGATGGCCGCCGTGCCCGACGCTACCGTCGTTCTCGCCAACCCGACACATTATGCCGTGGCGCTCAAATACGAATCAGACACAATGCAAGCGCCGCTTTGTGTGGCGAAAGGCGTGGATGCTGTCGCGTTCCGGATTCGGCGGATCGCAGAGGAGCACAATGTACCTGTCGTGGAAAATCCGCCCTTGGCGCGGGTGCTTCATGCCACGGTTGAGATCGACGAGCCGGTGCCGCCCGAGCACTATAAGGCCGTCGCACAAGTCATCGGATATGTCTGGCGCCTTAAAGGCCGGCTGGGGGCCGGAGCGCGCTAGTCCTCCCGGTCCTCGTCCGTGTCGTGACGGTCTCCGCCTGAGTGAGTTTTGGTGTCAATCAACGCGGGAGCCCATTGGGGCGGCGGTTCGCGCGGCACAAGCGAGTTTGCGGTCATGATGAAGAAGATGGCACTGCGCGGACCCGGCGGCTTGGCGCCTGTCAGCCCGACCCTAGGCGCACAGCTCCAGCGGCATCTGCCGGGGATCGTGGCGGTGTTGTTCGGTTTGAGCGGCGCGGCCGCCGTGACGGCCGTGCTGGCCCCGGGATTGCCCGCGCTCATCTTCCTGGGCGGCGCGACGGCGGTGGGCCTCGTGGTGGTTTACGGCTTTGCCACCGGCGCGCTCTCGAACGCGGCCCCGCCGCAGCTCGGCGATCTGGCCTTGCGGGTCATGGAAGACGCGCCGGAAGCCTATCTGGTGACCCGGCGTGATGGCTCCGTCGTCTTCGCCAATATGGCCTATCGTCAGTTGACCGCCTTTCTGGGCGCGGACAAGCCCTTGCCCTTGGAGCGGCTGCTGGCCGATCAGGACGAGGCGGCCCAGGCCCTTTACAAGCTCGCGCGGGCGGCCCGCGACGGCGGCGAGGCCCATGACGATCTGCCGGTCACCGTCCAGGGCGGCGCGCTCACCTGGCTGCGCGTGGAAGTGCGGCCTGTCTCCGGCTTCCGCCAGCGCATGCTGTGGCGCATCATCGACAAGGGGCCCGAGCGTGAAGCGGGCGAGGTGAAACAGGCGCTCCAGGTGGAGCGGGACGGCCTCATCCGCGCCCTCGATCATCTGCCCGTGGGGCTGTTGACCTTCGACAGCGCGGGCGAGGTGATCTGGGCCAACCGGACGCTCGCTCTGCTCAGCGGCATGGCCGGGCATGCCCTGGAAGGCGCGTCGCTCGAACGCATTTTCATGGGCGCCATGGATGCGATCCGCGACCGGCTGCGCCAGGCCGCCCAGGACGGAGTGTCCGTCGAACTGGCCTTGCGCCGCAAGGGCGACGGCAAGGGTGAGGACGAACCCCTGCGGGTCTGGGTGCGGGCCCGCACGGATGTGGCGGCGGATGCCAGCCCCGTGCTCCATCTGGCCCTGTGGCCGCGCATCGGCGATACGCCGCGGGATGAAGATCTGCCCGCCAACAGTCTGGCCGAATTCCTGGAACATGCGCCGATCGGTGTCCTGATCCTGGACGAGGAAGGGGCGATCCGGCTGGCCAATCCGGCCATGCGCCATCTGATTGAGGATATCGACGCCAATGCGGAGACCGTGGAGGATCTGATCGCGGGCGAGGATCGGGACTCGCTATCGTCTCTGGTGCGCCAGTTGCGCGCCGATGGTTCCGACCGGGATGGCATCGAGGTCAAGCTCGCCGTGTCCGAGGCGCAAGGCGGGCCGCGCAGCGCCCAGATTTTCGTCAGCCGGCTCGATCCGGTGCCGGGCGGGGCGGGCCATCTGATCCTTTATTTCGTGGACAAGACCCACCAGAAGGCGCTCGAACAGCAGCTCCGCCAGGATCAGAAAATGCAGGCCATCGGCCAGCTCGCGGGCGGCGTGGCGCATGATTTCAACAATCTGCTGACCGCCATTATCGGCTTCTGCGATCTGCTGGCCGCGCGCCATCCGGCGGGCGATCCGTCCTTCGCCGACGTCAATCAGATCAAGCAGAACGCGCTTCGCGCCGCCAATCTGACCCGGCAATTGCTGGCCTTCTCCCGACGCCAGACGCTGCGGCCCAAGGTTCTTCAGCTCACCGATGTTCTGGCGGACCTGTCGATCCTGCTGCGCCGCCTGATCGGCGAGAAGATCACGCTCGATATCCAGCACAATCGCGATCTGGGGCTTGTGAAAGCCGACCAGGGGCAGCTTGAACAGGTGATCACCAATCTGGTGGTCAATGCCCGCGACGCCATGGCCGAAGGCGGCACCGTCGAGGTCAAGACGGCCAATGTGCAGGGGGCGGACATCAATGCCCGCGCGCCGAAAGCAGGGCCGGAACGGGCCAGGCTCAACGACGGTCCTTATGTGGAAATCACCGTCGCCGATACGGGCTGCGGCATTCCGCCGGAAAATCTCGTGCGCATCTTCGATCCGTTCTTCACGACGAAGGCGGAGGAAGGGGTCGGCAAGGGCACCGGGCTGGGGCTCGCCACGGTCTACGGCATCATCCAGCAGACCGGCGGCGTCATCCATGTGGACAGCGAAGTGGGCAAGGGCACGGCCTTCCGGATCTATCTGCCGCAAGCGGATGAAGAGCCCGAAGCCGAAGCGCCCAAGGCCACCGAACCGCCCGCCAAGCCGCGCGATCTGACCGGCAACGGCACCGTGCTTCTGGTCGAGGACGAGGACGCGGTCCGCACCTTCGCCTCGCGGGCGCTGGCGTCACGGGGCTACACGGTGCTGGAGGCCGCCGATGGCGAAGCGGCCTTGAGCGTGGCGGGCGACCACGACGGCACCATCGACATCGTCGTCTCCGATGTGGTCATGCCGGGCATGGACGGCCCGACCATGGTAAATAAGTTGAAAACGGAGCGTCCGGACACTAAGATCGTGTTTATCTCCGGCTATGCGGAGAGCGCTTTCCAGAAAAGCGACGACAAGCCGGACGATTTCCACTTCCTGCCCAAACCCTTCACGCTCAAGCAGCTCGCGCAAACCGTGAAGGACGTTCTGTCGGCGGCTTAGAGGCCGCCCGGCGCTCGGGAGAGGGGACAGGTTTTTTCAGGGGATCCATAGGGCGTTTCGGCCAGTGCGTGGCCGGCGCCCGTTCGTTCTCACTCACAGCGGGAGAAGGCCCATGGCTTTTTTGCGCAAGAAGAAAGAGTCCGCGGCCGGCAGTGTTCCCGATAGTGCTCCCGATACGGAGCGGCTGCCGCCCTTGTGGTTCGAGATCTACAAAGTGGCTCCGCGCAAATGGCGCTGGCGGCTGAAGATTTCCGATGTCACGGTGATCGCGGAAAGCCCCAAGGCCTTCAACACCAAGAAGGCGACGCGGGAAAGCATCGGCAAGATCCGCTCCACGGTGGACGCGCCGATCATCGATGCGTGAGCGGGTCCTTTTTGGAAATGCGCCGGAAGACGCATATCAAGATGCTTGGCCAGCCCGCTCCCCCTCCCGACCGGCCAATGAGGGTACCCTTGTGGGTGGTCGGGAGGGGGAGCGGGCTGGTGGTGCCAATTCCCAAAAAGACTCTGAGGGTTACTCCCGCCTAATGAATGCGCAGGCATCCTCGAAATTGCCTGCCAGATCCTCCAGGCCGCAATAGGCGATGACGCGCTTCATCGTGGTTTCCGTGTCCTGCACCAGATCCCTGTGGCTCACCGCCAGATAGCTGGTGCCGGTCTGTTGCAGGTCGAAAAAGGTCCGGGCATAGACCGGCTTTGCGCCTTTCTGACCCAGATGCTCCAGCCATTTGCGCCGCCGGCGGCTCGCCTCGATCTGCTGGATCGGCCGCGTCACGATGACGATCTTGGTCTTGTCCATGTCGAAGGCCTGCACGAAATGGCTCATGACCAGGCCGACGCCGGGGAATTTCAGAACCGTGCGGCGCGGCCGGTCCCCGGGCCAGGCGCCGTATTTCCCTGCGTCCATGTCGGCGGCGAACTGTTTCAGCGCCGGGATCAGGCCGTCGATCTTGTCCGGTCGCACAGTGAGATTCATCTCGTCCACATAGGTCAAGATCAGCTCACGGAACGGTTTATGCTCAAAGGTGTTGGGCGTGCGCTCGTCATTCACATGCAGATGCGGCTCGAACGCCGTCACGCCCAGCCTGGCGAGCGCACCCGTCAAGGCCGTGGTGCCGCTGCCCCAGGCGCCGCCGACAAAGATCGTTTCCACAAAAAGCCCCCGTCTCAACCAGGCACGCCCGTAGCGCCCTTCTCTTTACACAGCATCGAACGATTCGGGCTTGAGCCCGGCGCGCGAGCGTTCGGTCATGATCTCCAGCGCCCGTTCGAATTCCCGCACATAGCGCTTGCCGTCGAACAGGCGCGTGCGCGTCTTCATGACATTGATATGGGCCTTCACCTTGGCCCGTAAATCCGCATCGAGCGCCAGCTTGACCACGATATCCTCGTAAGCCTCCAGGCTCGGGGCGACAAAGGCCTCCAGCCCCAGACGCCGGAGCAGGCCTTCGGCGAAGCGCGTGGCCATGGGCTTGGAGGACATGGTCACCACCGGAACGTCCTGATACAGAACGTCGCTCAAGGTGGTGTGGCCGTTCAAGGGGAAAGTGTCGAGAAAGACATCGGCGAAGGCCAGCCGGCACAGGTGGTCGTGCTGGGGCACGGAGGGCGCCATGATCACCCGGTCCGGGCCGAAACCCCGGTCCGCGAACACTTTTTCCAGATTGGCGGCGGATAAAGGCGTATAGGCCCACAGCCATAGCACCGCATTGGGCACCCGTTTCAGGATCGCCGCCCAGGCATCGGCCATGATCGGCAGGATCTTCGTGGACTGATGAAAGGCGCACAGCACCACCGCGTCCTCCGGCAGGCCGAGATCGGCGCGGCTCTTGTAGCGCTCCGAGATCAGCCGCTTGCTGTCGCCGGGAAAGAAGCCGCCGGGCAGGCGCGCTACCGCCTCGTCGTAATACTGCTCCAGCTCCGGCGGGATCACCAGGCTGTCGGCGATGATGTAGTCGATGTAAGGCGCGCCCATGGTGGCCTGATAGCCCAGCCAGTTGACCTGTACGGGCGCGCAGCGCGCCGGGGTCACGTTCTGGCGCGAACTGTTGGCGAAACCGTCCACATCGATCAGCACATCGAGATCGTCCTGGCGGATCGCCTCGATGGCGGCACGCTGATGAACGCCCGCCAGCGGCACCGTCTTGTGGAACGCTGCCCGGACCTTCTGGGCATAGCTGTTGGGCTCGTCCGTCTCGTACGGATAAAGCACCCATTCAAAGCGTGAGCGGTCGTATTGCTCGATCATCTCGCGCATGAGAAAGCCGGTGGCGTGCCGCCGGATGGTGCAGGAAAAGAACCCCACACGGATCTTGTCCCGGGGCGCGTGCTTGCGCGGGGTCCAGGGCGGAATGTCCTGCACCGTCTTGAGGTTCTGCTTGGCGTGATTGCGGGCGCTGCGCTGCAATTCCGCCGGATCGATGTAACAGGGAAACAGCACATAAGGATTGAGCGGATCGCCCCGCTCGATGATCTTGGGCACCTGCGCCAGCACCGTCTCGAAGCCGTCCCAGGTCACGGTGCGCAGCATGGTGTTGATCGCCAATTCCACCATGGGCGCGTAATCGGGCTGGAGCGGCAGGGCGTGCTTGAGCGCTTCCAGGGTTGCCTCGAACTCTTTTTTGCTGCCGTGCAGCCGCGCCTTGTTGGCCCAGCCCTTGTGGTTTTTCGGATCGATCCGCACACAGGCCGAACAGGCCTCGAGCGCATCCGTATGCCGCCCCTGGCCCTGATAGGCCATGGCCAGCACCGTATGGGCGTCGGCGTTTTGCGGCTCCAGACGGATCACCTGCTTGGCGTGATACTCCATAAGCTGATAATCGTCGTCCTCGAAAGCGAGATCCCGCAGGGTCTTGTGCAGATCCGCATGGGGTGCGTCGTCCCGCTTCAGAAGCTTTTCGCACAGGCTGCGCACACGCGTCATGTCGCCTTTGGCGCGCGCCTTTAGCATGGTGTCAACAAGCTCAGCGGTGGTCTGCACGGGGCCGGTCCTGCTTTTGGTGATGAGGGGCGGACCGAGTCGGCGCCCGCCTTGGCGCGGAGTATGGCCTTTGGCCTTATCCGCGCGCAAGAGAGGGCCGCCGCGCGCCGTGCTATCAACAGGCGCCATGGGGGATTGTGCTGTTTTAGACCGGCGGAATCGCTCAGACTCCCGGAAAGGGTAGAAGATATATGGCGCGGAATCTCATGAGACGGGCGGTTTCCAGTTTGGCGGCGGCGGGGCTCGGGCAGGGCCTGATCGGCACGGTCTGGACCGGTCCGGCCTGGGCGCAAGGACAGACGCCGGCCGGAGAGGCCGTCACGGCGCTCTGGGCGATCGCGGTGATCCTGGCGGTGGGCTTCCTCACCGCGGCGCTCGGGCTTTATTACATCTGGCATGCCCTGAAAGAGACGCGGAAGGCGGTGCGGGGTGCTGCCCGGGTCTCACGGGATGCGGGCGAGGCGGCGGCGGCCGTCAAGCAGGTGGTCTCCAAAGCCCGCCAGGAGCGGGAAGTGGAACAGCGCGCCTATCTGGGCGCCATGGGCGCTACCATCGAACTGACCGACCGGCCCATGGTCAAAGGCCATATCGTCTTCAAGAACACCGGCCAGTCGCCCGCCCGGGACGTGGAGTTCCGCTGCTCCTTCGGGGCCAGCGCCCAATCCCGGCCCGACAGCTTCCCCGAGCCCCGCACCAACCCGGCCGAACGCTCCCGCTCGGTCATGCTGCCGGGCATGCAAACCAAGCAGGTGACGGAGCTGGGCGCCATCGAGATCAACGAGGAGTTCCTGCGCGCGCTCCACCGGGAAGAGATGCACATCTTCTATTACGGCCGGATCTTGTATGTGGACATCTACGGCGCCAGCCAGGAGACCAAGTTCCGCTTCCAGTTCACCGGCCCGCTTCAGACCGGCCGGCCTTTGTCCATGTGGGCGTCAGCCGAGGGCAATGAGATCAGTTGAGGGGGAAGATCTGAGTGCCGGAAGGGGTTTGTAACCCCTTCCGTTCAGTCATCATCACACAATGAGCACGGGCAAGGGGCGTGTTGCAATCGGGCTGTCTGGAGGGGCGGATGACCATCCCAGGGGCCTGGCTCGCGCACACAGTCTTTTGACGGAAGAACACCTTCGTTCCGTTCGACTTGGGCGCGCCTGTGTTTCATGACTCTGCGGAAGGGGGTACAACCCCTTTCGGCTACAGGGCCGGGTTTGCGCAGAAGAGCGCGACCTTGTTGCCCACGGGATCGCGGAGATAGCCCACATAGAAGTGATCGCTATATGCGGCCCGGAAGCCGGGAGCGCCTTCGTCGGAGCCGCCCGCCTGAAGACCAGCGGCGTGAAGGGTACGGACCATTGCCTGCGTTTCGGCTTCAAAGGCCGTCATGGAACCGTTGCCGGCAGTCGCCTCTTTCCCGTCATATGGCTTGCCCACATAGATCGCGGCGGGGCCGTGGGCCCGTCCGGGCCCGTCCGGAAAGGTGAATTCGATGCCGTTCGGCACATCCTTCTTCCTGTACCCGAGCGGGGTCAGGATGGCCGTGTAGAACCGCCCCGAGAGCGGGATATCGTTGGACCCAATCCTGATGTAGCTCAGCATGCGGTTGCTCCTGTCTGACCCGTGGGTCCTGACCCTA
>CAZTCJ010000039.1:0-32111 GCA_964612085.1 uncultured Alphaproteobacteria bacterium
CGGCTTTTCCGGATCGAAGGGAACGCCGTTCTTGTTGCAGGTCATGCGCGCCCGTTCCATGGCGTCCTCGGTGACATTGCCCTTAAGGCCCTTGGGCCTGAGATCGACAAGGACCACATGGGTATCGGTGCCGCCCGCGACCATATCGAGGCCCGCTTCGGTCAAGGTGCCCGCCAGGGCACGGGCGTTATCGATAACGGACTGGGCATAGGCCTTGAACTCAGGCCGCAGCGCCTCGCCGAAAGCAACGGCCTTGGCGGCGATCACATGCATCAGCGGACCGCCCTGCAGGCCCGGAAACACAGCCGAGTTGAACTTCTTGCCCAGATCCGGGTCGTTCGACAGGATCAAGCCGCCGCGCGGGCCCCGCAAGGTCTTGTGGGTGGTCGTGGTCACCACATGGGCATGGTCCAGCGGATTGGGGTGAACGCCGCCCGCCACCAATCCGGAAAAGTGAGCCATGTCCACTTGGAACCAGGCGCCCACGCTGTCGGCGATCTCCCGGAAGCGTTTGAAGTCGATGATGCGCGGATAGGCGGAGCCGCCGGCCAGAATAAGCTTGGGCTTGTGTTCCCGCGCCAGCCGTTCCACCTCGTCGAAATCGATCAGGTGATCGTCCTTGCGCACGCCATATTGCACGGCGTTGAACCATTTGCCCGACAGGTTGGGCTTTGCCCCATGGGTCAGATGGCCGCCTGCGTCGAGGCTCATGCCCAAAATCGTATCGCCGGGCTGGAGCAGCGCCAGAAACACCGCCTGGTTGGCCTCGGCGCCCGAATGGGGCTGGACATTGGCATAAGCGCAGTTGAAGAGCTGTTTGGCGCGCTCAATGGCGAGCTCTTCGGCGATGTCCACCTGTTCACAGCCGCCGTAATAGCGCCGCCCCGGATAGCCTTCGGCATATTTGTTCGTCAGCACCGAGCCCTGGGCTTCCAAAACGGCGCGGGACACGATGTTTTCCGAGGCGATCAGCTCGATTTGGTTTTGCTGGCGCAAAACCTCGCCCTTGACGGAGCGGAATAGATCCGGATCCGTGTCCGAAAGCGAGGCCTGGAAAAAGCCTTGGATCATGTGGTCGTCTGCTTGGGCCGAAAAGGACATGCGGCGCCCTCCCTTACTGTTGGAGAGACAATAGCTGGAAGCCGTTGGAAAACGGAAAAGGAGCGCTCAGGCAGTGTAACGCTGACCGAGCGGCATCTGCATCAAGATATAGCGTCAAACGGCTTGTGTTCATCAAGTTTTTGACCCATGCGTCCGAATCGCACGGTTTTTCCAGTGTCCCGGCTGAACGCGCACCAGGGCGACAAAGCCACCCAAAGGTTGCATGAAGTGCTGTTAAGGTCACACCACTCAAAGTTCTCCCGGTAACTGAATTTCCATTATAGGTAACAAGTAATTAACGATGGTCTGCAGCCACTCAAACGATCACTATCACACAGACTGCTATTTTCCAGATATCCAGATTTTTTATAGCCTTAACGGAATGTACTCTAATTGCCATCTACATAGTTTTTAGTCTATTGTTCAGTAATGATGTCTTACGAGAATCAGTGTCATGGGGCGTTGGCTGGAGTAGACATCAATCGGGTCAATGTAGTGGTTCAATAGGTGGAATAAATGACCGATATCAGCCAAGATCAAGACCTTACAACGGAAGAGGTCCTGCGCCTCGCCACCGATATCGTTGCGGCTTATGTCAGCCACAACCAAGTACCGGCAACCGAGGTGCCTAATATGATTCGCAGTGTCCACGGGGCGCTGGGCGATCTCAAAGAAGTCGGTCAAGAGGAGCCGGCCGAACCTCAAAAACCAGCAGTGCCGATCAAAAAATCCGTAACCTCCGATTACATCATCTGCTTGGAGGACGGAAAAAAGCTCAAGATGCTGAAACGGTATCTACGCTCCAATTACGATATAAGCCCGGAAGAATACCGCGCCAAGTGGAACTTGCCGGCTGACTATCCTATGGTTGCACCGAACTACGCGGCACAACGCTCCGAATTCGCCAAGAAAATCGGTCTCGGCAAAGGCGGCCGCAAACCGGCCACCCGCTCCCGCCGCAAAGGCTGAGCCTCTGTTCTTTAAGTCAAGACGACGAAAACCCTTCCAGCGTTCACGCGCCGGAGGGGTTTTCTTGTTTTTCCAGGACATAACGCAATTTGTTGCCGGCGACGCGGGCCAGCACGTCCTGCGTAACCGAGGCCGAGGCCATGATCGACACTTCCGTGCCCGTGGCCGGATCGACGGCATTGACCTTGACCAAGGCCCCCACCGGCACGAATTCGATGAAGACTTCTCCGCCCTGACCGCGAGGCGCGTTTCGGCCAGCAGCCATCACAAGCGGAAGCGGATCTGATCGAGCCAGAACCGCTCCAGGCGGCACAAGGTGATATTCATGCTGTGCAGGTCCTTGTGCCCCACGCCGCCCGCGGCGCTCAGGGAGGTCATGTGCCGCTCGAACACGGCCCGGACCATATCGTGGATTTCCTGGCCCGCCGGCGTCAGGGCAACGCGCACGGAGCGGCGGTCTTCGCTCGACCGGCGATGGGACAGATAGCCCAGTTCCACCAGTTTCTTCAGATTGTAAGAAACGTTCGACCCCAGATAATGGCCGCGCGTGCGCAACTCGCCCGCTGTCAGTTCCGCACCGGCGATATTGAACAGCAATAGGGCCTGTACGGAATTGATATCGGACTTGCTGATCCGGTCCAATTCATCCTTGACCACATCGAGAAGCTGACGGTGCAGCCTCTCGATTAAGGTCAAGGCCGTCAGATAATTCGAGAACGGATCCTGATCGCCGTCCTGTTCCCACACATCAGGGGAAACAGGTTTGTGCGCCACACTCACTGCCGACATACGCCTACCTATTTTGTCCCAACCGGCCACCGGGACCCGGCCCCGGCGGCAAGACGGCACAGTAAGCGCAAAACTCTAAGACTGATTTAAAGGAACCGATAATATTCCATAAAGGTTACCGGATTCTCTCGCCCCGGATCATATTGATGATGCCGGAGAAATCCTGGCCCTCCTCGCCGGCGGACGCGAACAGGCTGTAAAGCGCCGTGGCCTGAGCACCGAGCGGCGTGGCCGCGCCTGCCGTTTGGGCCGCGTTCTGGGCGAGCTTCAGATCCTTCAGCATCATGGCGGCGGAAAAGCCGGGCTTATAGTCCCGGTTGGCGGGCGAGGCGGGCACCGGACCCGGCACCGGGCAATAACTTGTCAGCGACCAGCATTGTCCGGAGGCGGCCGAAGAAATCTCGAACAGATTTTGCCAGTCGAGGCCGAGCTTTTCCGCCAGCACGAAGGCTTCCGCCGTGCCGATCATGGAAATGGCCAGCAGCATGTTGTTGCAGATCTTGGCGGCCTGACCGTTGCCCGCGCCGCCCGCATAGAAGATCTTGGCGCCCATACCCTCAAGCACCGGCCTGGCCCGCGTAAACGCGTCTTCGGTGCCGCCGACCATGAAGGTCAGTGTGCCCCCTTGGGCCGCCATGACGCCGCCGGAGACTGGCGCGTCGACCATGTCGAGGCCTCTGCCTTGCGCTTCCGCGATGACCGCGCGGGCGGTGTCCACGTCGATGGTGGAGGAATCGATCAAAAGTGTGCCAGGCTTGACCGCATCGAGCACCCCGCCCTCATTCAGGTAAACGGAACGGACATGGGCGCCCGCGGGCAGCATGGTGACGACAACCTCCGCATCGCTGGCGGCTTCGGCGGCCGAGCCGGGAACGCTCGCGCCTTCCGCCTTCGCCTTGGCGCAAGCATCCGTGGACAGATCGAAGGCCTTCACCCGATGGCCCGCCTTGATCAGATTGCACGCCATGGGCAGGCCCATATTGCCCAGACCGATGAAACCGACGCTCGCCATGGGATCCTCCGTTTATGCTTATGCTTAATTCAGATCGAGTTCGCGCGCGCCCAGGGAGGCAAAATAACGGTTGATCTCGGCCGCGCTCACCCCTTCGAAGGTGTCGGGCTTCCACTGGGGCTTATTGTCCTTGTCGATGATCACCGCACGCACGCCTTCGAAGAAATCATGAGCTTCCATGATGCGCGCCACCAGACGGTATTCCATCTTCAGACAGTCGCCGATGCCGATCACCGCCCCTTCCTTGATCTGTTTGAAGGTCAGCTTGACGGAAGTGGGCGATTTGGTCCGGAGCGTCGCGACCTGCTGATTGGCCCAGTCGCTTTCGGAGCGGTCCATCGCATCCACGATGGCTTCCACCGATCCGCCCGCGAACAGACGGTCGATCTCTTCCCGGTGCTGAGCGAGGCCCGGCTCGCCCGGATTGCCCGCATGCTCCCGCAGGACCGTTTCGACAACCTGATGGGCATCGCCAGCATAATCGGCCTGTTCCAAGGCCGGGATGAGATCGCCGAGGGCGTCATCGGCCGCGTAATGAGTGCCGACGCCGGTATAAAGCGTATCGGCGGGACCGAGGCGCTCGCCGGTCAGCCCGAGGAACATGCCGATCTGACCCGGCAGGCGCGGCAGGAAATGGCTGCCGCCCACATCCGGGATCAAGCCGATGCCCGTTTCCGGCATGGCGAAGCGGGTGCGGTCCGTCAGTACCCGGAAGGGCGCATGGACGGAGAGACCGACCCCGCCGCCCATGGTGATGCCGTCGAGGATCGCCACATAGGGCTTGGAATATTGGGAAATCACGTAGTTGTTGCGGTACTCGTTGCCGAAGAAGTCCAGCGCGTAAGGCGTGCCGTCCTTGCCGGAATCGTGCAGCGCGCGGATATCGCCGCCGGCACAGAAGCCTTTCTCGCCCTCGCCGACAACGACAACGCATTTGACGGCGTCGTCCTGCGCCCATTCCAGGAGCTTCTCGCGCATGGGAATGACCATGTCGAGGGTCAGCGCGTTCAACTGTTTCGGGCGGTTCAGCGTCACGAGGCCCAAAGGCCCGCGCGTCTCGAAAAGGATTTCATCCGTCGCCGTCATAAGGACTCCTTACGGAAGAGGATTTACTGCCGGAACATGTCGCGGGAGATGATCACGCGCATAATCTCATTGGTGCCTTCCAGGATCTGGTGCACCCGGAGATCCCGCACCCAGCGTTCCATGGGGTAATCGCTCAAATACCCATAGCCGCCATGGATCTGCAGCGCCTCGTTGACCACGCGGAAACCCACATCGGTGGCGAAACGCTTGGCCATGGCGCATTTCATGGTGGTGTTGGGCAGGCGGTTGTCCAGCGAATGGGCGGCGCGGTAGATCATCAGCCGCGCGGCCTCAAGCTCGGTCGCCATGTCGGCGATCTTGAATTGCAGCGCCTGAAACGACGCCAACGGACGGCCGAATTGCTGGCGCTCTTTCATATAGGCTTGCGCCGCGTCGACGGCAGCCCCCGCAGGCCCCAGCGAACAGGCGCCGATATTGATCCGTCCGCCGTCAAGCCCCTGCATGGCGATCTTGAAGCCGTCGCCTTCCGTACCCAGACGGTTCGCCACCGGCACGCGGGCGTTCTCGAAGATCACCTGGCCCGTGGGCTGACTTTTCCAGCCCATCTTCTTTTCCATGGCGCCGAAGCTGACGCCCGGCGTGTCCTTGGGGATGACGAGGCAGGAAATGCCGTTGGGCCCATCCTCGCCGGTGCGCACCATGGTGACGTAAATGTCCGAGGTGCCCGCACCGGAGATGAACTGCTTGGTGCCGTTCAGTACATAATGATCGCCGTCCAGGACCGCCTTGGTGCGCAGCGCCGCCGCGTCGGAACCGGAACTGGGCTCGGTCAGGCAGTAGCTGGCGATCAGCTCCATGGTGGCGAGCTTGGACAGCCAGTGCTGGCGCTGGTCCTCATTGCCGAAGCGATCGATCATCCAGGACGCCATATTATGGATCGACATGAAGGCCGCCGTGGACACGCAGCCCGCCGACAGGGCCTCGAAGATCAGCGCCGCGTCGAGCCGCCCGAGGCCTGAGCCGCCCACATCGTCGCGCACATAGATGCCGGCGAAGCCCAGCTCGGCGGCCTTGCGCATGGTCTCGACGGGGAAAAGGCTCTTCTCGTCCCATTCAGCGGCGTAAGGGGCCAGATGTTCGGCGGCAAAATCCTGGGCCGTTTTCTGGAAGGCCCGCTGATCGTCATTGAGTTCGAAATCCATGATGGCGTCTCCGGGCGCTTGGCCCTGTCTTCTGTGAGGTGGATCGGCGTTGTCCCCGCGCTGTGGCGGTGATAGGCGTGGCGCTCGTTTTAGTCAACGCGGCCAAAGACAGCGATGGTCCAGCTTCCGCCAGATTACGCCATCCGGCCCGCCACACGCGCGGATTGCCCGCTGCTGCCCGTGATCGAGCGGGCGGCGGACGGGCTGTTCAAGGGCTCCGGCCTGCTCGACGGCCTGGGCCGGCCGGAGGACGCGCGCCTGACCGAGGTCGACGCCCTCGAAAAAGCGGCAGATGACGCCTTGCTCTGGGTTGCAACCTATCAGGGCAAAACCCTCACTGGATTTGTCATCTGCGAGGTGATCGAAGGCCATTTCTACCTTGAGCAAGTGTCGGTTCATCCCTCCCATGGCCGCAAGGGGCTCGGCCGGGCCTTGACCCTGACCGCCTGTTATGAGGCGCGGACCCGGGGGCTCCTCCCCGTCACGCTCTCGACCTTCCGGACCGTCCCCTGGAACGGGCCGTTCTATGCCCGCCTTGGTTTCAAGGAGATCCCGCGCGACGCCTATGCCCCCTGGCTGCAAAAGATCGCTCAAAAGGAGGCGCAGAGACTGGACATGTCGAAGCGCTGTTTCATGCGCTGGGATGGGTGAGAAAGTCTGGCGCCGTTTTGCCAGAGGAGCGCGCCGGTCGGGCCTATTCTGATCCGACTGAGCGAAACCAGCATGAGAGACCGCCATGTCCGACTCCGAAGCCCCGTCCGCGCGCCCCATCGGCTCCGATGCCGTGTTCGTGGTCTATGTGCTCTTTCTGATCTCCCTCGGCGTGGGCGTCACCTATCTGGTCGCGGGCGTCATCGCCTACATCAACCGGCCCGAATCCTCCGGCTGGGTCGAGACCCATTACCGCTTTCAGATCCGCACCTTCTGGATCGGTTTGCTCTACGCCGTCATTGGCATTATCACTTTGCCCATCGCCATCGGCGTTGTGATCTGTCTGTTCACAGTGCTTTGGCTGATTGTGCGTTGCGTCAAAGGCATTCTCGCCGCCAACAGACGCGAAGCGATCCCGGACGTGGATACCTGGTTCTGGTGATCGCCGATTTCGATCAATTCTGACCGTGGTGAATGAGCGTGACAACTGACGAGTCCTTGACCCCTTCCGCTGGCTTTCCGGCGACCCGCCTGCGGCGCACCCGCGTGGCGAACTGGTCGCGCCGCCTCGTGGCCGAGCATCTTCTCGGTGTGGACGATCTGATCTGGCCCTTGTTCCTGATCGACGGCAAGGACATCGTGGAGCCGATCCCGTCCATGCCCGGCGTCGAGCGCCTGTCCATCGAACGGGCGGTGGAAGCGGCCGAGGAGGCCGCCGATCTGGGCATTCCGGCGATCGCGGTCTTTCCGCACACGGAAGGGCGCCTGCGCACGCCGGAAGGGGACGAAGCGCTCAATCCGGACAATCTGGTGTGCCGCGCTGTTCAGGAGATCAAGGAGAAAGTGCCCGAAATCGGCATTCTGTGCGATGTGGCGCTCGATCCCTATACCAGCCATGGCCATGACGGGCTGTTGTCCGACGACGGTGAAATCCTCAATGACGAGACCGTGGATGTACTGGTCCGCCAAGCTTTGGTCCAAGCGGAAGCGGGCTGCGACATCATCGCGCCGTCGGACATGATGGACGGGCGCGTGGGCGCGATCCGCGCAGGCCTTGAACAGGAAGGCTTCCGCAACGTCCAGATCATGTCCTATGCGGCGAAATATGCGTCGTGTTTCTATGGCCCGTTCCGGGATGCCATCGGTTCCTCCGGCGTGCTGAAAGGCGACAAGAAGACCTATCAGATGGAACCGTCCAATACGGACGAAGCGCTGCGCGAGGTCGGCCTCGATATCGCGGAAGGCGCGGACATGGTCATGGTCAAGCCAGGCCTGCCCTATCTCGATGTGATCCGCCGGGTGAAGGATACCTTCAGCATGCCCACTTTCGCCTATCAGGTCTCGGGCGAGTTCGCAATGATCGAGGCGGCGGCCGAGAATGGCTGGCTCGACCGGGACAAGGCGATGCTGGAATCCCTGCTGTGCTTCAAGCGGGCGGGCGCGGACGGGGTGCTGACCTATTTCGCCCGCGACGTGGCGCGCATCCTGAACGGTCTCGACGGCACAAACGGCGGCAGCCAGAAGCTGATCTCCGCCAATCTCAGTTCCATCGTGCGCGGCGAGGAAGGGGAAACGGAGACCGCCCGGCGTCTGCGCGAGGAGTTGGACGCGGATACGGACAATCCGTTCTCGGGCAAAAAGCCGCGTCCGGGTTCTGACTGAGGCTCTATCGACCGGCGTTCAGGCTTCCACCAGATGGGACAGGAGCGAGCGCAGGACGATTTCCGCCCGGCTCGGCAAGACGCCGACGCCGCCCTCGCCCAGTTCCACCACGTTCTCCACCAGGAGACAGGCGAGCCCGTGCATGGTCGCCCACATGCCCAGCCCCAGTGCCGGGTTCTTCAGGATACGGCCCACATGCTCGGCCGCCTGTTCGGTGGCGCTGACCAGTTCCGCATAATCTTCCCGGTGCTCGATATCCCGCCCGAACATGAGCCGAAAGCGCGCCGGGTTCATGGTGGCAAAACGGATATAAGCCCCGCCGATCGCCGTCACCGCCTCTTCCGGATCATGGGCGAACGGATTGGTCGCCTGTTCGATCTCCTCGCCCAGCTTGCGGAAGCCATCGGTGGCGACGGCGGCAAGCAAGGCTTCCCTGTGCCGGAAATGACGATAAGGCGCGGTCTGAGACACGCCCGCCCGGCGCGCGGCGCCGCGCAAGGACAGGCCCGCCAGGCCTTTTTCCCGCAGCAGATCGTCCGCCGCCTGAATGAGCGCTTCGCGCAAATTCCCGTGATGATATTTGCCGTCCGGCTTCCGGTAGGTGCACTCGCCAGCCGGCACCGTGGTGGTCGTCTCCATGAGGACATACTCCCCCTGATAGGACGCACGCGGCCCTGTCCGCACGCATCACCCCCGCAACGCGAGAAGAGCCTCCTCTGATTCTGAGACCATGCGCAATGTTTACGCGGAACGGTCCCTGGCCATCGCTTCCAATCTGGCGATCAGGCTCGAAGTATCCCAGCGTCCGCCGCCCATGGCCTGGACTTCAGAATAGAACTGATCGACCAGGGCCGCCACCGGCAGATGGGCACCGTTGGCCCGGGCTTCATCAAGGCAGATGCCCAGATCCTTGCGCATCCAATCGACGGCGAACCCGAAGTCGAAGCGGCCGTCCGCCATGGTCTCCACCCGGTTTTCCATCTGCCAGGACTGGGCCGCCCCTTTGGAAATCACCGACACGACATCGACGGGATCGAGACCGGCGGCCTTGGCGAAATGGAGGCCTTCGGACAATCCCTGCACCACGCCCGCGATGCAGATCTGGTTGACCATTTTGGTGAGTTGACCGGCGCCCGCAGGGCCCATCAGCTTTGCCATTTTCGCAAAACAGTCGATCAGCGGACGCAAACGCTCGAACGCCGCTTCTTCGCCGCCGACCATGACGGTCAGCGCGCCGTTCTGGGCCCCCGCCTCGCCGCCGGAGACCGGCGCGTCGAGAAAGCCCAAGCCCTGACGGTCCGCTTCGCCAGCCAGGTCGCGGGCGAGCGACGCGGAAGTCGTGGTGTGATCGACGAAAACGGCCCCCTGCTCCATGCCCGCGAAGGCACCGTCCTGGCCCAGGGTCACGGCCCGCACATCGTCGTCATTGCCGACACAGGCGAAAACGGCGGTGGCGTTTTCCGCGGCCTGGCCAGGCGTTGGCGCGGCGCGCCCGCCATACTCAGCCACCCAGGCCTCCGCTTTGGCAGCCGTGCGGTTGTAAACCGTCACCCGATGCCCGGCCCGCGCCAGATGCCCGGCCATGGGATAACCCATGACGCCCAGGCCCAGAAACGCCACTTTTTCAACGCTCATCGCTTATCCTTGGTCTGTAAATGTCGAGCGGATCCTATAAGATCCCGCGTCCAATGGAACTGTCTGGGGTGAAAAGGATCGGGCCATGCTCAAAGCCATTCTGAAATGGGGCGGCATCGCGCTTCTCGCGGCACTGGTGATCGCTGTGGGGATCGGCCTTTATGTGGGACAGCGCCTCTATGCCTCCCTGCCCTGGACCGAAGGCACGAGGGCAGTCGCGGGGCTCAGCGCGGAGGCGGAGATCCTGCGCGACCGGCACGGCATTCCCCATATCTACGGCGGCAGCGACGAGGACATCTATTTCGCGCTCGGCTATGCCCATGCCCAGGACCGGCTGTGGCAGATGGATTTCAACCGCCGCCTTATCTATGGCCGGTTGTCGGAAGTCCTCGGGGAACAGACGGTCGGTACGGATATCGTTTTGCGCGCCTACGGCTTCACGGCCAGCGTGGAAGAAAGCTGGGCGAGCATGCCCGAGCCGTTCCGGTCTTACCTGAGCGCTTATACGCGCGGCGTGAATGCGGTGATGGACGATCCCGATTTCGTCGCGCCGCCGGAATATGTTTTTCTTCAGGCCACGCCGGAGCGCTGGCGGGAACAGGACAGTTTCGCGATCCTGAAGCTGATGGGGCTCGATCTGAGCCCCAATGCCCGCGCGGAATTCTCCCGCGCGTTCCATGCCGATATTCTGGGCGAGGAAAAAGCCCGGGAGTTCATCGATCCGCCGACCCTGCCCCTGTTCGTCTCCGTTGACGCCGAAGACCTCAATGTCAGACGCGCGGACGCCACGCCGCAAGCCGAGACTATGGGCGCGGTGGAAGGTTTGGAATCCCTCGACGGATCCCCTGCGGATCAATCGAACAACTGGGTGATCTCAGGCACACGCACGGTGACCGGCGCACCGATCCTTGCCAACGATCCCCATCTGGGCACCAGCCAGCCGGGCATCTGGTATCTGGCCCATCTGGGCTTCGAGGACGCGGAGGTGATCGGCGCCACGATCCCCGGCATTCCCGCCGTCATTCTGGGCCGCAATGAGGTCAGCGCCTGGGGCATGACCAATACAGGCCCGGACGTTCAGGATCTTTATGTCGTCACGGTCAATCCGGACAATCCGGACGAATATGCCGGACCCGATGGCTGGCTGCCTTTCGAGACCAGCGAAGAAACCATCACGGTCAGCGGCGCCGATCCGGTCAGCTTCACCTTCAAGCGCACGCGCCATGGCCACGTTCTGCCCAAGGATTATTCCCTCTATGCGGATCTGGCCGGTGAGAATGAGGAAATCGTGCTGGCCTATACCCTGGCGCAAGGGGCCGATTACAGCATCGCCGGGATCCAGAGCGTCATGCGCTCGTCCGATTGGGAAAGCTTCATCGACGGCGCGCGCCTGTTCAAAGGCCCCATGCAGAATGTCATCTATGCCAATGTGGACGGGGATATCGGCCTGGTGCTGCCCGGTCAGGTGCCCGTGCGCGGCCCCGATCACGACACCAAGGGGCTGCGCCCCGCCGACGGCACCCATGCCCGCAACGACTGGCAGGGCTGGATCCCCTTCGACGAGCTGCCCGCGATCCGCAATCCGGCGGACGGCATGATCGTCACCGCCAACAACCGGATCGTGCCGGAGGCCTATCCCCACGCCATCACCCATGACTGGCCCTCGACCGAACGGGCCCGGCGCATCACCGACCTGATCGAAGCACGCCCGCGCCACGACATGGAGACCATGAAAGCGATCCACATGGACACCAAGTCGATCCGCGCCGGGCGGCTGATTCCCTTGCTGACCAATGTCCCGGCGCCGGACGGCATGGCCAAACAGGCGCGCCAACTGATCGCCGACTGGGACGGCATGTTCGACGCCGGGCGGCCGGAACCGCTCATTTACTCCGCCTGGATCGGCCATCTGGGCCGCCTGGTCTATGCGGACGATCTGGGCGAGCATTTCCGGGGCAGTTGGGCGCTGCGCCAGAACTTCCTGTACTCGGTCCTTTCGGGCGAAAACGCGGACTGGTGTGACGTGATCGACACGGACGACACGGTCGAGCCCTGCGATCCGCTGGTGGCGCGGGCGCTGGAAAACGCTCTTGAGGATCTGCGCAAAGCTTACGGAGCGGACATGATGGCCTGGCGCTGGGGCGAGGCCCATCAGGCGGTCTTCGCGCACAGGCCGTTCGACGCCATGCCGGTCCTGAAGGATTTCTTCTCCCGCAAGGTGCCGTTCGGCGGCGGCCGGGACACGCCGAATGTGGGGATTTACGGTGTGCGGAACATGCCGGATTTCTCCACCAGCTTCACGCCGAGTTACCGGGCGCTTTACGACTTTTCCGATCTGAGCCGCTCGGAGGTGGTCATTACCACCGGGCAATCCGGACACGTCCTGTCGCCCCATTACGATGACTTCATGCCCCTTTGGGCCGAAGGTACCTACATTACGGTACCAAGCAGCCGGAACGCGATCGAGGCCGAAGCCAAGCGCCTGATCCTTACTCCGGCAAACGGTTAGGACTTGTGAACGAGTATCCATAAATGGGACGGATTATCCGCTGGCTGCTGATCGGATTGGGAGTCATCCTCGGTGCGCTTGCGCTTTTCGCCGTGGAACGGTTCACGACCCTGCGCGGCTCCTTGCCCGCTTTGGAGGGCGAGATCCAGGCGCCGGGCCTGACGGAGCCGCTTCAGATCGTGCGCGATGCCCATGCGGTGCCGCACATCTATGCCAGCTCCCTCGAAGAGACGTTTTACGGCCTGGGTTATGCCCACGCCCAGGACCGGCTGTGGCAGATGACCTTTCTGCGGCGCTTGGGCCAGGGGCGGTTGAGCGAGGTGGCCGGATCGCTGGCGCTCGAAGCGGACCGCAACATCCGTGCCTTGGGTCTTACGCTGGTGGCCGGCGAGACCTTCGCGGTGCTTGACGACCGGGCCAAGGCCGTGCTCGAGGCCTACGCAAAGGGCGTCAATGCGGTGATCGGGTCCCGGGATCGTCCGTTGCCCCCTGAATTCTTCCTGACCCAGACGACCCCGGAGCCCTGGCGCGCGGAAGATTCCCTTCTGCTCTTCAACATGCTGAGCTTAGGCCTGACCACCAACGCTTTTGCGGAAATCGCCCGGCTGGAACTTTGGACATTGCTGCCCCGCGACCGCATCGCCGAAGCCATGGCGCCGGATCCAGGCCTGCCCGAAGGCTTCGATCCGTCGGCCTTCATCGCCCCTGAGGACAGCGACACGGCGCAGGCGGAGGAGGATCGCGGCAAACACTTCGCCGAAGCGCTTCTCTCGGTCAGCCGTGCCTCCAACAATTGGGTCGCGGACGAACGCTGGACCGCCACCGGCGGCGCGCTGCTCGCCAACGATCCCCATCTGGGGCTGATGATGCCCGGCATCTGGTACATGGCCCATCTGTCGGCGGAGGACCGGAACATCGTCGGCGCGACGATCCCCGGCATTCCCGCCGTTTTGCTGGGACGGACGGATGATGTCTCCTGGGGTTTCACCAATACGGGCGCGGATGTTCAGGACCTGGTCCTTGAACGGATCGACCCGGAAAATCCAGAAGCCTATCTCACCCCGGACGGCTCCGAAGCCTTCAAGACCCGGCGGGAACACTTCGAGGTGCGCTTCGGCTCCGAGCAGACGGACATCGTCCGGCAGACCCGGCACGGGCCGATCCTGCCGATCCTGAGCGAACGGGCGCCGGAGGGCCATGTCTATGCCCTGCGCTGGACCGCGCTCGATCCGGACAACAAGACCTTCGAAACCTCCCTTGCGATCCTGGAGGCCGGCACCGTGGCCGAGGCGCGCGAAGCGCTGCGGGACTACGCCGCGCCCATGCAGAACATCGTGCTGGCGGACACTGAAGGCGGGATCGGTTTCGTCGCGCCCGCCCGCGTGCCCATCCGGAGCACGGGCGAAGGGCTGGTGCCGGTCAAGGGCTGGGAGATCGACCAGCTTTGGACCGGATTTATTCCGTTTGAGGATCTTCCCACGACAGGCGATCTTGAGCGCGGCTTCATCGTCACCGCCAATCACGACATCACGGAAGAGGACTATCCCTATCTGATCAGCCGGGAATGGCCGGAACCCTACCGGGCCGAGCGCATCGAGGACCTGCTGACCATCCGCAGCAACCACGATCTGGCCAGTTTCGCCGCCATTCAGATGGATTCGAAAACCGGGCTTCATAGCGTGCTGCTGCCGCGCATGACCGGGATCGAGCCCGAAACGCCGGAGGCGCGAAACGCTCTGGCACGGCTCGAAGCCTGGGACGGCGACATGGCGACCGATAAGGCGGAACCGCTGATCTTCGCGGCCTGGCTGAGAGCCTTCACCCGCGCGCTCGCAGAAGACGATCTGGGCGAACGGTTCGGAGAGTTCTGGTCGGTCCGCCCGGTTTTCGTCGCCAATGTGCTCGACGACGTGGACGGACAAAGCCGCTGGTGCGACCGGCTCGATACGTTGGCAACAGAGACCTGCGCGGATCTCCTGGACCTGTCCCTGGAGGAAGCGCTGGCGGATCTCAAGGACCGCTACGGCAAGACCACGAGAGACTGGCGCTGGGGCGCGGCCCACAAGGCCGCACACGGGCACCTGCCCTTCGGTTTCATTCCCGTGCTGCGCGGCCTGTTCTCCCGCTCGGTGGAAAGCGCCGGGGGCACTTATGCGGTCAATCGCGGTTCCTACCGCTTCGCCAGCGATGAGCCCTTCGCGAATGTGCACGCAGGCGGCTACCGGGCCGTCTATGACATGGCCGATCCGGAGCGTTCCGTTTACATGATCGCGACGGGACAGTCGGGTAATCCGTATTCGCCCTATTACGACAATCTGGCGGAGCCCTGGGCGCGGGGGGAATTCATCACCATTCCGACGGACCGGGCGGTCTTGGATCAGACCGCCATCGGCACCCTGCGCCTGACCCCCGCGCTTCAGGAGCCGCAGTCGAGCGCGCAGTAAGAGCCCCGGTAATAAACGAGCGGCGCGCGCTTGGGATCGCTTGCGAGCTTCACCACCTTGCCCACCAGAATGATGTGATCGCCCGCGTCATGGCGGGCCTCGACGGTACAGTCGAGGGCGGCGGCAACTTTCTCGAAAATGGGCGCGCCCGTTTCCCAGGTCTTGAAGCCGACCCGGCCCTTCACCGCGCCGCTCTCGGCAAAGGCCACCGACAGGGCCTGCTGATCGCTCGCGAGCATGTTCACGCCATAACAGTCCGCCGCCATGAACGGTTCGAACCGGTCCGACGTCTTGCCGATGCACCACAACACCAACGGCGGGTCCAGGGACACGGAGGTGAAGGAATTGACGGTCATGCCCACCGGCCCGGATGCCCCGGTTCCGGGGCAGGTCAACACGCACACGCCGGTCGGGAACGCGCCCAGCGCGGATCGGAACTCCAGGTCGGAAAAGCCCATGTCGTTTGTCACCAGTTCTTTGTCTTTGACCGCGTCATCCAAGCAGCCCAGGCCCGGATTTGCTACAGTGCCGGTCATCGAGTCAAATCCATCGCAAAAGATCTAGGGAGGGGACATGGGCGCGCACAGGGGAATGAGGGTCTTGACCGGGCTTATGGGCGCTTTGCTGGCGACGGCGGCGCCCGCCCTGGCGGAGACGCGCAGCGAGGGCGAACCGCTTTTTGAGGATGTCAGCCTCGATACGCTGCCCATCGAATCCTTGAAAGGCCTCAGCATGGATGCGGGCGTGGCCGATTTCGACGCCGACGGCGATCTCGATATTCTGATCGCCTCGGAGTTCCGTCCCAATGTGCTGTTGATCAATGACGGCCGGGGCCGCTTCACCGACGAGAGCGCGGACCGGATCCCGCAGATCAACCGCGATAGCGAGGATGTGGCCATCGCCGATTTCGACGGCGACGGCGATCTCGACGCGGTCATCGTCTCCGAGGACGACCAGATCAACGAGTTCTATCTGAACGACGGCTCGGGATCGTTCGAGGATGCGGGCGACCGCTGGCCCGTGGAGCTTATCTCGAACGCGGTCGTGGCCGGCGATGTGGACGGCGACGGCGACGCGGATCTGATCCTTGGCAACAATGGCCAGAACGTCCTGTTGCTGAACGACGGCTCCGGATCGTTCACCGATGTCACGGCCTCGCAGATGCCCGCCTTAGAAGACGTGACCCAGGATATCGAACTGGGGGACGCGGATGGCGACGGCGACCCGGATCTGCTGGTGGGCAATGAAGGCGACAACCGTCTGCTGATCAATGACGGCGCGGGCCGCTTTACCGACGAGAGCGCGGACCGGATCCCCCTGCGCGCCACACCGGAAGAGACCCGCGAGGCCGATTTCGGCGATGCTGACGGGGACGGCGATCTCGACATCCTGTTCGCCAATGTGCGCTTCTTCAATCAGATCGGCGATTTCGCCAACCGCCTGCTGATCAATGACGGCACGGGACGCTATTCGGACGAAACGGCGGCGCGCCTGCCCACGGACACCGATGCCTCGGCGGAAGGGGATTTCATCGATCTCGACGGGGACGGCGATCTCGACATCGTGACCACCAGCGTGACGGCAATACGCAGCGTCGGCAATGCGCCCTATCAGGCCTATGAGAATGACGGCACCGGACGGTTCACCCTGGCCACCAAACGGTTCTTTCCGGACACGGCCACCGGTAACGGTTTTGACGTGGAAGCCGCCGACTTCAACGGCGACGGGCTGACGGATCTGTTCCTGGCCAACCGCATCGGTCCGGACGTTCTGCTGGTCCGCAAAAGCCAGTGACTTTTTGACGAGAGGGATGACCTATGAAGACGCGAACTGCCCGCCTGGTGGCGGCCATGCTGTTGGGCTTGATGGCAACGGCCTGCGCGTCCGTTCCGGCACGGAGCGATGCGATGCCTGAGCCGGACAGGACGAATGCCTTTCCCGGCCCCCGGCCCTTTATCGTTGCCCATCGGGGCGGCGCCGGGCTGTACCCGGAAAACACGCTGCCCGCCATTTCCCATGCCCTCGACCTGGGCGTCGACGGCATTGAGATCGATGTTCATCTGTCGGCGGACGGTGACGTGATCGTCTATCACGACTTCACCTTGAAGCCGGACATCACGCGGGAGCCGGACGGTCAGTGGATCACTGAGCAGGTCCCGCTGAACATGCTCACCACGGAGCAGTTGCAGGCTTACGATGTGGGCCGCGCCAAGCCCGGCTCCGCTTTCGAGAAATCTCATCCGGACATGACGCCGGTAGACGGCACGCCCATGCCCACGCTGCCCCAGGTGATCGAGCTGATGCAGTCGAAAGGTGATCCGGCCACGCGTCTTTGGGTGGAGATCAAATCCGCGCCGCAAATGCCGGACCTCTCCAGCCCGACGGCCATGCTCGCCGAGGCCGTCGTCACCGATCTGCGCGAGGCCGGCTTTATGGCGCGGGCGGACATTCTGTCGTTCGACTGGCGGGTCTTGCGCGAAGTCCACGCGCTGGCGCCGGAACTGCCGCTTGTCTACGTCACCTACGATGTGCGCAAGGCCATGGCCAAGGGCCATGCGCGCGACCGTCACGCGCAAGCGGATATGGTGATGAAGGCCTATACGGGCGGGCTCGACATGGAGGATTTCGGCGGCTCGATCCCGGCGGCGATCCTGACCGAGACCGCGCCCAGCGCCTGGAGCAGCAATTTCACCGATGTGGATGCGGAGGATATCAAGATCGCCCGTTCGGGCGGCCTCCTGATCAACACCTGGACGGTTGACGATCCGCGCACCGCTGAAGTGCTGGTCAATTTTGGGGTTCAATCCATCACCACCGACCGGCCGGATCTGATGCTGGAGCATTTCTCCGCATCCCGCCCCGAATAAGGAGCCTTGCCCATGATGAAACTCTATTGGTGCCCGCAGACCCGGGCCAGCCGCGCCATCTGGATGATGGAGGAATCGGGTCTGCCTTATGAGCGTGTGCTGATCGATATCCGCAATGGCGGCAATAACGATCCGGCTTTCCGCAAAGTGAGCCCGTTCGGCAAGGTACCGGCCCTCGAAGACGGCGAGGCACGGATGTTCGACTCCGCCGCCATCTGCGCTTATGTGGCCGATAAGGTTCCCGGCGCGAAACTGGCGCCGCCCGTCGGCGATGCCTTGCGCGGCCGCTATCTGCAATGGATGACCTTCACCGGCACTTATTTCGAACCGGCGGTCATGTGGGCACGCTCCGGCGCGGACGAAAACCCCAGCATGCATGGCTGGGGCGACCTCAAAACCATGTATGACGTGCTCGAAAACGCCTTGATGGACGGCCCCTGGCTTCTGGGCGACCGCTTCAGCGCGGCGGATGTGCTGGTAGGCGCCACGGTCGTCTACGGGCGGCAGGTCGGTTTTCTCGCCGACCAGGCCGTCTTTCATGCCTATGCGGACCGCTGCCTGGAACGCCCGGCCTATCAACGGGCCATCGCCCTGGAAACAGAGGCCGCTCCGAGCCCGTCTGCTGGATAGGAGACAAGAGCAAGGCGCATCATCCGTATGCGCCCTGCCCTTTTGCCGTTTCAGCGGTTGTCCAATTGCGCCCGCACGGCGATGAGGCCCGTATCCGTGATCCGGTACGGGCCGCCGCCTTTCGAGGCAATCAGCCTGCGCCGTTTCATCTTCTTGAACAGGCCGACCGTGATGCCGGGCAAATACCAGCCTTCCCGCGTCACGCAAGCGGCGCGCACGATCTTGCGCGCGTCGTCCTTCTCGAGGATCACGACACCGCCCTTGGCCAACGCATGCAACACGCGCTGTTCCATCTTCGATACATTCATTTGAGAGTGCTCCGAGCACGAAACTCCCGGCCCCGGCGCGAGGCTCGCGCGGGGGTGGTTCTCGTCCCCCGCCGCAGTCGGGCGGGGTGTTACCGGGTCTCGGAGCAGATGGACATAAAGTCTCCAGTTGGATCGTTCTGATAATTGGCGGTTTCCCGCCGGTTTTGTCAAGGGTCGCTAAAGCGCCCGCTTCAGCCCTTCATGGCTCGCCGTGAACCCGAGCCGTTCGTAAAAGCGGATGGCGTCGGGCCGGGTCTTGTCCGACGTCAACTGCACAAGAGCGCAGCCCCGGTCCCGGAAGCGCTCAAACGCCCAGGCGAAAAACCGTTCGCCCACCCCCTGTCCCCGCAGGCTTTCGGCGATCCGCACGCCCTCGATCTGGCCGCGCCACAGGCCGGTGCGGGTCAAGCCGGGGATAAAACTGAGCTGCATGGTGCCGACCACGGCGCCCGCCTCTTCCGCCACCGCCAGAAGCTGATTGGCATCGGCCTCGATCGCCGCGAAGGCTTCGAGATAGCGCGGGTCCGGCGGCTCGGAAACCACCTCGCGGGCCGCCCCGAGCGGATCGTCCGCCAGCAAACGAATGATGGCTGGCACATCCGTCAATCGGGCCTTGCGGAACGCGGTCATGGTCTCCTCCCGTCAAAAACCTGCCCTTAACCGCGATTGGCGACACTGCGCGCTAAAGGGCGCGGAGTCTTAAAGCATGGCAGCGAACGCCGAACAGCCGATCATCGTTAAGAAGATCAAAAAGGGCGGTCACGGCCATCATGGGGGCGCGTGGAAAGTCGCTTACGCGGATTTCGTGACGGCCATGATGGCTTTCTTCCTGCTGTTGTGGCTGCTCAATACCACGTCGCCGGAGCAAAAGCAGGGTATCGCGGAATATTTCGCGCCCGCCGCCGTCTCCAGCTCGACCAGCGGCGCGGGCGGCGTGCTCGGCGGTTCGTCGTTTTCCGATGAGGGCGCGCGCCGGGCGGGGGCTTCGGGTGTGGTCATTCAGAACACGCCGCCCCGGCCCTCCCGCAAGCCCACCAAATCGGAATCGGGCGAGTCCGCAGGCGGCAAGACGGACCAGCGGGCCGAGAGCGCCTCGGTCGCGAGCCTCAGCGCTGAGGCGCTTGACAAAGCCATCGCCCTGCGCGAGGCGGCCCTGTTCGAACAGGCCGCCATGTCCTTGCGCCAGGCCATGCAGGACCTGCCGGACCTGGCGGAACTGTCGAAAAACCTCATTGTCGATCAGACGCCCGAAGGCATGCGCATCCAGCTCGTGGATCAGGAGGGCCGGGCCATGTTCCCGCCGGACAGCGCCGAACCCTATGAGCGGACCAAGACGTTGTTGCGCGAAGTGGCCAAGGTGATCGACCGCCTGCCCAATCGGGTCTCGATTTCCGGCCATACGGACGCCGCCCCCTATTACGCGCCGGACGGTTCCACCAACTGGGAAATGTCGAGCGACCGGGCCAATGCCGCGCGCCGGATCATCCAGGAGACCGGCATCGACGATGAGCGCATCGCGCAAGTGGTGGGCAAGGGCGGCGCGGACCCGCTCTTTCCCGACGATCCCTATCTGCCCGCGAACCGGCGGATCGCCATCGTGCTCCTGCGCGAAGCCCCGCCGCTGCCGCCGGGCCATGGGCTGTGACGGCTGGCGGCCCGCTTCCAAACAAATCGTAACCTATGTTATGGACCTCAGGCGCATGCAGCCGCGCCGCTCCGGTGTTATCGCGCCGCAGGAATTCAAGTCTGCCCCATTCATCAGGAAGCGCTAAAATCGCCGCCCGCCCAGCCGGTTTGTTGGGAGAACATGGGCGGCCCAGGGATGAAATCGAAGGGATTCACAGCGCATCATGGACGTGATCCTGTCATCGGCGAGCGTGAGCTTTGTCTTGCCTGCCGAAGCAGCCATGTGGCTGACCATCGCAGGCATCGTGATCGCGATCGTCATTTACAGCCTGGAGCGGGTGCCCCTGGAAGTGACCTCCGCCGGGGTCATCGTCGCGTTCACGGTCTTCTTCACGATTTTTCCCGTCCCCGACCCCGCCGGGCGCAACCTGCTCGACGCCGAGGCCCTGCTCTCGGGCTTTGCCAATCCGGCGCTGATTTCGATTCTGGCCTTCCTGATCATCGGCCAGGGCCTGTTCCAGGCGGGCGCCCTCGAAGGACCCACGCGCCTGATGATGCGGGTCGGCCGGGAACGGCCGCAGGCGACCCTGATCGGCGTCCTCATCATGGCGGGCGCGGTCAGCGCCTTCATGAACAACACGCCCGTGGTGGTGATGTTCATCCCCATCATTTCCGTGCTCGCGGCCCGCAGCGGCCAGGTGCCGAGCCGGGTCATGATGCCGCTGACCTTCATGTGCGTGCTGGGCGGCACCACCACGCTGATCGGCTCCTCCACCAATCTGCTGGTGGCCCAGTCGGCGCGCAATGCGGGCCTGGCCAATATCGGCTTTTTCGATATCACGCCAATGGGCCTGATCCTGGCGGGCGTCGGCGCGGTCTATGTTCTGGCGGTCCTGCCCCGCTGGCTGCCCTCGCGCGGCTCCATGGCCGATGCGCTGGTGGGCGACCGCAAGCAGTTCATCGCGGAGATCGTCCTGGTCAAGGACCATCCGCTGATCGGCGCCAAGGCGGTGGACGGGGCCTTCAAGCAGTTGCCCGACATCAAGGTGCATCTGATCCAGCGCGGCGAACAGCCGATCCCGAAACCTTTCGAGGGCTGCGAGCTGCAGGAAAACGACATGCTGGTGGTCTCGGCCACCCGCAAGGCGCTGACCGATCTTCTGGCCTCAAAGCCCGACTATCTCAAGGGCATGATCGCGCGCCATGGCGGCGACAAGGAACTGGAAGCGGGCGATGCCCATGGCGGCGTCCAGATCGCCAATGATCTGGTGGTGACCGAAGCCGTGGTCGCGCCGGGCTCGCGGCTCGTGGGCTATTCCATCGATTATATCGGCTTCCGGCTGCTGACCGACTGCATCGTGCTCGGGATCCAGCGGCGCAGCCGCATGGTCCGCCAGAACCTGCAGAATGTCCGCCTGGAAGCGGGCGACGTCCTGCTGCTCATGGGCCGCCTGCCCCATATCCGCAAACTGCGCACCAACCGGGACCTGCTGCTCTTGGAATGGGCCATGACCGACATGCCCAATGTGGAAAAGGCCATGTCCGCCCGGCTGATCTTCGCGGGCGTCGTGCTCTCCAGCGCCTTCAATCTGGTACCGATCGTGATCGCCGCCCTGGCCGGGGCGCTGGCCATGGTGGTGGCGGGCTGCATCAATGTGCGCCAGGCCGCCCGCGCGGTCGACCGGCGGATTTTCCTGCTGATCGGCGCGGCCATCGCCATGGGAACGGCCCTCGAGGCCACCGGCGGCGCCCGCTACTTCGCGCAAGTCATGGTGAATGCGGTGGACGGGGCCGGTCCGACCGTCGTGTTGTCCGCGTTCTTCCTGCTGGTCGCGCTGATGACCAATATTCTGAGCAACAACGCCACCGCCGTGCTGTTCGCGCCGATCGCCATTCAGATCAGCGCCCAGTTGGGCGTCGATCCGCGCGTCTTTCTGTTCGCGACGATCTTCGCGGCCAACACCTCTTTCGCCACCCCGGTGGGCTATCAGACCAATCTTCTGGTCATGGGACCGGGCCAATACAGCTTCCGGGATTTCGTGACCGCGGGCATTCCCCTCGTTCTTTTGATCTGGATCGCATTTTCCCTAGTCGCACCCTGGTATTTTGGCCTAGCCTGAGAGCTTGAACACAGTCCACACCAGGGCGAGAGGTCGTGACGCAACATCCGGGAAAAACGCTGCCGCCATTGTATATGACCAATGCGGCGCCCTGCCCCTATCTGCCGGGCAAGGTCGAGAAGAAGGTCTTCACCCATCTCCTGGGGGACAGCGCCAGCATGCTCAATGACATGTTGAGTCATGCCGGCTTCCGCCGCAGCCAGAACATCGCCTACCGGCCGGCCTGCGATGCCTGCATGGCCTGTGTCTCGGTGCGCATCGTGGCGAACGCCTTCGACTTCCGCCGCAGCTTCAAGCGGATTGCGAAAACCAATGCCGATTTGACCCGCGACCTGAACGCGCCCGCCGCCACCAAGGAACAGTTCGCCCTGCTGCGCGGCTATCTGGACGCGCGCCACGGCGATGGCGGCATGGCCGACATGACCATCGTCGATTACACCGCCATGGTCGAGGAAACGACGGTGGACACCCATCTCGTGGAATACCGTCTGGGACCGGACGCGGGCGACGAGGAAGGCCGGCTGGTGGCCGTGGCGCTGACCGATCAGCTCCATGACGGTCTTTCCATGGTCTACAGCTTTTACGACCCGGATTTGGAACGGCGCAGCCTCGGCACCTATATGGTGCTCGACCATGTGCGCCGCTGTCTTCAAATCGGCCTGCCTTACGTCTATCTGGGCTATTGGGTCGAAGGCTGCCGCAAGATGGACTACAAGGTGCGCTTCAGCCCCTTGCAGGCGCTGGGGACGGACGGCTGGTATCCGCTCGATCTGGACGACAAGACGATCGAGTGAGCCGGATCAGCCCGGTCCTGATTCAAGACACGGTATTCAGGCTTTTATCCGTGCCCAGAAAAACAGCCAGGAGGCGCGTCTCCTGCGATCCGGTATTGCGGCCCGCATGGGAGGTGCTCATGGCCTCCAGAAAACCTTGCCCTGCCCCGTAGCGTTTCGTGCCGGACGCCCCGTAATTCACCGTCAGCTCGCCCGACAGGACATAGACGAACACTGGCACGTCGTGACTGTGAAGCTTGGTATCCTCGCCCGGACCGATGGTGATCAGACTGGCCGTCAAACGCGCGGGCCCCGAAGCGGGATAGACCAGCGGTTCGCCCACGACGGTCCGGTTCGTGTCCAAGACCGTTTCCACATCCTTATACGCACCACTCACAGGATCATCCTTTCCACAAAGAGTATCGCAACGATCATTGTCGGCATTTATTTCTCGAAGGGCTTGAGACCGCCGCCCCTGGTGTATTCCTGAACGAAATGGGGCGTCATCAGGGTCTCGATATGATCCGCATATTTCTGAATATCCTTCCGGGCGATGGCGGCCTCCGCCTTGGTGATGTTCAGGCCCGAGGTCTTGACCTCCCAGCCGAACCGTAACGCCTTGTCGCACAGTACCAGCTTGTTGAGAAAACGGGTCTGCACTTCGGTCGTGACTTCGCAGACGAGAGTGCGCACGCCCAGATCGAGCTGGTGGTCCATGACCTCGGAGACATCCGGCTGCCGGACATCCTCGAAATTTTGCACAAAGAAGATGCGGGTCATGGTGCCGCCGCTGTCGATCAGACTTTTGATCGCTTCATCGATGGGGCTCAGCCCCGATCGGGGCCCCCAGAAATAGATCTGGCTCGGCAGGCTGGTGGCCAGGACCTCCGCACCCGGAAACTGCTTGATCGTTCGCGACCAGAAGGCCTGAAAGTTCTCGCTGCCGTAGACCGTAAACGTATTCTCCTCGTAGAAGTTATAAATTTGGTCCGTTAGCTGTGCGATATCCTCGCCATAGATCTTTTGGACCGGCCCCGACAGGGACCCGAGCCTGTGTTTCAGATGATCGAGAACGCGCGAGCCCATGCCGCTTTGCAGATCGCGGACCCGGAACCAGACGATGGTGATGCCGACCAGGTTGAGAGACAGCAGAACGCTGATGACGCTCACGGCTTTGTCGGCCCAGAAATCTGAGGGAACGATATCGAAGATCGTTAGAACACCGATTGTGAACGCAAGCAGCACGGCAACGATCGCGGCAAGAAACTCCACGACGTTGCGAAAGATCTCGGCAAAAGCCTTCATTCTTGTCCCCCCGGTTTGACTGGTGGCGAAGCAACTCCGCCACGTCCGCCTGTTTTCAGACGATATTGGTGGATGATCAAGACGATGATACATCTTTGATAAAGCGCGTTCAGTGGGGAGGCACCGCCATGGATCGCCGTGGCTTTATAAGAACAGGCGCAGTGGCAGGCGCGGGCCTGCTCGCGGGTTGCAAACGGCCGAGCTGGCAGACAGGCGGGGAAGAGGCGCAGACGGGACCGTCCGGCGCGCCCGCCGTCATCCGCCAGCGGCGCGAACTGAAAATGGTCACCACCTGGCCCAAGAACTTTCCGGGTCTCGGCACGGCGGCGGAACGTTTCGCGGCCAATCTCGCGGCGATGACCGATGGCGCGCTGACGGTTAAAGTGTTCGCCGCCGGAGAGCTGGTGCCCGCTTTCGAGTCCTTCGATGCGGTGTCGTCGGGGGCCGCCGATCTCTATCACGGCGTCGAATACTACTGGCAGGGGAAATCCAAGGCCTTCAACTTCTTCACGGCCGTACCCTTCGGTCTCAACGCCCATGAAATGCATGCCTGGATTCACCATGGCGGCGGTCAGCCGCTGTGGGACGAGCTGGCGGCGGGCTTCAATATCAAGCCCTTCGGCTGCGGCAATACCGGCGTTCAGATGGGCGGCTGGTACAATCGCGAAATCAACGCCATCGACGACTTCCGGGGGCTGAAAATCCGTATTCCCGGCCTTGGCGGGGAAGTGCTGCGCAGGCTGGGCGCCGCTGCGGTCGCCATTCCGGGGGCGGAAATTTTCCAGAGCCTGCAGACCGGCGCCATCGACGGCACCGAATGGGTCGGGCCCTGGAACGACCTGGCCTTCGGCTTTTATCGGGTTGCCCGCTATTATTACTGGCCGGGCTTTCACGAACCTGGATCGCTGCTCAGCCTCGGGATCAATCTCGATGTCTGGCGCTCGCTCAGCCCCAGCCTGCAAAAGGCCGTGCAAATGGTGAGCGCCGCCGAGACCCTGTCCACCTTCGCGGAATACAACACCCGCAACGCCGCCGCCCTGCGCCAGTTGATCGACGAGCATGGCGTGGCCCTGCGCCGCTTCCCCGACGCGGTGCTGGCGGAAATCGGCCAGGTCGCGGAAACGGTCGTGCGCGAACAATCCCAGGACGACGACCTGTCGCGGCGGATTTATCAGAGCTATCTGGCCGCGCGCCAGCGGGGCATGGCATGGGGGCGGATCTCGGAAGAAGGCTTCGCCGCCGCCCGCAGACTGACCCCGGGCCCGGGCGACGGAGCGGTTCCGTGACCGATCTCGTCTTCAACAGCGATGCCACATGGGCCCTTATACAGATCGTCTTTTGGGGTTTCTTCGTCCTGCCGCCGGCCGCCGTTCTCCTCGGTCTCGTCCTGCCGGACCTGGTGCGCCCCCTGTGGAACCTGCTGCTCAGCCAAGCGGACTGGGCCGACCGGATAAACGGCATGCTGGGCACGCTGACCGCCTGGTGCGCCCTGGGCCTCGTGCTGGTGCAGCTTGCCGTCGTGGTTCTGCGCTATGTCTTCGGCGTCAGCTTGGTGGAGCTGCAGGAATTCATTCTTTATCTGCATGCGGCCTTGTTCATGATGGCGGGCGGCTACGCGCTTCTGAAAGATGCCCATGTCCGTGTAGATATCTTCTACCGGGATGCACCCACCCGCACCAAGGCCGCGATCAACGCGGCGGGCGTTTATCTGCTCCTGATGCCGTCCATGGCCCTTATGTTTTACGTGGCCTGGCCTTATGTGGGGGCGTCCTGGGAGATCCTTGAGCAATCCAGGGAAGCAAGCGGCCTGCCGGTCTATCCGCTCAAGACCATGATCCTGATCTTCGCGCTTTCCCTGCTCATGCAAGGCTGGGCGCTCGCCGCCCGCAGCCTGTTCACACTTGCCGGCGCGGAACCGATGCGGAGGCAGCCCGCATGACGCTGCCCGAAACGCTTGCCGTCGCGCTTTTCGTGATCACCTGCGCTTTGCTGATGGCGGGCTTTCCCGTGGCCTTCACCCTGGCGGGCACGGGGCTGATCTTCGCCGGCATCGGCATGGGGCTCGGCGTCTTTGAGTTTTCCTATCTGACCGCCTTTCCCTCACGGATTTTCGGCACCATGACCAATGAGGTGCTGATCGCGGTACCGCTTTTCGTCTTCATGGGCGTCATGCTGGAACGCTCCAAGGTGGCGGAAGACCTGCTCGACACCATGGGCGGACTGTTCCTGTCCCTGCGCGGCGGCATCGGCATTTCCGTGGTGCTGGTGGGCGCCCTTCTGGCGGCCTCAACCGGCATTGTCGGCGCGACCGTGGTCACCATGGGACTGTTGTCCCTGCCCGCCATGCTCAAACGCGGTTACGATCCGAAACTGGCGACGGGCACGATCTGCGCGGCCGGCACGCTGGGTCAGATCATTCCGCCCTCGATCGTTTTGATCCTGCTGGGCGATCAGATCGCCATCGCTTATCAGGCCGCACAGATCGAACAGGGCATCTTCTCGCCCGAGACCATGTCCGTGGCCGACCTCTTCGCGGGCGCGCTGCTACCCGGCCTGGTGCTGGTCGGGCTTTATCTGACCTATGTCATCGTCACCGCCATCATCCGTCCGGACGCCGCCCCCGCCATTCCGCCGGAGGACCGCGCGGGCGAAGGGGAGCTGATCAGCCGCTTGATGAACGCATTGCTGCCGCCCATCGCCCTGATCGTCGCCGTTCTCGGCTCCATCCTGACCGGCATCGCCACCGCCACGGAAGCCGCCGCCGTGGGTGCCGTCGGCGCCATCCTGCTGGCGGGCCTGCGCCAGCTCCCCGCCCACCGGCACTGGGGCCAATGGCCGGTCTACGGTTCGGCGGCGGCCCTGTTCGCCCTTCTTTTGTTGCCGGGCCTGTTCGATCTGCGGATCACGCGGGAAGATATTCCGCCGACCGATCAAGCCGGAATCGGGCTGGCCGTGCTCCTGGCGCTGATGGCGGCGGGCGGCATCGCCATCTCGCTGTGGCGGACCTGGGGAACGGGTTGCCTGATGGGCGTCATGCGCGGCACGGTCGAAGTGACGGTGATGGTCTTCGCCATCCTGATCGGCGCAGGGCTTTTCAGCCTGGTCTTCCGGGGCCTTGGCGGCGATGACATGGTTCATGAGCTGCTCACCGCCATGCCCGGCGAGGAAGTGGGCGCGCTGCTTCTGGTCATGGCCGTGATGTTCGTGCTCGGCTTTTTCCTGGATTTCATCGAAATCACTTTCGTCGTGGTGCCGATCGTCGCGCCGGTTCTGCTGCTCATGGGCATTGATCCGGTCTGGCTGGGCGTGCTGATGGCGATCAATCTGCAGACCTCGTTCCTGACACCGCCGTTCGGCTTCGCGCTGTTTTACCTGCGGGGCGTGGCCCCGCCTGAGATCCGCACCAGCGATATCTATTGGGGGGCCATTCCTTTCGTCTTTATTCAGATCATTGGCCTCGCCCTGGTCGCCCTGATCCCCGCGCTCGCCACCTGGCTGCCCGATCAGCTCACACGCTGAGACACCCATGACCGCGCGTTTGATTGTCATACCCCTCCTCGCCCTCGCCGCCCTGTTCGTCGCAGGTTTCGGGCCATTGAGCCCGGAAACGGCCCCATCCATCCCGCAGGACCGGGTCGCGGCCCGGTGGGCCGACTACACACCGGCATTCAGACCGCATATCTGTCCGTTCAAGGGCAAATTTTCCTACGATCCCGAACGGGTCCGCTGCGGCTCGGTCCTGGTGCCGGAAGACCGCCGCGATCCCCAAAGCCGGCTGATCCGCCTGTCGCTGGCGATCTTCTCGAAGCTGACGGAAGGCGAGGAATCGACCCCCACGGCCTTCCTGACCGGCGGCCCCGGACAATCGGCCATGAATTTCGGTGCGGAATATTTCGCCAGCACGCCGTTCGATCCCATGCTGTTCGTCGGCGATGTGGTGCTGGTCGATCAACGGGGCACCGGCTATTCGGAAGCGCCGTTCTGCCGCGCTCTGCCCACGAACGTTATCGACGACCTGTTGGGACCGACCTTCGAAGCGGCGCTGGAGCGGCTCGATACCTGTCTGCGGGACGCCCGCGCCCAGGGCATCGCCGTCGAGACCTATTCCACCTGGCACAACGCGCTCGATTTCCGGGATGTGCGCAAGGCACTTGGTTATAAGCGCTGGAACCTGAACGGGGTGTCTTACGGCACGGAACTGGCCCAGGCCATTATGATGGTCGACGCGCCCGGCGTGCGCGCGGCCATTCTCGACTCGGTCGTGCCCCTTGGCCAGCCCGGCTGGGACCTTTATTCGAAAGGCATGCGCAACGGGCTCGATGAATTCGCCAAGGCCTGCGCCGAGCAAGACCGGTGCGCCGCCGCGATGGGCGATATCGCGGCACGGTTCGAGGCGGTTGTGCGCGCCTATGACGAGAAACCGCAGAAAGTCGGCGCGCTCGATCCGGAATTCTTCGAGGATGGCTATATCTGGGTCGACGGGCCGGTCCTTGCCAGCCTGCTGCTTATGGCGCTTCAGGATAATTTCTATACGGCGGACCTGCCGGTCATGCTGATGGGCATCGAGGAACGCAATGTCAGAACCTTGCGCACCATGCTCGATGTGCAGGATCTCAGGCTCGATCACGTTTACGGATACGGGCTTTATCTGGTCGCCAATTGCCGCAGCGGCGGACTATCGCCGAAACCGGCGCTCGATGCGCACCGTGCCCGGGAACCGTTCTGGAGCGCCATGCTCACCGACGGCGATTGGACGGATCTGTGCACGTCGCTGAACCTCGACACACCAGACCCGTCGGCCAAACCGCTGCACTCGGACATTCCGACCCTGGTGCTGACGGGCCTGTGGGACACCATAACGCCGCCCCAGCCCGCGCGGCAGTTGATGGAGCGCCTGCCCAACGGCACGTTGGTGGAACTGCCTTTCACCGGCCATTACACCGGGCTGCAATTCTGCTCCACGATCATTTCCTTGAGCTTTCTGATCAATCCGGACGAAAAGCTGGACACGGACTGCGTTCTGGACATGGTCGCGCCCGCCTTCGTGACGGGCGTTTACAAGTCCACGCGCGCCCAGCGTCTGTGGAGACGGGCCAGCGCCATCGCCAATGCCCCTGACGATCTGCCGAAAGCGGTCGGTGCCGGGATGGTTGCAGGCCTTATGCTGATCATTCCCTTCGGTCTCGTTTTCGGGCCGATCTGGCGTCAGGTGACGGGGGACGGCTTTCCCACCCACAGCCCCGCCGCCTGGGTGACCGGCGCGGCGTCTTTGCTCGCCCTGGCAGGCACGGCGATCCTGGCCGATGCAGTGATCGAGACCGGCGTCAATCACCCCTTCGTGCTTTCGCTCGGGCTCGTTGAGCAGGCGGAGACAGGCGTGTGGCTGCTATTGTCGGCAGGCGGTGCAGCCCTTGCCGCCCTGGCCCTGCTATTCTGGGAATGGGCCCGGCAGCGCATCCAACCGGTGGCGGCACTTGGTCTTTTGATGAGTACAGGAACGATTATGCTCTTACTGCTGTTCGCGGCCCGTTATGACTTGCTCCCGATCTAAACCGGGTCAGGCGAACCGGTTCGTCTTCGGAAAACCGCGCGGCGGCAGCCAGCCCGCATTGCCGCGATTGCCGAGCCAGTCGGTGACATCGGCGAAGCGTTTCTCCTTGCCCGACGCATCGCGCGCGGCCAGACCTTCATCGAAGAAGAACACGGCCGTATCGAACAAGCCGCCGTCCTTGTAGCGCTGAAGGATCACGCCCCGGCCCCGGGTCATTTCCGGCACCTGATCGAGCGGAAAAATCAGAAGCTTGCGGTTCTCGCCGATCACCGCCACATGATCGCCCTCGACGCTGGTGCAGGCCGCCGCGACAGCGGGCGCGCTGACATTCAGCACCTGCTTGCCGCTGCGCTTGGTGGCGATCACCTCATCCTCCGGCACGATGAAACCGTGTCCGGAGGATGCCGCGACCAGCAGCCGGGCTTCCGGCGTGTGAACGCGCACATCGACGATCTCTTCGTCGCCGATATCGGCCATCAGCCGCACCGGATCGCCATGGCCGCGCCCGCCCGGCAGTTTGTCCGCCCCCAGCATATAGAATTTGCCGTTGGTGGCGAAAACGAGCAGCTTGTCCGTGGTCCAGGCATGCTGGAAGAAGCGCGGCCCGTCCCCTTCCTTGAATTTCAGATCCGTGTCGGGTGGCAAATGGCCTTTGAGCGCGCGGATCCATCCCTTGGCGGAGCATACCACCGTGATCGGTTCCTTTTCCAGGAACGCTTCCGGGTCCACATCCTCCACATCCGGAACGTGATCGAAGCCCGTGCGGCGGCGGCCAAGCTCCGTCTTCGGACCGAAAGTCTTCTTGACCGCCTTGATCTCGTCGCCGATCCGTTCCCATTGGAGATCGTCGGATTTCAGAAGCGCCCGTAATTCCTTCGCGGTTTTTTTCAGCTCTTTATGTTCCTTCTTGATCTCCATCTCTTCGAGCTTGCGCAAAGCGCGCAGCCGCATATTGAGGATCGCTTCGACCTGCACTTCCGTCAGATCGAAGGCCGCGATCAATTCCGCCTTCGGATCGTCTTCCTCGCGGATGATCCGGATCACCTCGTCCAGATTGAGATAGGCGATCAGATAGCCGTCCAGCACTTCGAGCCGGTGCTCGATTTTACTGAGGCGATGACGGGAGCGGCGGACCAAAACCTCTTTGCGGTGATCGAGGAAAGCCTGAATCACCTCGCGCAGATTCATGACCCGCGGCACGCGCCCGCCGTCAAGCACGTTCATATTGAGGGAGACGCGTGCCTCCAGATCGGTCAGACGGAAGGCCTGCTCCATTGCGAGCACCGGATCGACCGTGCGGCTCTTGGGTTCGAGCACCAGACGCACATCTTCGGCGGACTCGTCGCGCACTTCGGCGAGCAGGGTCAACTTCCGGGAATCGATCAGTTCGGCGATCCGTTCCGTAAGTTTGGCTTTTTGCACCAGATACGGAATTTCCGTGATCACGATGACATAGCTGCCGCGCGCACCGTCCTCCTTGTGCCAGCGGGCGCGCACCCGGAAGCCGCCGCGCCCCGTGCTATAAGCCTCCAGCATGGTCTCACGGTTATCGATCAGGATACCGCCGGTGGGAAAATCCGGACCCGGTATGAAATCGAGCAGTTTCTCGAATTTGGCATTCGGGTGCTTGATCAGATAAAGCGCCGCATCACAGATCTCCGCTGCGTTATGGGGCGGAATGCTGGTGGCCATGCCCACGGCGATGCCGGTCGATCCGTTGGCCAACAGATTGGGAAAGCCGCCGGGCAGGACTTCCGGCTCATCGTCCTCGCCGTCATAGGTGGGCCGGAAATCGACCGTATCCTCGTCGATACCTTCCAGCAGCGCCTTGGCCACTTCCGTCAGACGGCTTTCCGTGTAGCGCATGGCGGCGGCGTTATCGCCGTCCACATTGCCGAAATTGCCCTGAC
>CAZTCJ010000040.1:0-31738 GCA_964612085.1 uncultured Alphaproteobacteria bacterium
AGCCCAGGCGTTCATTGGCTTCCACCGTGTCGAAGCCCTGGTCCTGAAGCGCATAAGCGCGCAGCTTGTTCATCAGGCCGATGCCGCGCCCTTCCTGGGCCAGATAAAGCAGGACGCCCTTGCCCGCCTGGGCCATGGCTTTTATGGCGCCGCGCAACTGATCACCGCAATCGCATTTGAGCGACCCCAGCAGATCGCCTGTAAAACACTCAGAATGGACGCGAACCAGAACAGGATCGTCCGGTTGCGGATTGCCGATCAGAATAGCGTAATGCTCCGGTCCGCCGCTCGCCGAACGGAATGTCGTAATCAGGGCATCCGGCGCATCGGCAAGGGGCAGGCTGGCCGAGACCACCGCTTCAAGATCGTCCGTAATGGCCAGATCGTAGGCATCGACCGAGGAGGCCGAGACGAAGCTCAGCCGGTTTTCCCGGGCGAAGGCCGGGGCATCCCCATGGGCAAGCTGTCCGGCCACGGCGCAAGGCAGCAGGCCCGCGATCTTGCACAGCCGGACCGATTGCGCCAAGGCGAGATCGGGCAAGGACCGCTCGGCCTGAAAGGGGCCGGACAAGGGCGCGCTCAGATCATGGGCGGGATCGGCGAGAAAGTTGAGGACGGCGGTGGTGTCGTCCGCCTTCAGGGGAAGGGCGATGGCATCCTGCGTGTAAAGACGGATTTTCAAGGTGCGCGCCCGTTCCGGCGTCAGCACGGCGAACAACGGTTCCACAGCATGCTCACGCATAATGGCGAGCCCGGCCGCGCCGATGCGTTCCGCGCTGGCGGCCAGGACGGCAGGGCGTGTGGCCCCTTGTCCGATGACAACCGGCAGGCCGCGGCGCAGATCCATGGCGGCGCGCTCAGTTTCAATGGCGTCAAAGTTGCCAAGCCTGGCAAAGGACGGATGGGTCATGCAGTGTCCCGTATCGAGACATCCAGTTTAGAACGTCTCAGCTTTAGTGTCTGTATTTCCTTGCATGAATGGGGTTGTGAACCTTTGGTGACCGGTCCCATATGGCTTAGAGGCCAATCACCTCACATGAAGTTGAAGCATGGTTGACTGGTGGTGTCGATGAATCGCTAACAGCTACCACCCGACACGTGAAACGGTCCGTCTCGGGAGGGACGGTTCAACCACTGGACCCAAGCGCGCTCGATGCAGCGGCCGCAGCAGAAAGGGAGAGGGAGGCATGAGCTCAGGAAAGCGACTTCTCGTCGTCGATGACGATGACGATCTGCGCGAAACCTTGCGCGAACAATTCGAGCTTCACGAGGAATTTTCGATCGTGGAAGGGGCAACCGGCGGCGAGGGCCTGGAGAAAGCCAAGGACGGCCTGTTCGATCTGGTGCTGCTCGACGTGAACCTGCCCGATCTCGACGGCCGCGAAGTCTGCCGCATGATGCGCAAAAACGAGGTCAAATGCCCGATCATCATGCTGACCGGCGCCGACACGGACGCGGACACCATTCTCGGCCTTGAGGCGGGGGCGAATGATTACGTCACCAAACCCTTCCGCTTCGGCGTGCTGCTGGCGCGCGTGCGCGCTCAATTGCGGACACACGAACAAAGCGAGGATGCGGTCTTCAAGATCGGCCCGTATACGTTCAAACCGAGCGCCAAACTGCTGACCACTGACGATAACCGCAAGATCCGGCTGACCCAGAAAGAGACATCGATCCTGAAATTCCTCTACCGGGTCGGCGAGAAAGTGGTCAGCCGCGACGTGCTGTTGCACGAGGTGTGGGGCTACAATGCGGGCGTTACCACCCATACGCTGGAGACCCACATCTATCGGCTTCGCCAAAAGATCGAGCCTGATCCCACCAATGCCACGTTGCTCGTGACGGAAACGGGCGGGTACAAACTGGTTCCATAAAGACAATCAAGAACACGCTCAGGCCGCCGGATGTGTCCCCCCTCATCCTGCGGCCTTTTTCGTGCATTTGCGCTCTCGCGGACGGCGCGCTGGCGGCCTAATGTCCATTGGGTGACCGATAAACATGCCCTATATCGGCTTGAGATATTTCAGAGCGAACTGCTTGTCCCCATACTAAAAACTACACACGGTCGGCCAAATAGGGCCACCATTGATGTCCGCGCACGGCACTCAGCCAAACCAGAGACCGGCAAAGCCATAAGACCAGCCGAGGGAAGGACCGGACACGGAATGGACGTTCTGCGCAATTGGATCGGGGCCTGGTTCGCCCGCCATGCCGAACGGGTGTCGGCAAACCTGCCCGCGCGCTACGTGCGGGTCTGGGGCGCGCGCGGAACCATCGCCTGCGGCAGCGCGGACTATATGGCCTATGGCGGCGATACCTCTTGCGTGGAGCTGACCTGGGACGGCCGCACGATCATCTTCGACGGCGGCACGGGCATCAGAGCGCTGGGCGCCAAGCTCGCGGCCGATGCCGCCCGTCTGGGCAAAGCCATCGACGTGGATCTGGTGCTGAGCCACACCCATTTCGACCATATCTCCGGCCTGCCCACCTTCGCGCCGCTCTACAATCCCGATGCAACGGTCCGGGTGTGGCTGGCGCGCGAACCGGGCGGTCTGCCGCTGAGGGAGACCTTCGAGCAACTGTTCGCCACGCCGTTCTATCCTGTCGGTTTGAGCGATTTGCGCGCGGATCTGCAGTTCCACGACTTCGCCCAGGGCGAAACGCTGAGTTTCGGGCCGGATATCCGCATGGAGACCCATGCCCTGCGCCATCCGGGCGGCGCCACGGCCTGCCGGGCGTGCTGCGAGGGCTGGGACATGGCCTATGTGACCGATGTGGAGCACCAGCCCGGCATCACCGATGAGGCGCTGGTGGCGTTTCTGCGCGGCGTGGACGTGCTGTTCTACGACGCGACCTACACGGAAGCGGAATATCCCAATCACGAGGGCTGGGGCCACTCCACCTGGCAGGAAGGCTTGCGCGTCGCCCAATCCGCCGATGTGGGCCAGTATCTCGCCTTTCACCACGATCCCAACCACGACGACCGGGCCATGGCGCGGATCGACAAGGCCATGACCCAGGCCGACCGGCGCGCCCGCGCCGCCCGCCAGGGCATGGTGATCACCCCGTGACCAAGCCGCTCCGGCGGCTCTGGCTCGGCCTGCAGACCGTGCTGGGTCTGCGACGCTCCGGCTTCTTCATTCCCCACCGCTATGCCTCCGAACTGCCTTCAGAGGCGGATTTGCCGCCGTTCGGGGCGGTGAAAGCCCGTTTCGAGGCCCAGGAAACCCGTTTCAAGGCCTGTCTGGAGGCTTTGGAGGCTTATGAAGGCGCGTTGGCGGTGGCTGGAAGCCGTGAAAGCCCTGCGCCGCGCTGGGATCAGGACTGGTTCGCGCCGCTCGATGGGGCCATGGCTTACTTTATGGTGCGCCATCACCGGCCCCAGAGGATCGTCGAGATCGGTGCGGGCCATTCCACCCGGTTTTTTCATCAAGCAATACTTGACGCGAAGCTGAAAACGCATCAAACGGCCATTGAACCGGCGCCTAAGCCCCCGATTCGCGCCCTCGCGCGGGAAAAGCGCATCGATCTGATCGAATCCATGGTCCATAAGGCCGATTTGAGCCTGTTCGCGGGCCTTGAGCCGGGCGATATCCTCAGTTTGGACGGCAGCCACATCCTCATGCCCGGCACCGATGTGGATGTGGCGTTCAACCGGATCCTGCCGCTGCTGCCCGCTGGCGTGATGATCCATGTCCACGACGTCTTTCTGCCCGATCCCTATCCGGCGTCCTGGCGCTGGCGGGGCTACAATGAACAAAACGCCCTGGCGGGTTTGATTGCGTTGGGCGCGTTGATCCCGCATTTTGCCAGTCAGTATGTGGTGCGTTACCGGCCCGAATGGATCGAAACCAGCCTGATCAGGCGTCTGGCGGGCATGCCTCGGGCACCGGAATCCAGTTTCTGGGGCGTTTTGAGGCCTTTGAACCTGCCAGAAAACGAGAATAGAGGGGTTTGAGATGACGAAACCTGTTGAAAAGACCCGTTTTGGGCGGCCAGCCGCCTTTTTGGCCGCCGCCGCGCTCGCAAGTGCCACGCTGTTGCCGGCCTGGGCCGAAGAGACCCGGGGCCCGACCACCTATGACGTGGAAAAACTCGCGATCGAGGACTTCATTGGCACCATCGAAATCGACGTGACGTCCGGTGGCTCCACGACGCTCACCATGAGCGGCGAGGCCGAAGAGCTGGACAAGCTTGAGGTGGAAGAGCGCGGCGACCGGCTCGTGATCAAGGGTGAGAAGGGCAAGATCGACTGGAATGACTGGTCGGGCTGGTTCAGCTGGTCGTCCGACGGGCGCAAGCTGGAAGACTATCCGCGTCTGGTGATCTCGATGCCCGAGGGTACGGATCTCCATGTGGAAGACAGCGCGGGCAAGCTCACCGTCGGGGATCTGGGCGGTGCGGTCCGCTTGAAAAGCGTGTCGCTCGAAGCGCAGATCGGCGATGTGACGGCGGCTGAAATCGGCGTCTCCGGCAGCGGCGAGATCGACCTCGGCGAGGTCGAGGGCGATTTGAAAATCGCCATTTCCGGTTCCGGCGATGTCTCGGTGGAATCCGCCGGCGGCGCGGCCAGCGTGGCCATTTCCGGCAACGGCGATGTTTCGGCCGGTACCATCGGCGCAGGGCTCCAGATCGCGGTCTCGGGCAGCGGCGATGCGGCGTTCGAATCCGCCAACGGCCCCGTTTCCATCGTGATCAACGGCAGCGGCGACATTGATGTGGGCGCTGGCCGGGCCGATCCGCTGGCCATCTCCATTTCCGGGTCGGGCGATGTGACCTTCGGCGGCGTGGCGGTCGATCCCACCATTTCGATCAGCGGTTCGGGCGACGTGGTGCTCCAGTCTTACGAAGGCTCGCTGCGGAGCACGGGCAGCGGCTCCGGCGACGTCACCGTGCGCTCCAGCAACTGAGCCACACAGTTCGGAACGAGGAAAAACCGGTCCGTGCTCTCGCGGGCCGGTTTTTTAGAGCAGGATGCCCGCGCCGTAAAAGCGCGCGATGCCGTCGGCCATCAAGACGCCGCCCGCGATCATCATGCCGTATTTCATCACCGTGGCGGCGGACCGGCGGATCAACTCGTTGATCTCGCCCAGGATCTGGTCGCTGCGTTGGCGCCAGAACAGCCAGACCGCCCAGATGATGAAAAACGGCAGGAACGCGATCACGTTGTAATAGGCGAGCCCCGCCACGAACCAGGCGCTGTTGGCGGCATGGGTGTCGATCCGATGGACGGCCGTGGCGTAAAGCGCGGCGATGGGCAGTTTGGTCCAGGTGATGGCGAAGCCCACGGCGAACCAGCCCGCCAGGCTGGTGCGGGCCCGCCACATGCGGCGCTCCAGATCGTCCGTGGGCTCCTTGGAAAACAGGCCGAACAGCAACAGGCCGATCCCGACGGCCATTTCGATCAGCCCCACATACCGCCCGAGCGCGGTCAGCCAGCGTCCGGCGAAGTCGCTGAGTCCGGCCGCGAAAATAAAGCCGCCCGCGAAATGCATGCCCAGCATGCCGACCGAATAGGCGAGCCCGTTCCGGAACGCGTTGGCGCGGCCCAGAATGAAGACGAGCATCAGCATCACGGGAAAATTGACCGCATCCACCAAGGCGATCACGCCGACGCTGCCCCAGATTTCAGCGGGCATCAAAGGCTCCCAAAAGGCTTCGTTCAGTCACGCCGGCGCGATTGTACCCCGGACGGGCGCGCCATGGGTTCACAGTCTTATACTGGGATGCGCAAGGGGTGGGTCGAGATCAACGCAAGTTGGTCTTACTCGTAACGAAGCGCGTCGATGGGATCGAGACGGGCGGCGCGGCGGGCGGGGAAAAAGCCGAAGACCAGACCGACGCCGGCGGAAAAGATCACCGCGATCACCATGATCGTCGGGCTCGGGATGAACGGCCAGCCAAAGTAGGACACGACCAGATAAGACAGGCCGATGCCGAACAAGACGCCGAGCATGCCGCCCAGGGCCGCGAGCATGGCGGCCTCCACCAGGAATTGGGTGAGCACGTCCCGTTCGAGCGCGCCGATGGCGAGCCTGATGCCGATCTCCCGGGTCCGTTCCGTGACCGAAACGAGCATGATGTTCATAATCCCGATGCCGCCCACCAGCAGGCTGATGGCGGCGACGGCGGACAACAGCGCCGTCAGGATGCCGGTGACGGAGGAGATGATCTGGGTCACCTCTTTCAGGTCTTGGACGGTGAAATCGTCTTCCTCGCCGATGGCGATGTTGCGCCGCTCGCGCATCAGGGCCTGCACGTCCCGCTGGGCGCGGGCGGTGGCTCCGTCGGAAATCGCGGACATCAGGATGTAGCTGACGGCCCGGGGGTTGCCCGCGAGGCGGCGCTGGACGAGGCGCAAGGGCGCCAGGATGAAATCGTCCTGATCCTGACCGAAGGTGCTTTGCCCTTTTTCCTCCATGACGCCGATCACCGTGCAGGCGATGTTCCCGATACGGATCTGCTCGCCGATGGGGTCCTGGGCGCCGAAAAGCGCTTTGCGCGGGGTTTCACCCAAGGCGCAGACGGGCCGGGCGGCGATCAGCTCCTGGGCGGTGAAGCGCCGCCCCAGCACGATCTCCCAGTCGCGCACGTCGTAATAGGCGCTGTCCGCGCCGATGATCGAGGTGGAGATGTTCTCGTTGCCGTAGACCACCTGGGCGGCGCGCTGGACGACGGCGGTGGTCGCGGCGACGCTGGTGATTTGATCGCGGATCGCTTCCGCATCGTCGATGGTGAGGGGCCCCGCCGGCTGGACGCGGCCGCCGAAGCGGGCGGCCCCGGGCGACAGCACCACCAGGTTGCGGCCCAGGCCGGAAATCTCGTTGGTGACATTGGCGGTCGCGCCATTGCCTGCCGTGACCATGACAATCACCGCCGCCACGCCGATGACGATGCCCAGAATCGTCAGGATGGAGCGCATCAGATTGCCGCTGATTTCCCGCCAGGCGAGGACGATATTGGTCCAGAACACGGGGCCCTATCCTTTCCGCTCGTCGCTGACGATCTTGCCGTCGCGGCAATGGATGATGCGTTTGGCATACTCAGCCATGTCGGCCTCATGGGTGACCATCAGAACCGTGATGTTGTCCTCGGCATTCAGCCGCACCAGCAGGCGCATGAGTTCGTAGCTGCGCTCCGTGTCCAGATTGCCAGTGGGTTCGTCCGCCAGCAGAATGGCCGGATCGGTGACGATGGCGCGGGCGATGGCGACCCGCTGCTGCTGACCGCCGGACAGTTCCGAGGTGGTGTGGGTCTCGCGGTTGGCGAGACCGACCATCTCAAGGGCCGCGCGGGCTTTATCGCGGCGTTCCTTGCGGCCCATGCCCCGGTAGATCAGCGGCAATTCCACATTCTGCAGCGCCGTGGTGCGCTTCAGGAGATTGAAGCCCTGGAACACGAAACCCAGATAGTTGCGCCGCAACAGCGCGCGCTGCTGACGGTCGAGGGTCTCCACGGGCAGGCCCCGGAACAGGAAACTGCCGTCCGTGGGCATGTCGAGACAGCCCAGAATGTTCATCATGGTGGATTTTCCGGATCCGGACGGACCCATGACGGCGACGAATTCCCCATCTTCCACGATGAGATCGACGCCGTCCAGCGCGCGTACTTCCGTCTCGCCCTGGCCGTAAGCGCGGACCACCTTGCGGAATTCGATCAGGGGTGGCGTGGTCATGGGTCGGCGCTCCTTAAAGGCCGAGCGCCCGGTTGATGATCACCGCATCGCCCTCGCCGAGCGTGCTTTCCAGAAGTTCCGTATGTTTACCATCGCTGCGGCCCACGGCAACGTCGATCGACTCCGGCAGGCCGGTGTCGCCCACCACCCAAACGACGCCCTGGCGCCGGCCCTGGTCGTCCAGGGTAATGCGCACTGCTTCCTGTCCGCGCGGCACGAAGCGCAGGGCACCATTGGGGATCAGCAGGGTATCGGAGACCTGATCCACGATGATATTGGCGGTGGCGGTCATGCCGGGCTTGAGCGCCAGATCGTCGTTCTGCACAAGGAGCACCCCTTCATAGGTGACGACGCCCTGGGCCTCGCGCGGCGCGTTGCGGATCTGGGTGATGCGCGCATCGAAGGTCTGGCCCGGATAGGCATCCACATTGAAGGAGGCCGGCTGGCCCATGGCGACCGCGCCGATATCCGCCTCGTCGATATCGACCACCAGTTCCATCTGGCGCAGATCCTCGGCCAGCCGGAAAAGTTCCGGCGTCTGAAAGCTCGCGGCCACGGTCTGGCCAGGTTCGACCAGGCGTTCCAGCACGATGCCGTCGATGGGCGAGCGGATCTCCGCCCGGCTGAGCCGCGAGCGTTCCAGGTCGAGCAGGGCCTGGGCCACCTGGACTTCCGCGCGCGCCCCTTCGATGGCGGCTTCCGCCCGCTTGAGTTCGGCGTCCACCACATCGAGATCCTGCTGGGAGGCATTGTTGGAGCGGCGCAGTTGCGACACCCGCTCGCGCCGGGCCCGCACTTCGCTGGCCGTGGCTTCGGCCTGAACCACTCCAGCCTGAGCCTGGGACAAGGTGGCCTCGCGCTGGGTCACGGTCGCTTCGAGTTGTTCCGGGTCGATGCGCGCCAGGATCTGGTCCACGGTGACAGGGTCGTTGAAATCGACCAGCACCTCGTCGATCAGGCCGGAGATTTCCGCGCCCACCGCGACTTCATTGGTGGGTTTCAGGGTGCCGGTGGCGACCACGGTGACTTCCAGATCGCCCCTTGTGATCTCGGCGGTCTCGTAAAGCGGCGTGCGGGGGCCCTGGGTGAAAAAGCCGATCAGGAAATAGAGCACGACCACGGCGACCACGAAGCCGATGATCCAGCGCCAGGGTCCGCGCTTGGGTTTACCCGCGCCGATTGTTTTCGCGATGTCGCTGGTCTCGTCCGCCATGGCCCCACCCACGTTTTTTATCCGTGCACCAGGATTCCCGTCTCCGGCGCTCAGGTCAAAGGTTATACGGCGAACGCACCCAAATCAGTTTAGTCAGCGGCAGCCGTCAGGGCCATCTGTCATCAAGATGTAATGGAGGATGGTCCAACGCTTGGACTGCGGCGCGATCTTGGCTCGCACCCGGCCCCGCCCATGATCCTCGGGCAGGGGATCGAGGCCCAGTTTCGCGCGCAAGGGCGCGAGTTTCGCCGGGATGTCCGCCTTGTCGCCCAACCAGGCGATGAGGCAGTGCCCGCCTATCGTCGGGTCCGGAAAGACCTCGAGCGGATAGCCGCGCATGACCACGCGGGAGTCCGGGAACTGGGCGCGCAAATTTCCGCCCACATACATGTTGGAGACGACGATGGTGCCTTTGCGGAAGCCTTGTTGGCGCAGGGCATCGGCGAAGCGGTCGAAGGGCTGGTATTCCCAGCACTTGGAGCAGTTGGCGATATTGACCTCATAAGAGACGATCCGCACGCCGATCACCAGGGCGGCCGCGACGGCGACGATGCTGCCATAGGCTTTCAGGCGGCCAAGCGGCACGGGCTCGTCCGCCAGCCTGATGAGCAGAAAGGCATAGATGGGCAGGACAATGAGCACCTGATGCATCCAGCGGCCCTTGAAATGGGTGGCGCCGCCGATGAACACGGCGGACAGCATCATGAGAGCGCCTGCGATCATGACGATCTCCAGCAGGCGCTTGTAATCATGCAACCGCTCCTGGCCGGGCCGGGCCGGACGCGGGCCGGTGATCTGTCCCCAGAACAGGGCGGCGAAGATCAGGGAAAAGGGCAGGGTGAACTCAACAAGCGACCAGGCGAGCATGCCGGTCCCCGTCACCCAGCCGCCCAGATCAATGCCGCCGCTCTCGGCCTCGGTCATGGTCTGGGCGAGATCGACCATGGAGTGGTTGTTGGTCAGTGCCCACTGGATGTAAGGGGCGAGCAGGGCGAGCGTCAGCGCGATGCTCGCCAAGGCGCGGGCGGGCTTGATCTGGACCCGGAAGGCGGGCGTCAGCGCCACCGCGATCATCACTGCCGCGGGGAAGAGGCCGTAGACATATTTCGCCAGGATACCCAGCGCCGTGATCGCGCCGTAAAGGAGATAATCCGCCCAAGCCCCTTCATCGAGCACCCGCGCCATGGCCCAGACGCCCGCGCCTAAAAGCGCGGTCAACAGCACCGTGTGCATCAGATCGAGATGCGGGTAATAGCCCACCGTATAGGTGAGCGAGAAGGCGAAGGTGGCGAGCGCGCCCAGGCGGGTGTCGTTCAGGATCCGCCTGGCGCCGAAGAAGAAGGCGACGAAGCCGCCCGCCATGATGGCGTATTTCAAGGTGAAAAAGGCGATGCGCTCCAGCCCGAAGGCCTGCTGCACGGCCCAGACCAGCCAGGTGATCAGTGGCGGATGGCGGAAGCGGTAACCCAGATTGAGGTCCTGGGCGAACAGCATCTGTTCGGCCTCGTCCAGGCTGTAGACCGGGCTGAGGCCCAGCCGCACCAGCATGTGCACGAGGCAATAGCCGATGATCAGCCCGGTGACGGCCTTGGGGCTGTCCAGACCGGCCCAGGCACGGGACAGGAGACCTTGGCGCGGTTCAGACATGGGGGTTTAAACGTCACCGGAGCGGCTGTTGGGGAAGCTGCCCCGGCGCATCAGCCACCAGACACCGAACAGATCGAAAATCCCTGCGCCCAGGCGGCCCAGAAAACCGTATTTGGACTGACCGGCCGTGCGCGGACGGTCCTCCACCGGGAACTGCATGACCTCCCAACCCGCCCGGCGCACCAGCGCGGGCAGGAAACGGTGCATGCCGTCGAAAAACGGCACATCGGTGAAGGCCTGGGCCCGCATCATCTTGAAGCCGCAACCGGTGTCCGGCGTGCCGTCGCGCAGCATCCGCGAGCGGATGGCATTGGCGGTGCGCGACTGAACCCATTTAAAGGCGCCGTCGTTCCGCCGCTTGCGCACGCCCGCCACGATGCCGAGCTTGGGGTCGGGCTCCTGGCCATCAGCGTGGAGCGTGTCCCAGAGCCGCGCCACATCGGCCGGATCGTTCTGGCCGTCGCCGTCGAGCGTCTGGATCCAAGAGCCGCGCGCGGCCATGCGGCCGGTGACGAGGGCGGCGCTTTTGCCTGAGCGCCGTTCGTGCCGGATGATGCGCACCGCCTGATAGCGCCGCTTGGTGTCGAGCATCTCGTCGGTCGAGCCGTCATTGGAGCCGTCGTCGATCAGGATCAGCTCATAGGCGATCTTGTCGGCCAGCGTCTCGTGGATCTCGCGCACCAGCGGCTCCACATTGCCGCGCTCATTATAGACGGGCACCAGAATCGAGAGGTCGGGCCGGTCGGCGTCGTCCAGGCGGGCAAAGGAATCGGTCATATCGGCAGTCCCAGAGGTGAAATGATCGGCGGAAAATACATGGTTTGGGCCACGCAGGATAGCGCCTGGCGCTATTTATAAGGATCGGCGGCGTCCCTGAGCCCGTCGCCGAGGAAATTGAAGGCAAGCACGGTCAACACCACCGGCGCGACCGGCGCCAGCAGCCAGGGATAGAACTCGATCGCCGCCAGGTTTTGGGCATCGTTGAGCATCACACCCCAGGAGACCATGGGCGCGCGCAGGCCTAGGCCCAGGAAGGAGAGCGCCGTCTCGCCCAGGATCATGGTCGGGATCGACAAGGTGGCGCTGGCGATCAGATGGCTCGCGAAATTGGGCAGCATGTGGCGGAAGATGATGCGGCGGTCGCTGGCGCCCATCAACCGGGCGGCCATGACGAAATCCTCTTCCCGCAAGGCCATGAATTTGGAACGCACGGCGCGGGCGAGATCGGGCCAGTCGAGCAGGCCCAGAATGAGGGTGATGCCGAAAAAGACCGCGAGCGGCGAGGCGGTGACCGGCAGGGCGGCGGCAAGCGCCATCCACAAGGGCAGTTCGGGCAGTGAGCGCAGGGTCTCGGTCACCCGTTGGACGGCCCAGTCGGCCCGCCCGCCGTAATAGCCCGCAAGGCCGCCGATCACCACGCCGAGCACGAGGCTGACCAGAATGCCCGCAAGGCCGATGGTGAGCGAAATCCGCACGCCATAAACGAGCCGGGAGAAGACATCCCGGCCCAGACGGTCTGTCCCCAGAAGGAAGAGGGTGCCCCCGTCCGCCGGGCAGACCATATGAACATCCGCGCGCCACAGGCCCCAGAAGCGATAAGGATCGCCCCGGCAAAAGAAGCGTAATGGCTGCACCTTGTCCGGGTTCGGCGTGTAGATCCGCAAGAAGCGTTCCAGATCGACGGTCTTGTCATAGCCATAGACGAAGGGGCCGATAAAGCGGCCTTCGTGAAACAGGTGGATCTGCTGCGGCGGCGCGTAGATATGGTCGGCATCGCGGGTGGTGACGCCGTAAGGGGCGATCACTTCCGTAAACGGAATGCTGGCATAGAGGATGAGCAGAAACAGGCCCGAGACCATGGCGAGCTTATGCTTTTGCAGCTTCCAGCGCATGATCTGCCATTGGGACGCGTTCGCCAGGCGCCGCTCGGACGCGCTCATGGGCCGTTCGGCATTGGCATCGAACGGGGCGTCATCGACGAAATGGCCGGGCGCGGTGCTCATGGCGCCCTCTTGTGGCCGAGGCGGATGCGCGGGTCGAGCCAGGCGAGCAGCAGGTCGGACACCAGCATGCCGAAAACCGTCAGGACGGACACGAACAATAAAATAAAGCCCGCCAGGAACTGGTCCTGGGACTGGAGCGCGCCCAACAGCACCGGCCCGATGGTCTGAAGCCCCAGCACCACCGAGACAATGACGGAGCCCGAGACGAGCTTGGGCAGCAGATTGCCGATATCGGCGATGAACGGGTTGAGCGCCATGCGCAGGGGATATTTGATCAGCAGGCGGGCCTCGGACAGACCCTTGGCGCGGGCGGTCTGGACATATTGCTTTTCAAGCTCGTCCAGCAGATTGGCGCGCAGCCGCCGGATCATGGCCGCCGTGCCGCTGGTGCCGATGACGATCACCGGCACGATCAGGTGGCTCAAGACCGAGCCCGCCTTGTCCATGGACCAGGGCTCGTCCGTATAGGACGGGTCCATCAGCCCGCCGACGGAAATACCGAACCATTCGTTGAAGTAATAAAGCAGCACCAGGCCCAGGAGGAAATTGGGCACGGCCAAGCCGATATAGCCCAAGAGCGTGAAGCCGTAATCGCCCCAGGAATAGGGTCTCGTCGCGGAATAAATCCCGATGGGGAAGGACACCGCATAGATGAACAAGACCACGGCGGCGTTCAGCACGATGGTCAGAATGAGCCGGTCGCCGACAATGTCGCGCACGGGCTGTTCGTACTCGAACGACCAGCCCCAGTCCCCTTGGAGCAGGCCCGAAAAGCCCCGATGGCCCGGCCAGAGGCCGATCCAGATGGCGTATTGCTCCACCAGGCTTTTGTCGAGATCGAATTCCGTGCGGTAGAATTCGAGTTTCTCCAGGCTCGCGGTGTCTCCCTGGGCCTGCAGTTCCATCATGCGGTTCGACAAAGCGTCGCCGGGCGGCAGCTTGATGATACAAAAGATCAGGAAGCTGATCGCGAGCAAAGTCGGGATCATCTGAACCAGCCGCCTGATCGTGTAGGAGAGCATCCGCTGTCGGTCCTATTCTGCCGCGAACCAGAACTGGTCTGGCCGGTAGATGCCGAAATGGGCGCCGGGATCCCAGGAATAGACGCCGTTTTCTGGCACGTTGCGCAGGCGGTTCGAAACCACGATGGGCTGGGCGACACTGTTGACCGTGCCGATGACGAACTGGTGTTCCGCATGGATGCGGAGCATTTCCTCCCAGATGTCCGCCCGGCGCGCCTGGGATGGGCTGGTTTCCCACTCGGTCTTGAGCGCCAACAGCTCCTTGGGCGCGGCCATATCGACCGGCTCGCCCAGCTTGCCCTTGGTCTCGAAATGCTGGCCCCATTTCGGCCAGGCCAGATTGCTCTGTTCGACAGGCGCCAGTTCGCGCGGGCTCATATTGGCCGTGGCCAGACCGTTGTCCCAGCCGGGCCAGGCCGACATGACCGTCAGGCCGGCATAGACCCGGTTGCGCAGATTGGTCCGGTCGCTCGGTTTGATGAACAGCTTGATGCCGATATCCCGCCAGGTCTCGCCGATCAGTTCCAGGATGTCGGTTTCCTCCGGCGACTCGCCCGCCGTCTCCACGATGATTTCCAATGGCCGTCCGTCCGGCAACAGACGGATGCCGTCGCCGCGCTTGCGGGTGAGCCCGATATCGTCAAGCAGCCTGTTGGCCTCGTCGGGCGCATAGTCCGCGTGGCGGTTCACGAGAAAGTTCTGGAACAGCGGGCTCTGGGGCAGCAGCGTGTTGTTGCCTTCGATGGCCAGGCCAAAGAAGAGCGCCTCGTTGATCATGCGCCGGTCGATAGCCAGCGACAGCGCCTTGCGGAAGCGCGCATCCCGGTTGAGGGAGCGCCACGCGGGATCGTTCACGTTCAGATTGGGATAAAGGGCGAAATGGCTCGCCTTGCCGATCTGCCACAGGCGCGCCGCATAGCCGTGCCGGGCCTCGCCTTTCTTCAGGATGGGGATGTTCGAGAACACAAGGCCGCGCGCTTGAAGGTCCGTTTCGCCCGCGTTCGACTTGGCCGCGATCAGGCGTGGCTCCACCACATCCATCACCACACGGTCGATATAGGGCAGTTGCTGTCCGGCCGTATCCACCCGGTGGAAGAACGGATTGCGCTCGAAGATAAAGCGGGTGGAGGGCGGACGCGTGGTTACGACCCAGGGCTGCAGGCTCGGCAGGTCCGGATTGTCGTATTTGTACAGATTATCGTAACGGTTATGGAGCGCCGCCCAGCTTGAGACCTTTTCCTTTTCGATCAAGGGCGCCATGGCCGCGGCGCTCGTGTAATCGATGTGGAATTGTTTCATGTAGTGGGCGGGCCGGTAGATGAAGGGCGGGCGCGCCTGGGCCAAAAGGGAGGGAAATTTCGGGTTCGGCACGTCCCAGCTATAACGCACCGTATGCATGTCGATGATCTCGACGCGCGGCGGCTTGCCGCCGGCGAACAGATCGACCGGCGGTCCGGCCGGGCTGAGCTTCCGGTTGTTGGCTACATCCTGCCACCAGTACCGGAAGTCTTCCGCCGTGAACGGATGACCGTCCGACCAGCGGTGGCCTTTGCGCAAGTGTAATGTGTAGCTGAGGCCGTCTTCGGAGACGGTCAGCGCCCGGAGCAGGTCCGGCTCGATCTCGAAATCGGGCGTATAGCCCGCCAGCCGGGCATAGCCGTAGACCACCATCAGGCGGATATCACGATCACGGCCCACCAGGGTGCGTAAACTGCCGCCATGGCGGCCGGTCGCGCGGCCCATGGCCTCAAGATCGATGACGAGCGGCTCGTCGGGCACGCGGGCTTCCACCGGCAGCAGACGGCCGGCGGTGACGGCTTCCGCCAGGGACGGGGTTTCCCGATACGGCTTAGGGCCTTCGGTCTGCGCGGATGCCGGCGCACTCATCAGAAGGGCCAAAACGGCCAGTCCCCATGCAAGCAGGCGTGTCATAAGCTCTCGTCTCCAGTTGCGGCCTCGGCCACCCAATGATCCGGGGCCACTTGCACCATGACCGGGCGGGCCTGGGCAAGACAGAAAGGAGTGGGCCAGCGGCTGGGATCGGAGGCCTTGCCCGCCATCAGGCCATCGAGATCGAGGGGCCGCTCCGGATCAGGCTCGGGGATCGCGGCCAGCAGGGCCTGGGTATAGGGGTGGCGGGGGGCGGCGAACAGGGCGTCCCGCCGCGCCAGCTCCACGATCCGGCCCCGGCACATGACGGCGATCCTATCGGCGATGTAATCGATCACCGCCAGATTGTGGCTGATGAACAGATAGGTCAGGCCGAGCCGGGCCTTGAGATCCTTCAGCAGGTTCAAAACCTGGGCCTGTACCGAGACATCGAGGGCCGAGGTGGGCTCATCGAGCACCAGCAGTTCGGGCCGGGTGGAAAGCGCCCGGGCGATGCCGATGCGCTGGCGCTGGCCGCCGGAAAAGGCGTGTGGATAGCGGCCCGCCGCGCTCGGGTCCAGGCCGACAAGGGTGAGCGCATGCGCGACGGTTTCGCGTTGGTCGTGCGGATCGCAGACATCGTGCAGGATCAGCGGTTCCCGGAGCAATTCGCCCACCGTGTGGCGCGGGTTGAGAGCCGAGAACGGGTCTTGAAAGACATATTGAACCCGCCGCCGGTAGTCCTTCAGATCAGCGCCGGTCAGATCCGCGATGTCGGACAGGCCGAGAACCGGCCTGGCGAAATGGACCGATCCGCGATCGGGCGCGACGGCACGCAAGGCCAGTTTCGCCAGCGTGCTTTTGCCGGACCCGGACTCGCCGACAATGCCGACGCATTCCCCCTGGGCGATGTCGAGAGACACGTCCTGCACGGCCATCACGGTGGTTTCCGTGCGGGCCTTTCGGTTGACGAAGGATTTCGTCACCCCCCGGAAGGACAGAAGCGTCGTGTTCCGGTTCGCAAGGGCGCGGCGCGGGGCGGCCTGCGCCGCCCAGGTCTCCGTATCCGTCTGAACCGCACGCAAGCCCGTCAGGCGGTTCTCGCCGCCGCGCCCGATATGGGGCACCGCGCCGATCAACCCGCGCAGATAAGGGTGGCTCGGGGTCCGGAACAGCGCGGTCGCAGGGCCGGATTCGACGACCCGCCCCTGGTACAGAACGGCCATGTCGTCGGCCAGATTGGCCACCACGCCCAGATCGTGGGCGATCAGCAGGATGGCCGTGCCCAGATCGTCCTGGAGGTCCCGCATCAGCTTCAGGATCTGGGCCTGGATGGTGACATCGAGCGCCGTTGTCGGTTCGTCCGCGATCAGAAGGGCGGGGCGGCAGGCAATCGCCATGGCGATCATCGCCCGCTGGCGCATGCCGCCGGAGAGTTCGAACGGATAACGCGTGAACGCGCCGCGCGGATTGGGAAAGCCGACCTGCGCCAGCATGTCCCGCGCCGCTTCCTGGGCTTCCGCCCCTGTCACATTACGGTGCAGGCGGATCACTTCCGCGATCTGATTGCCGACGGTGTAAAGCGCCGACAGGGAGGTCATGGGCTCTTGAAAGATGAGCGCGATCCTCCGTCCTCTGATGGCGCGGATCGTGCCGCCGTTACGGGGCAGGGCGGCGATATCGACCGCCGGCGCGTTGGAGGCTGGATCGTCGAACAGGATGTGTCCGGAAAGATGGCTTGCCGCAGGCGGCAACAGGCCCATGATGGCCTGGGCGGTGAGGGTCTTGCCCGATCCGGACTCGCCCACCAGCGCCAAGGTGCGCCCGGGCTCCATCGTGAGCGACACGCGGTCGAGGGCAGGGGGCGCGTCTTCACAGCCCGCAAAGCCTACGCTCAGATTATGCACGTCCAGCAGAGGCACCTGTTTCCGCCCGTCTTCCGTTTGAATGCAAGCCCTTATGATAAGGCTTCGCCCCGCGCCTTGCGATGGTGCGCGGTGAGGATCCATCGCGCCGTCGTCTCCGCGCCGCTCAAATCTATGTCAGAGGCCGGTTTCGGCGGTGTGTTCAAACCGTCATGTATCGCTTGGGCCAGGGTCTCGCCGGTGAGAGTGCCTTGCCTGAGCAGGCGCGCCCAGCCGCGCCGGGCGAGCGCCGTGGCGCGGGCCGTCTGTTCGCTCTGGCCGGGCGCTTCATGGGGCACCAGGATCATGGGCACGCGGGCGGCCAGGCCCTCGGCGACCGTATTGTAGCCTGCCCGGCTGACGGAAAGCGCCGCCGAGGCCAGCAGATGGGGCAGATCGGGGCACATTTGATCGATTTCGACGCCTTCAGGCGCTTTTGCGCGCCACTGACTGAGGGTTTCGAGGCCGGTTTGACTGCCCAGCAGGATCCGCCAAGGGTGATTTCGCGCGGCACCGCGCGCCTGGGCGTTCAGGGCGGCCTCGATCAGCGTGTCGGCCTCCCGGCCGCCACCGGCGGAGACGATGACCCCTTGCCTCGGTCCTTCCGGCACCGAAACGGCTGGAGCCACCAGGCCGGTGTAAACGACAGGGCGGGGCAGGGTCTCGGCCCCGGCGAGGCTGTCCTCAAGGCGGACCAGGGCGGGATCGCCATGGACCAGAACCGCGTCGTAATAGCGCTCAAAACGGGCCCTTTGCTGCGCCCGGCGCGCGCCGTCGCCCGGATCCTCCAGGATGTCCCGGACGGACGACAGGATCAGCGTGCGGGGCGTGCGGGCATGGGCCGCCTCGAGCAGCGCCAGGACCTCGCCGCTCAGCTTGCGCCGTCCGAAGGGAAACAGTTCCGTGACGATCACCTGAGGCCGGATGCTTTCGGCGATGGCCAGAAGGCGCTCGCGCCGCGCGGCGAGCAGGGACGGGGTGACCAGACGGCCCTCCAGATCCACCAAGGCACGATAGGACGTATCGGGCGCTTTTACGGGGGGGAGCTGATGAAGGTCGACGCCATCGGGTATGACCAAGCCCGTGGGCGGGCCGCCGAGAACGATACTTGTCCGCACACCCTGTTTGACCAGCGCGTCCGCGATGACGAGGCTGCGGGCCACATGGCCGATGCCCCACAGGTGCTGAACCCAGATCAGAACGCGGAGCGGGTCCCAGGTCATGATCGTCCGCCTGCGGTCAGATCTTTCAGGATGATATCGAGCCGCTGTGCGCCGCTCTCGAAGCCATGATGGGTGAGAGCGTGATTTCGCGCGGTGTTTCCCAGGCGGGTCCGGCGGTCAGGATCGCGTAGGAGGCTGGCGATCGCGCCGGCAAAGGCTCTGGGATCTTCCGCCGTCAGAAGGCCGGTTTCGCCGTGATCGATCACGGTGCGCACGCCGGGGCCATCGACCGCGACACACACGCGGCCCGCCGCCAAGGCTTCCAGATAGGCCATGCCGAAGCCTTCGTTCAAGCCTGACCAGACCAGCAAATGGGCCTGCCGGAGGGCCTCCAATGGCGGTATCGCGCCGAGCCATTGGGGCGGCTGCCGCAAACGCTCCCGGGCCAGCGTTTCGATTGCCGCGCGTTCGGGGCCGTCGCCCGCGATGGTCCAGACCCAGCGCGGCGTCTCCATGGCGTCCAAATGGTGCAGCGCCTCGATCAGAAACCGGTAGCTCGCGGCCTTGTCGCCAGGGCGCATCATGGCCATGGTCAGCAGGCGGAGGGGTGACGGCGTCTCCGGTTCCGCTATGGTCGCGAAAGGGGCCGTATCCAGAAACGGCGGGAACGAAACAAGTTTGTTTGAGGCGATGCCGAGCGCGTCCAGGCCCGGCCGGTCCCGTTCCTTCAGAACCAGGTGCCGGTCGGCGGCTGTAAGAGCCGTGACGGCGCGGTCGAGAAAGGCCGCCCAAGGACCGTCCGCTTGCTTCGGGTTATAAGACCCTTCGGCAATGACATAGGGAAGCCCGAGGGTGCGGGTGACTTGCGGGCCGATCAGGTCCGGCGCTTTGTAATGCACGTGATAGGTCAGCCACAAATCGGGCCGCAGGGTTTCGAACGCGGTGATCAGGCTTGTACTGACGGAAGCGGCCTGAGTGATGAACGCTTCCTGTGCGGCTTGATCGCCGCTGCCGTCCCAGGTCTTCAGGCGCGCGGCGATGATCACGTGGTGACCGGCCTGTTTCAGAGCCTGAACGAGCGCTTGGGCCATGGTCCGGTCGCCCGACGGCGTGGGATCGTCCGGCGGTTTCATGGGCGCGTAAAAGGCGATTTTCATGGCGCGGGCTCCTGTGCGATGCCCAGAAGTGTTGCCAGACGGCCGATCCCGGCTTCCATGTGGAAATGCTGCCGGACATGGGCGTAACCTGTTTCGCCCAGCCGCTTTCGCCTCTCCGGGTTTTCGATCAGCTCACAGATGGCCTGGGCGAGCGCGCGCGGATCGCCGGGCGCAACCAGCCGTCCGGTCCGTCCGTCGTCGATCAGTTCGGGAATGGCGCCGGCCTGGGTGGCCACGCACGGTACGCGCTGGCTCATGGCTTCCATGAGGACATTGGGAATGCCGTCCCGGTCGCCGTCGCGGGCCACCCGGCTCGGCAGGATAAAAATGTCCGCCTGCTGTAGATGATTAAAGACCGTGTCCCGGGGCTGGGCACCCAGCCAGTCGATCCGCTCTCCGAGGCCCAAACGTTCCGCCTGTTTTTTCAGCTTCGGGAGCAGCGGTCCGCCGCCAATATGGCTCCAGCGCCAGTCCGGGTTTTGGGGAAGCGTTTTCAGCGCATCGAGCAGCGTGTCGAGCCCTTTCTTTTCCACCGCCCGGCCGATGGTCAAGAGGCGGATAAAACGGGATGGCTTGCCGGGCCGCTCAGGCGGCGTGGGAATGGTATCCCAGTCCAGGCCATGGTGCAGGAGATGGATTTTGTCCGTATCCAGAGGGGTGGCCTGGCGCATTCGCTCCTGGCCGCTCGCGGTGCAGGTCACGGCGAAGCGCGCTTCGCTCAGCTTTTCGCGCATATCCCAGTCCGGCGTCGTCCAGATATCCTTGGCATGGGCGGACAGGCTCCAGGGCACCCTGCGCATGATGGCGGCATAGCGGGCGACGGAAGACGGGGTGTGCAGAAAATGCGCATAAAGATGACGGATCGAGGGGCCGATCTCGGCGGCGAGAACGAGTGCTTGCCCGAAGCGGCGGATGCGGTTGCGGGTCCGGTCCCGCGCCAGATCTTTCAAGAACCGCGCCCGTGCCGCGCGGTATCCCGGCAGGCGCCTTGCCGTGCGCCAGGCCCGGATCACCCGTCCGGGCTCGTCATGGAGATATTCCGGCAGATAGGTGACGGCTGCGCGCATCCGGTCGTGCATGGGGTGGCGATGTTTGTCGGTCGGGTGGCGCAGGGAAAAAAGATGCAGCCGCGCGCCGCGCCGTTCCAGCGCCAGGAGCTCCTGGGTGATGAAGGTTTCCGACAGGCGCGGATAGCCCTTCAAGATCACGCCGATGGTGGGGCGCTGGGTCATGGGGCCGCTTCGCCGGTGCCCGTGGCGGGGCCGAAGCGCTCATCGAGCCAGGTATCGATGGTCTTGAAGCCGTCGAGCAGATCCGTCATGGCGGCTTGCGAGGGCGGCGGCTGTGTACGGAGCATGCGGAGCGCCTGTGCCATCTGGGCCGGATCGCGGCGTTCCCCACGGGTCTCCAGCGGATCCTCCATGAGTTTGGCGAGGCCAAGGGCATCGGCGCGCTGGGCGCGGATCCATTGTTCCCGGCGCGGTCTGACGCGCGGCACCAGAAGGGCCGGTTTGTCATGGGTCAGGATCTCGCAGAACGTATTATAGCCGCCCATGGCGATGACGCCCGAGGCCTGGGCCAGGCTTTGGTTGATATGCGGATCGAAAACGGTGGCCTCGACCGGGTCGAGCTTTGCGGCCCGCGCCAGCAGCCGGGCACGGGTCTGCGGCTCCATGAACGGCCCAAGAACCAGTTTGGCCTTGATGGTCAGTGTAGGGTCCTGTTCGTAAGCGGATAAAACCCAGTCGATCAGGCCCGCGCCATCGCCGCCACCACCGGGGGTCACGAGCACGAAAGGCGCATCCGTCCGGGCCAGCGGTTCGTCGAGGGGGCGCGGCAGATAGCCGGTGTACCGCACGGCATCGCGCAGCCGCTCAGGCAGGCCGATACCGTTGAGGGGGGCGTGAAAGCGTTCCAGACCGTAGATCCAGATGGCGTCGTAATAGGCTTCCAGAATATCGGCGGATCCCTTGCGCGCCCATTCGCGGGCGAGCGGCGCGGCCTCGTCGAGCACATCCCGGACACCCAGCACCACGGGCACGCCGCGTTCTTTCAGGGCTTGCAGGGCGGGCAGCATTTCCCCGCGCAGGCCCGCGGGCTCCTTGTCCACCACCACCAGATCCGGCGCGAAGCTGACGGTTGCCTCACGGATCAAGACGCTGCGCAACGCGATGGTTTCCTCCACGGCGATGGGCAAGGTCAGGCTGCGGTAAGCGCCGTTGCGCTTTTTGATGATGCCGGGCACGCGCACGAAATCCACTCTTGCGTCGAACTCGAAACTGCCGATCAGGGGCGAGCCGGAGACAATCAGGGCGGAAGCATCCGGCCCCCGGCGGGCGAAGGCGTGGGCGAGCACCCGCGTCCGGCGCAAATGGCCCAGGCCGAACGTATCGTGGCTGTAAAGCAGGACCCGGAAGCCGCTCCGGCGCGCACGGCCGGCCCGTGCTGGGATCGCCCAGGACGGATCCGCTTGGGCCGGGGCCGATTGGTGCTGTGCCGTCATGAAAGCCGTCTTTCTGCCGCTGCCTGCGCCACGATCGATGGTAAGCAGGTACGGTGCCCGGCAGCCTCCTGCAATGGCAGCGGCGGGAAAATCCCGGTTTCGGGCGCGGTTATGGCCTGGAAATCCTGGCAGAGCGCCGCATCGCTGCTTACTCTAAGGAACTAAGGGCGGCTGACAGGCCGGTCCCAACCAAAGAGGACGAGATCCCGTGGCACGCGGCATGGAGCCGACATTGTTCCGCTATATCTGGCGCCACAGCCGCCGGGACCAGGCCATGATCCTGGGTCTCGTCCTGCTGGCGCTGCCGGTTTATTTCGCCTCGCTCAATCTGCCCAAGGCCATCGTCAACGGTCCGATCGACGGCACGGGCTTCGAAGAACCCGGCGCCACCGGTTCGTTCTTGCGGATCACGTTGCCCTTTGGCGGGTCGGACGGCGAGCCGGCGGTTCTGTTCGAGGGCTTCGCGCTCGAACGGCTCGATATGCTCTTCGCCCTGAGTTTCCTGTTTCTGGGCCTGGTGCTGATCAATGGCGGTTTCAAATATCTGATCAACACTTTCAAGGGCCAGCTCGGCGAGCGGGTGTTGCGCCGTCTGCGCTATGAGCTGGTGGACCGGGTGCTGCGCTTTCCCGTGCCCTATTTCCGCAAGGTGAAGGCCTCGGAAGTGGCCAGCATGGTGAAGGACGAGGTGGAGCCCTTGGGCGGCTTCATCGGCGATGCCTATGTGGTACCGGTCTACCAGAGCGGCCTGGCGCTCACCGCGCTCGGCTTCATCATGGTGCAGAGTTTCTGGCTGGGTCTGCTGGCGCTCTCCGTCGTTCTGATCCAGGCCTTTCTGATCCCGAAGCTGCGCCAGCCGATCCTGCGGCTGGGACGGGCGCGCCAACTGGCGGCGCGGGATCTGTCGGGCCGGGTGGCGGAAATCGTCGATGCCATCGGCGAGGTGCGCACCCACGACACCTCGAATTATGAGCGTTCCGACCTGACCCGCCGTCTGGGGCGGATTTTCGAGATCCGCTACGAGATTTTCCGGCGGAAGTTCTTCATCAAGTTCTTGAACAACTTCCTGTCCCAGGTGACGCCGTTTCTGTTTTATGCCGTGGGCGGCTATTTCGCGATTCAAGGGCAGATGGATATCGGTCAGCTCGTGGCGGTGATCGCGGCCTATAAGGATCTGCCCGGACCCGTCAAGGAGCTGATCAACTGGGACCACCAGCGCATGGACGTGCAGATCAAGTACGAGCAGGTGGTCGATCAGTTCGATCCGGACGGTATTCTGCCGCCGGAGCTTCAAAGGCTGCCCGACGGCGACGTGCCTTCGATCGCGGGCCCGCTCGCGGCCAAGAATGTGAGCCTGATCGACGAGACCGGCGCGCGGCTTCTGGAGCGGGTCAGTTTCGGATTCGACGCGGGCAAGCGGGTGACGATCGTCGGACCGCCCGGCGGCGGCAAGGAATATCTGGGCGATGTGCTGGCGCGTCTTCAGCCGGTCTCGAGCGGCAGCGTGACGCTCGGCGGCAAGGACATCACGCAGCTTCCCGAATTTGTTGTCGGACGGCGCATGGGCTATGTGGGCCAGGAGGCGTATCTTTTTCATGCGAGCGTGCGGGACAATCTGATTTACGGCCTGCGTCACGCGCCCTGGCTCGACGAAGTGCCTGAGGACGAACACACGCGCCATGCCTGGGAGCATGAGCGGGAAGAAGCGGAAGCGGCCGGCAATGCCTCCCGCTCGCTCCATGCAGATTGGATCGATTACGGCGGCGCGGGCGCGACGGGTCCGGACGATCTCGACGCCCGCCTGCTCGACGTGGCCAGGACCGTCGATCTGATCGACGATATCTACGAATTCGGCCTGCATGGGGTAATCGACCGCAAGTCGAACCAGGATCTGGTCGCCAAGCTTCTGGAGGCGCGGGCGCGGCTGTCGGAGCGCCTTCAGGACCCGCAATATCAAGGGCTTGTCGAATGGTTCGATCTGGCGCGCTTCAACCGGAATGCGTCGATCGCGGAGAATATTCTGTTCGGCGCGCCCTGCGGCACGGCCTTCACGGGCGACGATCTGGCGACCCACCCTTACATGCAGCAGGTGCTGGAAGAGGCCGGCCTGGTCGAGCCGCTGCTGGACCGGGGGCTGGAAATCGCCGCGACCATGGTGGAAATTTTCGAGGGCCTGCCGGAGGATCATCCGTTCTTCGAACAGTTCAGCTTCGTTTCCGCCCATGAGCTGGCGGATATTCAGGCCATGCTCGTCAAGGTGAAGCGCCAGGGCTTCGACGCCTTGGCGCCGGACGAACGGTTCCGGCTGAAAGCCTTGCCCTTTTCCTATATCGAGGCGCGCCACCGGCTCGGCCTGGTGACGCCGGAAATCGAGGCGCGCATTCTCAAGGCCCGCGAGATTTTCATGCGCGATCTGCCGCCGGAGCTCGATACGGCGATCCAGTTCTTCAACCCCCATTCCTTCAACGGCAATGCGAGCATCGAGGACAATCTGCTCCTGGGGCGGATCGTATACGGGCAGGCGCGCGCCGATCAGACCGTCCGCCAATTGATCGGCGAAGTGCTGGACGAGCTGGATCTGACCCAGGCCATCCTGCGCATCGGCCTGGCGTTCGATGTGGGCACACGCGGCAAGCGGCTGACCGCGGCCCAGCGCCAGAAGATCGGTTTAGGGAGGGCTCTGGTGAAGCGCCCCGATGTCCTCATCATCAATCTGGCGCTCGCGGTGCTCGATTCCGCGTCCCAGGAGCGCGTCATGACGAATGTGCTGAACTGGCCGGAGACACGGGGCGTCGTCTGGGTTCTGGTGCGTCCGGAACTGGCCGACCGGTTCGATCACATCCTGGTCGTCGAGGGCGGCCAAGTCGTGGACCAGGGGGGATTTGCAGACCTGGCCAAGCGCAGCAAGCCGTTCAGGCGTCTGTTACCGGCATTGTACCTCGCGGAGGATCGGAATGAGTCTCAAGGACGAAGTGGACCTGCTTCGTAAGGTCCCGCTGTTTGCCAATATCGAACTGCCCAAGCTCAAACTGCTGGCGTTCACCAGCGAGCGGATTCAGTTCACGGAGGGCCAGACCGTCTTCTCCCAGGGGGACGAGGGGGATGCCGCTTATGTGATCATGGACGGCGCCGCCGATGTGCTGGTCGATACGCCCAGCGGTCCGCTGAAAGTGGCGCGCCTGGAGCGCAATGCGTTTCTGGGCGAAATCGCCATTCTGCGCGACGTGCCGCGCACGGCGACGGTCGTGGCGGCCACGGATCTTCTTACCTTGCGCATCTCCAAGGACCTGTTCTTCCGCCTGGTGATGGAGTTTCCGCAAATGGCGGTCGAGATGATGCGGGTCCTGGCCGAGCGTGTCGAGAAGACCACGGAGGATCTGATTGCCGCGCGGGCGGAGCAAACGGCGCAGAAGGGATAGGGGAGCAGACAGCCATGAGCGAAGAGATCATCGACCCGGAACGCGCCGACAGCTATCCGCCGGTCATCCAATCGATCCTGAAGGCACCGTCGCCCGCCAGCGCCCATCTGGGCCTGTCGCTGGTCTCGATCGACCGGGAGGCCTTGTCCTGCCGGATCGCGTTCGATGCCACCGAGCGGCTGTGCAATAAATGGGGCGGTCTGCAAGGGGGTATGGTGGCGGCCATGCTTGATGATGCCATGTCGATCGCCGTGGCGTTGGGCCTCGATTGGGGGCAGATCACGCCCACCCTGGAGATGAAGGTGAGTTATCTGTCGCCCGCGCGGCCCGGCCGTCTTTATGCGGAAGGCCGCGTCTTGAAGCGGGGGTCGTCCATCGCCTTTACCGAAGCCCGTCTGGCGGATGAGCGCGGCGAGGTGCTGGCGACCGCGTCGGGCACGGGGCGGATTGTGCAAATGCGCCGGGACATCTGATTTAAGAAGGCAATTCGATCTTGCTCAGGACCGGCACGTGGTCCGACGGGCGCTCCCAGCCGCGGGCGTCCCGCAGGATCGTCACATCCCCCGCATAGTCGTTGAGCGCGGGCGAGACCCAGATGTGATCGAGCCGCCGGCCCCGGTTGGAGGCGGCCCAGTCCCGCGCCCGGTAGCTCCACCAGGTGTAGAGTTTTTCCGGCTCCGGCGTATCGCGCCGGGTGATGTCGACAAAATCGTGGGAATCCTGCGCATTGCCCAGATGGGCCACTTCGACCGGCGTGTGGCTGACAACATTGAGCATCTGCTTGTGGCTCCAGACGTCATGTTCGAGCGGCGCCACATTGAGGTCACCCACCAGCACGAGCTTGTTGTCCTTCTTGGTCTTGCGCGCGCCGAACCAGGCTTTCATCTCGGTCAGGAATTTCAGCTTATGGTCGAATTTCTCGTTTTTCTCCGGGTCCGGCTCGTCGCCGCCGGAGGGCACGTAGAAATTATGGATCTCGATGCCATTCGACACGGTGACGCTCACATGGCGGGCGTCCTTTTTGCCGCAAAAGCTTTTGCAATCCGTCTTCTCAAAGGGTACCCGCGACAGGGTGGCGACCCCGTGATAGCCCTTCTGGCCGTTAAGCGCGATGTGGTCGTAGCCCGCTTCCTTGATGGCCTTCAGCGGAAATTTGTCGTTGGGCGTCTTGGTTTCCTGAAGGCAGACGATGTCCGGATTTTGTTCCCGCAGGAACTTCAGGACAAGGTCGATCCGTAACCGTACGGAATTGATGTTCCAGGTGGCGAGCGTCAGAGTCTTCTTGCGGGGCAAGGGATCGGTCCTTATCGAGATCAAAAAAGATTGAGCGTGGTGCCGGCGATGCCGATCGGCCAGTGACCGGCCTCGAAAAGCGCGAATTTGGCGGCGAAGGGATGGGTTTCCGTCTCCTCCAGATCGGCGGCGAGCAGGCTCAAGCCGGCCAGATGGCTCGCCTGCACCGCGGATCCGGCCGCCGCCTGGATCAGGTTTTCATCGCCCACCTCCCACAGCTCGGCGGCTGTCTCGGACGCGGTCTGGACGGCGGGCGAGACCTCCGCCGCGATCATGGTGAGGACAAGCTCCACCGTGTCTTCGCCCAGCGTATCGATGGCCTCAGCGGTCAGGGCCGCGCGCAACTGCTCTTCGGCTTCCCAGGCGGCGGTATCCTGGTCGAGACTGTGGGCGGCGAAGGCCGCGTCGTCCCAGGTGGCCAGGGTGCCCAGCTCGGCTTCGGGAAAGCCCAGACCGTCCAGATAAAGGCGCGCGGCGGCGCGCACCGGTTTCGTCGGCGGCGTGCCCAGCGCCGTGAACCAGCGGCAATGCCGGGCGGTCTGGATGAAGGGGCGGACAAGATTGAGGCGCGGGTAGTCGTCGAGAAGCTCGATCAGCTCGTCTTCATCGATGGAGCCGTCGGACGCCCAGCTCGGTTCGTCCGGCTCGTCGTCCCTGTGCCATTGGTTGGACATGGTCATGGGTCCGCTTTTACGCCTTGCCACCGGCTCTGTCACCTGTGTCTCAACAGGCCGGTGGGCCGACAGAAAGAAGCGCCCGGCCGCTAATGCGGACCGGGCGCCATAAGTGCGCTTAGACGCGCTATGCCGGGAGGGGAGCTCCGGCATCGGAGCGGGCATCGAACCGAAAAGCGGGGGGCAACTCCGGTTCGGCGGGGGGTCCCGCTCGGTTATGATGTGCAGATAAGATCGAACCTTGGGCGTTCAATAGGAAACCGTCAGGGGTGGTGCGACAGAGTGTGCGGTCCGTCACGCTGGCGGCGTAAGGGGCTGACAACACAAACAAAAAGACGATGGGCGGGTGTGAAACCGTCCATCGTCTCTATCCTGACCTTTGGGCCCGGATGTTTCCCTTACGGGCTTAAAACGACATGCATTTACATGTCACAGGGTGCTGTGCTCCAGAAGAGCGATGAAGATGGAGCCCAGTCCGATCACGACCGCCACGTAGCACATCGCCATCAAGCCTTTGCCAACTTTGCCCATCGCTTTGCCTCCTCCGTTTCACAGCCGGACTGATCCGACTCAGTAGAGGGCAGGTATGCAGGGCTTCACGGACCGCTGTCGAAAGTGTGAAGCAAATTTGATAGGGAACGCAAAACAGGCATTCCGGATCAAATTTCTGGTACGGCCGTCACACGTTGAGAAGCAGGTGCTCCCGTTCCCAGGGGCTGATGACTTGCTGGAAAGCTTCGTGTTCTTCCGCCTTCACTTCCACGAACAGATCGACGAAAGACGGCCCCAACACCTCGCGCAGCTCGCGGCTGGCTTTCAGCAGGTCGAGCGCATGGAGCAGGTGGCGGGGCAGGCGGTGTTCCGCCGTTTCATAGGCATTGCCGGGGAAGGCGGGCCGAGGCGTCAAGGCCCCTTTCATGCCGAGATAGCCGCAAGCGAGCGACGCGGCGATGGCGATATAGGGATTGGCGTCGGCCCCGGGCACGCGGTTTTCCACCCGGCGGGCGTTGGGCTCGGTTTCGGGCACGCGGAAGCCCACGGTACGGTTCTCATGGCCCCAATGGGTGTTGATGGGCGCGGAGAAATGCTTCTGCACCCGGCGATAGGAATTCACGTAAGGCGCGAAAAGCGCCATGGCCGACGGCATGAAGGCCTGAAGCCCAGCGATATGGGCGCGGAACAAAGCCGAGTCCTGACCGCTGTCCGGATCGGCGAACAGGTTCCGCCCGGTGACCTTGTCCACCACGTTCTGGTGGATGTGCATGGCGCTGCCGGGCTCGTGCTCGTAGGGCTTGGCCATGAAAGTGGCGTAGACCTGATGGCGCAGGGCGGTGTTGCGCACCGTGCGTTTGAACATGAAGGCCTGGTCGGCGATGCCGAGCGGTTCGCCGTGATTGAAATTGATCTCCACTTGAGAGACGCCCGCCTCATGGGTCAGCGTGTCGATATCGACGCCCTGGCGTTCGCAGAAATCGTACATTTCCTCGAACAACGGATCGAACTCGTTGACCACGTCGATGCCATAGGACTGGCGGCCCGTTTCCGGCCGCCCTGAGCGGCCCACAGGGGGCTCCAGCGGATAATCCGGATCGGGATTTTTCTTGGCGAGATAGAGTTCCAGTTCCGGCGCGACGATCGGCGCCCAGCCTTCCCGGTCGTAAAGCTCAAGCACATGGCGCAGCACGTGCCGGGGTGACAGGGTGACGGGCGTTCCGTCCTTATACACCGCATCGCAGATGACCTGGGCGGTGGGTTCTTCGTACCAGGGCACGATGCGCAAGGTGGCCGGGTCCGGCATCAGGATCACATCGGGCTCGGAATCCAGGATGACGGTGCTGTCCACCACTTCGCCGGTCACCGATTGTCCGAAGACGGATTCCGGCATGCGCAGGGCGCTGACATGGGCGGTGCCGAGGAATTTCGGGGTGGGCAGGATCTTGCCGCGCGGGATGCCGGCGAAATCCGTCACCATGCACTCGATTTCGGTGATGTGCCGGCTTTTCAGCCAGGTTTCGTAATCGAACGCGGGTTCAGGGGAGGCGGTCATCTGGAACGCTCTTTCTGCTGACGGTGGTCCCTGTGGGCGCGGACCGCGTCGCCGAACGCCGCGAACAAGGCGGCGTAATGGGGCGTCTCGAGCGGCCGCCAGTCGGGATGCCATTGCACGCCCAGGGCAAAGGCAGGCGCATCGGTGACGCGGGCGGCCTCGATGAAGCCATCGGCGGCGCGGGCTTCCAAAGTAAGAGGCTCGGCCAGCCGGTCGACGCCCTGGGAATGCAGCGTGTTCACCCGGATGGTCCGCTGGCCGATGATGCGCTCCAACTGGCCGTCCGGCTCGACCGTCACCTCGTGGCGGAGGGCGTAGCGCTCTTCCAGGGGCTTGCCGTAGGGCTCCCGGTGATCGATCCGGGCGGCGTAACCTGCCGCGTCGGGCAGTTCATGGGCATGCTGATGGAGCGTGCCGCCGAACGCCACGTTGAATTCCTGAAAGCCCCGGCAGATGGCGAAGAGCGGCAGGCCGCGCGCCACCGCCGCCCGGATTAGCGGCAGGGTTACGGCGTCACGGGCGGGATCGAGGGCGGTGCCGTCGCGCGGCGCGGGGCCATCATAGCGATCGGGGTGCACATTCGACGGCGCGCCGGTCATCAACAGGCCGTCAAGGGCGGCGAACAGGGTCTCGACCGCGGGCGCACGGTCCGGCGCCACGGGGATCAGCACGGGCTGCACCCGGGCCGCGTCGGTCAAGGCCGTGAGATATTTCTCGCCCGCCGCATGGAAGGCCTGGTCGCCGATCTGTTTGCGGTCGCAGGGCACGCCCACCAGCGGGGCATCGGCAGGCAGGGAATGGTCAGGCGCGGTCATGGAACCAATCGGGACGGATGGAGAGCGCCATCAATCCCGCTCATAGAAATCGTAGTCGGTGGCCCGGAACAGGGCCGGATTGATCTTCTCGCCATAGACCACGTCGCGCAGGGCAATCGAGGTCTCGACCCCTTGGGCATCGAGGACCACCCACTGGGTCAGCTCCAGCTCGGGTTCGGTGAAGATCATGGTGAGGTCGCCCTGGGCCAGGCCCTCGTCCTCGCGGGCGGTGACGATCAGGCGGCCTTCCCGGCGGTCCAGCGCCACGATGTCGGCTTCCTCCGCCAGATCCACATTCTTCTTGAGGAGCAGGTGCAGAGGCGTGGAGCGCAAAGGATAGCTGTTGACGCTTTCCAGCTCCTTGTCCTCGATGCTGACGAACGTGCCGTCGGAGATGAAGACGATGGGCACGGGATCGTCATATTCGAAGCGCAGGCGGCCCGGGCGGCGCATGTAGAACACGCCCGTCGCCATGCCGCCATTATCGGAGATCTGCAGGAAGGTGCCCTGCATGGTGGTCAGATCGTTGAGATAGCGGCTGATGCGGTCCAGATCGGCCACATCGGCGTCGCTCAGATGCGGATTGCGGGACGAGCCCTGGGCGTGCGCGGGCGCCATGGCGAGAGTGACCGCCGTCATGACAATGGCGGCAACGGCGACCGCAAAACCAATCGCCGCCGGGCGCGATTTGAAAGGCATCATTGGGACCCATCCCCAAACCGTAATGTTCAAAGCTAGGCGATACGCAGCTTTTGCGGCGAAAGCAAGGGGCGGGGAGGGCGCGCGGGCCCTCAATCCTCCATGCCGGAATGGTCGAGGACCAGGATCTCGCGCTTGCCCACATGGTTGGCGGGGCTGACCACCCCTTCCTCTTCCATGCGCTCGATCAGGCGCGCGGCGCGGTTATAGCCGATCTGCAGCTTGCGCTGGATGTAACTGGTCGACGCCTTCTTGTCGCGCGCGACGATGGCCACGGCCTTGTCGTACAGCTCATCGCCGGACCCGTCCTCACCGCCCAGAAGATCCAGGAAGCCCGAGCCGTTCTCCGGGTCCGGATCGACGGTGATGTCTTCCACATAGGCGGGCTTGCCCTGTTTCTTCAGGGCCTTGACCACGTCTTCCACTTCCGCGTCGGAGACGAACGGTCCGTGCACCCGGCGGATGCGGCCGCCGCCAGCCATATAGAGCATGTCGCCTTGGCCCAGCAGTTGCTCCGCCCCCTGTTCGCCCAGAATCGTGCGGCTGTCGATCTTGGAGGTCACCTGGAAACTGATCCGGGTTGGGAAGTTCGCCTTGATCGTGCCGGTGATGACATCGACGCTGGGGCGCTGGGT
>CAZTCJ010000041.1:0-31642 GCA_964612085.1 uncultured Alphaproteobacteria bacterium
CCCCGCCTGCCGCGTTTCCGGCTCCCTGCCCGGCCCACTCCCCCTCCCCACCCCCCACTTGGTTACCCTGTTTGGGGTGGTCGGTTGGGGTTGTGGGCCGGTGGTGCCCTTGCAAGAACGGACTCGAGATTACGCAGCCGTCATATACCCACATGCTCTATAGCGGGGATCGTGCCGGGAATCGACCGGGGATGCGTCCGGCATCACGAAAAAATGCGCACATGTCCGGACTGGAGAAAACCGGCTGCGCGGATCGCCTGTTCTGGCGGGCGCTGAAACCCGGGATATACTGGGGCCCAGTACCTGAGTTAGGAGCCCGCCATGGCCTTTGAGCGTCTGTCCCCTTTTACAAAACGGCGCTTCACAGCCCCCCTTGCCAGCGGGCACCGGGTGACCCGCGATGTCTATGAACGGGGCGCCGGTCCGGCCATCGTGATTCTCCAGGAACTGCCGGGCATCGTCGATGCGACGGTGGACTTCGCCGACCGGCTGACCGAGCGCGGCTACCGGGTCGTCCTGCCCCATCTGTTCGGCCCGCTGGGGCAGTTTTCTCTCGCCGGCAACACGGCGCGCGTCTTCTGCATGCGCCGCGAGTTCAACCTCTTCGCGAAAAACCACACGAGCCCCATCGTCGATTGGCTGCGCGCCTTGTGCGCGGATGTCAAAGGCGCCATCGCGCCGGGCGTGGGCGTTGTCGGCATGTGTCTGACGGGCAATTTCGCCCTCTCCCTGATCGCCGACGATACGGTGCTGGCCGCCGTCTCGGCCCAGCCGTCCATGCCCTTGGGCGCGCAGGGCGCGCTTCATATGAGCGATACGGACATCGAAAGAGTGAAAGCGAGGCTCGACGCGGTCGGACCGGCGCACGCCTACCGGTTCGAAGGCGATTCGATCTGCCAGGCGGCGAAATTCGAGGCCATCGACCGGGCCTTCAACGATGACAGCCATGTGCGCGTTCAGCTCACCACCCTGCCGGGCAGCGATCATTCGGTCTTCACCGGTCATTACAAGGACGATCCGGACTCAGCGACCCGCCAGGCCCTGGAGGAGATCCTCGGCTATTTCGACAGGCAGTTGAAACCCTCCAGCACGTGAGCGACCGGCCTCGGAACCGGGGCCGATCATCGTTGACGCGCCCGGTGAAAACCCCGATTCTCAACACTTATGGATTGAGCCGGGAGCCGGGGGGCAGACATGTCTGGCATCGAAACCGAAAGCGGCAGCTCGAGAACGCGGGCGTTCTTGTACGACATCGCCCGCAGTTACAGCCGGCGCGCCGTCTATAACGAGCTTGAGACCGACGCCGGGAAGATCAAGAAGCGCGTCACAGCGGAAATCGATCCGTTCGAACGGCGCATGTATGCCGCTTATGTCTTCCGCTATGTGGGCGCGATCGCCGCTATCCTATTGACGGCCCTATGGCTTTACGGGGCGGCCCCGCTCGTTCCGGCCTTCCAGGACGATGGCGGCCTCGCCTGGCTCAAATACGCCATCGCCATCGCCATTCCCCTCCTTGGGCTGATCATTCTGTGGATCGTGCGGGCCTGGCTCGACCAGCGTTTCGAGGTGCTGCAGGAGAGAATGCAGGTGGTCATCGGCGATATTCTGGCCTCGCTCGCGCTCTCGACGGAGCAATATCACAGCGCGTTCCGCCAGACCGACGATGCGCGGCAATCGGCGGAAGCCCTGCTCGACCTGATGTCCCAGCGGGTGCGCAATGTTCTCTATTATCAGGAGATCTACTACATTCCGGTCATCATGAAGATCGAGCTGACCGAATGGCGCCTGAAAATGCGCTCTTATATGGGCATTCCGATCCTGATCGCGGTCTTTCTCTATGCCGGCTTTCTGCTCGGCGTTTGCTCCGTGGACGGGGCAATCTGCAATTTCCAGACAGGCGCGGCCTCGCCGGATGTGTTCGATGAAATCCGCGCCTATTATCTCGCCTTCATACCGGGCAGCAATCCGGTGGACGACGCCGTCTTCACCATCGCCATTGTTCTGTCCACGGGCATTTTCATCCTGGCCAACCGGATCGGCGATGCGATTTTGGACATGATCGAAGAGGTTCTCAATCTGGAGAACCATCCGAGTGTGGATACCAAGATGATCCTGGCCGGGCACAGGCGCGCGTCTTACATGCCGGCCTCGGAAGCGGAACGCGGCGAGCATACCCATTTGCATGAATCCACCCACGACATGTCGGCTTTCATCGTGGATCACTACTACTCGATCCTGCAGCGCTTCCTGGCCTGGTCCACCTCGCCTTACTCCACCAGGCCGCAAGACCCCCGTGACCCGCGCAACAGGCCCACCGATCCGGACGACCCGTCAGGGACCTGATCCGGGGTCGGTGAATATCCTAAACAAAAAAGGGCGGCCCGAAGACCGCCCTTCTCTTCCTCTATCCGCAGGCCGGTCAAGCGGCAGCGATTACTTTGCGCTTGCGCTGAAGCCGCACGCCCACGAGGCCGAAGCCCAGGATCATCATGATCCAGGTGGCGGGCTCGGGGATCACCGCGGTGGTTCGATTGAACGTGAAGTTATCCGCATAGACATTATTATTGTTATCAATGCCGATACTGCCGAACTCTACATAGGCGATGGCAGACAGGGCGGAGACACTGAGCGTTTTCATGCCTTGCTCGTTTTCCGCCAGACTATCGAACGCGGAATCCAGCAGAGTATCACTTGCATCGAAAGCGCGCAGGAACAGATCGTCCGCATCCGCCCCGAAATCCCCGATATCAACAGAGACCTCGGTGACATCGATCAAGGAGAAGGTCGCGACAAAAGGATTGGGTTGCGAGAACGGCAACGCTGAGATCGTAATCACCGACAATCCGCTCGGATCGTCTGGCAGCGTCTGCACGATGGCGCCGTCGACATCGAACGAAACGCCTCCCAGATCGACACCGCTGAGATTTGTGCCTGAGAAAAACTCTTCGAAATCGAGCGTCGTCATCGCGTGCGCGGATCCCGACATGGCAACCGCCGTTGCCAAGCCGAGCAGAAACCTCTTGAGCATGTCTAGCCCCTCTCCTTACCAAGATGTAATCTTAAGGTGTGCAGGAGCCCCGTCCACACGCTTTTAGCGAAACGGGATACGGGCGAGAAGAGGAATCCTGAGCCGCCTTGTCGTTTGCATCCCATGCAGGGTCAAGCTTGCACTCGCGGTATCGCCAAAGCGGATACGCGAACGGGCTTGGCGCTCAAATTATAAGGAATAACAAGGACTTGAATGGTACCGCCTTCCCGGATCGAACGGGAGACCTCCAGATCCACAATCTGGCGCTCTAACCTACTGAGCTAAGGCGGCACAGGGGCGTGACCGGGCGTTTCGCGCTGACGGTCTGGCCTGAAAAGATGGAGCGGCACGCTAGCCGGATCGGCCCGGCATTTCAACTGCCGCAGGCGCGCGGCCTGAAAATCCCATCGGCCCATCCGCCACCGGTAAAGAGGCCGCTAAAGCATTGCGCCGCAAAGCCCCGTGTGACGGATTATCAATGCGCGCCCCTGCGAAGATCTTTTAGACTCCGTGGCAACGCAGCCTTTGGAAGGCTGTTGTTTCCATTCCGGTCGAGTGAGGCATTCCGTGAGCGAGCGCGCTGCCGCCAGCAAGAGCGAGCCGGTCCCCTCGCGGGACAAGATGCTGGTCATCGGCGCCGGTCCCGTCGGTCTGGCTTGCGCCAAGGCGCTCAAGGCGGCGGGCATCGCGTACGACCAGGTCGAGGCCGACAAGGATCTGGGCGGCAATTGGCGCCACGGCGTCTACGACACGCTCCATATCGTGACCTCCAAGCGCACCACCCAATTCAGCGACTTCCCCATGCCGGAGCATTATCCGGACTTTCCCGACCGCAACGACATGCTGGCCTATTTCGAGGCCTATGCGGAGACCTTCGATCTGCGCGCCGCGATCGCGTTCGAGACGAAAGTGATCTGGGTGCGCCCTGTCGAGCAGAATCTGTACGAGATCACGCTAGAGAGCGGCGAACGCCGCCACTACAAGGGCGTTCTGGTGTGCAGCGGCCAGCATTGGGACCGGCAATGGCCGTCGCTGCCCGGCATGTTCACCGGCGAATATCTTCATTCCAAGGACTATAAGGACCCGGCCCAACTCAAGGACAAACGGGTGCTTGTGATCGGCGAAGGCACCTCCGCTTTTGAAGTAGTGAGCGAAGCCGCCCGCTGGGCCGACCAGGCCAGCCTGTCCGTACGCCAGGGAGTCTGGATCCTGCCGAAAACCCTGCTCGGCCGGCCCCTGACCGAAGTGATCAAACCGTCCGTGCCCGTCTGGCTTCAAAAGCCCTTGCTCAGGACCATGATCCGGATCGCCAACGGCCCCAATGCGCGCTACGGCCTGCCCTTGCCGGGGCACGATCTGTTCGACAAGCCGCCGGTGATCAATTCGGAAGTGCTACATCATCTGAAACACGGGGCGATCGCCCCCCGGCCCGCCGTGCGCGGTTTCGACGGCAACCGGGTGACATTTCTCGACGGCCGCAATGAAGATTATGACCTGGTGATCTGCGCCACCGGCTACCAGACCAGCTATCCGTTCCTGCCGCGCGCCCTGGCGCCCATGGAGGGCGGACGGCTCCAGACCTATGGCGGCTCCATGCTGGCGGACTACCGTCATCTCTATCTGATCGGCGGCGATCAAGCCTGTTACGGGCTGGGCCCCCTGGTGAGCGAGGCCGCCGCCCTGACCGCGAAACTGATTGCCCTGCAGGATGGCCTGGCCCATCCCATCGGCGGGATCCTGAAGGCCATGGGGATGAAGCCCGGCCGCGCCGCGCCCGTCGATCCCCACCGCAACCGGCGCATCCTCACCCGTCTGCGCAACCGGCTCCGGCTTCTGCCCTATGCCGAGCGCTATCTGTTGAGGCAAGAGGCCACGGACAACAAAGTGCTCGACGAGCTCGACCCCTTGTCGCGCAACGATCACCGGCCTATGACGGTCTTCTGACGTAAAAAGAAGCAAGGCAGACCCATGGGCATCGATACCCAGACGGACGACCAGGGCGGCATACAGATCGGCCCGACGGATCAAGGCATGGTGCGGATCTATGTGACCGGCGAGGGCATCGACCTGCCCATGGATTTCGACCCCGACGAGGCGGAAGAAATCGCCACCGAGCTGATGGCCGCCGCCGAGATGGCGCGCAACGGACAGAAGAAAAAATAGGCGGTCCTACCGGGTACAAACGATCTCGTCGGGCAAGCCCAGGATCGTCCGGCACAAGGCGCGCCGGGCCTCGTCCCAGGTCTCGAAGCGCAGCGCGCCGTCAACCGCCGGCGCCTCGGCCAAGGTCAAAACGGGGCGGCCGAACTGAAGCGCCAGCGCCATTTCCGACAAGGTGCCGTAGCCGCCGCCGATGGCGACAAGCGCGAACGCGGCGCGCGCGATCACCGCGTTGCGCGCCACGCCGAGACCGGTCGCGATAGGCAGGGTGACATGGGCGTTCGCGCCCTCCCAATGATCGTCCGGCAAAAGACCGATGGAAAAACCGCCGCCTTCGGCCGCACCCGCGCAGGCCGCTTCCATTACCCCGCCCTTGCCGCCGGTCATCAGCACCAGCCCGAGCCGGGCCAGATCGGCGCCCACGGTCCTCGCCAGATCCTGTTCGGCGGCGCTCGCCTCGCGCGGCCCGATCACGGCGATGGGCGGACGCAGCGGCCTGCCGCTCTCCCGTTGCAGCCAGACCACCGCGTCTTCCGGCTCCAGCCCGACCCCTTTGACGGCCACATCGGCCCGCGCCCAAGCCCGCAGATCCGGATCGAAGCGGTTGGGGCCGCGCCGCCATAGGGTGCGCCGGTCCCCGTCGAGCCACAAAGCCGGGCATTTGCCTGCCTCGATCCGTTCCATGCCTGTCCGTCTCATTTTTAAGGAAACCGCCTGTGCGCCCGCGCGACGCCGGGCCCCGAATCCTGGCAGACTCCGCCCCGGGGAATATCAGTTTAGGAGAAGGGTTCAGGGCGTGACCAGACCCATTCAAACGATTAAGACAGCGGAGCGGGCGGCTGGCGGCCCGGCCTGGCTGTGGGATCCGGCGCGCGCGCGGATCGTCTGGGCCAATATGGGCGGCCTGGGGTTTTGGGACGCGGACAGTCTGGGCGCGCTTCTGGACCGGGATTTTTCCTCTCTGGAGCCCGCCGCCCTGCAATTGGAGCGCATTGCCCGGATGATCGGGCCGGAAGACGTCCGCCACGAGATCATCGCCTTCATGCCCGAAGGCCTGCCCCGCGCCGTCCATTGCCGGATCCGCCCGCAGGCCTTGAGCGATGGCCGCCGGGGGCTCTTCATCGAAACGGTGGAGCCCGGCGCGGACGCGCCGCAGCCGGACGTTCAGCGTCTGGCGGATCTGGCGGAGGCCGCGCCCGCCGCCCTGTCGCTGTTCACCCGCGAAGGCGCCTGCCTTTACGAGAACGCTGCCGCGCGCCGGCTGTTCGGACCGAAGGGCCTGGCTTTGCCCGACCGTCTGGCGGCGGACGGCATGGGGCAGAAAATCATCGCCTGCGCGCTTCTGAACGGCCATTGGAGCGACACACGGACGATCCGCACACCGCTCGGCGAGCGCAAGGCGAAACTGGTGGCGGCACGGCTCGCCGACGCCAAGACCGGCGCCCACAGCGTTTTGATCCATGCAGCGGACGTGACCGAAGCCCGCGCTTATGAAACCCAGCTTCAGGCCGCCCAGGAACGGCTCGACGAGATCGGACCCGCCCCGGACCCGGCGGTGCCTTCGCAGGCCAGACCGGCCGCGTCCAAACCGAAGCCTGAGGACAGCGGCGCGGCCATCGACCGGCTGATCGCGCCCGTGGCCCTGCCCTTTCTGGTCTTAAGCCCGCGCGGGCGCATCCGCAGCGCCAACAAGGCCGCCATCCGCCTGATCGAGACCGGCGACAAGCCGCTGAAAGGCCAACCGTTCACGGACTGTCTGGCGCCGAAGCAACGCCAGCCCTTCGCCGACCTGTTCGGCGGCGGCACGGGCGAGGCCCTGTCCCGCGTGCTCGAAGAAGGCCAGACGGCGATCCTGTCCAATGGCACGCCGGTCGAGTTGCATCTGTGGTCGTTAAGCCCGGACAAGCCGCTCGGCTTTTGCGCGCTTCTGCGGGATCAATCCGAATGGAAACGGATGGAAGCGGATTTGCGCGCGGCCCGCGACAAGGCCGATCAGGCCAATACCCGCAAGACCGAATTCCTGCACAAGATCAGCCATGAGCTGCGCACCCCCATGACCGCCGTCATGGGGTTTGCGGAAATGATGACCAAGGAGGAATTGGGGCCGGTCGGCAATGCCCGCTATCTGGAGTACGCCAAGAACATTTTCGAGACAGGCCAGCACCTGCTCAGCCTGGTCGATGACCTGCTCGATCTTTCGAAGATCGAGACCGGGCGGCTGAAGCTGGCTTTCGAAGAAGTGGATCTGAGCGATCTGGTGCGCCGGTCCCTCGACATGGTGCGCCCGCAGGCCTCCCGCAACGCGGTGATCCTGCGCAGCAGCGTGAGCGAGCCCCTGCCGCCGGTGGTGGGCGATGCCCGCTCGCTCTGCCAGGTGCTGGTCAATCTGCTGACCAATGCGGTGCGCTATACGGAAGCAGGCGGCCAGGTGCTGATCTCCGCCGCGGTGGAAGCCGACGGGTCCCTGAAGCTTGGTATCCGCGACACGGGCATCGGCATGAGCGCCCAGGAGCTGGAACGCGCCCTGACCCCGTTTGAGCGTCTGCCCGTGGCCCAAAGCCGCCATGCGGAAGGCTCGGGCCTGGGCCTGCCTCTCGCCAAGGCGCTGACGGAGGCCAACAAGGCCCAGTTCAGCATCGACAGCGAGCCCGCGTCCGGCACGTCCGTGCAGATTATCTTCCCCAGCACCCAGGTTTTGGCCTGATACCCTGATCTGACACCCTGGCCTGACGTCAATTTTGTCAATCATGTTGACGAGTTCTTGACTTTTCTGCCCCGTAAATAATAATGACTTGCATCTTCACGAGGGCGCGTGGGCCGACCAGAGCCAAGGGTTTCAGAATGTACGTATGTATCTGCCATGCCATCCGGGAGCGGGACGTCCGCAAGGCCGTCTGCGAGGGTGAAATTACGCTTCACGGGGTCTACAAGAAGTTCGGCTGCCGGCCCCGCTGCGGCAAATGTCTGGGCGCCATGGCCGACATTGTCGCCGATTGCGGCGAGACCAAAGATGCCGCGCCGTGCGAGTGATATCAATTCTCAAACGCAATTGTCCGCATACTTCATTTAAGCCTGGAAGAGGCGAGACCGAACCCTACAATCATGCTATGAGAGCGCCGTGAGATTCATGCCGCGCGCTTGGTGAGATCGATTTTCGATCTCTGTCGCAAGTTGGATTGGAGGTCTGGCAGCCATGAAAGGCGATCCCAAAGTCATCGAATATCTGAACAAGGCCCTCAAGCAGGAATTGACGGCCATCAATCAGTATTTTCTGCATGCCCGCATGCTGAAAAACTGGGGCGTGCTCGCACTCGCCGACAAGGTCTATCACGAGTCCATCGACGAAATGCACCACGCGGACGCGCTTCTGGAGCGCATCCTGCTTTTGGACGGCCTGCCCAATCTTCAGGATCTGGACAAGCTGATGATCGGCGAGGACGTCAAGGACTGTCTGGAATGCGATCTGAAACTGGAGATGCGCGCTCACCCGCTTTACAAGGAAGCGGTCGGCTATTTCGAGGAAGTGGGCGATTATGTCAGCCGCAAGATGATGGTCGATATTCTGGAGTCGGAAGAAGAGCATATCGACTGGATCGAAACACAGCTCGACCTGATCGAGCGCATCGGCCTTGAGCGCTACACCCTAGGCCGGATGGGCGGCACCGACAGCGAGAAAGACTGACAGCGGGACAAATGAGCCTCAATGACGCCCCCTATATCCCGGGCAGTTGGCGCAAGGCCCGGATACCGTTCAAAGGGTTGAACGGCTTCATCGCCGGGCGGTGGCTCACAGGAATAGCAAGCGTGGTGGCGGTGCTGGTGGCACTGCCACTTTTAACGATTCTGGCCAGCCTGTTTCTGGACGGCGACGGCACTTGGCCGCATATCCGCGACACGCTGCTCGCGCCCATGCTGATCAATACGGTTTTGCTGGGTCTGGGCACGGGTGTAGGTGTTGTGCTGATCGGCGTGTCCACCGCCTGGCTCGTGACCATGTGCAGCTTTCCGGGGCGGCGCATCTTCGAATGGGCACTGATCCTGCCGCTTGCCATCCCAGCTTACGTGTTCGCTTATGTCTATACGGATTTTCTGCATCACCCCGGTCTCGTGCAGAGCACTCTGCGCGCGATCACGGGCTGGGGGCCGAGGGACTACTGGTTTCCGGAGATCCGGTCGCTTGAGGGCGCGATCATCCTTTTTACCGCGGCCTTTTATCCGTATGTCTATCTGCTGGCCCGCACGGCCTTTCTCCAGCAATCCTCGCAGATGATCGAAGCCAGCCGGTCCTTGGGCTGCACCCCCTGGTCCAGTTTCTGGCGCGTGTCGCTGCCGCTGGCCCGGCCCGCCATCGTGGCGGGGACGGCGCTCGCCTTGATGGAAACGCTCGCCGATTTCGGCGCCGTCGCCCATTTCGGCGTGCAGACCTTCACCACGGGGATTTACCGGGTCTGGTTTTCCTTTGGGGACAGCGTGCTGGCGGCCCAGCTGGCGAGCGCCCTTCTGACCTTCGTCCTGATCCTGCTTTTTTTCGAACGCCGGGCCCGGGGCCGGACGCGCTTCGACGATTCCCGCCAGCGCTTCCGCGCCCTCAAGCGCTACCGGCTCAGCGGCTGGCAGGCGGGCGGCGCCTTCGCCGTCTGCGCCGTGCCCTTGACGGTCGGATTCCTGCTGCCGGTGGCGCTTTTGATCTGGCTCACCATCACGGACGGACACGATCTCTTCGGTGTACGGTATATCCGCCTGGCGCTCAACAGCGTCACCCTGGCCGGCATCGCGTCCGTGGCGACGGTGCTGACCGCCCTCGTTATCGCTTATAGCGTGCGGTTTTTCCCCGGCCGTCTGACCAATGGCATCAGCCGTCTCGCGGGCGCGGGCTACGCCATTCCGGGCACGGTCATCGCCGTCGGCATCCTGATCCCCCTGACCGCGTTCGACACTGCGGTGGACGGAGTCATGCGGTCGGCCTTCAACACACCCACGGGGCTGATTCTGACAGGCACGATCACCGCCCTGATCTATGCCTATATCGTCCGGTTTTTGAGCATCTCGCTCCAGTCGGTGGATGCGGGCCTGCAGCGGATCACGCCGCGCATGGATGCCGCCGCCCGTACGCTGGGCGCCGGTCCCGCCGAGACCTTGCGCCGGGTGCATGCGCCGATCCTGAGCGGCGGCTTGTTGACCGCCGGCCTGATCGTGTTCGTCGATGTGGTGAAGGAACTGCCAGCGACCTTGATCCTGCGGCCCTTTAATTTCGACACGCTGGCGATCCAGGCCTATCGGCTGGCCTCGGACGAACGGCTTGCGGAAGCCTCGACCGCCTCGCTCGCCATCGTCGCGGCGGGCCTGATCCCGGTCCTGCTGCTGTCGCGCAGTATCGCCCGCTCCCGGCCCGGCAGATAAAGGCGGGCACGCATGTTCCGTACCCGCCTTGCCTGGAAGTCTTACTTGAAGCCGACTTCGTCGTAGATCCGCTGGGCCTGCGCCTGGTTCTCGCCCAGAACGCGCAGATTCAGATCGTCTTCCGTGAACGTGCCCAAGGACGCCACATTGTCCGCGACCGGCGCACCGGGCACCACCGGATATTCGTCATTGCCCGCGCTGAAATAGGCCTGGGCGCTTTCGCTCGTGAGATATTCCAGGAAGCGGACCGCATTCTCCCGGTTCGGCGCATTGGCCAGAACGCCGGCACCGGAAATGTTCACATGGGTGCCCGTGCTCTCCTGGTTCGGAAAGACGATGCCGATCTTGGAAGTATCTTCCGGGTGGCTCAGACCGCGCACATCCCGGCGGATGGCCCGCGCGAAATAATAGGTGTTGCCGACGGTGATCGCGCAATCGCCGGACACGATGCCGCGCAGTTGGGTCAAGTCGCCCCCTTGGGGCTCGCGCGGCCGGTTGGCCCAGACGCCTTCAGCCCAGGCGCGCGCCGCATCCGCGCCCCGGTGGTGGATGATCGAGCCCATCAGCGACAGCATATAGACATTGGTGCTGCTCCTTGTACAGACGAGGCCTTTATATTGCGGATCGGCGAGACCGGCATAGGTCTGCAGGCCCGCCGGATCGACCCGTTCCTTATCGTAGAAGATCACCCGCGCGCGCTTGGAGAAGCCGAACCACAGCCCGTCTGGATGGCGCACGGCCGGAGGAATGCGCGTCTCGAGCGTTTCCGACGACACGGGCTGCAACAGCCCCGCCTCTTCCGCCGCCCACAGACGGCCCGCATCCACGGTGATCAGAAGATCGGCCGGGCTGTTGCGCCCTTCCCGCCTGATGCGCTGGATCAGGACATCGGCATTGTCCTCGATCCGGTTGACGCGAATGCCCGTGGCTTCCGTGAAATCGGTATAGAGCCGTTCGTCGGTGTCGTAATGGCGCGAGGAATAGATATTGACCTCATCCGCCGCGAAACCGGCTGCCGCGCTGAACACGCTCAACGCCAGACCGAGAACGGCGGCTGTGACGCCGCCCGCAACGCTTTTCATGGTGATTTCCTTCCTGTCTGCACCTGATCGCCTGAGTTCTTGCAAGTGATTATCAAAATCATGGCCATCTGAAAAGAGGGCCGCAGCGCCTTGAGACCGCGAAACGTGATCGAACCCGCATAACGGTGCGGGAAACCACCGGTTCACCCGGGCCCAGCTTCGCTATAGACTGCGCGCAAATTCCAGCCGCAGGCCGCATTCAGGCTGCGCCGCCGTTGCCACTCCGGGAGATTTACGCATGGGCCGTGTTCTTTTGTTCCTTTTGGGACTTGTCTTTCTGGTGATCGCCGCCGCCATCGCGATCCCCTTCTTCATTCCGACCGACACCTACCGGGCCCCGATCACCCGCGCCGTGGAAGACGCCACGGGACGGGAATTCCGGATCGACGGCGACATGGAACTGTCGCTGTTCCCGCCGCTGTCCTTCCGCATCTCGGATGTGAGCCTGGGCAATGCGCCGGGCGCGGCCGAGCCGGTCATGGCGCAGATGAAGGAACTGACCGTCGGCGTCGAAGTGCTGCCGATCCTGTTTTCTCAGCAGGTCAAGGTGACGCGCTTCGTGCTCACCGAGCCGGTCATCAATCTGGAAGTGGATGCGTCCGGCAAACCCAATTGGGAATTCGAAGGGGCTACCGGCGGCGGTCAGGAGACCCAGGCCTCCACTCCCGCGCCGGACGGGCAAAGCGGCGGCGGCGTCAATGTGCAGGACATCACCCTTGAGAATGTCCGCCTGGTGGACGGCACAATCAATTATCTCGACCGGCGCACCGGCGAGCGCGTGTCGGCCGAGGAGATCAACGCCTCGATCGGCCTGCCGTCTTTGGACGGACCGCTCTCCGCCGACGGCCGCATGACCTATAACAATGAGACCTTGCGGCTCGATACGGAAATCGCCAACCCCCGCGCGTTCATGGAAGAACGCTCCACCAATGTCGCCCTCGATCTCAGCTCCACGCTGATCAATATGACCTTCGCCGGTTCGGCGGCGCTGATCGACGCGCCGCAGATGACCCTGCCGCTTGAAGGTTCCGGCACTCTCGATCTCGATGTGCCGTCGGTCCGTGCCCTGAGCGCCTGGGCGGGCAGCCCGATCGACGGCGAGGAAGGCTTCGGCCCGCTCAAGATCCAGGGCCAGGCCGCCGCCCAGGGCGACCGTCTGAGCTTCAACGACGCCACGCTCAGCTTCGACGAGATGTCGGGCGACGGCAATCTGACGGTCGATCTGGACCGGCCCCGCCCGTTCATGAGCGGCGCGGTCACTCTCGATCAGATCGACACCCGTCCTTACGAGCCCGCGCCCGCCGAAGGCGGCGGATCCGGCGGCAGCGGCGGCGGCGGGTCCGCCCCGGCCAATCAGGACTGGAGCGACGAGCCCATCGATTTCAGCGGTCTCAAGGCCGTCGACATGGACTTCCAGATCACGGTCGACCGGTTCATCACCTCAAGCCTGCAAATGGGCCGCTCGGCCCTTGCCATGACCCTCGACAACGGTCTGTTCACGGCGGATTTGAAGGAACTGGCGCTTTACGAAGGCAGCGGCCAGATCTTCCTGCAATTGGATGCCCGCCAGCCCAACAACGCGATCGTTCAGAACCGCATGCGATTCAACGTCATTCAAGCGCTGCCGCTCCTGAAGGACATGATCGGCGCAGGGCTTCTGCAAGGCGTCGGCAATATGGAACTCGACCTGACCACGCGGGGCCGCAGCCAGCGGGATTTCGTCTCGGCCCTGAACGGCACCGGCAATCTTCTGTTCAATGACGGGGCGCTGTTCGGCATCAATCTGGCCCAGCTTGTGCGCAGGCCCGCCGACACCATCGCCCAACTGACGCTCAACATGTCGCGCTCGGGCCTGGAGAACAGCGCCGAGAAGACCGATTTCGCGGAAATGGGCGCGACGTTTGCGATCCGCAACGGCCTGTTCCAGACGGACGATTTCCGCCTGCTCAACCCGCTCGTCCGCTTGCTCGGCGCGGGCAACACCAACCTCCTGACCCGGACGGTCGATTTCCGGCTCGATCCGCGCGCTGTCGGATCCCTTCAAGGTCAAGGCGGCGAGGCTCAGGTCAACGGCATCGGCGTGCCCGTCCGCGTCACCGGCACCTGGGACAATCTGCGTTTCGCGCCGGATCTGGAAGGGATCGGCCGTTCGCTGATCGACCGGGAGCTCGGAGAAGGCACCAGCGACATCCTGGACGATCCGGGCAAGGCCATTCAGGAAGGCATTGGCGGCCTGCTGCGCGGCGATCAGGACAAAGAGGACGGAGACAAGAAGGACGGCGAGGAGAAGGAAGACAATCCGGTCGACCGGATCCAAAGCCTGTTCGGACGCTCCGACGACGACAAGGATAAGGACAAAAAAGACAAGGATAAGAAGGACAAAGACAAAAAGAATAAGGACAAGAAAGACAAGGATAAGAAGGACAAGGACAAAAAGAAGAAAAAGGACGATGAAGATGGCGGCGACGGCGGTGGCGCGCAGCCCTGATACCATCGAGCGATGAAAGCCGCGTTTCTGGCCTCGGCACTGACACTGCCGGGGTCCCAAAGCCGCCGTATCGATGCGTTCGAACACGACGACACGCTGGCGGTTCTGCGCCCTTCCTTCGCGCGGCGGGGCATGAGCCTTGAGGATCTGTCCTGGGACGATCCGTCGGCGGACTGGTCATCCTATGGTGCCGTTTTGATCGGCACCACCTGGGATTATTGCGAGCGGCTCGACGCCTTTCTCGCGACCCTCCAACGCATCGAGGCGGTCACGCGGCTCTATAATCCCCTGCCCATGGTGCTTTGGAACGCCCGCAAGCGCTATCTGCGGGACCTGGAGGCCCAGGGCGCACCCATCGTGCCCACGCTGTGGCTGGACGACCCCGGCGAGAAAGACATCCGCGCCGCCTTCGACCGTCTCGGTACGGACACGCTGGTCCTGAAGCGGGAAGTGGGCGCCAACGCCATCGGGCAGCACCGCGTCGCCCGCAACGATCCGCTTCCGGCGCTAAGCGGGTCGATCATGTCCCAGCCTTTCCTGAGCGCGATCCAGACGGAAGGCGAGTACAGCTTCATTTTCATCGATAACGCGCTCTGTCATGCCGTGATCAAGCGGCCTCGACAGGGCGATTACCGGATTCAATCGTCCTACGGAGGACGGGAAGAGGCCGTGACCGTCCCGCCCGGTGATCTGGCGGCGGCGCAAGGCATACTCGGACTGCTTGAGGATGTGCCGCTTTATGCCCGGGTGGATATGGTCCGTGGGGAGAACGGCGCGTTGCTGCTGATGGAACTGGAACTGATCGAACCGTTCTTGTTTCCGCTGCAAGGCCCGGATCTGGGCGAACGCATGGCCGCCGCCCTCCTGCGCAGGTTGGACCGTGGTCCTGTCACCTAGACGCGTTAGCCTTAGCCTCCGCCTTGTCGAGGGCCTCGACCACCGCGTCGAAGACCAGCATGACCGAGCCATGGCGGGCGGGATAGTCGCGCACCGCGTCCAGGAGCGCCAGATCCGCCCACCGGCCCTGCGGCGGCGGCCCTTCCTCTTTCAACATGGCGCGCATCCGCTCGCGCAGATCGCGCAGCTCGCCCGCCTCGGCCCCGACAATCTGCCGCGCCATGATCGACGCCGCGCACTGGCCCAGGGCGCAGGCCTCCACCTCATGGGCGTAATCGGTCACCACACCCTCATCGAGCGTGAGATCCACCGTCACCTTGCTGCCGCACAACCGGCTGACCGCGTCGGCGGAGCCGTCGGGCGCGGCCAAGCGTCCCGTCCGGCTCATGGCCGCCGTATGGCGCAGGATCTCGCGGCTATAAAGCGCGCTGATGGGTTCGGATGCACTCATGGCGGGGTCGGTCTCCAGGGTTTCATGCTCCCCATATGGGCCAGGGGAGCGCCATTCCTATCACTCCTGACATAGGCGCGACCGCACGCATGGTCTAGACTGCGACAAAGGCAGGTTTGGGGGCGGGACGGAATGACCGGTCAAGTCGCAACGACAGAGCCAATTCCACTTGGCGAAAAGGGGCGCTTTGAGTCCCTCGATGTGCTGCGCGGCTTCGCCGTGCTGGGCATTTTCGCCATCAATATCTGGTATTTCGCCCTGCCTTCCGTGTTCTTCAGCAATCCGACAGCGCTCGGGCCCCTGGAAGGCACCGACCGCATCGTCTGGATCGTCACCTATGTCTTCATCGCCTTTAAGTTCATCACCTTGTTTTCAGGCCTGTTCGGCGCCGGCATCACCCTGATGGCCGAGCGCAGCAGTCCCGGCCTGCACACGCGGCGCATGCTGATCCTGCTCGCCTTCGGGCTGATCCACGCCTACCTCATATGGCCGGGCGACATCCTGTTCACCTATGCCGTGTGCGGCCTGCTCGCCGTGGGCATGCGCCGTTGGTCGCCGGTATCGCTCACCATCACGGGCGCGATCCTGGTCACCATCGGTTTCGCCATCACCTATCTGCTGATCGGCTCCATGAGCTTCATGACGCCCGAGCAGTTGGCCGAACAGGAAAGTATGATGTGGCGCCCGCCCATGGAGCTGATCGACGAGGCGACGCTGGCGCGCCAGACCGGCGGTTTCTGGGAGCAGGTCCAGATCAATGCCGGGGAGGCGATCTTCTTCCAGACCTTCCTGCTGCTCATGCAAAGCCTGTGGCGGACGCTGGGCGTCATGGCGCTGGGCATGGCCTTCATGAAATGGGGCATACTGACGGGCGAACGGTCCATCCGCTTTTACACCATCATGGCCGTTCTCGGCTTCGGCCTCGGCATGCCGCTCGTGGGCGCCTCGGTGGCCCACCGGATCATGACCGACTGGGCCATGCTGCCCACCATGCTGACGGCCGAATCGCTCAATTATTGGGGCAGCCTGCCCATGGCGGCGGGCTATATGGGCCTGATCATGCTGTTGGTGAAATCAGGCGCGTTCGAAGCCGTGCGCCGGGTGCTCGCGGCGGCTGGGCGCATGGCGTTCACCAACTACATCATGCAATCGGTGATTACGGTGACGATCATGTACGGATATGGCTTCGGCCTGTTTGGCACGTTCTCTGTATCGGAGCTGGGCGGTATCGTCCTGGCGGTCTGGGGCGTGCAACTGCTCTGGTCGGTGCTGTGGCTGCGGGCCTTCCAGTTCGGACCGCTTGAATGGCTGTGGCGCAGTCTCACCTATGGCACATTTGCGCCCATGCGCAGGCAGGCGGTGTAACGGCTCTCATGGGCGATCAAACGGAGACAACAGCCGCCATGGGGCGAGGACCGGTATGAGCGTTACGGATCTTGAGGCAGACGGGAGCGCCGGGGCCCGGGCCGATGCGGCCACGGCCTCCGCCGGACGGCCCCGCCGCCAGCGCGCCCTGGATCAGACGCAGGCCGAGCGCCGCCAGGCCGCCCAATGGCTCGCCGCCGCCGCCGCCCCCGCCAAGACCCGGATCCGCCTGGCCGGATTGTGCGGTGTCATGGCCGGCGTTCTCGTCATCGTTCAGAGTTTTCTCCTGGCACTGATCGTTCACCGGGCGTTTATCGACGCGGCACCGGTTTCGGCCCTGGCGGGCCTCGCGGGCCTTGCTTTGGCGGCGGTGCTGGCGCGGGCCGGTCTCGCCTACGGCCAGGAGGTGTGGGGCGTGCGCGCCGCCAACACGGTGCAATCCCATGTGCGCGATCACGTGCTGGCCGAGATCATCCGGCGCGGCCCGGCTTACACGCGCCAGAACGATGCGGGCGCCCTGGCGGCGACGGCACTCGACAATGTTCAGGCGCTCGAAGGCTATGTCGCACGCTACCGCCCGCAAATGCTCATTGTCATGATCGTGCCGATCCTGATGATTGCCGTGGTGACGCCGGTCAATTGGGTGGCGGGCCTGATCCTGACCATTGCCGGGCCGCTCATTCCCGTTTTCATGGCCCTGATCGGCAAAGGCGCGGCCAAGGAAAGCGCCCGCCAGTTCGACGTGCTGGCGCGCATGGGCGGCTATTTTCTCGACCGGCTGCGCGGCCTGACGACCCTGAAACTGTTCGGACGGGCCGAGGCCGAACGCAGCGCCATCGCGGCCGTGGCGCAGGACTTCCGCAGACGCACCATGCGGGTGCTGCGCATCGCCTTTCTCACATCGGCCGTGCTCGAACTGTTCAGCATCGCCGCCATCGCGGCGGTCGCGATCTATGTGGGCCTCGGCCTCATGGGTCAGATCACGTTCGGACCGGCCGAGAGCATGACCCTGTTCAGCGGCCTGTTCGTTCTGCTGCTGGCGCCGGAATTCTTCCAGCCCTTACGCCAGTTGGGCGGCTTCTATCACGACCGGGCGTCAGCGTTAGGCGCCGCCAAGGCGTTGATGGCCTACGGCCTGCCGCAAGGAGACCACGATCCGGAAACGGCCCGCGCGGGACATGGCCCCTCCCCGGCCACCGCGCCCGAGATCCGCTTCGACCGGGTCAGCCTCGCCTTTGACGGGCGCCAGGCGCTCACATCCGTCTCCATGCGGATCGCTTCCGGCGAGACCGTGGCGCTGGTGGGCACGAGCGGCGCGGGCAAGACCAGCGTCATCAACCTGATTCTGGGCTTTGCGGAGCCGACCAGCGGGCGCATCGAGATCGACGGCGCACCGGCGGACAAGGCCAGCCTGAATGCCAGAAGCGCCTGGATCGGTCAGCGCACCCATCTGTTTCACGGCACCATTCGCGACAATATACGGCTCGGCCAGCCCGATGCCCCGGACGATGCGGTCGAAGAGGCCGCCCGTGCCGCCACTGTGACCGCTTTCACGAGCAGTCTGCCCCAAGGTCTCGACACCATGATCGGCGAGCGCGGCTTCGGCCTGTCCGGCGGCCAGGCCCAGCGCGTCGCCATCGCCCGCGCTTTTCTGAAGGACGCGCCGCTTCTGCTGCTCGATGAGCCGACCGCCAATCTGGACGCCCAGAGCGAACGGCTGGTGCTGGAGGCGCTGGACCGGTTGCGCCGGGGCCGGACGGTTCTGCTGTGCACCCATACCCGCGCCGCCGCCGCCCTTGCCGACCGCAGCCTGCGCATCACCGATGGCCGTTTGGGCCAGGACGGCGAGGCGTCGTCATGAGCGGGCTGATGGTCTTTGTACGGTTGATGCGCCCCGCGCGCGGCTGGGTTCTCCTGGGCGCGGGACTGACATTGCTGACCCTGTTGTCCGGTATCGCGCTCCTCGGCATTGCTGGCTGGTTCACGGCGGCGGCGGCACAGAACCCGCTCGTCCTGGCGACGCTTGCCCTCTCCCCCGTGGCGGCGATCCGGTTCCTCGCCATCCTGCGGGTCGTCTCGCGTTATGGCGACCGGCTGGCTACCCATGAAGCGACGTTCCGTGTGCTGGCGGGATTGCGCCTGTGGTTCTTTGCCCGGATCCAGCCCCTCGCGCCGTCGCAACTGGGGGCCCTGCGCTCCGGCGATTTGTTGAACCGCATCACCGCCGATATCGACGCGCTCGACACTCTCTATCTGCGCATTCTGGTGCCGACGGGTACGGCGGCGCTGGCGGGGCTGCTGATCTTCGGCTTTCTGAGCCTCTACAGCCCCGCGCTGGCTTTGACCGCGCTCGGCTTCGGGCTTGCCGCCGGTCTCGCCGTGCCCGCCTGGGCCGAGCGGCAGGGCCGGTCTTATGGCCAGGATATGAACCGCATACTGAGCGACCTGCGCGCCGGTCTGGTCGATACGGTCCAAGGACTGCCCGAACTGCTGAGCTACGGCGCGGCAGACGCCACACGCGCGCGCATCCGCCGTCTCAGCGACCGGCTGCTCTCCGACCGCCTCGCCATGGGCCGGATCACCGGAATCGCCAATGGCGCCACGGTGGTTCTGACCCAGACGGCGGTGCTCGCCACGCTGCTCATCGGTGTCGCGCTCATGGGCGGCGGCCATCTCAACGGGCCCGCCGTGGTCCTGATGACCTTTTGTGTGCTGGCTGCCTTCGAAGCCGTGGCGCCGCTGGGCCCGGCCTTTCAATATCTCGGGCGCACCCGGGCGGCGGGCAAGCGCCTGCTGGATCTCGCCACCGCCCGGCCTTTGGTCCTGGATCCGCCGGCCTCCCGCAGCACCGAGATCGCATCCGTACCCGGATTTATGCTCGAGGCCGTTTCCTTCGCCTATCCCGCACGGGACGGCGCGCCCGAGCGGGACGCCGCCGTGCATGCGGTCACCCTCGCGGTGGCGCCGGGGCGCAAGGTCGGCCTTGTGGGCCATAGCGGCAGCGGCAAGTCCACCCTGCTCGCTTTGATGATGCGCCTTTACGATGCGGATGAAGGCACCGTCCGGCTGGGCGGTGTGCCCGTGCGGGAACTGGCCCAAAACGATATCTGGTCGCGCATCGGGTTTCTGTCGCAGCATACGGAGCTTTTCTGCGCCACCGTGCGGGACAATATCTTACTCGGCAAGCCCCATGCGGACGATGCCGCCGTGCGCCGGGCCGCCCGCATCGCGGGGCTGGAGCCTTTCCTGGCCCGCCAGCCCGACGGGCTCGAGACCTGGGTGGGCGAAGGCGGCCTCCTCGTGTCCGGTGGCGAGGCGCGGCGCATCGCGCTCGCCCGGGTCATCCTGAAAGACGCGCCCATTTTGCTCCTGGACGAACCGACCGAGGGCCTCGACCGGGAGACCGCCCGCGAGGTTCTGGACGCCCTCACCGAAACCGCGCGCGACAAGACCGTGGTCATGGTCAGCCACCGCCCGGCCTATCTTGAAGCCATGGACGAAATTTACGTTCTGGACCAGGGGCGTATTATCGACGGCGGGCCGGCGGACACAGTACGCGCGGAAAGCGAGGCCTTCCGCCGCCTGGGCGGCGTTGATCTCGTGTGACGCCGGTCTTGTATAAGGCCGGTCTTGCTATACTGCCGGTCGGGGGAGGCGTTGACCTTGGGGGGCAAGGGCGCGATGCTGCGCCGGAACGAACCGGATGACCAGGGTTGATGCGGGTCATGAGCAAAACCTTATACGACATATTGGGCGTGGCGCCGACGGCGGGCGAGGACGAGATCAAGGCCGCCTACCGCGCGCTCGCCAAGAAGCACCATCCGGACCTCAATCCGAACGATCCGCAGGCGGAAGCCCGCTTCAAGGCCATCGCCGCCGCGTTCATGATTCTGGGCGATCCGGACAAACGCGCCCGCTATGACCGGGGCGAGATCGACGAGAGCGGCGCGGACCGGGGCGCGGCAGGGTTCTACCGGGACCACACGGACGGCGAGGATGCCGGCAAATACAGCCGCGGCATCGACCCGGAGGATTTTCCCACTTTCCGCGAAATGTTTTCCGATCTGTTCGGCCACGGCATTTTCGGGCGCGGACCGGAGGCCGAACTGCGCGGCGCGGATATGCGCTTTGCCATCACCGTGCCGTTTCTCGACGCAGCCCTGGGCGCGAACAAGAAAATGGCCCTGCCCGATGGCCGCCGGATCGACGTCACCATTCCCGCCGGCATCGAGGACGGCCAGACCATCCGCCTGAAAGGCTATGGCATGCCCGGCGGCGAACAGGGCGTGCCGGGCGACGTTTTGTTGAAAGTGAATGTCGAAGCGCATGAGGTGTTCAAGCGCGACGGTCGCAATATCCTGATCGACCTGCCGCTGACCCTGCCCGAGGCGGTCATGGGCACTTATGTCCGTGTCCCGACAATTCACGGCCCAGTGAACGCCCGCGTGCCCGGCGGCACCGACAGCGGCACGGTGCTGCGCCTCAAGGGCAAGGGGATCCTGCCGGTGCTGGGCGGCGATCCGGGCGATCAGCTCGCCACGGTTCAGGTCACCCTGCCCAAATCCATCGATGCGGAACTGCAAACCCTGCTTGAGCGCTGGCAGGCGCGTCATCCGGATAATCCGCGTGCCGCATGGGAGAGTTTGTTATGAGAACCAAGGACGACGTGCTGACGGAGATCACCGGCCTCAGCCATACGACCCTGGAGCTGTGCGTCGCGCGCGGCTGGGTCAAGCCCACCCAGCATATGGGCGCCGAGATGTTTCTCGATATCGACGTGGCGCGGCTGCGGCTGGTGCAGGAATTGCGCAGCGATATGGGCCTCAATGACGAGGCGGTGCCGGTGGTGCTCGCGCTGATCGATCAGGTCCATGATTTGCGCCGGACCGTGCACCGGCTGGCCGAGGAACTGGCCGCCGCCAGGCGCGAGACGCCGGCACGGCGCAAGCGCCAGATCCCGGTTTCGCCCCGGGTGTGACGGCCCTGACGCCAGGCACCCGTTGCACCCCTTGGCGCTGGGCCCCAGTTTGTGTTAGGCGTGGCCACGCTCTTGAGACCTTACGGCCTTGGGGCGTGACACGCGCTTGATCGAGCCATCCGGCGGACCGGCGCCCCCACGACCAAAGCATCCGGCCCGCACACCGGGCCCGCATCCAAAAGAAAAAGTGTCTTGGCCGTGGCGGAAGCGCGCCGCAGGAATGGGCTCCTTTTACCGGAGGCACCGGCCATGGCCACCTATGTCGAGGGCACGTCCCGCACCTTCAACGAATATCTCCTGCTGCCCAATCTGACCAAGATTGGCGACACCACCGACAATGTGGACCTCTCCACCCCCGTGGACCGCTTCAAGAAAGGCGGCAAGCCCCGCATTTCCCTGAAACTGCCCGTGACATCCGCTGTCATGCAGGCGGTGTCGGGACCGGATCTGGCGATCGCGCTGGCGGGCAGCGGCGGCCTGTCCTTCATCTATCACTCGCAGCCGATCGAGGCTCAGGCGGACATGATCCGCAGGGTGAAGTCCTTCAAGGCGGGCTTCGTGATCAGCGATTCCAATCTGACGCCCGAATCCACCATCGCCCAGGGGATTTCGCTGGCGCGCAATACGGGCCATTCGACCATCGCGGTGACGGCGGACGGCACGCCCACGGGAAAATTCTACGGTCTGCTGACCCGCCAGGACATTCCGATTAAGGACGATGCCACGGCCGATACGGTGTCCAAATGGATGACGGCGTCCGACAAGATGGTCACCGCCCAGGCCGACATTTCGCTCGAGGCCGCCCAGGATCTCATCTGGTCGTCGAAGCAAAAATGCCTGCCGATCCTCGATAAGGACGGCCATCTGGTGCATCTGGTGTTCCGGCGCGACTTCGAGGCCCAGGAACTGTTCCCCTACGAAATGATGGACGACCGCAAACGCATTCTGGTCGGCGCCGGCATCAACACCCACGACTACAAGGAACGCGTGCCGGCACTCGTTGAAGCAGGCGCCGATGTGTTGGCGCTCGATGCCTCCGACGGCTTCAGCGTCTGGCAGAAAAAGGCATTGGAGTTCATCCGCTCCGAATACGGACGGGATGTGATCGTCGGCGGCGGCAATGTGGTGGAGGAAGACGGTTTCCGCTATCTGGCGGATGCGGGCGCGGATTTCGTCAAGGTGGGCATCGGCGGCGGCTCCATCTGCATCACCCGCGAGCAAAAAGGCTTGGGCCGGGGACAGGCCTCCGCCGTTATGGCCGTGGCGGCGGCCCGGGACAAATATCTCGAAGAGACGGGCGAGTATGTTCCTCTGTGCTCTGACGGTGGCATTCAGCACGACTACCACATCACCCTGGCGCTCGCCATGGGGGCGGATTTCGTCATGCTGGGGCGCTATTTCGCCCGCTTCGACGAAAGCCCGGGGCGCAAGGTGCGGCTGGGCTCGCGCTATGTGAAGGAATATTGGGGCGAAGGCGCGGAACGGGCGCGCAATCTCGCGCGCTACGACCAGGGCGGCGGACGCAAGCTGCATTTCGAGGAAGGCGTGGACGGCTACGTGCCGTATGCGGGCGACCTGTCGAGCAATGTGGCGCGGACGCGAGCCAAGATCGCCTCGACCATGTGCAATTGCGGCTCCACCTCGATTCCGGAGTTCCGGGAGAATGCCCGTCTGACCAAGGTGTCCCAGCAGAGCTTCCTGGAATCCACCTATTCCGTCGAACGCAAGGATACCGACGACCTGCGCTGACCGGTCTTTCCCCGGCCCATTGGCAGCCGCCGCCGGAAAAGGTAAGGTAAACCTTAATAAAGGCGCGGGTCCGGGGTTGTATGAGAAACAGCTATTCCGTAGCGAATAAAGCGTGGCGTATGCGCTCGCCTCTGGCGGGTGTTATCGCTATTGCTATTCTCTTCGCCCAACTGATCGTTGCCGGTCATGCTGCGGACTTCGATCACGATCACGATCACGACCATGACGGCGAGATCTGCTCGTGCGTCCTCCATAACGACCGGAAAGACAGTCTGGCCGGCGCCGATCCGGTCCAGGTGCCATACCCGGCCCAGCGCATCATTCTTTGCGCCCACCCCACCCATCGGACGGCGCAGGATTTCGACCGCCTGCGGACCATCCAGGCCCGCGCACCACCGCGTCAGCCCCATCAATCCTGAAACGACTATTTTGATTGATCAGCGGACGGATCGTCGCGCCAGCATGGGCGCATCCGCTCCCCGCGACTGACCTAGGTTGGATAAACGAATGATTGGATCTTTTACGCCTGCGCGCGCCGGACAGCGGACCGTGCGGACGGGCCTGATGGCCCTGCTCATGGCCTCTACGGCCTTCACCGGCGCGACAAGCGCTTTGGCGCAAGACGACGAGGATCGTGAGCTTCACGGCCTTCACTGGGACGAAATCGTGGTGACGGCCTCGCCCTTGCGGCGCACGACCGTCGAGACCATTCTCGGCACGACCGTGCTCGATGAAGAAGAAATCGCCCAACGCATCGCCGGCACTATCGGCGAGACCCTGCGCCAGCAGCCGGGCGTCTCCTCGAGCTTCTTCGGACCGGGTGCCAGCCGCCCGATCATCCGGGGCCTGGCCGGTCCGCGCATCCGGGTCCTCGATTCAGGCATCGGCTCCATCGACGCCTCGGTGACCAGTGACGACCACGCGGTGGCGATCGACCCGGCCCTGGCGACCCGCATCGAAGTGGTGCGTGGCACCGGCATGCTGCGCTACGGCAGCTCGGCCGCAGGCGGTGTGGTCAACATCTTCGACGGCCGCATTCCGATGGAAACCGCCGAGGGCGGCTTCGATTTAGGGGCGCGCTACGCCTATTCGACTGTCGATAACGGCAACGAATTCGCCGGCGCTCTCAATGCCGACGTCATCGAGTTCGGCGGCGGCACGCTCGTCTTCCACGCCGACGGTTTCTGGCGGGAGACGGAGAACTACGACATTCCCGGCTTCTCCGAATCCGCCGCCCTGCGCGCTTTGGAAGAAGAGGAACACGGCGACGAAGAAGGCGAAGAGCACGACGAAGAGGATGAAGCCTTCGGGACGGTGGAAAACTCCGATACCCGCGCCAAGGGCGGGTCCGGCGGCGTTTCCTGGGTCTTCGAGAACGGCTTTATCGGTGTCTCGGGCCGGGTGCAGAGCTTCAACTACGGCATTCCCGGCGGCCATGCCCATGAGGAAGGCGAAGAGCACGGCGAGGAAGAAGGCGAGGAGCACGAAGAAGAGGAAGAAGAAGAAATCATCCGCATCGATCTGGATCAGGTCCGGCTCGACTTCCACAGTGAAGTGCGCGGCGATTTCTGGCTCTTCGACACCGCCACCTTCCGCGTCGGCTACGCCGATTATGAGCATGCGGAACTGGAAGGCTCCGAGATCGGCACCACCTTCGAAAACGAGGGTGTCGAGGGCCGGGTCGAGTTCCTCCAGAAAGCCTATAACGGCCTGGAAGGCGCTGTCGGCGTGCAGTATATCTTCCGGGATTTCTCCGCCATCGGTGAGGAAGCTTTCGTTCCGCCCACGGAAACGAACCAGTTCGGCATTTTCACGGTTCAGGAGCTGGATCTCGGCCTGTGGCGCCTGGAACTGGGCGGCCGCTATGAGCGGACCAACCACGAAGTGACCGAGACGGGCCTGGAGCGCGACTTCGATGCTCTCTCCGTGTCCGGTGGTGTCGCCTTCACGCCTTACGACAATCTGTTCCTGGGCGCGACGCTCTTCCGGACCGAGCGTGCTCCGGCGACGGAAGAACTGTTCTCCAACGGTCCGCACCTGGCCACCAACGCCTTCGAGATCGGTAATCCTAATCTGGACAAGGAAACGGCGCTCGGTATCGAAGCCACGGCGCGCGGCCGCATCGGCTGGCTGTCGGCTCAGATCAACGGCTTCTACACGGATTATTCCGACTTCATCTTCCTGTCCCAGACGGGCGAGATCGAAGACGGTCTGCCGGTGTTCCTGTTCGTCGCCGAGGACGCCACCTTCCGGGGCTTCGAAGCCCAGGCGCAAGTCGATTTCGGCTCCTACGATGTCTATGACTGGACCACGGTCGATTTTTACCTGGACGGTCAGCTCGATTTCGTGCGGGCGACCACGGACGCTTCGGGCAACGACAATCTACCCCGCATTCCGCCCCTGTCGGCTCTGTTCGGCATTGGCATGCGCTCGGAGTTTGTCGATTTCCGCGCCGAGCTGGAATATGTGGCGGAGCAGGACGAGATCGCCGATTTCGAACTGCCGACGGACGATTACACCTTCGTCAATCTGTTCGCGACGATACGGCCCTTCGGCGAAGCACGTAACATCGCCTTCGATATCCGCGCCTCGAACCTGACGGACGAAGAAGCCCGCGTTCACAGCTCGTTCCTGAAGGATCTGATCCCGCTGCCGGGCCGCAATGTGCGGATCGCGGTGCGCACCCAGTTCTGATCAGCGGCAACTGCTGAGACATGCGATGAAGCGGGGAGACACAGGCTGTCTCCCCGTTTTCATGAGGCGCGGCGAGCGGTGGACGAGCGGCGTTCCGTGTCCGCCCTGTTCCCGGCTCTGCCCCTTGCCTTGACCCTTGAACAAGGCCGCCGCGAAACGGGGCGCCTGCTCCACCAGAATATCCTCAGGGTCGCGGCCGGTCAGATGCATGCGCTCGGCAACCGGCTCCGGCAACCATTCCAGCCCCGCGCCGCGATAAGCGGTCAGCAGGCGGAAGGGCACGAAGTCCACATGGAAGCGTTCGCAGCCCGCGCCGGTCATGGCCTCCAGGCGCAGAACGGCCTCTGCCTCGCCCGCCGCGGCGGCAAACAGCACCACCAGCTCGGCGAGATCCTCGACCAGCGCATCCCGCTCCACGCCCGGCGGCAACGCGCCGCCCGCGAACAGGGACGCCACGCCGTCGCGGCTGTCGGCCGCCTTGATGCGCGCCCGCGCGTTGGGGAACGCCGAAAAGGGCTGACGGTCGAGCCAACTGGCCAGCCAGGGCGCGATGGTGCGCCGCCACAAGACCAGATTGATCCGGGTGTCCCGAATGCGGGACAGCCCGGCTTGCGTTTCGGTGAGGATGGCGTGACCGAAGGCCGCTTCCTCGGCCGGCCGGTGCAGACGGCTGGGCTCCATCGGCAGGCCGGCGGCCCGTGGTCTTCCCTCAGCAAGCGCGTTCATCCTGCGCGGTCCTTCCCTCAGTCCCCTTGGGCTCGGGACGTTACGCTGCACCTGACACTATCCAAGACACAGCTCCGGGGCCAATTTGTGATGGCGCTTAACGACAGGCGTTCTAGCCCCTGGCCACCCTTGATCGCGCCCGCTAGTGGTTCTGGTGGAGCTTTTGAATTTGACATTTGAGAACGGAACGCGCCGCAACGGGGACTCAAATGTCAAATTCGCTCCACTAGACTTGCGAATAATTCATCCGCTCGCCGGGTCATCGATATGACATACCGGGCTGTTACATATACAGACTGTTTTCATTTCCAAATGGTGTTTGTGGGGACGGAAGAGAGGGGATTTCCATGATGATCATGCTGCGTCACTGCATGTCCACGCTGAGCATGTCCGGGATAAGCATGTCCGGGCTGACCATTTCCAAACTGGTGAAGATCGTGGCGGCCACGGCTGCTCTGGGCGTCGTCGCGGCGGGGCACACGGCCACCGCGCAGGAAGGCGGCGGCGTGCCGAAAACGTGCGCGCCGTCGGCGGACGATGACCCGGCCACCTGGACATGCGAAGCCGTCACCTGCGATGTGAGCAAGGCCACCCGATGGGTGCGCTATTCCGCCGAATACAAGGCCCTGCTCCATCAGACCTTCCATTTCGCAGAACTGCGCGCGGTTCAGCTCGGCCACATGTACGAGCCAGGCACCTGGGTCGTGGCGGTGGATATCGACGAGACCATCGTCAACAACTCCGCCTATTCCTACGAACAGGAAAAATGCGGCCGCTCCTACACCCGCGAGTCCTGGTACGACTGGACCAAGGAAGAAGCGGCGGTGATGCTGCCGGGCGCGCGCCGCTTCATCGATCTCGTCTATAACCAGGGCGGCCTCGTGGTGGGCGTGACCAACCGCCGGGAAAACGAAGCGCCTTATACCAAAGCCGTCCTGAACCGCTACGGCGTGCCTTATGAGCTGATCCTGTTCCGGGGCGACGCCAAGGACGCCACGGGCGAGAAGGAAGAGCGTTGGGAGAACGTCCCCGGCATGCTCGCCGAGCGCGGGTATGACGATACCAAGATCGTCATGTATATGGGCGATCAGATTACGGATTTTCCGGATCTCGATCAATCGCTCGCGGAGAACCGCAATGGCGGCTACACCGATTTCGGCGTGAGCTATTTCGTTCTGCCCAATCCCATGTACGGATCCTGGGAAGGCGACGGCCACTGATTTCAGGGCACATGGAATACGAAAAAGGGGCGCGGACGGCGCCCCTTTTTTATTGTGGCCGGGATGATACGCCTACTGTTCGTAAAGAGCGGTGACGGTGATGGCCTCGACCGGCGCGTCTTGAGACACCTGGATCAGCACCGCATCTCTCGGCAATTCCAGGCGTTGCGCCAGCGCTTTGACCTGACGGTGCGTTTGCAGGCCCTCGCGGCCCGGTACGGGCGCGAAGGCGAAGGCCACCGCATCGGGGCGCAGGCGATCGATCTTGCGTTTCAGCCGCTTGAGCCGCGTCAGTTGCGCGCCGTTCAGCCGCGCCGCGACCCCAGGCAGCGCGACCGTTCCGATCGGCCGGCGGCGCACAACGGCCGCTTCCGGCATCTGAGTTCTCGGCTCTTGCCGCACCGCCTGGTGATGCTGCGCGTGGGTATTGAACAGATAGGCCCGTTCCGACGGCGGCAGAAGATCGAGCGGATCGCCCGATCCGATACAGCCGCTCAGACCCGCGGCCCCCGCGATGAAAATCATTCGTGTCATGAGTTTGGTCATCATACGCATCACATGGCTCCAGCGATCAAGACAACAGATAGAACGGAGGTCACGGCGCCCAGCGCGGAACGCGCCGTTCCGAAACGGCCTTCCTTCTCGAACGGCACATAGATGGTGCCGCCTTCCGTGATCCGGGGCAGATCCTCCGGCTTTCCCTTTCTGGCGAAGCGTTCGAGATCGAAGGTCTCCGCCTCGGGCTCGCTGCCGCCCGCCTGCACCACGACGATCTTGTCGTTGCGGGCCTGGGCCAGGGTGCCGCCTGCCCGCGAAATGAGATCGACGATCGAATCCCGGTCCTGAAGGGCATAGCGGCCCGGGCGGCTGACCGCGCCCATGACCCGGACGCCGCCTTCAACCCCGTCCTTACGGACGCCCGGCGCCAAAGCGGGCACGAAGATCGTATCGCCCGGCGCGACCGCCGGCAGGGCACGGCTTTCGCCCGTCTCGAACAGGGCGGCTAGATCGATCCGCGAGACCCCGGCAGCACCCCGGCCTTCATGATCGATACGGATGTTTCCCACATCGGCCGCGTCGCTCAGGCCGCCGGCCTGGGCCAGCACATCGAGGAACGGGGCCGGACCGTCGAGCGTCACCGGGCCGGGACGGCGCACCGCACCGACCACATGAACGGTTCTGACATCCGCATAAGGACGAAGGGGCAAAGTGTTTTGAGACTGCCGGGGTACCGTGACAATGGCGCCCGCAGACAGTTCAGGCACATCGGACAGGCGTCCGCCTTCCTTCAGAAAAGCCGCGAGATCGAAGCGGCGGGCCGGTCTTACACCGGGCACGGACAGCTCGATCCGCGTCAGGTCGGCCTGGGGCGTGGAGCCGCCGGCCCAGTCCAGAACGTCCAGAAGCGACACGCCCGCGCGCCATTCATAGCCGCCCGGCCGGTCCACCGCCCCCAGAATGCAGACCGAGCCATGGACCGCAAGACGCGCCGCCTGCGCCGGCCGCGCCACACCGCAGGCCTGGCTTGCGTCATCCGCCCATGCCCCTGTTCCCCCCGGCAGACCGGCCAGACAGACCAGCCCCGCAACCAACAGCCGAACCATCCCACAACGGATCTCACGCATGATCCTGATCATCTCCACTTGCTCCCATCAGGCACACAAGACGTATTAACCCGTGTGCATCGTCACCCTGTGTGGCGAAAGAGCAACGGCCATGCCGCAACGCGCTGTTAAGGTTAAGGCCCACGCATAAAAACGCCGGCTCCTGAGGAACCGGCGTTTGCGTCTTCTGCTCTGATGGGATGATCAGGATCCGGAGAGAGGCTCGCCCGGCCGCAGCACCTGGTCGCGCAAGGTGGCGATCACGTCGCGCGCGTCATAGGCGCGGACATCGTCCTCAGGCGTTTCCCCTGAGAAGGTCTTGATGAAGGCCGTTGCCTCATACCGCTCCACGACCCGGTAGTTGCGGTCGTAATAGAGAAAGTCATCATGCCAATAATAGCCGCCATAGATGCGGTAGAAGAGACCGCGATGGCGCTGGCCGACAAAGGTGCTGAAGATCTGATCCCGGCGTTCGGTTTCCTGATCCTGCACGATGAAATAGTCGTTGCCGGTCTCAAGCGTCAGCTCGGCGGCGCGGAACAGGAGATAGGTCTCGACGGTCGCCCGGTTGGTCTGAGAGTTCCCGAAGAACGAAACGCGGAACCGGTCGGTCTCGATCCGCTGTTCGTCGTAGCCGTAACCGCTGCGATCCTGCGGCTGATAAGGCGTCGGATAGCTGACACAGGCGGTGAGAAATCCTGCGAGCATCAGCACGGCGGCAATGGCCCGGCAATGGCTCGTCATATCTAGTCCCCTTTGCATGGGCGGCGGCCCCCTCTCGGCCCCGCTCTTTTCAAGAGCGGTACTGTGGCAGGCGCGGGCCCCCACGGCAACAACCGAGGCCCTTCAAAAATGGGCGAGATAGCCGCCGTCCACCGCCAGGATCTGGCCGGTGATGTAAGACGCGGCGGGCGAGGCCAGAAACAGCACTGCCCCGGCGATCTCCTCCGGCTTGCCCCAGCGCCCGAGCGAGGTGCGCTTGCCCAGCCAGTCGGCGATCTCATTGTTGGCGACCATGTCGGCATTGGCTTCGGTCGCGAAATAGCCCGGCGCCACGCCATTGACCGTAATGCCTGAGCCGCCTAGTTCCGCCGCCAGCGCCCGGGTCAAGGCTTCCAGCCCGCCCTTGGCCGCCGTATAGGCCGCATCGCCAGCCCGCGCGATGGGTCCTGCGATCGAGGTGATGTTGATGATCCGCCCGTAGCCATGCTCGGCCATGAGCGGCGCCACCTCCCGGCACAGATGAAACGGCGCGACCAGATCCACATCGATCAGACGGCGCACCGCCGCCATATCGAACGCGCTCAAGGGCCGCCGGTCCCGCTGGCCCACATTGTTCACCAGAATGTCGAGCCGTCCGATCTCAGAACGTATGGTGTCAAAGGCCGCTTCGACCGCGTCGTCATCGCTGATGTCGAGCACGACGGCTTCCGCCGCATGGCCAGCATCCCGGATAGCCGAGGCTTCCCGGTCGAGCACGTCGCCATCCCGACCGTTCAAGAGCACGCGCGCACCGGCCCCCGCCAGCGCCTTGGCGGCTTCCAGACCGAGCCCCCGGCCCGCCCCTGTGACCAGAGCCACCTTGCCATCGAGTGCGAATGTGGTGCCTGTCATCCGAAACTCATAAGAAAAGGCCGGACACGATTGCCCGGCCTTCCAACTCTCATAGCAAAAAGCGGAGGGATCAGAAACCCACGGTGATCGACGCCCCGCCCCATATCCTTTCCGTGACCTAGCCAGCCCGCTCCCCCTCCCGACCACCCACAAGGGTACCCTGACTGGGCGGCCGGGAGGGGGAGC
>CAZTCJ010000042.1:0-30480 GCA_964612085.1 uncultured Alphaproteobacteria bacterium
CTCCGGGTCCTCGAAATTGATCGAGTTGACCTTGAGCAGCGCGAAATAGCGTTCGCCGTCTTTCGGGCTGCGGATCTGGCCTTCAACCGTATCGCCTGTGCGCAGGGAAAACCGGCGGATCTGGCTCGGGCTGACATAGATGTCATCCGGACCGGGCAGATAGTTGGCTTCCGGCGAGCGTAAAAAGCCGAACCCGTCTTGCAGCACCTCGAGCACGCCGCCGCCCGTGATCTCGACATCGCGATCCGCCAATTGTTTCAGGATCGCGAACATCATGTCTTGCTTGCGCATGGCGCTGGCGTTTTCGACTTCCAGCTCCTCGGCAAACTCCAACAGATCGGTCGGCGTCTTTGCCTTCAATTCCTGCAGCTTGAGCTCCTGCAGAGTCATCGAAACTCACACCTTCTCGGTTTGACTTCCGGCTTCGGGGTCAGCCGTCAGTGGATCGGAATTCAGGTAAAGGATGGAGAGGAGGGAAGATGTGGGCCAACCATCCAGTCTACACAAGGTATCGCGCGCGGATTCCTCGCGTGAAACCAAGACTGCTGGCCGATACTCGCAACCCGTCACCCCTGACACGGGCTCGATTCGCCTCCTTTTTAGCTGCTTTTTCCTGTTTGCGCTATAAAAAAACTTTAGAGCCGGTTCTAAAAAATGTGTAGACCCCTTTTCGAAGATTGTCTCAAAAAGGTTTTACGATCACTAAGATGACCACGATGATCATCACAAGCGTTGGCATTTCATTAAAGATCCGCCAGAACCGCTCCGACTTCGTGTTCTGATCCGCCTCGAACAGCCGTTGCGAGCGGGCCAGATAGCCATGCATGCCCGACATAATCAGCACGAGTAACAGCTTGGCGTGAAGCCAGCCCATGCCCGGTCCGGTCAGACCGATGGTCGCAATCATCCACAGACCGAACACCCACGCCACGATCATGGCAGGCGTCATGATTGCTTTAAGCAATCTTCGTTCCATAACCTTGAACGTCTCCGACTGGTCGGATCCGACGGCCGCCTTGGTGTGATAAACGAAAAGACGCGGCAGATAGAGAATGCCTGCCATCCAGGCAATCACCGCGATCATGTGGAGCGATTTCACCCAGAGATAGGCCGTTCCGGACAGCTCAAGCATGGCTGACGTTCCTTCATTCGATCAGGCAGAATTTGGTCACGCTTTCGGCGGTCAAGCTTTCAGCGTTTCAGACTGATGTTTCGGCTTCGCGGCCGCAAGCGGGCCCTTGGCGGCAGGACAGCCTGCCCAGCGGTGCGGGCACACGCGCTGACCAGTATGGGAGCAGGGACCCTGGCGGGTCAAAGCCGTCGCAACGCCGCGCACCAAAGAGTGAATGAAGTCGGGCTGGGTGCCAAGGGCCGGCACCCGCATATACGTGGACACGCCCGCTTCCTCGGCCAGTTCCTTGTATTCGATATCGAGTTCAACGAGCGTCTCGGAGTGTTCCGAAACGAAGGCAATGGGCACCAGGATGACCGCCTTGCCGTCGGCGCCCGCCCGCTTGATCTCGGCATCCGTGGACGGACCGATCCATTCGAGCGGCCCCACGCGGCTTTGGTAACAGGTCACCCAGTCGAGGCCGTCTATCCCGAGCCTGTCCACAACTGCGGCGCAGGTTTGTTCCACCTGCCACTGATACGGATCGCCCCGTTCGACAGTGCGTTTCGGCAGCCCGTGAGCTGAAAACAGAACCCGTGCCGGTTTTTCACCGGCCGCAGACAGCGCGTCCCGCAACAGCCCCGCATGGGCCTCAACCAAGCTGGGTTCCGTGGGAAAACAGCACAAGGTCGAGGTCGGCGCTTTGAAGCCGGCACGCTTGGCCTCCAGGTGCCATTCGCGCAGAGACGACGCGCTGGTCGTCGTGGAGAACTGCGGATAAAGCGGCAGCAGGACCACCCGGTCCGGCTTGAAAGCCTTGAGTTTTTGCACCGCATCGCTGGCCCGGGGGTTCCAGTAGCGCATGGCAAGGGCGATTTCGACGGCATCGTACTGGCCAGTGGCCTCCAAGGCCTTTTTCAAAGTACCGGCCTGGTCTTGCGTCAGGGGAACGATGGGCGAGCGCCCGTCCATCTGCTCGTAGATTTCCCGTGCGATCGGCGCCCTGCGCCTGGAAATCAGACCGGCCAAAGGCGTCCGCACGATGCCGGGCAGATTGATGATCGCAGGGTCGTTGAAAAGATTGAACAGAAAAGGCTGGACCGCATCCAAGCAGTCCGGCCCGCCCAAATTAAACAGCACGACGGCCAAACGGCCCCCAATTCGGCGCGTCATGCGGGCTACCCCCTCATTTGCGGTGATGCCGCCTCCCGGTTCCAGGACCGGACCATCGAAACCAGCTCGGCTACATGTTCAGGCGGCGTTTCCGGCACAATGCCGTGTCCAAGATTGAAGATGTAGGGCGCTCGACCCAAACAGTCGAGGATATAGGCCACTTCACGCTTCAAGGCGTCGCCGCCCGCCACCAGAGCCATGGGATCCAGATTGCCCTGGACCGGTCCGATCTTTTGCAGATGGTCTCGCGCCCAGATGGGATCGAGGCCCGTATCCAGACTGACTCCGTGGACCCGGGTTTCCTGGAAATAGGCCTCGTAAAGGGGTCCGGCAGCGCGCGGGAAGCCGATCACTGGAATATGCGGATGGGCATCGTTGATCCGGGTCGTGATCCTTTGCGCCGGCGCGATGACCCAGGCGCAGAACAGGGAAGTCGGCAGGCCGCCCGCCCAACTGTCGAACAATTGAACCGCTTCGGCCCCGGCATCGACCTGCGCGATCAGATAATCGGCCGTCGCTTCGGTCAGAATCTCCATCAGCGTGGCGAACAGATCCGGATGGCGATAGGCGAACACCCGCGCCGCGTCGTGTCCGGCCGGACCCTTGCCGCCCAACATATAGGTCGCCACGGTCCAGGGAGCGCCGGCAAAGCCGATCAAAGCCGTTTCCGGTGGTATGGCCGCCTTCAGACGCCGGACGGTCTCATAGACCGGCTCCAGGCCTTTGTGCATGTCCTCCGGTTTCAGCTTGGCGAGGGTCTCCGCATCGGTGATGGGATCGAATTTCGGCCCTTCGCCTTCCAGGAATTCCAGATGCTGTCCCATGGCATGGGGGAGCAGCAGAATGTCCGCGAACAGAATGGCAGCGTCGAAATCGTACCGGCGCAAGGGCTGCAGGGTGACTTCGCAAGCCAATTCCGGATTGTAGCAAAGGTCCAGGAAACTGCCTGCCTTGGCCCGCGTCTCCCGGTATTCGGGCAAATAGCGCCCCGCCTGACGCATGAGCCATATGGGAGGACGGTCCGTCACCTGTCCCTTCAAAGCCTTTATGAATCGCTTCTGAGCTGGATCTGTCATGGGAGAAAGGTCTCTCTTAGGGAATGCATCTCAACGGTCTAATCCTTTAACACTAATTATTATTTTGTTGTTGGAGTCTGTTGGTCTTGTGGATAGCGCGCATGACCGCGCGCCTTTGGATTATGCCCGCTATCCCGCACATGGTGCGCCTTGTTTCATCAACCAGCTTTTTATGTCCATAACCGGCGGAAAGACGGAAAATAAGCCGGATTTCCGCGCCTGTGAAAGACATTGAAAACAGGGATGGCCGGAAAAGCTCTTCGTTTTCTCACCCAACCGTTCGACTTTGAAACACCGGGACAACTGCCCTGCCCCCTGGGTTTAGAATCGCGTTTCGTTTTGGCACAGGGTGCGCATTTTCGCAGCGGCCCCCTGCCCTGGCGAATCGTCCCAAAGTGATCCACACGCCATGCGCCCGGCCATCCGCAAGACGATCCCCGTGGGGCATTCTGTTCACGGCTTTGCGCTTCAGCTACCGTGATTGCATGACAGTCTAGTGTGGCGGTTCAGGAATTCGCATGAGTGCATAGCGCCTGCTTTTGCGAATTCCTGAATCAAAACCACACTAGCAACGCTTTGACTCTAGTGTCGTTTCGGTTCGGAAGGTCGCTACGGCACGACCCGCGACTTATTAAGCGACCTTCCGAACCACGACACTAGGAACAGGGTCACGATCATGGCGCCAGCCAAACATTCGGCGGAAACCTATTTCCACGTTCACCTAGTATCGGACGCCACCGGCGAGACCCTGAACGCCATCGCCAAGGCGGCCGTGGCCCAGTTCGACGGCGCCCGGCCGCTTGAACATACCTATGCGCTGGTGCGTTCGGAGAGACAACTGGCCAAGGTGCTGGAAGAGGTCGAAGCCGCCCCGGGCGTGGTCATGTTCACCCTGATGGAAAACAAGCTCCGGCATCAGTTGGAAGCCCGCTGCCGGGAGTTGCGGGTTCCCGCCATTTCCGTGCTCGATCCTGTGCTCGATGCCCTGGCCAATTATCTGGGCGCGGATCTCAGCCATAAGCCTGGTGGCCAGCACGAGCTTGACGCCCGCTATTTCCACCGGATCGAGGCGCTCAACTTCTTCATGAGTCATGACGACGGCCAGAATGTCGGCGATCTGGAAAGCGCCGAGATCGTTCTGGTCGGTGTCAGCCGGACCTCCAAGACGCCCACCTGCATCTATCTGGCGAACCGGGGCTATAAAGCCGCCAATGTGCCCATCGTGCCGGGCGTGCCGCTGCCCGCCCAGTTGGAGGCGCTTCAGGGCCCTCTGGTCGTCGGTTTGATCACCAACCCGGACAGGCTCGTGCAGATCCGCAAGAACCGGCTTTTGTCCATGCGCTGCGAGGATCTGGTAGCCAGCGATTACGTGGATGAAGAGGCCGTGCGCGAGGAAATCCTCAATGCCAAACGGCTTTTCGCGCGTCTGGGCTGGCCGGTCATCGATGTGACCCGCCGCTCGATCGAGGAGACCGCCGCCGCCATCCTCAATCTCTATCAGGAGCGGGGGGAAACCCTATGATGGCCAACGCCCGCCTGGTTTTGGCCTCAGGCAGTCCGGTCCGCCGCGATCTTCTGGAAAAGGCCGGTCTCGCATTCGCAGTGGATCCGGCCAATGTGGACGAGGCGTCTGTCCTTGAGCGTATGACGCGCGACGGCGCGCCCGCCGAAGCGATCGCCCAGGCGCTGGCCGATCTGAAGGCGTTCCATGTTGCCGAACGCCATGCCGGGGCGTTCGTGCTCGGCGCCGATCAGGTGCTGGAGTGTGAGGGCCGCCTGTTCATGAAGCCCGCCGGCGCACAAGAAGCGGCCGATCATCTGCGCCGCCTGCGCGGGAAGACGCACCGGCTCGTCTGTGCCCTGACTGTTGTCAGGAATGGCGCGGCCGTCTGGCGGCACGGGGATACGGCCATTCTGGAAATGCGGGACGTTTCCGATGATTTTCTCAACGGCTTCGTGGCCCGCAATGTCCCTGACATTTTATCCAGCGTCGGCGCCTACCGGTTGGAAGATGAAGGCATACAACTCTTTAGCCGGATAGACGGCAGCTTTTTCACGATCCTGGGCCTGCCCCTTTTGCCTTTGCTCGATTTTCTGCGTATGCAAGGCGTAGTGCAGGAGTAAGAACGGTGCCGTCATGACAGGGATCAATCCGCTTTCAGGGGCTGCAAAGCTGGCCGGCGTGATGGGCTGGCCCGTCGCCCATTCCCTTTCGCCCCGTCTTCACGGGTTCTGGCTGAACCGCTATGGCATCGACGGCGCTTATGTGCCCTTAGCCGTCAGCCCGGAGGATCTGGCTGAGACCATCCGTCTGCTGCCGAAAATCGGTTTTCGCGGCGTCAATCTGACCTTGCCTCATAAGGAAACCGTGCTGCCGCTTTTGGATGAGATTTCGCCATCGGCCGCCCGGATCGGCGCGGTGAATACGGTCGTGGTTACCGATGACGGCGCGCTGCGCGGCGAGAACACCGATGGTTGGGGCTTTATCGAAAGCCTGATTCAGGCCACGCCCGACTGGATACCGCAGGATGCGCCGGCCGTGATCTTAGGCGCCGGGGGTGCCGCGCGCTCGGTTGCCTTCGCCTTGGGCGATGCAGGCGTGCCGCGCCTGATCGTCTGTAACCGGACGGAAAGCCGTTCCGAGGCTCTCGTTCGGACATTGACCGATGAAGGCATCGCGGCGGAAACCGGGCCGTGGCTGCCCGGGCCGAATATCCTGGCGCAGGCGGGTCTGCTGGTGAACACCACATCGCTCGGCATGGCCGGTGCCCCGCCTTTGGAGATTTCTCTCGACGGCCTGCCCGCCATGGCGACGGTGGCCGATATTGTCTATACGCCCTTGACGACGGATCTTCTGCATACGGCGCGGGTGCGCGGTCACCGGACGGTCGATGGGTTGGGCATGCTGTTGCACCAGGCCCGCGGCGGCTTCAGGGCCTGGTTCGGAACGGACCCGGAGGTGACCGAAGACCTGCGGATACATGTTCTGGACGGTTTACAGGGCGACTGACATGTTGATCATTGGGCTGACCGGTTCGATCGGAATGGGCAAGACGGAAACGGCGAAAATGTTCGCCCGTCTCGGTGTGCCCGTCTATGACGCCGATGCGGCCGTCCATGCCCTTTACGAACGGGACGGCGCGGCTGTCGTGCCCATCGCCGAAACCTTTCCCGGCACCGTGAAGGATGGCGCGGTCGACCGGGAAGCCCTCAGCCGGGCGGTGGTCGGCAAACCGCATGCCATGGAGATCCTTGAAAAGATCGTCCATCCCCTGGTGCGCGGTGAGCAGATCGCCTGGCTTCAAGCTCAGGCCCTGGCGGGCCATCCTATGGTCCTGCTCGATATTCCGCTTTTGTTCGAGACCGGCGGCGAGGATAAGGTTGATGTGATCGTGGTCTGTTCCGCACCCGAAGCGGTTCAGCGGGACCGGGTCCTGGAACGGCCCGGCATGACGGCGGAAAAACTCGACGCCATTCTGGCCAAACAACTGCCTGACGCGGAAAAACGCGCCCGCGCCGATTTCATCGTGGAGACCGACAAGGGCCTCGATCATGCCTTCGGCCAGGTCAAGCGCATCGTCGAGACGCTTCATGGGCGGGACGGCACGATCTGGCCTTCCGGGCAGTAACGTCTCGTGCTATTTCTGAATTTCTCAGTGATTCGCTAGGGATTGGCGACTTTCAAACATGCGTGAAATTGTTCTGGATACGGAAACGACCGGGCTCGATCCGGTGCAGGGCCACCGGGTCGTGGAGATCGGCGCGCTGGAGCTCGTCAACCATGTGCCGACAGGCCGGACCTATCATCAGTACATCAATCCGGAACGGGACATGCCGGCGGAAGCCTACCGCGTACACGGACTGTCGGAAGACTTTTTGAGAGAAAAACCGGTGTTCAAGGATGTGGCGTCCGCGTTCCTGGACTTCACGGGAACGGCGCCGTTTGTCATTCATAACGCGGAATTCGACATGCGGTTCCTGAACTGGGAGTTCACCCAGCTCGATTTTCCGCCATTCGAAACGGGCCGCGCGATCGATACGCTTCAAATTGCCCGCAAGAAATATCCCGGCGCGCCCGCGTCCCTCGATGCCTTGTGCAAACGCTTCGGCATCGACAATTCGGACCGCACGCTTCATGGCGCCTTGCTCGACTCCGAGCTTCTGGCGGAAGTCTATCTCCAGCTCATCGGCGGCCGGGAGCCGGGCCTGGGACTGGCCGGGGAGCCGGGCTCGGCGGGCTCCGGCGATGCCATCGCCGCCTTGCGTCATCCGCCCCGGCCCGCCCCTCTGCAAAACCTCGTTACGGATGCGGAACGTGCCGCCCATGAGGCTTTTGTCGAGGAGATGGCCGGCGCCGATCCGGTCTGGCGCTGGTAGGGCGTTAGAGCCCGAAGCTTTAGCTCGCGGCGGTCGGCGCGGCGCTTGCCGCCTGGGCTTGATGCTGCGCCATGGATTGGCGATAGATCGCATGGAAATCGATGGGATCGAGCATCAGGGGCTGATAGCCGCCGTCGCGGGTCAGATCGGCGATGAAGCGGCGGGCGAACGGGAACAGGATACGCGGCGCTTCGATCAGCATGATCGGCTGCAGGCTTTCCACCGGCACATTTTCCAGGTGGAACAGGCCCGCGTAAGATACTTCCACGATGAACAGCACCATATCGTCGCGCTTGGCGGTGGCGGCGATCTGGATCGCGCATTCGTAGCGCGAATTGCTCATGTCCTTGACCTGAACATCCACATTCACCTGAATTTCCGGCTGCTTCTGATTGGCGGCCAGGGCGGCGGGCGCGTTCGGGTTCTCGAACGAGATGTCCTTCACATATTGGGTGAGGATGCGCACGATCGGGCCTTGATCGCCCTGCGCCGCGCCGTCGGTTCCAGGCGCACCGGCCGCGCCGTTTGTGTTGGTTTCGTCGGTCATGGTTCGAAGACCCCCAGTTATTCTGAAAAAAGCAATCGATTTGGCCGCTGGCTAACACGGAACGCGGCGGGCGACAAGGAAGGGCGCTTGAACGCGCCCGGTCACGATCCCCCGGGCGGGTTTTGCCAGCCGGACGGGCCGTCGATGCGGCCGCCGCCCTGCCGGGGCGGGTCCCGGTCGTCCGGGCCCACATCCTCGAAGTCGCCATCGATCACGCCGGGCCCGCGCGGCCGGGGCCCGAAGCCTGCGGTATGGACGCGCACCTTGCCCCGTTTCATCAGCCATTCGAACACGGTTTTGCCCACCCAGCGCCGGACCGATGGCACGAAAAGCAGGAAGCCGAGAGCGTCGGTGAAGAACCCGGGCGTGAGCAGAAGCGCGCCTGCCACCAGCAGGAAGACGCCGGTGAAGACTTCCTCCAAAGGCATTTCGGCCTTGTTCATGTGGCTTTGCGCCTTGGCCAGGACCGCGAGGCCCTGGGCGCGCAACAAGGCGGTGCCTGCCATGGCCGTGACGATAACGAGCGCCAGTGTGGCAAATAAGCCGATCTGCTGGCCCAGCGTTATGAAAAGCCAGATTTCAATGAGAGGAACCCCGACGAACAGGGCGAAGAGGATAAGGGCCAAAACCAGTGTGTCCTTGAGGTTTGCCGGATTACCGCCTAACTCATACGCGAAAGCTGTTTCCTGATAAGTCGGCTCTGAAAAGGTCGGCGTCAAGGCAACCGGTGGCTTCCAGAATATCTCCTGCGCCCAGAGTTAAGGTGGAAACCGGGCAGGTTGGACGGTAATGTAGGGTTTATCCGGGCATGGGAGCATGCGCGGCCGGGGCATCGTGATCCTTTATCTCCCTCTTCGCATGGCGGACCGGGTGGGTCATGATCTGACACGGCGGCAATGCGAGCGGATCCGGGAAAGCGGAACACGGTGTGATGAGCGAAGATTTGGCGGTAATCGAAATTATTGTTCTGGCGGTTTTGTTGGGCTTCATCGTGATGAAGCTGCGCAGTGTCTTAGGCCGCCGGACCGGCCATGAGCGTCCGCCGTCCGAAGGCTTCGGCATGCGCCGGGATTCAGAGACCCAAGGCGGCTCGTCTCCGGAGGCATCCAAGGACACCAATGTGATCGCCCTGCCGCGCCGGGGCGACCAGGATCCCGAGGCCAGCCCCGAAGAGCGGATCGGCCGTTTCGCGCCTCCGGGCTCGCCGCTTGCCCAAGGGCTGCTCGACATCCAGCTTGCCGACCGCAGCTTCGAGCCTGACGGTTTCGTCACCGGCGCGCGCTCGGCCTATGAAATCATCACCACTGCCTTTGCCAATGGCGACCGGAAAACGCTGCAGCCTCTGTTGAGCGACGAGGTGTTCGAGGGCTTTGAATCGGTCATCGCCAGCCGGGAATCCCGCGGCGAAACCGTGGAATTCACCTTTGTCAGCCTGAACAGCGCGAAGATGACCGAGGCCTCCTTGATCGACCGGATTGCCGAGATCACGGTCAAATTCGTCAGCGAAGTGATTTCCGTGACCAAAAATGCCGACGGGGCCGTTATCGAAGGCGATCCATCGGCCGTTCGTCAGGTGACGGATGTTTGGACCTTTGCCCGCGATACCCGTAGCGCCGATCCCAACTGGGAGCTTGTCGCGACGGCCGGATGATCCGGACGGGCGCCCGGCACCCTGAATAAAGACATGCGCGCGGGCGGACCGGCTGGGCAAAAGAGCTAAGGGCACCGCCCGATGACATCGACCCGATCCGCAGCCGGACAAGCCGATAAACCATCGCCCGCTCTCATTCTCGTTGGCGCCGCCTTCGTGATCGCGGTGTTCGCGCTGTGGGCCATCGTCATGATCGGCGCGCCGCCGCAACAGCGCCAGGGTCTCGCCCTGGTGCCCGCGAGTTTCAGCGATCTCGATGGCTGGGCGCGGGATTCCCTCGCCGATGCGGTGCCCGCCTGGCGCAGGTCCTGCCAGCGCTTCCTGCAAAAGCCGGATGACGAACTGCTCAACCCAGCCAACGATCTTTTGGGCACGGCGGCGGACTGGCGGCCGGTCTGCAAGGCGCTCGACGATATCAAGCCCCATGATCACGTGGCCGCCCGCGCCTTCTTCGAGGAATGGTTCACCCCCGTCGCCGCCCTGGCGGGGCGCGATCCGGAAGGGCTTTTCACCGGCTATTACGAGCCGGAGCTGAACGGCTCCCTGGTGCGCACATCGGTTTACGACACGCCGATCCGGGGCCTGCCGGACGATCTCGTGCAGGTGGATCTGGGAGTGTTTCGCGACGAGATGCGGGGCGAGCGCATCGCCGGTCGGGTGGTGCAGGGCCGCTTGCAGCCTTATGCCGACCGGGAACAGATCGAAAAGAACGGTCTGGGTCCGGCGGAAACCGTGCTGGCCTGGGTGGATAGCCCGGTCGATGCCTTTTTCCTTCATATTCAAGGGTCCGGCCGTATCCGCCTGCCGGACGACAATGTCATTCGGGTCGGTTTTGCCGGTCAGAACGGCCATCCTTACACGGCCATCGGACGGGTGCTGATCGAGATGGGCGAGATGTCCCGCGAGGCGGTCACCATGCCCGCCATCCGCTCCTGGCTCGCCGCCAATCCGGAACAGGCCGACGATGTGATGATGCAGAACGCGTCTTACATCTTCTTCCGGCGGCTGCGCTTCGACGATCCGTCCCTCGGGCCCCTGGGCGCCGAAGGGGTGCCGCTGACCCCAGGCCGCAGCCTGGCCGTCGATGCGCGCTATTATGCCTATGGTATGCCGGTCTGGCTCGAGGTGATGGCGCCGAGGCCGGGCTCGGAGGAAGACCGGCCCTTCCGCAGGCTGATGGTCGCGCAGGATACGGGCGGCGCCATTCGCGGTCCGGTGCGCGGCGATGTGTTCTGGGGCTTCGGCGAGCGGGCCGGAGACGTGGCGGGCCGCATGAAACACCGGGGGCGGATTTATCTTCTCTTGCCCCGTGCCCTGGCCGAACGGAACGGTCTGATGCGTGAGACCCGTCCGGCCAGTCCAGCCTCGTGAGTTGAGATCCGTGAGTAAACGGCGGCGTTTGACAGCCGAAGAGGTCGATTTGTGGCGCCGCGCCATGCGCTCGACCGATCCTTTGCCCGGTCGCGCCTTGCCCCCGGCGCCGTCGGAACAGACGGGTACCCCCTCTCCCGCCCCCCAGACCAAACCGCAGGCACCGCCGCCCGCGCAGACCCGGCGCGGCGAGCCGTCCGCAGCGAAATGGCATGGGGTCGATTCAGGCACGGCGCGCAAGATCCGCCGGGGCCGCATGGATGTGGAGGCCAAGATCGACCTGCACGGCATGCGCCAGGCGGAAGCGCACCAGGCGCTGAACCGGTTCATTCACTCCGCCGTCACGCGCGGGCGGCGCTGCGTCCTGGTCATTACGGGCAAGGGCGGCCGGGTCCGCACCAGGGCTGAGGATGCGGCTTTCATGCGCTCCGAGAGTACGGGCGACGGCATCCTGCGCCGTCAGGTGCCCTTGTGGCTGGCCCAGGAGCCTTTGGGCTCGCGGATTTTCGCGGTGGAACCAGCCCATCAGAAAGACGGTGGCGGTGGCGCGTTTTACGTCTTTCTGCGCCGCAGCCGGTCCTGAGCCTCGACAGGGCCGCAGGTCAAATCCATCTGAGGCGGCGGAAAAGCCAGACCAGCCCTGCGGCCAGCGCCGCGCACACCGCCAGAATAATGGCGAAACCGCTAGGATTCGACGCCCACGGAATACCGCCCACATTCATGCCCAAAAGGCCCGAGACGAAGGTCAGTGGCAGAAAGACCGCCGCGGCGATGGACAGCACCAGCATGTTGCGGTTCATCTCTTCCGCCCGCCGGTCCGTCAACTGATCGTGCAGCACGACGGCGCGCTCGCGCACCGCGTCAAGCTCCTCGACCATGCGCGTGACCCGGTCGGCGGCTTCGCGCAAGGCCATGCGGTTGGTTTCGTGGACGAACGAAAAGCCTGCATTGGACAGGCTGTTGAGCGCATCGCGCTGGGGCGCCACATAGCGGCGCAGGATCACGGCCATGCGCCGCATATCGCCGATCTCCCGGCGCAGATCCGCGCCCGCGCCTTTTTCCGCCAGCAGACGGTCTTCCAGCTCGTCGATCCGGTCGGACAGATCCATGATTTCCGGTTCCATCCGGTCGGTCAGCTTGAACGCCAGCATGGAGACGAACTCGCCGGGATTTTTCGGCGACCGGCCGTCGTCAATGGCCTTGCACAGATCCTCGATGGCCATCAGCTTGCGCAAGCGCACGCTGACGATCGCCTGGGGCTCGATCCACAGCCGCAAGGACACCATGTCCTCAGGGTCCGCGCCCGCGTTCAGGTTGATGCCGCGCAGATTGAGAATGGCGCCGTCGTCATGGGCCGTGCAGCGCGGCCGGGTCTCCGGCGCCAGCAGCGCATCGATGACGATGCGGTCGAGCTTGCTGTCCCTTGTCAGCCAGCTCTCCTGGTCTTTTGGCTGGTGCTGGAGGTGGATCCAGCGGAAATGGTTGGTCCTGGCGCTCGGCGGCGCCGTGATCTCGTCCCAGCCGATCGGCTTGGCCGTGCCCGTGCCGTCGAAATCGTACGCACAGATCAGTTTGTTCTCGGGCGGTGTGTTGGTCATGGGTGAAGACCTGCCATCGTCACATTTGGGGTAATCATATGCCAATTTAGAACGATAGACCTCGATTCATCGCGCCTTTTGCCTCTTAATACTTGGGAGTGATCAGGTAACGCGGTGCGGAGTGTGTGATGGGGTCTTATCGCGGTCGGTTTCCCTCGCTTTTCATGTTGTCGGCGAGTGTCTTAGCGGTTGGTTTGCTGGCTGGCCCGGTCCAGGCCGATGAGGTCGAGGCCGAAGTGGCCATCGAGCGGACAGCGGCGGTGATCGACGTCATGAAACGGCGGAACATCGCTATTGCCTCGGAACCGGCCTTCGTGCGGGCCGAGGAGATCCTGCGCCAGGCCCGGCGCTCCGATCTCGACGGCAACACTGAGGATGCCGCCTGGCGGGCGCGGGAAGCGGAAATCCTGGCGGAACTCGCCGCCGAAACCCAGGAATTGAAGCGCCTCGAAGCCGAGCGCGACGCCGCGCGCCGGTCGATGTCCGGCTTGCGCCGCGATTTTTGACGAAGGATTTTTGTAATGCGTTTGTTGTCTGTGCGTATGTCCCGTGCCTGGAAGCCCGCGGCTGCCGGCGGTCTTGCCCTGCTGGCGGTGGCGTGCGCGTCCACTCCCGTCCCCAATCCGCGCCTCGATGCCTTGGGCACCCAGATTTCCGCAGCTTATAGCGACCCCGATATGGTGCGTTACGCCAGCGAACCGCTGGCCCAGGCCCAGGACCACTATATAGCCGCCGTGACCGCCTGGAACGAGCGCGAACCCAAGGCCGTCGACCACCACACCATCATGGCCGATACCCATCTGCAGGTCGCGCGCACGCGGCTCGCCCAAAGCGAAGTGACGGCGGAGATCGCCGCGCTTGCCGAGCGGCGCGAAGGCCTGCGGCAGGATTTCCGGATCCGGACGGAACAGGATCCCGCCGGCTACCGTCCAGACACTTTGCGCGATGTCTATGAGATCCGCGAGAGTGATCTCGGACCGGTCTTCGTTATCAGTGAAGGCCTGTTCGAGACGGGCAACGCCACCTTGCGCTCCGGTGCGGCGGAACGCCTGCGCCCCTTGATCGACTATCTGGTCACCAATGAAGAGGTGCAGGTCCGCATCGAGGGGCATACGGACAATCAAGGCGCGCGCCGGGACAACGAGCTTTTGTCCATGGAACGGGCCGATGCCGTGGCTTATGCCATGTCTCAGCGGGGCGTTACCTGGGGCCGGATGGAAACCACGGGCCTGGGCGAAAGCCGTCCCATCGCCACCAACGATACGGTACTCGGCCGGGCCAGGAACCGGCGCGTGGAGATCACGCTGATCGAGTAAGGCCTTGCAAAGCCTTACAGAATAAACTTGCTCAGATCAGCGTTGCGGGCCAGATCGCCGATATGCTCGTTCACATAGGCCGCATCGATCGTGACGGTCTCGCCCGACTTGTCCGGCGCCGTATAGCTGATCTCATCGAGCACCCGCTCCATAACCGTATGGAGCCGCCGGGCGCCGATATTCTCCACCGTGGTGTTGACTTCCGCCGCGATGTCCGCGAGCGCATCGACGCCATCCTCGGCGAAAGTCAGGGTCACGCCTTCGGTCTCCATCAGCGCGATATACTGCTTGATCAGGCTTGCTTCGGTTTCCGTCAGGATCCGGCGGAAATCGTCGCGGCTGAGGGCTTCCAGTTCCACGCGGATCGGCAGGCGGCCCTGCAGTTCGGGCAGCAGGTCGGCGGGCTTGGCCAGATGGAACGCGCCTGACGCGATGAACAGGATATGGTCGGTGCGCACCGTGCCGTGCTTCGTTGAAACCACCGTGCCTTCGATCAGCGGCAGCAGGTCGCGCTGCACGCCTTCCCGGCTGACATCAGCCCCCTGACGTTCCGAGCGCGCCGTGATCTTGTCGATCTCGTCAAGAAAGACGATGCCGTCATTTTCCGTCTTGTGAATGGCTTCCTGGATGAGCTGTTCCTCGTCCAGAAGCTTGTCGGATTCTTCCTGGATCAGGATTTCGTAGCTTTCCGAGACTTTCATGCGGCGGGTCTTCTGGCGCCCGCTCATGGACTTGCCGAGAAGGTCGTTCAGATTGAGCATGCCCATCTGGGCGCCCGGCATGCCGGGAATCTCGAAGCTGGGCAGGATGCTCGAATTATCCGCCACGTCGACCTCGATTTCGCTGTCGTCGAGATCGCCTGACCGCAGCTTCTGCCGGAAGCTCTCGCGGGTGCTCTCCTTGGCATCGGGACCGACCAGCGCATTGAGGACGCGTTCCTCCGCCGCCTTATGGGCACGGGGCTGCACTTCCTTGCGCTTGACCTCGCGCACCAGGGCGATGGAGGCCTCGAGCAGGTCGCGGATGATCTGTTCCACGTCTCGGCCCACATAGCCCACTTCCGTGAATTTCGTGGCTTCGACCTTGATGAAGGGGGCCTGGGCGAGCTTGGCCAGGCGGCGGGAGATTTCCGTCTTGCCGACGCCCGTCGGGCCGATCATCAGAATGTTCTTGGGCAGAACTTCATCGCGCAGATCGTCGGGCAGTTGCTTGCGCCGCCAGCGGTTCCGGAGCGCGATGGCGACGGCGCGCTTGGCCGCGCTCTGGCCGATAATGTAACGGTCAAGCTCGTGCACGATTTCGCGCGGGGAGAAAAAGCTCATGGAGGCCTTACCCTTTCAGGCTTTCGACGGTGAGTTCGTGATTGGTGTAAACGCAGATATCGGCGGCGATGCCCATGGCCTTGCGCGCCACGCCTTCCGCATCGAGATCGCTGTCCATCAGGGCGCGGGCCGCGGCAAGCGCGTAATTGCCGCCCGAGCCGATCGCGGCCACGCCGCCGTCGGGCTCCAGCACGTCGCCCGTGCCGGTGAGCACCAGCGTCGCCTCGGTATTGGCGACGATCATCATGGCTTCCAGGCGACGCAGAAAACGGTCCGTACGCCAATCCTTGGCAAGCTCCACCGCCGCGCGGGTCAATTGTTTCGGATAGGTTTCGAGCTTTGCTTCCAGGCGCTCGAACAGGGTCATGGCGTCAGCCGTCGCACCGGCGAAACCGGCGATGACATGGCCGCCGGAGCCGAGCGGGCGCACTTTGCGGGCCTTGCCCTTCATCACGGTCTGGCCCAGGGAAACCTGGCCGTCGCCCGCGATGACGACGCCGCCGTCCTTGCGGACCGCGAGAATGGTCGTGCCGTGAAGCTGGGGGGTGTTGGATGAATCTGTCATTCTGGATTGTATAGCGCTGGGCTTCTTTCCGGTGCTGGTGGGCCGGGCAACCGCCCGGTGCCGTCACCATGTAACGCCTCCGCCCCCGCGATCAAGCCCAAGGCGCAGGCGCCATTTGCGCCATCCCGCCCGGCTCTGTATTGAAAAGCGAGAAATCACTCGCCCGGAGCCCCCATGCGCAGCGCCACAGTCACCCGCAAAACCAAGGAAACCGACATCGCGGTCACGCTCGATCTCGACGGCACCGGCCAGTCCGAGATCGCCACCGGTATCGGCTTCCTCGACCACATGCTCGATGCTTTTGCCAAACATGCGCTGATCGATCTGAAGCTCAGCGCCAAGGGCGATCTCCATGTGGATTTCCACCACACCACGGAAGACACCGGCATCGTGATCGGCCAGGCGATGCGCCAGGCGCTCGGCGACCTCAGAGGCATCCGCCGGTTCGGGGCGGCGCAGATCCCCATGGACGAGGCCTTGTCCCGCGCCACGGTGGATATTTCCGGGCGGCCTTATCTTGTGTGGAAGGTGGCGTTCAGCCAGCCCAAACTGGGCGAGATGGATACCGAACTGTTCAAAGAATGGTTCCACGCCTTCGCGACCAATGCCGGTTTGACCCTTCACGTGGAAAGCCTTTATGGCGAGAACAACCATCACCGGGTGGAATCCTGCTACAAGGCCCTGGCGCGGGCGGTGCGTCAGGCGGTGGAGATCGATCCCCGGCTCCATAACGCCGTGCCGTCCACCAAAGGCAGCCTGGGGGAAAGCTGACCCCGGCCAACACTCAAGATCCGAACCATGAGCGTGACCCGGACCCTGGCCATTGTCGATTGCGGATCGGGCAATCTGCGCTCGGTGGAAAAGGCGTTCGAGCGGGCGGCGCATGATGCCGGCCAGACCCTCCGCGTCATCGTGACCCAGGATCCGGACGTGGTTTCCAGGGCCGACAGGCTGGTTCTGCCCGGTGTCGGGGCCTTTTCCGACTGCCGGGCGGGCCTGATCGGCATCGAAGGCATGCTGGAGGCGCTCGAAGAGGCGATTGGCTGGAAAGGGCGCCCGCTTCTGGGCATTTGCGTCGGCATGCAGCTCATGGCGACCCGCGGGCTCGAACATGGCCGCCATGAGGGGCTCGACTGGATCAAGGGCGAAGTGGTGCCGATCACGCCCGCCTCGCGCAAGACCACGCGGCCCTTCAAGGTGCCCCATCTGGGCTGGAACCTGCTGACCGTCAGACAGACCAGCCATCCGGTTTTGCGCGCCCTGCCCCAGGGAGCGGAAGGCCCTCACGTCTATTTCGTCCATTCCTACCGGTTCGAGGCCCGCGATACGGCCTCCGTGCTGGCCACCACCGACTATGGCGGGCAGATTACCGCCGTTATTGGCCGCGATAATCTGATCGGGACCCAATTTCACCCTGAAAAAAGCCAGGGCGTCGGTCTCGCTCTGTTGAAAAATTTCCTGATGTGGTCGCCTTAATCAAAAGCAAGGTCGTCGAAAATGATCCTTTTTCCCGCGATCGATCTCAAAGAAGGCCAATGCGTGCGCCTGGAACAGGGCGATATGGCCAGAACCACGGTTTTTAATGCCGATCCGGTGGCCCAGGCGGGTTCTTTCGAGGCCCTGGGCTTCGAATGGCTGCATCTGGTGGACCTGGATGGGGCGTTTGCAGGGGAACCGCGCAACGAAGAAGCGGTGATCGCCATCCGCGAGGCGGTCTCCATGCCGATCCAACTGGGCGGCGGCATCCGCGACCGCAACACGTTGGAGCGCTGGCTGGGCCTCGGCATCTCCCGGGTCGTGCTCGGCACCATCGCGGTCAAGGATCCTGATTTCGTGCACGAAGCGGCCAAGGCCCACCCGACCCATGTGGCCGTCGGCATCGATGCCCGCGATGGCAAGGTGGCGGTCGAAGGCTGGGCCGAAACCTCGGAGCTCGATGCGGTCGACCTCGCCAAACGCTTCGAGGACGCGGGCGTCGCGGCCATTATCTATACGGATATCGAGCGGGACGGTCTTCTGAGCGGCGTCAATGTGGAGGCGACCGAAGCGCTGGCGCAAGCCGTGTCGATCCCGGTGATCGCCTCGGGCGGTGTCGCCGGTCTGGACGACATTAAAGCCTTGAAGGCCCGCGAAGACACCGGAATCGCCGGTGCGGTGATCGGAAGAGCGCTTTACGACGGCCGTTTAAACCCTCAAGAAGCCCTTGCACTCGCTAGAAAGGCCTGATCCGTGCTCAAAGCCCGCATTATCCCCTGTCTGGACGTCAAGGACGGCCGTGTGGTCAAGGGAATCCAGTTTGTCGATCTGATCGACGCAGGGAACCCGGTGGAACAGGCCAAGCTCTACGATGCCGCAGGCGCCGACGAGCTGTGCCTGCTCGACATCTCGGCGAGCCATGAAGGGCGCGGGCCCCTGTTCGACGCGGTCAAATCCATCGCCGAGCAATGTTTCATGCCGCTCACCGTCGGCGGCGGCGTGCGCACCATCGAGGACATCCGCGCGCTCCTGCTGGCCGGCGCCGACAAGGTCTCGATCAACACGGCGGCGGTCCGCTCCACCGCCTTCGTGGAAGAAGCGGCCCGGAAATTCGGCAGCCAATGCATCGTGGTGGCGATCGACGCCCGCCAGACCGGCGAGCGCACCTGGGAGATTTTCACCCATGGGGGCCGGGAAGCGACCGGCATTGACGCGGTCGGCTTCGCCAGGACCGTCTCCGATCTGGGCGCGGGCGAGATCCTGCTCACCTCCATGGACCGGGACGGCACCAAGAACGGGTTCGATCTCGATCTGACCCTCGCGGTGGCCCGCGCGGTGCCGGTGCCGGTGATCGCCTCGGGCGGCGTTGGCACCCTCGATCACCTGGTGGACGGGATTGAGAAAGGCGGCGCCGATGCGGTGCTGGCCGCTTCCATCTTTCATTTCGGCACCCACACGATCCCGGAAGCCAAGGCCCATATGGCCCGGGCGGGCGTGCCCATGCGGCTGTGACGGCCGCTTCCGCCCGCGCCACTCGCCTTGCCACGGAATCTCCATGAAGTAAGACAACCCTAGGGTATCGTAACGGTCATGGAGCCACATCATGGAACTCCACCGCATCCCCAACGACATCGCCAAGGACCACTGGACCAAATTCGCCCGGTCCCGCGAGATCCGGTGCACGGTCTGCGGTCACTACATTTCTTACGCCGACCGCGAGATCTATTACGCCACCAAGCGATGTTCCGAACACCAGCACGTGCCTGAACCCGTATCCTGAAGAAAGGCCGGTCGATTGACCGGCTTTTTTGCATTTGGAGCATATGGTCCGGAGGCAGCGATACGCCTGATTCGCCTACCCAGCCGTCAAGTGCAATCAGGGCTTGCATGGGAATAAGACGACTGTTTCATAAAACTGTCACATCATGGGCAGAACGGTATTTGTGTGCGCCAGCCCTTGCTTTATCCTAAGGGAGCTTGGTTGGGGCTTCGGCTTCAGGTTGTGACCTGCGGGCGAAGTCTTGGGTAAACGGGTTTTTGAGCGTGGGGGTCTTCATGGGTGCCGCGCCCGACCGCGAGCGGGAACTGTGTCTCGCGATCGCGCCCGCGCAATTGCCGGGGCTGCGGTCTTTCGCACCGGTGGCCCAGGCCCTTGCCGCGCCGCCGGAGGCTCTTGAGACGGCCTATTACGACACGGGCGATCAGGCCTTCCGGCGCCGCGGCTTTGCCCTGCGCCTGCGCTGGGACAATGGCGCCATCCTCCAGACGGTCAAAACGGCGGGGACGGATCATGCGGGCCTGAAGGACCGCCGCGAGATCGAAACCGAACTCGAGACAGGCATTCCCGACCCGGCGCGGATTACGGACGAGACAATCCGCACCCTGATTCTCGACCAGCTTGCGGTCAAGGATCTCAAGCGCCTGTTCCGGACGAGAATCGCCCGCCGCCGGATCAAGTTCGCCGTTGCTTCCGGAACCATCGTCGAGGTCGCCATCGATCAGGGCGAGATTTGTGCCGGAGCGGCCCGGGAAACCGTCTCGGAAATCGAGCTTGAGCTGAAAAAGGGCGATCCGGAAGGCCTGTTCTTCCTGGCCCGTCAGATTGCCGACCTCGTGCCGGTCCGCATCAACGGGCAGAGCAAGGCCGATCGGGGTTATGCCCTGGCCTGCGGCGAACCGGTTAAACCGGTCAAGGCGATCAGGATCGTGCTCGGTCCGGAAGCTACGGCCGAAGAGGCCTTTATCCAGGCGGTAACCGCCAGCGCCGGTCAACTCATCGCCAATGAACCCAGCGTCCTTTTCAGGCGCGACGATGAAGGCGTGCATCAGATGCGCGTGTCCTTGCGGCGCATGCGGGCCGCCATGGGGATTTTCCGCAAACCCATCGGCAGGCCGCTTCTCGGGCCGCTTCAGCAACGGGCCAGCGCCATCGCGCGCAACCTCGGCACGGTCCGCGATCTGGATGTGCTGGTTGGCGATGTCATCGCGCCCGCCGGCGCGCCCGATGATCCGTGTATGGTCCATATGATCGAGGTGGTGGAAAGCCATCGCGCTGAAGCTTGGGACGGTCTTGTGGGCGGCCTGTCCGCCACCAGCCAGACCGCCGGGCTGGTCTTGCATCTGGGTCATTTCCTGGAAACCCGTCCGTGGGCGAAGCGTGGCAAGGCGAAAATCCTGAAAGGGCCCGCGCGCGATTATGCGGCGTCGGTGCTGGCGGTGCGAGCCGCGCGGGTCCAGGACTGGGGTGCGCGTCTTGAGAGCCTCACGATCGACGAGCGCCACAGGATGCGGATCGAGATCAAGAAATTGCGCTATGCGGGTGAATTCTTCGCAAGCCTCTACGAGGCGGACGCGGTCCAGCGCTATCTGCGCAGCCTGAGCCAGCTTCAGGACACTTTCGGCGCGCTCAACGATGTGGAGACGGCCCGGCGTCTCCTGCCCGCCCTGGCGCCGCCCAGCATTCACGCGGATCTGCAATATGCCGCCGGTGTGGCGCGGGTGCTCGAATGGCATGAAGCGCGCGCGGCGCGGCAATGGCAGAAGGCCGCCAAGCGCTGGCGGCGCTTCGAGGACATCCCGCCATTTTGGCAACCGCTCTCCCGAAGGTAAGATGCAGGCCGTCCGTTCTTGCAGTAACAAGGCTTGCCCATGAGTACCGACCCATCCTTCGACCGCCTGTCGGCGGTGCTGACGCGTCTGGCCGCCGTGATCGAGAGCCGTAAAGGGGCCGATCCCGGCACCTCTTACGTGGCTTCGCGCTTCGCCAAGGGCGTGGAGCACTGCGCCAAGAAAGTCGGCGAGGAAGCGGTGGAAACGGCTCTGGCCGCCGCCGCCGCGCCCGGCGAAGGCACGGTGCTGCGGGCGGCGGAGGAATCCGCCGACCTGCTCTTTCACTTGCTGATCTTGTGGTCGGCGATCGGCGTCACCCCGGATCAGGTGGCCGCCGAACTGGCGCGCCGGGAAGGCACATCGGGCCATGCCGAGAAAGCAGGCCGCAGCTAGCTCCTGTCGGAGCGATATGGAGGGCTCATATGCTCAAGCACATTTCATCCCTGGCCGCTCTGGCCCTCGTCGCGGGTCTTTTGAGCGCGTGCGGCGAGCAGGCGGACGATACGGCCTCGGACGAGGCGGACACAACGGTGCTGGAAGACGGTGCCGTTGATGCAGCAGAAGAGATGTTCGCGGAAGAAGACGAGATCGTCTCCGATCTGGAGTCGCTCGACGACGCGGCGGAACGCATGGTCAAGCTGGCGCTGCGTCTGGGCGAACTCGATCCGGATTTCGTGGATGCCTATACGGGCCCCGAGGAATGGCGCGCGGAAGCGCAGGCCACGGAGCAAACCTTCGAGGCGATCCGCGCCGATGCCCGCGACCTTATGGTTTCGCTCGACGGCATTACCTATGCGGACGATCTGGAGGCCATGCGCGGGTCCTACATCAGCCGCACCTTGCGGGCGCTCGAGGCCCGCGCGGCGATCGTGTCCGGCGAGCCCATGCCGTTCGATGAGGAAACCCTGGCGATCTATGACGCTGTCGCGCCCCAATATGATCTAACGGATTTCGAGGCGGCCATCGCGGAAATCGAGGCGCTGCTGCCGGGCGACGGCCCGCTCAATGAGCGGATGGATGCCTTCCGCAACAGCCTGGCCATCCCTGAGGACCGCATGCGGCAAGTGTTCGACGCGGCCATCGCGGAATGCCGGGTGCGGACGAAAGACCGGATCCCCATGCCCGAGGACGAAAGCTTCGTGCTTGAGTTCGTCACCGACAAGGCCTGGAGCGGCTACAACTGGTATCAGGGCGATTATGTCAGCCTCATTCAGGTCAACACCGACCTGCCGATCATCATCGACCGGGCCGTCGATCTGGGCTGCCATGAAGGCTATCCGGGCCACCACACCTATGGCGTGGTCCGTGAGCGCGATTTCCTGCGTGACAAGGGCTGGATCGAATATTCCGTACAGCCCTTGTTCGGGCCTCAGGGGCCGATCGCGGAAGGCTCGGCCAATTACGGCATCGAACTGGCCTTTCCGGGCGGTGAGAAAATCACCTTCGAGCGGGATATGCTGTTCCCCATGCTGGGCTTCGATCCGGCGGACGCGGACAAGCTCGACCGGCTCAACGATCTGCGCCGCACACTGTCCAATGCCGGCGTTCATTTCGGCCGGCTTTATCTCGACGGCGCGATCACCGGTGAAGAGTATATCGAAGGGGTGATGACCTATCAGCTCAACACGCGTCAGCGGGCCGAGCAGCGGCTGCGCTTCGTCGAGAAATATCGCAGCTACATCATCAACTACACGGTCGGCCTGGATATCGTGCGGGACTATATCGACCGGGAAGCGGGCGACGACGAGGCCGCCCGCTGGGACATCTTCACCCAGCTTCTGAACACGCCGATCACAGCGTCCGATCTGGTGGAATAACCCGGATCTAAAGCGTGATGCCGTTCTGTGCCGCGAGATCCTTCAAGGGGATCTCCGGCCGGGCGCCGAAATGGCTGATCACTTCGGCCGCCGCCAGGCTCCCTAAGCGGCCGCATTGAGCAAGCGGCAGGCCCTGCGCTATCCCATAGAGGAAACCGGCCGCATACTGATCGCCCGCGCCGGTGGTGTCGACCACCTTGTCCACTGGCTCTGCAGCGACCACATGCACCTCGCCGCCCTGGACCACGACCGATCCGTGTTCGGAGCGGGTCAGCGCCGCCACATCGCATTTGTCCCGCACGATTTGCAGCGCTTCGTCGAAAGACGCGGTTTCGTAAAGGGTGGTGATCTCCGCTTCGTTGGCGAACAGAATATCCACTTCCCGGTCGATCAGATGCTTGAAGTCGTCCCGGTGGCGTTCGCAGCAGAAAGCGTCCGACAGGGTCAGCGCCACTTCGCCGCCGGCGCTGTGGGCCATGGCCGCCGCCTTGTAAAAGGCCTCCTTGGCGGGCGGCTGGTCGAACAGATAGCCTTCCAGATAGGTGATCGTGCTGGCGGTGATCAGGTCTTCCTGGACATCCGACGGCGACAGGGCCGCCGACGCGCCGAGGAAGGTGTTCATGGAGCGCTGGGCGTCCGGCGTGACCAGGATCAGGCAGCGGGCGGTCGGCGGGCCGTCGTTCAAAGGCGCCGTGGTGTAGGTGACGCCCGCCGCGCGCAGATCATGGGCGAAGACATCGCCGAGCTGGTCGTCGCGTACCTTGCCGATATAGGCGGCCTTGCCGCCGAATGAGGCGATCCCGGCGATGGTGTTGGCCCCCGAACCGCCGGAAATCTCCTTGCCCGGGCCCATCCGGCCGTAGAGCGCCGTCGCCCGGTCCGCGTCAATCAGGGTCATGGCGCCCTTGGCGATATCGTTTTCCTTCAGAAACGAGTCGTCTGCATGGGAGAGAACATCGACGATGGCGTTGCCGATACCGGTGACGTCATAGGGAAACTGGGTCATGGGGCCTCTTCAAAGTCGGGAAAGAGCGCGGGCAGAGCGCCGCGCCGGGGCATGGGCGACGTTGTAACGGCTCCATGGGCCCTCTGCCAACAGGTGTATCGACCGGCTCTGTAACGAACCGGCCTTTCCTTCCGCCGTGTCATGTGTACAGTTTGAGAGTGTTCCAATGCGGGATTTGGCTCGGTGTGGTGTTTACAGGCTCGGCAACCAGGCAAAAGCGTGGGGCATAAGTGCAAGGAGTGCGTCAGGTGATCTCCGCCCAGACCAGATTGCGGCCTCTGACGGGCCGTAAAATGCGCGGGAATGTATTCGTCGCCTTGCTGTGCGCCATTCTTGGTGCCTGCTTCCTGGCCGATGATTCCGGCCTGCCCTGGCGCTCTACGGGCGACTCCGATGCGCCTGCCGGAAAGGGGCGCAAGACCGCGACCTCCATCCCTCTGGTCAAGGTGCCTGACATCGCGCAACTGCCGTCCCAGCCGCAAGACGCGCTGATCGCCTATTTCGGCGAACCGAGCTTACGCCGTCAGGAAGACGGCGCGCAGTTCTGGACCTACACCAATGACCGCTGCCGCCTGTACTTCATCTTTTACGATGAGGGCGGCGGCGACTACCGGCTGCACCATTTCGAAGTCGAAACGGCCGGCGCCAAGCCCCCGACCTATGACGAGGAACTGCGGCTTTGCCTCGATCACGTGGCGCGCAGCCACCAATTGCCCCAAGAGATGAGGCTTGACGCCGAGTCCTGATCCCGCCCGCCTGGTTGTGCGATAGACTCAACGCGGGCGGCCATCGTCCTCGATCAGGGTCGAGGCGACATTGATGAAATTGCGCCCGGCCTCCCGCGCCTCGAAAACGGCTTCCCGCAAGGGGTGGCGTCCCCGGATCATGGCAAGCCGCACCAGGATCGGCAGATTGACGCCCGCGATCACTTCCACCTGGGTATCGAACCGGGTCGAGAGCGCCAGATTGGACGGCGTCGCCCCGAACATGTCGGTGAGCAAAATAACGCCCGCGCCGCAATCCACCTTTGCCACGGCTTTCGCGATCTGGTCCCGGCGGATATCGAGATCGTCATCCGCGGCGATGCAGATGGTCTCGAGCGCCGGTTGCGGCCCGACCACATGTTCGACGGCGGCGACGAAATGCTCCGCAAGCTGACCGTGCGTGACAAGGACAAGGCCAATCATGAAATCACCGGTATGCGCATGCTCTTCTGCATCACGGCATCAAAACCCTATGGCCGGACGGGGCGGTTTTTCCCGGCGCATGGGTGTGACCGGCGCCCGCGCCAGAGCCGCTCTGATTTCGCTGACCAAAGCGGAGGCCTCGAACGGTTTGGAGATGTAGCCGGTCATGCCCTTGGCCAGGAACCGTTCCCGGTCCCCCGGCATGGCCTGAGCCGTCACGGCGATCACCGGCAGATGGGCGAAGCCGCCGCCCATCGCTCGAATGCGTTCGAAGGCCTTCTGCCCGTCCATGACCGGCATCTGAATATCCATCAGGACCAGGTCGAAATCCTCGCCCTGGACCGCACCGATGGCGTCAAGGCCGTTCTCCACCAGAGAGACCCGGCAGTCCAGGGTTTCCAGGATGCTGCGGGCGACCACCTGATTGGTGCGGTCATCCTCGGCCACCAGCACTTTGAGCCCCGAGAGCGAGGATTCCCATCCGCCCGGCTCGGCGCTGCGCTGGGGGGCGAGGCTTTCGGCCACGGGCAGATCGATCTCGGCACGGAAGGTCGCGCCCTGGCCCGGCGCGCTTTCGACTGTCAGCCGCCCGCCCATGACGTCGATCATCTGCTTGGAAATGGCAAGGCCAAGGCCCGAGCCGCTGCGGCTTTCCCGCTCCGGATCGCCGACCCGCTCGAACCGCTTGAACAGGCGCTCCTGATCGTCCGCGCTGATGCCGGGGCCGGTGTCGGCCACCTCGATCGTCAGCAGGCACTGTCCTTGTCCGGACGGCTTGGCGGCCATGCGCACGGTCACCGCGCCCGTATCCGTGTATTTCAGCGCATTTGACAGGAGGTTCAGAACCACCTGGCGGATCCGTGCGGCGTCGCCCGACAACAGCAGGTCCTTCGGGATGGTCGTTTCCCGGATGAGCCGCAGCTTCTTTTCCTGGGCTTGGGCTTCGTGCAGGAAGATGACGTCCTCGATCTCCTTGCGCGGGCTGAACGGCGCGATATCGAGGCTGATGCGGCCCGCCTCGAGCTTGGAGAAATCCAGCACGTCATCGAGAATATGCATGAGCGCATGACTCGATTCCAGGGCGATCTGGACCCGATCGCGAATCTCCGGCGGCGGATTTTTTTCCATGACCAGCGAGAGCATGCCGGTGATGCCGTTCATGGGCGTGCGGATTTCATGGCTCATATTGGCCAGGAAGCGGGTCTTGGCCTCATTGGCGGCAAGAGCCTGCTGGCTCGCCTTGGCGAGCTTGACGGTGGTGATCTGGTTGACGGCATGAAAGACGATGGTGGCAAGCATGGTGGCCGCCGCCGTGATGATCAGGCTGCCCATGGCCGAATGGGCCCAGACATCCGGATCGAGCCTGTGGATCGGCGGGCCGACCTCATGCCGGAGCAGATAAAAGGCGATATAGGTCGCGATCACGATCGTGCAGGCCGCGAGCGACCACCAGCGCCCGAGCAGAAGCCCCGCGAGCAAGGGCAGCAAAATCAAATAAAAGGATGAGGGGGCCAGAAGGCCACCGACAGTAATGAGCACGAACAGAATGTTGCCGTAGACCGCCAGCAAAAACGCCTTGGCGGCCAAAGGCATATTGTTGGTCGTGTAGTAGATGAGCGGTGCCAGCAGCATCAGGGACGGCAGGAACAGGGTCGTCGTGATGATCACCGGCGCTTCATTGAAAGAGCTCAGTACAGAGACGGCCGAAAGCGTTCCGCCGATCCAGAAGATGAAGGAAAAGGCGACCAGAACCCAGGCGCGGCCATGCTCGAGCGTTCTGATCTCGGGAAACAGTCTCGGGAAGGCCACGTGGAACCCTCTTGCTTGCAGGTTTTTGCATCATCCCGGTGAAGGGGAAGTGACGGGCCTTGGTTTGCGGGGATGCGGCATCACCACAGGCGGCAATCACGTTCCAGGACACGAGAAACCACACTCTGCAATCGGATACGGGCCGGACGCAAGGCCGTTTCCAAGGAAATTACAGACAATTCGTCAGTGTTTTCCAAGCCTTTGACGTACCGCTTTTTTTCCAGCCGGCGATCTGCCGGGCGCGAGACGCTGCCGGGTGCTCAAGCCTCCGGCGGCGGGGTCTTTTCCTTGAAGGCGCACAGATCGGCGACCCTGCAGGCCGGGCAGTCGGGCTTACGCGCCTTGCAGACATAGCGGCCATGCAGGATCAGCCAGTGGTGGGCATGGCGGCGATACGCATCCGGAACGATTTTCAACAGCTTTTCTTCTACTTCGAGCGGGGTCTTGCCGGGCGCCATGCCCGTGCGGTTCCCGACACGGAAGATGTGGGTATCCACCGCGATGGTCGGTTCGCCGAAAGCGATGTTGAGCACCACATTGGCGGTCTTGCGGCCCACGCCCGGCAGGGCCTCCAATGCCGCCCGGTCCTGGGGCACGGCGCCGCCATGGTCCTTGATCAGCGCTTCGCTCAGGGCAATGACGTTCTTGGCCTTGGTCTTGTAAAGCCCGATGGTGCGGATGGTGTCGCGCACGGTGTCCTCCCCTAGGGCGGTCATCTTGGCGGGCGTATCGGCCTTGGCGAAAAGCGGCCCGGTCGCCTTGTTCACGCCCTTGTCGGTGGCCTGGGCCGACAAGACCACCGCCACCAGCAGGGTATAAGGGTTGACGTAATCGAGTTCTCCCTTGGGTTCGGGATCGGCGTCGGCGAGCCGCGCGAAAAAGGCCTCGATCTGGGCGTGGGTCATGCGCCGGCGCATCAGGCCTGACCCTCGATGGCTTCGGCGAGCACGTCCTGCATGGAATAGTGGCCTGGCGCTCTGCCCTGGGCCCAGCGCGCGGCCAGCAGCGCGCCATGGGCGAACAAAGCCCGGTCTTCCGCTTTGTGGCTCAGTTCGATGCGCTCGGCGGGCCCTGCGAAAATCACCGTGTGCTCGCCGATGACGCTGCCGCCGCGCAAGGCCGTGAAGCCGATCTGGCCGGGCTGGCGCGGGCCGGTCTGCCCGAAACGGGGCTGATCCGTATGCGCCGCCAGATCGATCTGGCGGCCCCGGGCCACGGCTTCCCCGAGCATCAGCGCGGTGCCGGACGGCGCGTCGACCTTGTGCTTGTGGTGCATCTCAAGAATTTCGATGTCGAAGTCCTGTTCGAGGGCGCGGGCCGCCCGCTCCGCCAGGCCGCACAACAGATTGACCCCGACACTGAAATTACCGGCCCGGACGATCGCCGTTTTGCGGGCCGCTGCGTCAATGAGATCGAGCGCCTCTGCCGTGAAGCCGGTAGTGCCGATGATGTGAAACAGCCCGTGATCCGCGGCGAAGGCCGCGTGGGCGCAGGTGGCGTCGGGCGTGGTGAAATCGATCAGGCCGTCGGCCCCTTTCATGGCTTTGGCCGGATCGGCGGTGATGGCGATGCCGAGCGGCCCAGCGCCCGCGAGCGTGCCCGCATCCGCGCCCATATGGGGGCTGCCCGGCGCCTCGCTCGCGCCGGTGAGGCACAGGCCGTCCGTTTGATCGATCAGCCGGACAAGGGTGCGGCCCATGCGCCCGCCCGCGCCCGCAATGGCGAGGTTTAAATCACCCATGAAATTTCCCGTCTTCGTAATCCGTTTCCCCGGGCCTGGAAGGCGCCCGGCCGAGTCCTGTGAAGCGGGACTGTGCCTCAAGGCCGCGCGGTGCGCCAGGGCCCGGTTTCGCTGGCTTGCAAGGATTGCAAAGACCAAAAAAATCATCAGAGTTCGTGAAATTATATAAATTTTGAGATTACGGGCAGTGTTCAAATATACCGAAGAAAAGATTCGAGATATTTATGCCCCTTCGGTCAAAACAGTTCAAAAATATTTTTAAATGCCTGTCGTATCATAAGATTTATTTCGGAGCGTAAGTTAAACTTCATTGCTTTTATGTCATTTTCATGCGTATACTACTGTGACGTTGCCGCAGATCGCGACAATAACTCCAGGTGACGTTGTCCCAACCGTGGCGTCAGCCTGCCGGGAAAAGGGCAGGACCGCTGCGCTCCATAGAGGGGAGACGAGTCATGCAAGGTCCTGGAACGACTGCTGGATAAAGGCGTTTAAGCGAGCCCGTATGAGGGCTTTCGCGGGCCGGATTCTCCGGCCCGCATCCTCTACCTCCGATTTGAATATTGTTTCTCCCCTAAATTTCCTGGAAAGTCCTGCTCCATTGTTTGGCAGCAATGGGTAAAGGATTGCAAAGGGGTTCGGGGGAATGTTTCGGTTTTTTGAGCGCCTCAGGCATAATTTCACAGGCGCGCGCGCGATTTTTCTTTATGTCCTTATTCCCGTTCTTATCGCGATCGCTCTCGAAGTCTCGCTGGCGATCTATCTCTCAAACAATCCAGAGAAAATAGACTGGTTCACCCCGCGCACGATTATCGTCGAAGCGGCGGAAAGCGCCGAAAAAGCTCAACGCTTGCAGGCCTATCGCGATAATTTCATAGCCTCCCTCTGGGAGGACATTCTGTTTTTCAGTACCGCCGGGATGATTTCGCTTGCCTTGAGCTTCTTTGTGTCATTGCGCTCGGTGCCGATCACGGAGCGTATCTCCCGCCTGTTTTCCAGTAACAAAATAACGAACGAGTCGAGCGCTTATGTGGCGAGCAAGATCGACCATATGCTTGTTTTCGGCCGCAAAGCCAAGATCGAGATCTTCGTTACCTCATATGACAGTATACTGAATGCGTTTCGTCTTGAGGTCTGGACAGAGCTTCATTTGCAAAATATGGTGAAGGATGCTGACTATAATGGCCCCTTTAATTTCAAGCTGTTTTTTGACGATTACGATCCGCCGTCGTCCGTCTACGAATATCGTGGCGGTATCATCGAGTTGCTTTTGAATGGTACGAACGGCTCGGACGACGAGCAATGGCTTGTAAAGCCAACAGAAAACTTCAAGGGACTCACTTACAGCATAAAACGCAACATATCGATTGCGCCGAATGCTACCAGGAAATTCAAATACCGATACTGGGCTTGGAACATTATCGGCTCCCCACTGATCATAGATATGGTGCGGTATACGGAGAATATCGAGATTGTCCTGCACAACGCGGCCGATAGCATTCCGTTGGGCGTTTGTTTGTCCCAGGACGGCTCCGATGTGACTAAGAAGACGATTATGCCAAGCGGTAACGCGACCTTGGCGGAACAGTTTGTGGTCACACCGGATACCGGACCTGTCAGCATCATGCTTTATGCCAAAGAGGGCGATTACTTAAAAGATGAGTATCCTGATTTTTAAATAGCGCTCTACCCTGCCCCAAGGGGCGGTCTGGATAGGCCCCTGGTTGT
>CAZTCJ010000043.1:0-21994 GCA_964612085.1 uncultured Alphaproteobacteria bacterium
TGAACTGGCCGACCATCCGGGTCAATCTGGACAGCCATATCAGCCGGATCGATCTGATCGGCAAGGACGCCATCGTCCTGCGCGAAGGCAAGCAGGTCACCGAGTTCCGGGAAGGCATCCTCCCCTGGGCGCTCCAGCATCCGACCGCGCTCGTGTTCGACGAATACGATGCGGGCCGCCCGGATGTGATGTTCGTCATTCAGCGGGTGCTGGAAGTCTCCGGCCGTCTGACCCTGCTCGATCAGAATCGGGTGATCACGCCCCATTCCGCGTTCCGGCTGTTCGCCACCACCAACACGGTGGGTCTGGGCGACACCACGGGGCTCTATCACGGCACTCAGCAGATCAACCAAGGCCAGATGGACCGCTGGAGCATCGTGACGACCCTGAATTATCTGCCCCATGACGACGAAGTGGAAATCGTGCTCGCCAAATGCGCCCATTTCGACACGAATGAAGGGCGCGACACGGTCTCCAACATGGTGCGGGTGGCCGATATGACCCGCGTCGCCTTCATGGCGGGGGACCTGTCCACGGTCATGAGCCCGCGCACGGTCATCACCTGGGCGGAGAACAGCCAGATCTTCAACGATGTGGGCTTTGCTTTCCGCCTGACCTTCCTCAACAAATGCGATGAGCTCGAACGGGCCACGGTGGCGGAATATTACCAGCGCTGTTTCGGCGAGGACCTGCCGGAATCGGCGGCCCGCGTGATCTTGAGCTGAGCCGCGCGCGAAGGCTCTGGCGGTGACCGATGAGTGAGGACAAGGAAGAGGCCATCGATCAGCTCAAACGGGCGATCGAACAGGCCGTGCGCACCATCGCTGAGGATCCCGATCTCGTCGTGACGTTCGGGCCGGAAGCGCCGGGCGTGCGCGGCGACCGGGTGCGCCTGCCCGATCCCTCCGGTACGCTTTCGGAAGAGGACATCGCCTGTCTGCGCGGTCAGGCGGACGCGCTTGCCCTTTACATCGCCTTTCACGATGAAGCGATCCACGAACAGCTTGTGCCCGAAGGCGGCGATGCGCGCCAGATCTTCCAGGCCATCGAACAGGCCCGGATCGAGGCGATCGGCACCAACGCCATGCCGGGGGTGGGCGACAATCTCGATGCCATGCAGGAGCGCCAGTGCCGCAAGAACGGTTATGGGCGCGTCACCGACCGGCAGGACGTTCCGATCCCCGAGGTGCTCGGATTATTGGTGCGCGAATATTTGACCGGCCGTCCCATTCCTGAATCCGCGAAGGACATGGTCGATCTGGTGCGGCCCTGGATCGAGGAAAAGGCGGGTGAGGATCTGCGCCGCCTCGCCGAGAATATTCAGGACCAGGACGCTTTCGCGCGGATCGTGCGCGAGATCATTTCCGATCTCGATCTGGGCGACGAGCTGGGCGATACGCCGTCTGAAAACCAGGACGACAATCAGGAACAGTCCCAGGACGAACAGGCGGGTGAGGACGGCGACCAGGGCGAGACCGCCGATGCCGAAGGCTCGACGGCGGAAGAAATGGAATTCGCCGAGGGCCAGACCGAAGACGAGGACGGCGAGGCGGTGCAGGTCGAGTTCGACCAGTCTATGGCCCCTCAGGATACGGAGGAGCTGGGGGACGGCACCCAGCCATTCCGGCCCGATCAGGAGCCCTTGGAGTCCACCCGCGAGCCGCTTTACAAGGTCTACACCACCGCCCATGACGAAACGGTCAATGCAGAGGATCTGTGCGATCCGGAGGAATTGCAGCGCCTGCGCGCCTATCTGGATCAACAGCTCCACGCCCTTCAAGGGGTCGTGACCCGGCTTGCCAACCGCCTGCAGCGGCGCCTGCTCGCCAAGCAGAACCGCAGTTGGGAGTTCGATCTGGAAGAGGGCATTCTCGATGTGGCCCGGCTTTCCCGTGTGGTGATCGATCCGCTGCATCCGCTCTCGTTCAAGATGGAACGGGACATGGATTTCCGAGACACGGTGGTCACGCTGCTGCTCGACAATTCGGGCTCCATGCGCGGTCGGCCCATCACGGTGGCGGCCATGTGCGCCGATATTCTGGCGCGCACCCTGGAACGCTGCGGCGTGAAAGTGGAGATCCTCGGCTTCACCACCCGGGCCTGGAAAGGCGGCGCGTCGCGGGAGCAATGGCTGTCCGACGGCAAGCCCGCCCATCCGGGCCGTCTCAACGATCTGCGCCATATCATTTACAAGGCGGCGGACGAGCCCTGGCGCCGCTCCCGGAAGAATCTGGGCCTGATGATGCGCGAAGGTCTGCTCAAAGAGAATATCGACGGCGAGGCACTGCTCTGGGCCCATGACCGGCTGATGGCGCGGCCTGAACAGCGCCGGATCATGATGGTCATTTCCGATGGCGCACCGGTGGACGATTCCACCTTGTCCGTGAACCCCGGAAATTATCTGGAACGGCACTTGCGTGAGGTCATCGCCTATCTGGAGAACCGCTCGCCCATCGAGCTGCTCGCCATCGGCATTGGCCATGACGTGACGCGCTACTACAAGCGGGCCGTGACCATTGTCGATGCGGAACAGTTGGGCGGGGCCATGACGGAAAAACTCGCCGAACTGTTCGACGAGGAAGACGTGATGCCGGCCCGCGCCCAGCGCCGCCAGCGGGACAAGGGTGGACGGGACAAGGGCGGACGGGATGGGCGCGGCGGCGGCCAGTCCGGCGGGGCATCGGGCGCGCCCGCCACGAAAGATGTGCGCACGGAAAAAGAAGACGCATGACCGCGAGGGGCAGGCCCCCCGCGGCCATGGTCTTGAACCGTTACGCCGCCCGGCGGGTGTCCGCCGTGGAGACTTTCGGGAAATCGATCTCGACGTCTAAGCCGATATTCACATAATTCGTGAACGTATTGAGCGCCACATGGGCGATGATCTCCACGATCTCGGCATCCGAGAAGCCCGCCGCGCGGATGGCTTCGATGTCGGTATCGCTCACCCGTCCGTGTTCGCGGGTCACGGTCTTGGCGAAGGCCAGCGCCGCCGCCGTGCGCACATCCTGCGCATTGCCTCTCAGATTGAGCGCTAGTTCGTCCGCATCGAGACCAAGGGATTTGCCGATGGCCGTATGGGCCGAGGCACAATAATCGCAGCCATTGAAGCCCGCGACCGTCAGCGCAATCTGCTCGGCGAGTTTTTTGTCGAGCGCGCCGCCCGCAAGGGCGCCGGAAAAGCTCAAATAGCCGTTGAGGGCATTGGGAGAATTGGCGAGCACGCGGGTGAGATTGGGCGTGACGCCCAGCTTTTTCTGGACCGCGTCGAGCAGGTCTTTCGCCGCGCCGGTCGCGGTTTGGGGATCGATTGTCTGAACGTGAGCCATGTCAGCCTCCTTGAGTAGAGCCGCAGGCGGCGGGGCCGCCTTCCATTGACCGGCAGGTGGGCAGCGGGCCCACGGTCCTCAAGGGATCGTCACGCTGACGTGATGTGCGGCAAGGAACGGCTCCGGACGATCATCCGGAGCCGTCAGGCCGTGGTTACGCCAGATGCTCGGCGAAGAAGGCGGAGGTCCGCTCCCAGGCGAGCGCGGCGTCGCCTTTATCGTAGCGCGCGCTTGTCGGGTTGGCGAAGCCGTGATCGGCCTCGTACCAGTGAACGGTCAAGGGCTTGTTCGCCTTTTCCATTTCCGCCTGGAAGCCTTCGACCATCTCTTCGTTGATGAAGCGGTCGGTGGTGGCGAAATGGCCGAGCACCGGGCCCTTGAGCGCGGCCAGGTCGTCCGCCTTGCGGGCCACATTGCCGTAATAGATCACCGTGGCGTCGGCGGGCGCGTTCATGCTGGCGAGCAGCGACCATCCGCCCCCGAAGCACCAGCCGACCGTGCCGATTTTGTCCGTGGTCTTCCCGTGGGCCTGCAGCCAGCTCATCCAGGCCGTGGTGGTCTCGATCCCTTCGGGCTGATCGACCGCGCCGACCAGTTCGCGGGCGCGGTCCCGCTCGTCCGTCACCTGACCGTCGTAAAGATCGATGGCGAGCGCCACATAACCGTTATTGGCATATTCGGCGGCCACGGCCTTGATCTGATCGTTCAGGCCCCACCATTCGTGGATCAGCACCACGGCCGGGGCAGGTTCGGTCTTAGGCATGGCAAGCGATGCGGATACGGAGCGTCCCGACGGGGTCTCGATGGTGACCGTCTCAAGGCCCGCTGCGGCGGCGCGGGCAAGGGACGGGTTGGCGAGCACGGCGGCGAGCGGCGTCGCGGCCGCGCCTTTCAGGATATCGCGGCGGGCAAGGGTCTGGGACATGGGGTGCGGCCTCCTTGATGGTGATTTCCTCTCGGCGCCTGCACTCTCCGGCTTGGGGCCGGGCGGCGCAGGCCCTATGATGCGACCGAATCTCGCTCCGTCACAAGCCCCGCCCGATCACGCTTCAGAGGCTCTGCCATGATCCGACATCTGTGCGCCGTACTGCCGCTCGTTCTTCTGCTGACTCACGGGGCGCTGGCCGCGCCCGAGCCCATTGCCGTAACCGCGATCCCGGTGCCCTTGATGCCCGAGGATCCCGACGAGACCCGGGCGGGCGCGCTTCGCTATGGCGGCGGGCTGCATCTGCGGGCCGACGACCGGCGGTTCGGCGGGGTGTCGGGCCTGTGGGTGTCGCCGGACCGCAGCCGCTTCGTGGCCGTGTCCGATATGGGCTATTGGGTCGAGGGCGCGCTTGAGCTTGAGGCCGGCCGGCTGACCGGTGCGAGCACCTTGCGCATCGGGCCGATCCTGAACCAGGAGGGGCGGCCGGTGGTGGGCAAGCGCACGGGCGATGCGGAAGCGCTGGCGGACGACAATGGCCGGTTCCTCGTTTCCTTCGAGCGTGACCATCGGGTCTGGCGCTACGAGCGGGAAGGGGACGGCGCGCCGTTCGCGGCCCGGCCCAAAGCGGAACCCATGCCCCAGGATTTTGACGGCGTGCCGGACAACAAGGGCCTGGAAGGGCTCGCGGTCTACAAGCGCAACCGCCTGCTGATGACCGAGGGCGCTCTCGATGCGGACGGTTACCTGCGCGGCTGGTACGAAAGCGGCCCGGAAAGCCACCGGGCACTGCGCCTGAAGGCCATACCGCCTTACGGCGTCACCGATCTCAGCGTTCTGCCGGGCGGCGATCTCCTGGTGCTGGAGCGGCGCTATTCCCCGTTCACCGGCACCGGCATTCAATTGCGCCGTCTGGCGGCGGCGGATCTCGACCGGGCCATCGCCGATGGCACGCCGCTCGACGGGCCCGTCATCGCCAGCCTCGATATGAGCCATACGGTGGACAATATGGAAGGGCTCGCCGTCGTTCCGGGTGAAGACGGGCGCATCTGGGTTTTTCTGGTGTCGGACGACAATTACAATCGCGCGATGCAGAAAACGCTCATCATGATGTTCGAGCTGACGGACGAGTAGCCGTCAGCCCGCTTTCAGGCGCCGTTGAAGCCCGGCTGCGGTTTGATGAAGGGCCGCAGAATGTAGTAGGGCACCAGCATGGCGATGGCCATGACCGTCTTTACAAAGAGGTCCGTGCCGAACACGGTCAGCCAGGCGCCTTCGCCCTGAACGCCTGCGGTCAGGCGGAAAATGGCGATGAAGACGAGCGAGCCCACCAGGGCCGACCACAAGGGCGCGGTCCACCAGCGCGGCCCCCGGGTCAGATCGAAGATCAGCACGGCCGCCAACTGTCCGACCACGAGCGCGAACACGAACGAGGCGATGATGCCGCTGTCGGGCACGGCGGTGCCGGTGGGCAGGCCGCTGTCGGCGCCCAGCAAGAACGAGGCGGCCCCGCCCAGCAGCGCCCAGGTGATCGCCACCTGGGCGGCGGCGAAATTCGGGCCATAGGCGCGGTTCGTCAGATTGATCACCAGAAAGCCCAGGCAGACGATCAGATGGCCTTGGGTCAGCCAGGCGCTGGGCCGCTCGGCGGGGGCCTGGCCGCCGATCAGGCCATCGAAAAAGGTCGTGGGCTCGCCGCTCGTCATATAGGCGGCCAGCATGGCCAGCGTCAGGGCCAGGACCGGCAGCACCATGCGCATGGTGGCGCTCAGGGCCCCCTGGACCGTGAATTTCTGTTTTGCAGGCGTCGTTCTCGATTTGACCGTAGTCACCATGGCGCCGTTCGTCCCCCACCCACGAGGCCAGGCTTCCTCCCCCTTGGCCACGGCCGCGGATGCGCGGCTGATGGAGTAAGGGGAGACTCCCCGGCGATAAGTCGTCTGTACGCTACTGGTCGCTTTAGCCGGCATTATATCGCAATCTTTCCAAAGGGTGAGGGGTCTGTTGAACGATGTGATCCCTGACAAGGCCCGGCTGACACGGCCCGGGCGGTCATCCCGTCAATCGTGCTCCTTAAAGCAGCAAGACATGCGCCAGGATGCGCTTATTCGCCCGTTTCGGAAAACAAAAAAGCCGCCTTGAGTCCCGGCGGACGCAAGAGGCGGCTTTCGATCTTTTGACCAGGTTTTGCGCGGGTCAGGCGGTCGCGGCCTGGGATTTCTGCAGCTCGCGCTTCATGCGCTGAAGGCGCGGCGAAAGCTGCTCGCGGCGGGCCTTCATGAGGAAGGCGTCGAGCCCGCCCACATGATCGACCGAACGCAGGGCATGGGCCGAGACCCGCAGGCGCACGGATTTTTCCAACTTGTCGCTGGTGAGCGTCACCTGGCAGAGATTGGGCAGAAACCGGCGCTTGGTCTTGTTCTGGGCGTGGGACACGTTGTTGCCGGTCATGGGTCCCTTGCCGGTCAGTTCACATTTACGGCTCATGGTCTCGCTCCTGCGCACTCTTGGACTTTGCATCACTCTTGAACTTTGCAATGCAAGGTCAAGCGCAAACCGTCGAAAGTGATGAAACGGATTGGGCCGCTCGTGGCGGCACATGACGCGCGGCGCCAATTGCGCGCGCGAGACGGGGGACATACCGCGCGCGGGCGGGATCGTCAAGCGGGCGCGCGGGAAATCCCCAAACACGCCGCCCTTTCGCCCAGGTTTGCCGCCAGGGATGGATCGCAAACCGGTGACAAGGCTCTCTGGTCAGAGCCCGACTCCCGCGTAGAGTGGTTCACTGCTAAGTGTTTTGCTTATAAGCCCCGTTGGCCCGTCACACGAGGATCGCATGGCAAAAACCGTCCGCACCGCCCTGACCGCCGCCGTCACCCTGCTGGGTGCGAGCCTGATGGGCCCGGCCCAGGCCGCCACCGGCAATCTCACGGTGAATTACGATTTCAACGCGGGCGGCCTCAATGTGGGCAGCGCCAAGCTTACCGCCACGCTCAAGGACGGGCGCTATGTGGCGACCTCCCGGATGCGCACGGCGGGCCTGGCGGAAGTGTTCTTCAAGTCGCGCTATGTGGTCTTGTCCACCGGCGAAGTGAAGGACAACGGCTCCGGCCTGGAGGTCCTACCCAGCCGCTATGACAGCGATTTCACCGGCGCCAACACCACCAAGCTCGCCACGATGATTTACGATGAAACCGGATTGCCGTCGCCGGTCGCCGCCGATCCGCCCTATGGCAAGACCCAGCTCAAATATCCGGTGTCGGACGATGAGCAGCGCGCGTCCATCGATCCCATGAGCGCCTGGATCCACATGATCATGGGCGCCAGTGCCGATGACGGCGCACCGTGCAACCGCAAGATCCCGATCTTCGACGGCCGCCGCCGCTACGATCTCGAATATGAGCTGATCGGCGAGGAAACCCTCAAGATCCGCAACGGCAAGATCTATGACGGCCCGGCCCACCGCTGCAACATGCTCTATAAGCCGGTCGAGGGCTTCAAGCCGGACGAGGACGATGACGACGCCCTGCCGATCCCGCCGCTTCAGGTCTGGGTGGCGCGCATGGGCAAGCCGGGCGGGCCCAATTTCTATGTGCCCATGAAGCTTCTGGCGGAAACGCCCATCGGCAATGTGGTGATGATCGCCGATGAGGTTGATTTCGGTCCCGTGCGCGATCAGCGCAAGGCGAAGGAAAAAGACAGCGATTAGGCTCTTCCTATCGGTTCCGCTCTCAGCCTTGGCTTGCATTACAAGGCGAAATCGGGTTGTTGAGCACTTTGCCGTAAAGCGTGATCCGCAAACCCGAACTCAGCCATGACCCAAACACCGACCCGCATTGCCGCGCCCAAGCGCGGCAGGATCTCAGCCGTTCTGGGACCGACCAATACCGGCAAGACCCATTTCGCCATCGAGCGCATGCTGGGTCACGAGACCGGCATGATCGGTTTGCCGCTCCGCCTGCTCGCCCGCGAGGTCTATGACCGCATCGTCTCCTTGCGCAGCGAGCGCGAGGTGGCGCTCATTACCGGCGAGGAAAAGATCATCCCCGAAGACGCGCGCTATTTCGTGTGCACGGTGGAATCCATGCCCCTCGACCAGGACGTCTCGTTCCTGGCGGTGGACGAGATCCAGCTTTGCGCCGATCCGGACCGGGGCCATGTCTTCACCGACCGGCTGCTCCATGCGCGCGGCGAGGAAGAAACCCTGTTCCTGGGTGCGGAAACCATGCGCGGGCTGATCCGCCAATTGCTGCCCGAAGTGACCTTTGTGGGCCGCACGCGCTTTTCCGAACTGACCCATGTGGGCTCGAAAAAACTCTCCCGTCTGCCGCGCCGCTCGGCCGTCGTGGCGTTCTCTGCGGAAGCGGTCTACGGGCTTGCGGAAGTGGTGCGCCGCCAGCGCGGCGGGGCGGCCGTGGTCATGGGCGCGCTGTCGCCGCGCACCCGTAACGCGCAGGTGGAGCTTTATCAGTCCGGGGACGTCGATTATCTGATCGCGACCGACGCCATCGGCATGGGCCTCAACATGGATGTGGACCATGTGGCTCTGGCGTCCTTGCGCAAATTCGACGGTGCGGCCGTCCGTCCCCTGAGGGCCCATGAGATCGGCCAGATCGCCGGGCGCGCGGGCCGCTATACCAATGACGGCACTTTCGGCACCACGGGCGACGCGGCGGATATCGATCCCGACATGGTCGAGCAGATCGAAGCGCACCGCTTCGACCCTGTGCGCAACATCCAATGGCGCAATCGTGAGCTGGATTTCGCCAGTATCGGCGCCCTGATCGAAAGCCTCGAAGTGCCGCCGCCGGTCAAGGGCCTGATGCGTACCCGCTCCGCCGTCGATCTGATGGCGCTGCGGTCCATGACGGAAGACAGCGTCATCGCCCAATCGGTCGATGGCGTCGCGGATCTGGAACGTCTGTGGTCGGTCTGTCAGATTCCGGACTTCCGCAATATCACCCTTGAAGAGCATGTGAGCCTGTTGCGCTCGATCTACAAGCATCTGCTCGACAATGAGGGCTGCCTGCCCGAGGACTGGCTGAAGGCCCAGGTGGACCGGCTCGACCGCACCGACGGCGATATCGATACGCTCGCCACCCGCATCGCCCATATCCGCACCTGGACCTTCGTGACGAACAAGTCAGGCTGGCTCAGCGATGCGGCCCATTGGCAGGAGCGCGCCCGCGCCGTGGAAGACACGCTTTCCGACGCGCTCCATAATGCGTTGACGGAACGGTTTCTGGACCGGCGCACCAGCCATCTGATGAAAAGTCTGCGGCTGAAGGACGATCTCATTTCCGAGATTTCGTCCGACGGCGAAGTGATGGTCGAAGGCCATTATGTGGGTCGTCTGCAAGGCTTCCAGTTCGTCGCCGATCCGCGCGCGGGCGGGGTGGACGGCAAGGCCTTGCGCGCCGCCGCCTCGAAAGCGCTGCGCACCATGATCGCGGCGCGGGCGGATCAGTTGATTGCCGCGCGGGACGAGGCGATCGAATTGACCGACCACGGACGGCTGCGCTGGAGCGGCGATCCGGTGGCGCGCCTGGTGCCCGGTCATGACGGGCTCAGTCCCCGCATCGCGCTGATCGCGGACGATCACCTGGAGCCGCAAAGCGCCGAGACCGTGAAGGGGCGTCTGGAGAAATGGCTGGCCGCCCATATTCAGAAAATAATCGGGCCGCTGATGGACCTGCGCGAGGCGGCGGTCGAGCGGCCGAACGGGGAAGCCGTGGCGGCGAGCGAAATCGTTGGCGGCGTCGCGCCTTTGACCGGGCTGGCGCGCGGCATCGGCTATCAGATCGTGGAAGATTTCGGCGTGCTCGACCGGCGCGCGGTGGCCGATCAGGTGCGGGACCTGGATCAGGATGCGCGCGGCGCGCTGCGGCGCTTCGGCGTGCGCTTCGGCCAGTTCTCGATCTTCCTGCCCGCGCTCCTTAAACCCGCCCAGGCGCGGCTTCTGGTGATTTTATGGGCGGCCAAGAACGAAGCCTTTTCGCTCGCCAATGAGCCGGACCAGCCGCCGCCCGCGCCGCCGCCGCCGGGCCTATGCTCGGTGGCCGTGGACAAGGACGCGCCCGTGGCGTTCTACGCGGCAGCGGGTTTCCGGATTTGCGGTCAGCGGGCGGTTCGCGTAGATATGTTGGAGCGTTTGGGCGATATGATCCGCACCGCGCGCGATGCGGCCCAGGCTAAGCCCAAACCGGAACCGAAACCGGAGCCCGCGAAAGCGGAAGCGCCGCAGGCTGAGCAAGTGCCAGAAACGCCTGCTGCCGAAACGGGTGGTGCCGATGCGGTCGCGAGTGATGCGCCTGCGGACGAGGCCCGGTCTCCCGAACCCGCTGCGGACCCGTCTTCCCAGGGCGCGGAAGCGCCCCAAGCCGGGGCCGCCGCTGAACAGCCGCAGGCGGACGATGCGCAAAGCGGAGAAGCCGGGGCTACCCCGGAACAGGCACAGGACGAGGCCGCGCCCGAGCCTGAAAAGGAGCCCGAAGAGCAAGCGCCCAAGCTGGACTTGCCCAAAGGGGCGTTCCTGGCCACCACCGACATGATGTCGATCGTGGGCTGTTCGGGCGAGGAGTTCGCCAGCATCCTGCGCGCCCTTGGCTATCAGCCTCACACGTTGAAACAGGCCGAAGGCGAGGAAGAAGCGGTGGTCTGCTGGCGTCAGCCGTCGCGCCGCAGCCGTGGCGAGCCGCCCGCCAACCGGCAGGCCCGGTCCGCTCATGGTCAGGACAAGGCGGAAAGCCCGCGCGGGCGTGGACCCCGTAAACAGGATCATGCGGCCCGCAAGGGCGGTAAACCGCCTGCGGAGGATGGCGCGCGCGGACCGCGCAAGGGCGGCAAGCCGCGCAAGGATCATAAAAAGCCGACCCGGCAATATGAGAGCCGTCCGCCCCGCCGCAAGGAAGCGGCCATCGATCCGGACTCGCCCTTTGCCGTGCTGGCCGCGTTGAAATCGGAGTCCAAGCAATGATCCGTACTGCCCCATGACCGGCGAGGGCTCGCCCGGCATCGACTCACTCAGGGTCGATAAATGGCTCTGGCATGCGCGGTTCTTCAAGACCCGCAGCCTGGCCGCGAAACTGGTAAGCGCGGGCAAGGTCAGGGTTACGGTGGGCGATGCCTCGCCCGCGCGGATCACCAAACCCTCCCACGGGGTGCGGACAGGCGATGTGCTGACCTTCCCGCAAGGCGCGGCCATCCGTGTGGTGCGTATCGAGGCCCTGGGCACGCGGCGCGGCCCCGCGGTGGAGGCCCAAGGCCTTTACGCGGATCTGTCGCCGCCGCGTCCAAGGGCGGCGAGGACAGAAGACGAGGCGGCAGCGCCTGCCCGCGAACCGGGTCAGGGCCGTCCCACCAAGAAGGAGCGGCGCGAGCTCGACCGGTTCCGCCGCCAAGACCCTTCATAGATTAGGGATTTGTGCGCCGCACGGAGTATTTGAGCCTGGGCGCTGGTCGTGCTACGGACGATCTATGCTGAATAGAATTAAGACGTGGATGGCGTCCGGGTTTTCAGGATCGCCGTCCGGTACCGATGACGAAGACGCTTTGCCGCGCCATCATATCGCCGCTGCGGCGTTGATGGTCGAGGCCGCCCATCTGGACGATGCCTATGGCGCGGGCGAACGGGAGACGATCCGGCGCGTTCTCATCGAACGGTTCGCTCTGGAAGAGGAGGAAGCCGACAGCCTGTTGGCGGCGGCCGAAGCCAAGCAAAGCGAGTCGGTCCAGCTTTACGGTTTTACCCGCGACATCAAGGACGCCTTGAGCCCCGAGGAACGGGTGCAGGTGATCGAGATGCTGTGGGAAGTGGCCTATGCCGACGGAGAGCTTCACGACTACGAAGCCCATCTGGTGCGGCGCGTCGCGGGCCTTATATACGTCAACGATCGTGATCGGGGCGAAGCGCGCAAACGCGTGCTCGCGCGGTTGGGAATTGAGGATTAGGAGAGCTCCATGACCTATATCGTGGTCGATGCCTGCATTCGGTGCAAATTCATGGATTGCGTCGAGGTCTGTCCGGTCGATTGCTTCTATGAGGGCGAGAATATGCTCGTCATTCATCCGGACGAATGCATCGACTGCGGCGTGTGCGAACCGGAATGCCCGGTGGACGCCATCAAGCCCGATACCGAACCCGGCCTGGAGAACTGGCTGGAGATCAACCGCAAATTCTCGGTGGAATGGCCGAACATCACGGTCAAGGGCGAGCCGCCCGCCGACGGCAAGGATTTCGAAGACGAAACCGGCAAATTCGAAAAATATTTCAGCGACAAACCCGGTGAGGGCTCCTGACCGGCGTTCTCACCGAGACCGCGTTTTCTTGAGGGCAATTTCCCACAACTGTCACATCGGCGCGACGTTGGCAAGAGCCGCTTCTCAAGAAGCGGTTTTTGTGTTAATGGTGTGACACCCTGAAAGCCACGGAGGCGGGTCCGCGTGAAGCGGTGTCTCGGCCTTCACGGCCGGTTTGTCAGTGCGGACGGCCTCTCTTGAGGCTCATGAACAGTTCCCGTGGAGGGCAACACCGGCCCATTCAGACAGTACATCCAGTTGGCATTCCCGCGTGAGCGGGAAGAGTTGCTTGGTCATTTGTCGCGTGCGGGGAAGGCGCGGGCTTGATCGCTCGTCTCTGTTAGTCCTGGTTGCCGCCCGTTTCGGCGTCAGCCCTGAGCCCCGTCTGGCTGTATCACGCGATCATTTCTCTGCGGGCGCCAGGCCCCGCGGACGGTGTGAACAACACGAAGAGTGAAACATGGCGACTATGCAAAAGAAGACGAAGAAACTCGAATTCAAGGCGAACGACTTCGTTGTCTATCCCGCCCACGGCGTCGGCAAGATCATGTCCGTGGAGAAGCAGGAAATCGCCGGCATGATGATGGAACTCTTCGTCATCACCTTCGAAAAAGACAAGATGACCGTGCGCGTGCCCACCGGCAAGGCGAAGACCGTCGGCATGCGCCGCCTGTCGAGCCCCGACGTGGTCAAGGACGCGCTGGAGACCCTGCGCGGCCGGGCGCGCATCAAGCGCACCATGTGGAGCCGCCGGGCCCAGGAATACGAAGCCAAGATCAATTCCGGCGACCTGATCTCCATCGCCGAAGTGGTGCGGGATCTGCACCGGGCGGGTGGCCAGCCGGAACAGTCCTATTCCGAGCGCCAGCTCTATGAGGCCGCGCTCGACCGCATGGCCCGGGAAGTGGCCGCGGTGGAAAAGATCGACGAAGACACCGCCATCCAGCGGGTCGAGACGGCTCTGCAGCGCGAAGCCGCCTGATCCTCCACGCGATAGCGATTTTGTGAACGCCCGGTTCCGCCTGGAGCCGGGCGTTTTCTGTGTGTGTCCGCCCGCCGCACCCCTCGCCAACTTTAGAATTGATCCAAAGAACCAGGCCCTGCGTAACGTGTCTAGAGATTGAACTGTTCGACCTGAAAGGCCTCGCGCCGGAAAGCAAAACATGGCTTTTATCGACACGCCGGAAACACAACGCGCCAACCGCCGGTTCATCCAATCGGCCATGAAGGCGCCTTTGCTCGACAGCGACCATGAACTGGCCTTGGCCCGGGCCTGGCGGGACGACCGGGACGAAGACGCGCTCCATGAACTCACCACTGCCTATATGCGGCTGGTGGTGTCCATGGCCAGCCGGTTCCGGAACTACGGTCTGCCACTGGGCGATCTGGTTCAGGAAGGCTGCGTCGGTTTGATGCAGGCCGCCAGCCGGTTCGAGCCGGAGCGGGAAGTGCGGTTTTCCACTTATGCCGCCTGGTGGATCCGGGCCGCCATCCAGGATTATGTGCTGCGCAACTGGTCGATCGTGCGTACGGGGACGACGGCGGCGCAGAAATCCCTGTTCTTCAATCTGCGCCGTCTGCGCGCGCTCATCAATGACGGTGCGCAGCCGCAATTGTCGCCGGAGAACCGCAAGGTCATCGCCGATAAGCTGAAAGTCAGCGTGAAAGACGTCGAAGCGATGGAAGCGCGCCTGAGCGCCGCCGACCGGTCTTTGAATGCGCCGATCGCGGATGAAGCCGATGGCGAATGGCAGGATTTCCTGTGCGACGAGCGGGCTCTGCCGGAAGAAGAGGTGATGGAGACCCGCGATAGCGAGCGCCGGGCTGCGTGGTTGCGCGCCGCTCTCACTCATCTGAATGAACGGGAAATGACCATCATCCGTGAACGCCGCTTGGGCGAAACGGCCGTGACCTTGGAATCCCTGGGCAACCGCTTGGGCATTTCCAAGGAGCGTGTGCGACAGATCGAGCACCAGGCTTTGAAGAAGCTTAAGAAAGCGCTTCTGTCGGAGGTGGGCGATCCGGTCGAGGCCGGGTTGATGATCAGTGCCGATTAAAGCCTTAGGCTTTAAGGTGTATCCAACAGTTCGATCTGACCTGCGGTGGTCAACTCGATCTGCGGACCGTTGAATTCATCGATCCAGCCGCGTATGCGGATCCTTTTTCCTTCCAGGGCGAGCGGGTCGAAACCGTTCGCCTTCAGGGACGAGGCAGTGCGGCCATCGGTCGTGACCGTGAAATCGCTGCGCCAATCCTCTCCGAAATTGATGTAAAGACGGGCCGTCCGATCGCTGACGGAAAGGACGGTGCCTTCCACGATCTGGAACGTGCCTTTGAGCCGGGTCAGCGCGGCGGGATCGTCCGCACGCAGCACTTGATACCGGGCATCCGCCCAGATCCCCTGTCCGGCGGCGCGGGCCGCCATCTCCCGCTTGAGCAGGGCGGCCAGGCAGGCCTCATCGTCCCGGTCCGGCAGAACCCGCGCCAGGCCCCGGTCGAGCATCTGCCCTTGCAGCCAGACGGGGCCTTGCGGGCCGTCCAAAAAGGCCTGCGCGATCAGACGGCCATGACGGTCGATGTGCGGCTCGGAGGCGAGGTTCAGCGGCTGCATCCCGATCAGGTTGCTTAAAGTGCGCTTTGCGTCTTCCGGCCGGGGCGCCTCCAACCCCGCGAGCACAATGGTCTGCCCGTCCTCCAACAGAATCGTCCGCCCATCCACGATTTCAGCGATTGTGTGCGGTGCTCCGGACGGGCGCGCGCAATCCGATGCTTGCGCCGCAGACAGGGCGGCCGTCATCGCCACGAGAGCGGCCAGAACGCGGCCGGTCATCCCGCTGTCAAGGTAATGGGCTTGCCGTCCGGCCGGGCCAGGCGGCGCAGATTGCGCAGGCCCACGCGCCAGTCCCGTTCGCTGATCAGGCCGAGCATGCGCGGGGCGTCGGGCTTTTCAAAGAAATTGAGGGCGAACAGGGCCGAAACGATGAGAAAGCCGGTGGTCAGGCCGCGCAAGGCGGCCTCCGGACCCGTCCCCAGCATGACGATTTCGATCAGCAGCAAGAGGAGCGCCAAAATCGTGCTGCGCGTCAAAAGCCCGGCAAGGCCCAGCAGGCGGACACCGGCGGTGGTGTAATTCGTCTTGGCGTAATGCTGAAAGACCGTGCCCATATGATGCGCCGGGTCTTGAACGAAGGCGCGCAGGCGGTCGATGGCTTCCGGCGCCAGCGCATCCTTGCTCATCGGTCCCCGGATGAACCGGGAGAATTCGTACCGGCCCAGGCGGTATTCCGCCGGGCGGCGGCGGATGATCGTCAGCACATCGCGCATGTCGGTGTTGGAGGGCCGTGCGCCCCACAGGGAAGCGCTCAGGGCCCGGTAGATCTCCGGCACATAAAGCGTCGGGATATGAAGCTGATTGACCCGCAATTCGATCAAGGACCACAGGAGGCCGATGCTGTAGGGCTCCCGGAACAGATTGCGGTGCTGGGCATGGGGCAGGGCGCCGAGCGCCGTGCTCAACTCCTTGACGAGCCGGGCCGGCGGTCCGGACAGGCGCTCTGACGGGTTCAGCAGCAGCCCCGTATGCCGGTCGAAACCGGAGAGCATAATGTCATGATCATGGGCGATCGCAGCGCGCAGGGCTTCGGCTACGTGATCGCGCTGCACCCGGTCGAGGGAGGCCGCGCCCGCTTTGGCGGCGGCGGCCTTGGCCTCTTGCAGGCGGTCGGCGATATAAGCGCGTGTGCGGGTGATGTCGCTGACGAACGCCATGCTGTGGAGCCGCAAGGGCCGCTCGGACGGGCCTGCGCGCTCCCAACGGGCGGTCAGGTCGAACGGATGGTACAGCGAGCCGCCCACCTTGCGCTCGGTCTTGCCCATATCCGGATGGGAAACGACATAGATATAGCCGCACGCCATGGCGCGATAAGACCCCATTCACCCCTCGCCCCCGTTGTTGTCCCCGGAGGCAGTATAGCGCCATCGAGACCCGTTCGGATGGCTATCGATCACGTTTTTCTCAAGCCCTCTAAAGACAGGACGATCCGGCCCTTTTTGCGGCGGGGCCCGCGGGAATCGCGGCGCGTCTTTGCACGGGAGAAGGGCTTTCGCGGCCCGCTGGTTGCGGCGCTTGTGCGCGCCAGATCCTGAGGGTATTCAGGACAGAAGCGGCCCCGTAGCTCAGCAGGATAGAGCAACAGATTCCTAATCTGTAGGTCACAGGTTCGAATCCTGTCGGGGTCACCATCCGCCTTCGCTGATTTTGGCGAAGCCAAAATCTAGTTTCGGCGTGACAAGGCCGAAGCGTGCGAAGCGGACCCGCTACGCCAGCGTTAGCGTGGCGAGTGCCACGCCGTAGTCCGCAGGACGGAGGCGGGCGTTATGTTATGCAGTTCCGCAGGAACGAAAGCGGACGTGACGCTGCACCGGCTGGGCAAGCCACTGCTTCGCTGATTGCACTAAGGGGGCGTTTCATGGGGAACATTCTGCGGAAAACGGTTCTGGTTCTGGCGCTTTTGGCGTTGCCCTTGGCCGCCAGGGCCAGCGAGGACGACAAGACCGATTACAGGGCGCTCGCCCAGGCCATCGAAGGGGCCATGCGCGCCGGTCTGTACGCGGAAGAAGCGGTCAATCATCCGCGCACGCAAATGTTCTTTCTGGATTTGGCGACAACCGCTGAAGCGGGCGGCGGGCGCGACGCGTTCCTGGCCACCGTGAAACGCCATGAAGACCGCCTGCCGTTTTCCCATATGTCCTTGCGGCCTCCGGCGGATCCCGACAGGCCCCGGCGCGCGTCCAATGATACGCCGAATTTCAAGCTCGAAGAGCTTGAGCGCGGCATCTTTGTGCTGACGGTCCGGGCCTGGAATGTCGAGTTGAAACAGGTGACGGCGGCGGTCGAGGAGATCGTGGCCAAGGACGCCCGCGCGCTCATCCTCGATCTGCGCGAAAACCGGGGCGGGACCTACAGTTCCGGATTTCTCGGCAGTTATCTCCTGACCGAGCCCGCGATTTCCGGTCTCCTGTTCGCCCGGCCCGTACGCGCGCCGGTGCTGGCGGGCCAGTGGGACCGCTTCCCGAAAGTGCCGGTCACCACCATCGAGAGCGTGGACAGGCTCGGCGAGATCATCCGGGAGTCCGGCGCCTTCGCTTTGGCGGTCGAGCCGCTCGAGCCCCATTACGCCGGTCCGGTCTATGCGCTGACGAGCCATAAAACGGCCTCGGCGAACGAGCCCATGCTGGCCGCCCTCAAGCGGGACGGCCGGATCACCATCGTGGGCGAGCCGACGGCCGGAGAAATGCTCTCCAGCGAGACGGTGGATGTGGGCCAGGGCTGGTCCTTGACCATGCCGGTGCTGGATTACGTGACGGGCGACGGCGTCCGGCTCGATCTGCGCGGCGTCGCGCCGGATATCCTCGTGCCCGCCGACAGGGCGATGGCGCGGGCGCTGGACGAGATTGCGGCGGAGGCGGCGGACTGACGGAAACACATTCCTAACCAACGCGCTCCAGGGTCGGAATCTCGGTCAACCCGCGAAGGCTGGCCCTCCGTCCAATCGCAGTCTTAATCTGGACTACACTCTCTCCCAACGGCCTTGTGCCTGCGTATCCGGCCCGGCGCCCGACCAAGTCATCCCGAGGAGTTTCCCATGTCATTGAAGCAGCGGATCGGCGGCCTGTTCGACAAAGGCTTGAAGCGGTTTCACAGCCACCCTTTGAACATTTCGTCCGTCTACCGAGAATTAGCGACCAAGGCTTTCATGGAAAAGGCCGTGGCTGACCGGGCGGTGCTGTTCTGGGATTACGATGATTATCTGCATCATAATGCCAAGCTGTTCGATTCCTGCGTGAGCGCTCTCGGGATCGACAAGCGCGATGCCCTGTGCATGGAGTTCGGCGTTTTCAAAGGCTATTCCATCAACGTACTGTCGAAAGCGCTGCCCGACTATCGGTTTTTGGCTTCGACAGTTTCGAAGGCTTCCGGCAGGTGAAGGAAAGCTCCTTCTGGTCGTCCTATCAAAAGGGCTTCGAAGGCCAGGCCATGCCTGACGTGAACAGCAATGTCACCTTGATCAAGGGCTTTGTGGAAGAGACCTTCCCGGCTTTCTGGCGGGAGCAGGGGACAGATTCACCTGTCCTTCTGATCCATCTGGACATGGATGTCTATGAGCCCACCAAGGTGGTGCTCGATTGGGTGGCGGGAACGGATAAAAAGGTCTTTGTGCTGTTCGACGAGTTGCTCAATTACGAAGAATTCCATCTGCACGAATACCGGGCTTTTCTGGAGACCATTCTGCACAATGATGTTCCTTATAAGGTTCGGTCTTTGTGCGACAAAGGCCGCCAGGACTATGGCGCGCTGGGCAAGGTCTGTATTGAAGTGCGGTGAGGGCTTTCACCGGACACGTCAGGCATTCGTCTGCTTCGGCAGACGGAACGCCAAAAGGGCGACCCACAGAAACAGGCTGAAATCGGCGGCCCTTTGGGTTGCGCCTCGAATCTCTCCCAGATCCGGCACGCTGAGGGCCACGAAGCCGACGGTCATGAGTATGGCGGTCAGGACGGTCGCATTGGAGAAGAGGGGCGCGACTTTGCTCCGTATCGCTCTGTGAAGCATGAAGAGACCGGCAATCGGGCCCACATAGCCGATGAGGCCGAGCAGATTGTGGATGAGCTGGCTGGCGCTGCCTTCCGCCGGGCACCCTGGATCGCAGGGATAAAACACCGCGCCGATATAGCTGACACTGGTCAAACCAATGGCCGCCAGTCCCAGCGCCGTCCCGCTCGATTTGGGCAAAAGGGCGTAAAGGCCGATCAGCGTGCCGCCAAGCGCTAAACCCGTAGGCAGAAAGCCCGCATATTTGATCACCCCGGCATTGGGCGCGCCCGTGGCGCCAAGCTCGCTCAGATATTGAGCCAGCGGATTATAGTCCGCCTGCAACGCGCCGACGACGCTCGGCACGCCGATGCCGGTCAGAAGCAAAATAACGGCGAAGATGCGGGTCCACATAGCGCTCCTCCTCGCAAAGTAGATCTTGCCCGTGCCTGGGCGATCTAGCCATGTCCTTACTTTAAGCTAATGAACCGCTCACGGAAATGATCACTTTTCCCCGGGCATGGCCTTCCTCCAGATAGGCGATGGCGTCCGGGGTTTCGGCGAAAGGGTAGGTTCGGTCGATCACGGTCTTGATCTGGCCTGCGGCCATCATGCTGCGGATGGTTTCCAGATCGTCCGGGTTTGGTTTTCCCATCATGGTAACGACATTTTTGCGGCCCGTGAGGCGGATCCAAACCAACCGTGTCCATGGACCGGCGGCGGCGACATAGATACCGTTTGGGCTCAGCAAGCGTTTGAATTTTGCGATGTTGTGATTGCCCACCGCGTCGAGCACCAGATCGTACCGCTCCGTATCTTGTGTAAAATCCTCTTGGGTGTAATCGATCACATGATCGGCACCCAGACGGCGCACCAGTTCGACATTTCTGGTGCTGCACACGCCGGTCACGGACGCCGCAAAGGTTTTGGCGATTTGAACCGCGAAGGTGCCCACACCGCCTGATGCGCCATTGATCAGAACACGGTGCCCGGCCTGGATGTGTCCGTAGTCGCGCAGACATTGGAGCGCGGTATACGCCGAGGCCGGTGTTCCTGCGGCCTGTTCGAAAGAGATGGATGGCGGCTTCAGAGCAATCTGATTTTCGTTCGCGGCCACATACTCCGCAAACGCCTCTGGCGTCAGACCGAAGACCGCGTCGCCTGGTTTGAAGCGGGTGACGCCAGGCCCGGCCGCTTCGACGATCCCTGCGAAATCGACGCCCAAAATCGTGCGCTTGGGCTTGAAGAGGCCGGATGACAGCCGAAGGATGAACGGGCGGCCCCGCATATAGTGCCAGTCATAAGGGTTTACGGCCGCGGCCACGACACGAACCAGAAGCTTGTGATGTGTCAGGACGGGGTCCGCGACTTCCTTTACGCGGAGCGTGCCAGGAGGACCATAGGTCTCATAAACGATGGCTTTCATAGCTTTTCCTGGCTTTAAAGTGCGGCCGTTGCTATTTACTACACATGTGTAGCAATTGGCAACGGACCTGTCGAGCGGAAAAGGAAGTGGCGTGTCAGAAGCAAAGCACAGGCTGTATTTTCTGATTTATCAGGTGGCCCGGCAGCTCAAAAAGCAGGCCGATGAGGCGCTGTTGGACTCAGCGGGGCTGACGACGTCTCAAGCGGCGGCGCTGAGGATCATCGTGGAGGAGAAGGGTACGACACAGCGTCATGTGGCCCGCACGCTCGATCAGCAGGAAAGCGCCGTCGGTACAATGACGAAACGGCTGATTAAGGCCGGATACATCACGAAACAGCAGTCGGAGCATGATCGCCGCGCCTTCGTTTTACGGCCGACCCCTGACGGGATCGAAGCGATCGAAAACCTGTTGCAGGCCTTTGTCAGCGTTGACGAGCTTGTTGGGCAGGCCTTGCCGGAAGAGCGTGTGGACGCGCTATCCGAGGAACTGCTTGCAATCCTGAAATCCCTGACTGCGGCGGATGATACGAATGCGGTTTAAGAAAACGGTGGCTTGAATGGCTTTGCTCACTCCTCGCACTCCCGTTGCTCGTCCTCCATCTTCCGGTAAAAATCCGTGAGCGTCTTGCCGCGCTCTAGCCTGAAGGGCGGGCCCGTCCCCAGCCGTTCGATCCGGTCCAGACGGAACATGCGGAAATCGTCGCGCAGTTCGCACCAGCCGACAAACGTCCAGACCTTGCCCCAGAACCAAAGCCCAAGGGGCCGGATCGTACGGGTGGTCGGGCGCTCTTCCGCGTCCCGATAGGTCAGAATGAGGGTCTGGCGGTCCTGGGCAGCGGTTTCGATCCTGTCGATCCGCTCCCGGATGGCATCGGTCATCTCGGGCGCGAAGGCATGGACCGGCACTTGATCCGCCCGCGCCCGTTCCGCATCGGGAAGAACCGCATTGATCTTCACCAGCGCTTCTTCGGCCGCCCGGGCCATGGCGGCACCGCCCCAGGCCCGGAGCAGACGCGCGCCCGCCACCAGCGCCACAATCTCGTCGCGGCTGAACATCAGCGGCGGCAGGTCGTAACCGTCGCGCATCACATAGCCGACGCCCGCCTCGCCCTCGATGGGCACGCCGCTCGCCTGCAGATCCGCGATATCGCGGTAGATCGTCCGGTCCGTGACTTCCAGCCGCTCGGCCAGTTGCGCCGCGGTGACGAGCCGGCCGCCCCTCAAATACTGCACGATCTGAAAAAGACGGTCGGCGCGTCGCATGATTTTTCCAGCCTGCTTGTCGGCGGCCCGGGGGTGCGGGTGGGCGATCCCGGAGAAACCTGGACCACTGTACCGCATGCGGTCTTATGGACCGCGCGCAGGCCGGGTGTTTTTCCAGCCTGCTTGTCGGCGGCCCGGGGGTGCGGGTGGGCGATCCCGGAGAA
>CAZTCJ010000043.1:22094-30460 GCA_964612085.1 uncultured Alphaproteobacteria bacterium
ACCTGGACCATCGTACCGCACGCGCCGGACGCCGGATCCTATTTCGGATAGCTGAAAACGCCGATGGAATTGCCGTCCGGGTCCAGGCAATAGGCGAAACGGCCCGCTGGGATCGTGATCACCTCCGAAAGGACCTCGCCGCCGGCTTTTTTCACCCGCTCCATGGTGTCCTCGACCGTGTCGGGCGCGGCGAAATGGACCGTCGGGCCGGTGCCCTTGGGCGCGGGCTTCCCGGGATAGATGTGACCGGCCACGCCAGTGTCGTTCTTGGTGGGAAACATGGCGATGGGGTTCGGGCCCGCGACTTCCTTTTTCAACTCGAGCTTGAACACGGCGGCATAAAACGCGATGGCCTTGTCCAGATCGGTCGTGGGGATCTCGGTCCAAACGGTGAAATGGTCAGGGGTAAAGCTCATGGCAGTCTCCTTTTGGCAAAGCATCCGCGGATGCGAGGCCCATTTTGTCGCACAGGCCTCCTGACAGCCTTCTGTCAGGAGGCTTGGCGCCACAACGGTTACGCGATCGGCGGCAAAGCGTCGGAGATGAGCGGGCGGAATTGAGGGGGTCGGGCCATTCGCCTATAGTCCGAGTCGTTTTTGTACAGTCTCAGCATAGGCCTATCCCGGCCGGAGGATCCCATGTCGGCAGAGCCGTCCGCCCAATCGTCGCCAGACGCATCCCCCAGAGTGACGGTCGTCATGACCGCGCGGGAACGGTTTGCGCTGACCTCCCATTCGATCAAGGCCGTGCGCGCCAGCACGCAGGTGCCGTTCCGCTTCATCTTCGCCCATGGCGAGCTGCCGGACTGGCTCGATGCGGAGCTTAAGGCCCATGCGGAGGAATGGGACATGGAACTGCGCCCGTTCGAAGGCCTGTTCTGGCCCAATCATATGCGTAAGGAACTGGCGGACGATCTTGACACGGACTATGTCGTTTTTCTCGATAACGACCTGCAGCCCGAAGCCGGATGGCTGGAAAAGCTGATCGCTTGCGCCGATGAGACCGGGGCCGGGATCGTCGGCCCGATTTATCTGTGGAGCGACGGCCAGCCGACGGACCGCATTCACATGGCCGGCGGCCTTCTGCATGAGGAGCCCGCGAAAGGCGGCCGGGTCTTGAGCGAACAGCACCGGTTCCTCAACAAGACCATGGGCGAGGTTCAGGATCAGCTCAAGCGCGAACCCTGCGGTTTCGTGGAATATCACTGCATGCTGGTGCGCGGCGATCTGGTGCGCGACAAGGAGATCTTCCACGACCGGATCAATTGCGTGCACGAGCATATCCATGCCTCGCTCGTGGCCAGGGAAAAGGGCTACGAGACCTATATCGAGCCGGAGGCGAAGGTCATCTATCTCGCCTTCGCACCCTACAAGCTGGCGGATCTGGAATTCTACCGGCGCCGCTGGGACAAGGACTCCGCCGATGAAAGCATCGAGGCCTTTGCCGGGCGCTGGAATGTGATCGATGACGAGCGTTCTTTCGGGGTGCGGGATTTCGTCATCCGGCACATCACCGATGTGGATCTGCTGTGCCCGGGCCGCGCCCAAGCGGACAACCGCTCCGAAATGGCGGTTCATGAGCTTCGGCAAACCTTGGCGGGACTTCAGGAGCAGGCCCAAGCGCAAGGCTATCAAGCCAAGGAGATCGAGATGCTGACCAATGGCTATCTGGTCAGCCTCAATCTGATGAATGGCGGGTTCAGGCCGTGCGGGCGGCCCTTCATCAATCATCTGGCGGGGACCGCGAGCGTGTTGCTCAAATACCGGTTCCGGATGAAAACCGTCGCCGGCGGTCTTCTGCATGCGGCCTATTCCCATAGCGGGGCGCGCATTTCCGATCCCATGGCCTATCTGACGCAGGTGGCCCGCAAGCTGGGCGGGCGGGGGTCGTCTCTGGAGCGGTTCGTCCAGGCCTACACCATGCGGAGCGGGCGCCTGAAAGCCCTGCTCGCCGAGGGTAGTCCGCATGAGGCGCTGACCATGCTTGATGTGGAAGTGCTGGCGGTCCTCATGGCCAATGAGATCGACATGTATATGAGCGGAGAATACCGCCGCTCGGGCCGGGACGACGCGATGGGCGAACCGGTGTTCGAGCTAGCTTGTTCCGTTGTGGACAGCCTGGGCGTCACGGGGCTTGCGCAGACCATGCGCCGGGAGCGAGCCGATCTGGCGCGCTATCGTGCGGGTGCGGACGAAGAAAAGCCAGCCTTGCCGCGCCTGGGGCCGAAAGGCGCGTTCATGTTCGACGGCGACCGGATCGTGCCCATGACCCGGCCTGCGGTGATGGCCGCGAAACAGACGGCTGCGGCCAGCGCTTAACGGGGTTTGCCGGAAAGGGATGGCCGTGCCCGATAAGATCGCCGTCATAACACCCTATCGGGATGAGCCGCGCACGGTTCTGGAGCGCTCCTTGGACAGTGTCGCGAGCCAGAGCGTTCCGTGCGACCATTATCTGGTTGCGGACGGCCCTCCCCAGACCTGGATCGACGGGCAGGTCCGGGAGCATCTGGGGCTCGGCCGGGCCCATGACGATTACGGCAATGCGGCGCGCTCGGCGGGCGCGCTTCTGGCCCATGCGGAAGGATATACCGTCATCGCCATGCTCGATCCCGGCGACCGGTTCGAACCGGATCATGTGGAGCAGTGCCTGGCTGCTGCCGACCGGGCCGGGCGCGAACGCTGCGACCTGGTCTATGCCCGTTGCGAGACCGAGCAGGCCTGGCAGGCAGACGGCAGCCGGCTCGCCGCCGGTGCCAGCGGCCTGGTGTTTCTCATGGGAGCCTTTCGCCAGCTTGCCCTTTGGGCGTCGGTGCCCAAGCCCTTGATGCCCTTGACCGGGCGCCTGGTGCGGATCCTTCTGGAGCGGCAGGATCTGGTGTCCGCCTCACCCGATAAGGTGACGGTGCGGACCGGGCCCGCCGCTGCGGCAGCCGATGCCGACGGGATCGGGCGCTGGCTCGATGGTCTTTCGGAGCGGGACGGGGAAATTGCCTGCCGCTCCCTGTGGTTGCCGCAGGCTAAAAAGAACCTCGAAAAAATTGTGTCTCGCGCCCTGGCCTCATGAGATTGCGGCATGGCCGCGCGATTGGCGCCGCCGGACTTCTCCTGCCCCGTGTCCAACGCCTCGTCAGCCGATCAAATGTGTCGTGAAATGGGCCGTAAGCCCACTGTTTGCGTGGCGCGGATCGGCGATTTCTGTATGATCCTGGGACGGGGATCGGGTTTAAGGGCATGGGCTTCTCGCAAAGCGCGATCCTGACAAGAATGATCGGCGTGCCGCTTGGCCGGAGGCTGAGGCTGGACGCCGTTTGTGGATGCCGGTTTGGGGCAGGGTGCGGATGAGCCCGATGGGCCGCCCGCGGGACCTGTGGAGAGTTCATTAAGGGGACGCGTCGTCATGCTCGTGAAGTCACGGATTCATTCCGAACTGTTGGCTCTTTATGAGGCTTCTCAAACGGATCCGGAGTTGGATCCCAAGGGGCCGCCGAGCGACTCGCCCGTAGACAGTATTGTCATCACCCAGTCCGCGCCCGATGAGACCCTGCCCGCGCCGGGGAATTTCGTGGCAGTCGATATCACCGTTGACGATCCGAAAGGCGGCATGCTGGAAGCGCTCCAGGCCATGGGTCTGGTCTACGGCTCGCAATTCGGCCGGGTCATTTCCGGGTATTTGCCGGTCGATGAAATCGGCGCCCTGGTGGAAATGGATCAGGTGCTGTCCGCCGTGCCCGCCATGTCCGTGACCAATGTTGGATCGGTAACGAGCCAGGGCGACGCGGCGCAGCTTTCGGACGTGGCGCGCGACTCCTTCGGCGTCGACGGCACGGGCATCAAGATCGGCTTTCTCTCCGACAGCTATAACAATCAGGACGGCGAAGCGGCCGGCATCGAAAGCGGCGATCTGCCTGCGGAGGGTGTCGAGGTCCTGCTCGAAGGGTTCACGGAAGCAGCGGTGTCCGATGAAGGCCGGGCCATGGCCGAGCTGATCCACGATGTGGCGCCCGGCGCGGATCTGGCGTTCCATACGGCGTTCGGCGGCGTTGCAACCTTCGCCAACGGCATCGTCGCGCTCGCGGAAGCGGGTGCCGAGATCATCGTCGACGATGTGCTGAACTTCTCCGAGCCTTATTTCCAGGACGGTATCGTCGCCCAGGCCGTGGATTTCGTGACGTCCCAGGGCGTGACCTATTTCTCGTCCGTCGGCAATTCCGACCGGGGCTCTTACGAAGCGCCGTTCCGCTCGACCGGCATCCCCATCGAAGGCCTGCCCTTCGCTTCCGACATTCACGATTTCGATCCGGGCGAAGAGGTGTCCACCGGCGTCACATTCGGTCTGGGTCCGGATTTTCTGGTGCGCTTCTATCTTCAGTGGGACCAGCCTTACGCGTCCGCGTCACCCAATTCTCCGGGCTCTATCAGCGATTACGATCTGATCTTGCGCGATGCCACGACCGGCGAGATCCTGGCCGGAAGTGCGGCGGACAATATCGGCGCCGATCCGTTCGAGTTCTTCGGATACGTTAACGAGACCGACGATGTTCAATTCGTCGAACTGGTCATCAGCAAATTCTCGGGACCCGATGCAGGGGTCCTGAAGCTCGGCTTCCCGGATTTCCCGACCAATTTCCAGGACATTCTGGGCCTGGGCGACGAGTTCTTCTCCAGCACCATCCAGGGCCATAACAATGCGGAAGGGGCGATCTCGGTCGGCGCGTCCTTCTATGCGGAAACGCCTCCCTTCGGCACCAATCCGCCTTTGATCGAAAGCTTCTCTTCCGCGGGCCAGACGCCGATCCTGTTCGATGTGGACGGCAACCGGCTGGAAACCCCGATCATCCGTCAGGGGCCGGACGTTGTCGGTCCCGACGGTACCGACACCACATTCTTCGGCTTCGATGTGGAAGGCAACGGCTTCCCGAACTTCTTCGGCACCTCGGCCGCAGCGCCCCATGTGGCGGCGGTCGCCGCGCTGATGCTCGAAGCCAATCCCTTCCTGACGCCCCAGGAGATCGAGCAGATCCTGGAAGAAACCGCCATCGACATGGACGATCCGTTCACGCCCGGTTTCGATGTGGGCTTCGATGACAAGACGGGCTTCGGCTTCATCCAGGCGGACGCGGCCGTGGCGGCGGCGGCCGAGCTTCTGGAGACCGGTCCGTTCACGCTGCAAATTCTGCATGCGTCCGATCTGGAAGGCGGCGTCGATGCCATCGGCCGCGCGCCCAATTTCGCCGCTCTGGTCGATGCTTTCGAGGACGATTTCGCCAATACGCTCCTGTTGTCGGCGGGCGACAATTTCCTGCCCGGCCCGTTCTTCGCGGCTGCCGGCGAGCGCTCCGTGTTCCGGGACGGCGGCGTCTTCAACGATACTTACAACGATCTGTTCGGCCTGCCGGCGGACGCCAATGGCGACGGCCTCGATGACGCTTATGAATCGCTGCGCGAAGGCGGCGGCCGGGTCGATATCTCGATCATGAACATTCTGGGCTTCGATGCCTCGGCCATCGGCAACCACGAATTCGATCTGGGCTCGGATGCCTTTGAGAGCATCATCGAGGAAGATTTCCGTGGGCCCGGTCTGGAAGACGACCGCTGGGTCGGCGCCCAGTTCCCGTATCTCTCCGCCAATCTGGATTTCTCCGGCGACGCGGATCTTGCCAATCTGGTCACGGACCGGATCCTGCCCACCACGGCGTTCGAGACGGGTCCGGAAGAAAGTCTCGACGATCTGTCGAACACGCCCAAGATCGCACCGGCGACCGTCTTTGAATCGAGCGGTCAGCGCGTCGGCGTGGTCGGAGCAACGACCCAGGTGCTGGAGCAGATCACCTCGCCCACGGGCACCACGGTGATCGGCGATCCGGGCGGGAACGATATGGTGCAGCTTGCCAGCGTCCTGCAGCCGGTAATCGACGAGCTGACGACCAGCGGCGTCAACAAGATCGTCATCGTCTCCCACCTTCAGCAGATCGCGCTGGAGCAGGAACTGGCGACCTTGCTCGACGGCGTCGATGTCATTATCGCGGGTGGCTCCGATACGATCCTGGCGGACGAAACCGATGTGCTGCGTCCCGGCGACACGTCCGGCGGCGGCTATCCGTTCCTCACGCAAGATGCCTCGGGCAATCCGGTGGCCATTGTCTCCACCGCCGGCGAGTACAGCTATCTGGGGCGCCTGGTGGTCGAGTTCGACGAAAACGGCGTGATTGACACCGACAGCATCGACGCGGCCATTTCCGGCGCCTTCGCGACCACCGACGAGGTGGTGGCCAGCGTCGCCGACGGCGAGGACCTGTTCGCCGAGGGCACCAAGGCCGCTCAGGTCCGGGAGCTGACCGATGCGGTCACCGGCATCGTCATCGAGAAGGACAGCAATGTCTTTGGTCTGACGGATGTCTATCTGAATGGCGAGCGCGCGGATGTGCGCACCCAGGAAACCAATCTGGGCAACCTCACCGCCGACGCCAATCTGGAACAGGCCCAGAGCATCGATCCCTCCGTTCTGGTGTCGATCAAGAACGGCGGCGGCATCCGCGCGCCCATCGGCGAGGTGGCGCCCGACGGCACGCTGCTGCCGCCCCAGGCCAACCCCTTGTCCGGCAAGGAAGAAGGCGAGGTCAGCCAGCTCGACATCGAGAATGCCCTGCGCTTCAACAACGGCCTGTCGCTGATCACCCTGACGCTTGAGCAGCTTCTGGAAGTCCTGGAACACAGCGTTTCGGCGACGGCCCCGGGCGTGACCCCGGGCCAGTTCGCGCAAGTGGGCGGCCTGGCCTTCAGCTTCGATCCCGATGCCCCGGCGGGCGAGCGGGTCGAGACCGTGACGGTCCAGACGCCGGGCGGGCGCATGCTGATTGTCGAGGAAGGCGAAGCCATTCCGGGCATTTTCGAAGGCGGCATCCGCATCGTCACCTTGAACTTCCTGGCCGATGGCGGCGACGGTTATCCGTTCCCGGACTTCGTGGCGGCCAATCCGGCCTTCGCGAACCGTCAGGAGCTGACGGATGTGACGTTCCCGGAAGAGCCGGGCGCGGCGACCTTCGCCCCATTCGGCACAGAACAGGACGCTTTGGCTGAGTTCCTGGCCGACAATCATGCGGTGACGCCGTTTAATGAAGCCGACATGGCGCCTGAACTCGATCTGCGCATTCAGAACCTGGATGAGCGCAATGATGCGGTGGCCCAGACGCTGATCGCCAGCGGCGCGATCAGGGTCGAAGGCAACAACGCGTCGAGCGTGATCTACGGCAGTGAAAGCGCGGACAAGATCGCCGGCGGCGGCGGCGCGGATGTCATTTTCGGCTTCGGCGGCGATGACGAGATCCGGGGCGGCGGCAACCGCGATGTCCTGGTCGGCGGCGCGGGCAATGACGATCTCAGGGGCCGCAACGGCAATGACGAACTGGTCGGCGGCTCGGGCAATGACGAGCTGCGCGGCAATAGCGGCGCGGACCGGCTCGATGGCGGCGCGGGCAACGATGTTCTGCGCGGCGGCAGCGAGGCCGACATTTTCATCTATTCCGGCGGCAACGACATCATCGAGGATTTCAAAGGCGGCGAAGACCGGCTCGACATCAGCGAGGCGGGCCTGACCTTCGCGGACCTCTCGTCCAACAGCGTTCAGACGGCGAATTCGGTGTTCTTCACCAATCCGGTGACGGGCGAGACCCTGACCATTCTCGGCGCCACGATCCAGGATCTGGCGCTGGGCGCGATCACCGCCGATCCGAGCGATCCGGCGGTGGCGGCGGCGGCCAACAACAGCACTGCCCAGTCGCTCGTCCGGTCCGATTTCGCGCCGTTCAATCAGGACCTCTTGGGCCCCTTAGAGGACACGCTCCCGGTCGAGCCGTTCCCGGCGCCCGTGCTCGAGGATCTGCCGTTCAGTTTCGAGCCCGAAACGGTGCCGTTCGGCGGCGATCTGTTCTAAATGCGAGGCATGGGCTCCGGTTTGTGACCGGAAGCCCTTAGAAGAAGTGTAAGTCCTCAGCTATACTCTCGTCACCGGCGCGGGGCCCGCGCCGGGGAAGGGGGTTACCGTGACGGACGCGTCTGATCGACTGGCCTACAGAACCGCCGGGCTGACCAAGGTCTACGGCACCGGGGCGGCGGCGGTCCATGCCTTGCGCGGGGTCGATCTGGAAATCCCCGAGGGCGAGCTGGTGGTGCTGCTGGGCCCGTCGGGCAGCGGCAAATCCACCCTTCTCAACATTCTGGGCGGTCTCGATTCCCCGAGCGGCGGTCAGGTGTTTTTCATGGGCCGGGAGTTGACCGGCTTTTCCGACCGTGAGTTGACGGCCTATCGCCGCGAACATGTGGGCTTCGTCTTTCAGTTCTACAATCTGATGCCGAGCCTGACGGCGCGGG